>JAEYRD010000168.1 GCA_023435725.1 Pseudomonadota bacterium | reverse complement strand
CCGCGGGCCCGCCGCCGAGATCGCCCTGCTCGAAGAGGTTGACGCGCAGGCCACGACCGGCCGCATCGCGCGCGAGGCTGACGCCGTTCAGGCCGCCGCCGATGATCGCAAGATCGTAGTCCGCCATGAAACCGTCGAGAGGGGAGCGAAGCGCTCGCCATCACTAGCCGGTCTTGAGCGCAAGCTCCATGGGCACGGCGCGGCCGACGAGGCCGGCATATTGGCCGATCGGCAGGGGCTTGCCGAGCAGATAGCCCTGCACGCCGTCACAGCCCTCTTTGGCGAGGAAGGCGAGCTGATCGACCGTCTCGACCCCCTCGGCGATGATCGACATTTCGAGGCCGTGGCCGAGATCGATCACCGCGCGCACGATCGCCGCCGATTGCGGATTGCGGCCAAGATTGATGATGAAGGCGCGGTCGATCTTGATCTTGTCGAACGGGAACGCCTGGAGATAGCTCAGCGAAGAATAGCCGCTGCCGAAATCGTCCATCGAGATGCGCACGCCAAGCGCCTTCAACCGGCGCAGCAGTGCAAGGCCGCGGTCGAAATCCTCGATCAGTACGCCCTCGGTGATTTCGAGCTCGAGCCGGCCGGGCGAAAGGCCCGTCTCGATCAGGATCGAATGAACGAGCCCGACAACGTCGCCGTGCATGAACTGAGCCGGCGACAGATTGACCGCGACCTGGAGCGGCTTCGGCCAGGATGCCGCCTCGCGGCAGGCCTCGCGCAGGATCCACTCGCCCATCTCGACGATCAGGCCGCTCTCTTCCGCGATCGGGATGAACTCGACCGGGGAGACCTGGCCGCGCACCGGATGCTGCCAGCGCGCCAGCGCCTCGAAACCGATGATCTTGCTCTCGGCGACGCTGTGGCGCGCGGCCCCCTGCGGCTGGAAGGCCAGCGAGAGCTCGCCGTTCTTGATCGCCATCGACAGATCCTGGTGCAGCACGCGGCGATCGCGGATCTGCTGGTCCATCTCCGGCTGGTAGAGGCTGATCGTGCCGCGCGACTTCTGCTTGGCGCGGAACAGCGCCGCACCGGCATTGGCGAGCAGCGAGGCGGCGTCGGCACCATTGTGCGGGAAGATCGACATGCCGGTGGTGGCGCCGGCGCGAACCGCCCGGCCGTCGATCTGGAATTCCTGCGCGACCGCCTCGCCGACCTGCTGCGCCAGCGCGAGTCCCGCTTCCGGCTGCTTGCCGTCGATGATCAGGCCGAACTCGTCGCCGGACAGGCGCGCCACCACGCCGCCGCGCGCGGAGTCCTGGAGCCGCTGGGCCACCTCGATCAGGAGCTTATCGCCGAGCGCATGACCGAAGACGTCGTTGACCTCCTTGAGGCCGTCGAGGTCGACGCAGAGGACCGCGAACTCCTCGCCGGTGCCTTCGCAGGCCTCGATCATCTGGGTCAGCGCCTGAAGGAAGGCGGCGCGGTTCGGCAAATCAGTGAGGCCGTCGTGATAGGCCATGTGCGCCATGCGCGACTCGGTCTGCCGGCGGTCGGTGACGTCTTCGTGGGTCTTGATGAGGTATTGCGGCTCGCCGGAATCGTTCAGCACGGTGGCGCGGCGGGTGAGGAACAGCCTCAGGCCGTCCTTGGTGGAGATCGGATGCTCCTCGGTGATCATCCCGCGCTTCTTGATCGCGGCCTCGTCGCGCGCGATGATCAGCTTGGCTTCCTTGGGATTGAAGATGTCGGACGCAGTCAGGCCCGTGGCTTCCTCGCGCCTGCGGTTGAGGATCGTCTCGGCGCTGCGGTTGGCGAGGAGATAGCGGCCGTCCTTGACCTGCTCGACGATCAGCGCAACCGGGATGTTGTCGACCACGAGCTCGAGGAACTTCTTGGTGCTCTCCAGCTCCTGCGACAGCGACTGGCGGTCGGAGATGTCCTCGAACACCAGCAGCAGGAATTCAGGCTTGTTGCTCTCGTTGCGGACCACGATGCGGATCGAGGCTACCTTGCGCCGGGCCGAGCCGCGCTCGACCTCGAATTCGTTGCGATACTGCCCTTCCGGTGCCAGAAGCGCTGCCCTGTCGGTCGCTTCGATGTTCGCCGCCGAATTGGGGCCGAACAGCTCGCGCGCGGTCTTGCCGACGACCTGGTCCCGCGAAAAACCCCAGAAGCGCTCATAGGCGCTGTTGGCAAAGATGTAGCGGCCATCTTCGATGTTCTTCGCGGCCACACAGGCCGGCACGTTGTCCAGCACCGTTTCCAGGAATTGCTTGGTCGAGGCGAGCTGCCGCGACAGCTTGCGCTGCTCGCTGACGTCGAGATGGGTCGCCACCGAACCGCCATTCGGCAGAATGAAATATTTCACCAGGATGGCGCGTCCGTCAGGCAACTCGCCGATCAGGCCGTTGGGACTTGCGGCCTTCTCGTAAAAATCGTCGGCGGAGACGGCGAGGACCCCGCGCTTTCGCCGCAACTCGAGGATGTCGTGGCCGGTCATGCCGGTCCACAGGTCCGAGCGCGTCAGGCCGTAGATCTCGAGATAGCGATCGTTGCAGAGGATGATGCGCCGCTGCGCATCCGTCATCACCACGCCCTGGTTGAGATTGTTCATGGCGGAGGAGACGAAGGCGTTGCGCCGCAGCTGCGCGCGCTTGCTCCGGCGCAGCGCGGAATGGATCCACAACGCGATTGCCGCCAGGAACGAGCAGACGATGATGCCCCCGATCAGGGCTTCCCAGATCAGATTGGGGTCGAGATGGCCGAGATAGCTCGGCAGAGCGAAGCTGTCCGACTGCGCAAAGGCACGCGAAGGTGCAACCGCGCCGGCGAGGCACACGACGGCCTGCACAGCAATCGGAAGCATGCTGCCTACGTGCCAGTTCCTCTCAGCCATCAGCCACCCGCGATTTCAACGTCGGATTGTCTGGCCTCGCGGGTTTGGATCGGGTAAACGCCTGTTCGTGCAACAGAAAAATGTGACGCAAAATACGGCAATTGCCCTGACATGATAAATGCTTCCTTAACGGAAAACAGCCACGCGGCCCGTTTCCCGGGCAGACCGGCGCCATCGGCTCCAGCGAGAATCCCGCACAACCATGGATAGGGTCGACTGCGTCGTCATCGGAGCCGGCGTGGTCGGGCTCGCGGTGGCTCGGAAGCTCGCCCGGGCCGGGCGCGAGGTCATCGTGCTGGAAGAAGCCGAGGCCATCGGCACCATCACCTCCTCGCGCAACAGTGAGGTGATCCATGCCGGCATCTACTACCGCGCCGGGAGCTGGATGGCGCGCATGTGCGTCAGCGGCAAGCACGCGCTCTACCGCTATTGCAGCGAACACGGCATCCCGCACAAGAATTGCGGCAAGCTGATCGTTGCGACCAGCGCGAAGGAAACCGAGAAGCTGCAATCGATCAAGGCGCATGCCGAGGCCAATGGTGTGCTCGACATGCAGTTGCTCGCCGGCGAAGCCGCACGTGCGCTGGAGCCGGCGCTCGCCTGCGACGCCGCGCTGCTGTCGCCCTCGACCGGCATCATCGACAGCCACGCCTACATGCTCTCGCTGCGCGGCGAAGCCGAAGACGCCGGCGCGGCCTTCGCGTTCCACACTCCGCTGATCCGCGCCAAGGCGACCGCCGGCACCATCGAGATCGAGGCCGGCGGTGAAGCGCCGATGACGCTGCAATGCAGCCTCCTCGTCAACGCCGCCGGACTCTCGGCGACAAAGGTGGCACGCCACATCGACGGCATGCCGCTGGATCGAATTCCGCCGGCCTATCTCGCCAAGGGAAACTACTTCAGCTGCAACGCCAAGGCGCCGTTCTCACGCCTGATCTATCCGGTGCCGGAGCCCGGCGGGCTCGGCGTGCATCTGACGCTGGACATGGCAGGGCAGGCGCGCTTCGGCCCCGACGTCGAGTGGATCGAGACAATCGACTACGAGGTCGACCCGTCACGCGCCGAGCGCTTCTATCCGGCAATCCGCAAATACTGGCCGACGCTGCCTGACGGCGCGTTGATGCCGAGCTATTCGGGCATCCGCCCGAAGATCGTGCCGCCGGCGGTGGCCACGCAGGATTTCTTGATGCAGGGCCCGCGCGATCACGGCGTCGAAGGCCTGATCAACCTGTTTGGCATCGAATCGCCGGGACTGACGTCGTCGCTCGCGATCGCGGATCACGTCGCCGAGCTCGCAAACATCTAAGCGCCGCGCAGATCGCTCTGCACGGCGCGCACCTTCACGCAGGGACGAGTGCAATAGCCCTCATCCCTGCGTGAAGGGTACGATCAACTCTACGATATTACGGGGGTTGCTAGTGAAGCGTGTCGCCAGATTGCTTCAGACGTTCGATCTGGTCCTTGACCAGCAACTTCCGGCGCTTCAACTCAACAATTTGCAGGTCGTCTGTTGAAAGGTGCACGAGAGCTTCGTGCAATTCGTTTTCGAGAAGTTTGTGCTTCCGCTCCAATTCAACCAGATGTGCCTGAATTGTCATTCGAAACCTCCTCGGTAGGGATGACCTTAGGATTCGATCCGGACGCGGAAGTCTACATCAGCGATTCGTTCTGTCGATATGTATCCGTCGTCGCAGCGTCATTTTTGAAAATTCATATGTAATGAAGCGTGAGTAGGGAACCACGCAGGAAAAATCCATGATATCAATGCGCTTGCGCAGCGCCGCAGCGAATCGTTGAGTATGTTGCGGAAGATTGGTGAGCCGGTGTCGCAGATCGCTTGCGATCACGCCGCGCAAGGACGATAATTTCCACAGGGCATCCACAGCCCAGTCTCAAGCCTTTCGGTTTTTCGGCCACCGCAGACATGACGAATGAAGACGAGCGTGAGCTTGAAGCCGAGCTCACCCGGTTGCAGCAGGAACACCGAGATCTCGATGCGGCGATCGATGCATTGCATCAATCGCCCGCCCCTGACCTATTGCGGTTGCAGCGGTTGAAGAAGCGCAAGCTGCTGTTGCGCGACCGCATCGCCTTCATCGAAGACCAGATCACGCCGGACATTATCGCCTGATCGCGAGCGGACTTTTCGCGGCGGCTCGCCGCACGTGAATCCGCTTGACTCAAAAAGAACAAAATAGGAACATCTGAGCGCCCAACGCCCCCAGGAAACGCCCAAGGACAATACAGAAGGACAACGCAGATGCCGGCAACCGCCCTTCTCGACAACAGCCATTATGAACAGGCCTGCGATCAGGCGATCGCGATGTGCGACGGCAATCTGCGCAGCACCATCAAGGCGCTGATCATGGCCAATGAATATCTGGAAGCCGAGCTGGAAGAATTGCAGGCGGCAATTTCAGCCGGCTGCATTCCCGAGACCTCGCGGAGCAAGTTGCGGAGCAAGAGCAGCGCCGCCTGAGTTCAAAGGCGCGATGAGATCGCGCAGCATGATCCAAGCGCAAACTCTTCTGGATCATGCCCTGCCTGGAGCAACGCTATGTCGGATGTGACCTACTACGTTGCAATGCCCTTCCTGATCGATGCCGACGGATCGCCGGTCGCGGGCGTCGCCGAGGAATGCCAGAGCTCGGCGGCCGCGTTGCGGCGCGCCGAGATCCTGGCGCACGCAGCCGGCCACATCGGCGCGGTCGCGTTCAGCCGCAGCGGCGATCCCATGACCGGCGAATTCGGTGACGCCACGCTGCTGCGTAAATTCGGCAACGTACCGGAAGACCTCGCCACGCTGTAGAATCAGCGACCGACGAGCGTGATCCGCGGCTCATGCCGGCGCTGCGCCTTGCGCACATACATGGCCGCGTCAGCCTCCTCCAGCGCGCGGCCTGCATGGGAATGCGCTCCCAGCAGCGCGACGCCGGCGGACGCGCCCGCGGTCACGTCCTGGCCGTGAAAGACAAAGGACAATTCGTCGATCGCCTGCTCGAAGGCCGCGGCCTTCGCCTTGGCATCGGTCTCGCTGAGATTCCAGAGCAGCAGAGCAAACTCGTCGCCGCCGAGCCGACCAACCACGTCCGAGGCGCGGACCTGCCGCGTCAGCGCGCCGGCGATCGCCTTTAGCACCTCGTCGCCGGCGGCGTGGCCGAAGGAGTCGTTGATCGGCTTCAGCCGGTCGACGTCGAGCACGACCAGCGCGCCGCTGGCGCGGTACCGTTTCATGTAGGCGACGGCGCGCTGGAGTTCGCGCTCGAAGCCGCGCCGGTTCGGAATGTCGAGCAGGAAGTCAGTGTCCGCGGCGGCTTCGAGTTCCGCGACCCGCTGCAAGGCCTGCTTGAGCTTGCTCCGCAAGCCGCGGATGACCTTCGCGTCGCCGTCGGCCGACGCGACGCGACGCGCCGGCTTGGCCGGACGCCTCGGGGCGGCTTTGGAGCGGCCGGCGCTGGTCTTCCGGCCCTCTTTGGCCTTCGCAGCGCTCGCCCTTTTTGGTTTCTTCATGGGCAACCTGCTCAATGAAGGCTTGCGGGGATTCACCAAGACAGGATAGTGCATTCCCTTCTCCTTGCCACCGCCTTGCGAGCCGCCGGCCGGAACCATTAATCTGGCCTATCTTTCTGTTTTCCGGGCACAATTGACGTCATGACCGCGCCGATCGCCATCATCATGGGAAGCCAGTCGGACTGGGACACGATGCGGCATGCCGCCGACACGCTTGCGGCGCTCGGCATTGCCGCCGACGCCCGCATTGTCTCGGCACACCGCACCCCCGACCGGCTGTTTGCCTTCGCCAAGGGCGCCAAGACGGCAGGTTACAAAGTCATCATCGCCGGCGCCGGCGGCGCCGCGCATCTGCCCGGCATGGCGGCGGCGCTGACGGAACTGCCGGTGTTCGGCGTTCCCGTCGAATCCAAGACGCTCAAGGGCATCGATTCGCTCTATTCGATCGTCCAGATGCCTGCGGGCATCCCGGTCGGCACTCTTGCCATCGGCAAGGCTGGCGCGATCAACGCGGCGCTGCTCGCGGCTTCCGTGCTGGCATTGTCCGACCCGGCATTGTCCGACCGCCTCGCCGCCTGGCGCAAGGCGCAGACCGAGGCGGTTGCCGAGCGCCCGGAGGACAAGGCGTGACTGACGCAAAGCAGGTGAAGCTGAAGCCCGGCGACACCATCGGAATCCTCGGCGGCGGACAATTGGGGCGGATGCTGGCCATGGCCGCGGCGCGGCTCGGCCTGCGCTGCCAGGTGTTCTCGCCCGATCCGGATTCGCCGGCTTTCGACGTCGTGCTGAATGCGACCTGCGCCGAATATGCCGACGTCGAAGCGCTCGAGCTGTTTGCCAACGACGTCGACGTCATCACCTACGAATTCGAGAACGTGCCAGCGGCCGCCGCGCTGGTGCTGGATGCGCGCCGCCCGGTGCTGCCGAACCGCAAGGTGCTCGAGACCACCCAGGACCGGCTCGCCGAGAAGGATTTCGTGACGCGGCTCGGCATCGGCACCGCAGCCTATGCCGATGTCACGTCGGTCTCGTCGTTGCGCGAAGCGATCGTCAGGATCGGCCTTCCGGCCGTGCTGAAGACCCGCCGCTTCGGCTACGACGGCAAGGGCCAGGCCATCATCCGCGCGGGCGACGACATCGCCAAGGTGTGGACCAGCCTCGCCACCAAATCAGCGATCCTGGAAGCCTTCGTACCGTTCGAGCGCGAGATCTCCGTGATCGCCGCGCGCTCGGCCGCAGGTCAGGTCGAGTGTTTCGACGTCACCGAGAACGAGCATCGCGATCACATTCTGAAGATATCCCGTGCGCCCGCGCCGATTCCCGATGCGCTCGCCGAGGAAGCGCGCAGCATCGCCGGCAAGATCGCCAGCGCGCTCGACTATGTGGGTGTCCTCGCCGTCGAGATGTTCGTGCTCGCCAATGGCACCGGACCGAAGGTGCTGGTCAACGAGATCGCCCCGCGCGTGCACAATTCCGGACACTGGACCCTCGATGGCGCCTCGGTCTCGCAGTTCGAGCAGCACATACGCGCCATTGCCGGCTGGCCGCTCGGCAAACCCGTTCGCCACGGCGAGGTCGTCACCATGACCAATCTGATCGGCGACGAGATCAACGACTACGAGAAATGGCTGACCGTTCCGGGCGCGACCGTACACATCTACGGCAAGGGTGCGCCGCGCCCCGGCCGCAAGATGGGCCACGTCACCGAGGTCAGGCCGCAGAAAGACAAGTGATGGGACCGCGGCAACTGCCGCGATCCCGATCTTGCGACTGGATTTTTGTTTGACGCGTTTTCTTGACGCGAACCGGTATCCACTTCGCTCGAAAACGCTCTAGGCCGTTTTCGCGCCCGTGACGACGCCCGCGGGCTCGTCGCTGAGCCAGCGATAGATCACCCCGCCCAGCGCGCCGCCGATCAGGGGGGCGACCCAGAATAGCCAGAGCTGTGCCAGCGCCCAGCCGCCGACGAACAGCGCGGGGCCCGTGCTGCGCGCCGGATTCACCGAGGTGTTGGTGACGGGGATGCTGACCAGATGGATCATCACCAGCGCAAGCCCGATCGCGAGCGGCGCGAAGCCCGCAGGCGCACGGCCGTGGGTGGCGCCCATGATGATGAACAGGAACATCATGGTCATCACCACCTCGGTGATGAAGCCGGCGAACATGCTGTAGTGGCCGGGCGAATGCGCATCAAAGCCGTTGGATGCAAAGCCCTTGCTGACATCGAATCCGGGAGCGCCGCTGGCGATCACATAGAGCAGCGCGGCGGCTACGATCGCGCCGCAAACCTGCGCAATCACGTAGGGCAGGATCTGCCCTGCCGGAAAGCGCCCGCCGGCGGCGAGCCCGACGGTGACGGCCGGGTTCAGATGACAGCCCGAGATATGACCGATCGCATAGGCCATCGTGACCACGCTCAGCCCGAACGCCAGGGACACGCCGACAAGGCCGATTCCGACTTGCGGAAAGCCGGCTGCGATCACCGCGCTGCCGCAGCCGGCGAATGTAAGCCAGAATGTTCCGATGGCCTCGGCGGCGTATTTCTTCATGTCCATGTGGGCGTCTCCCCTGATTCCTGGAATTCCGGAACAAAGCTCCGGCCGCCGCCCCGCCAATGGCGCTAAATCTCCCAAATCGGGGCTGCGAGGAGGTATTTTCGCCGCATTTAATGGCCGAACTTGGCCCGAAAACCCGCTTGGCAGGTGGACATCCCAGGTTTTGTCTGATACATCCGCGCCCTCAAGGTTAAGGGCATGCGCTTTTCGCCATCCCCTTTGACTTACCAGAATTCAAATCCGATCTACTGAAGAGGATGCCGCGTGCAGGTTCTCGTTCGCGATAACAATGTCGATCAAGCCCTCAAGGCGCTGAAGAAGAAGATGCAGCGCGAGGGGATTTTCCGCGAGATGAAGCTCCGCGGACACTACGAGAAGCCCTCAGAGAAGAAGGCCCGCGAAAAGGCCGAAGCCGTGCGCCGTGCACGCAAGCTGGCCCGCAAGAAGCTCCAGCGCGAAGGCCTGCTGCCGATGAAGCCGAAGCCGGTGTTTGGCGCAGGTCCCGGCGGTGATCGTGGCGGCCGTGGTGGCCCGGGTGCTGGTCCGCGCGGACCGCGCTGATTTGCCGAACTTGTAAGACCTCGGTTTTCGATGACGCGGGCCCTTGGCCCGCGTCATTGTTTTGTGAGCGGTGCCTTTCTGGGACGGGGCACTACCGATGCGGCACCAGCGCGAGCGAACCGTAGATGGCCTCCCCTTTCCCCGAACGCTGCCTGGCGCGGCGACGCCAGCTCTGGCGGCAGCCGCTCGCGCTGACCTTGATGGGGATCGCACTGTGCGGCTGCTCCTTCGATCTGGGATCTTTGATGCCGGAGAAGGACAAGCCGCAGGATACACCGAAGGCGGCTGCCACCCCGGAGAGCGCGGTCAGCGCCGGCAACGTCACCGAAGCCCAGACTCACACGGCAAAGGCCCAAGCCCTGGCAAAGTCCGGGGAGACGGCGGCAGCGCTGGACGAGTTCAATCGTGCCGTCGGGCTCGATCCGTACAATGCGCAGGCGCTCTATGGCCGCGCCCTGATCTATCAGGGCAACAACCAGCACGATTTCGCCATCGCCGATTTCAGCGCCGCGAGCGGGCTCAACCCGCAGAAGGCCGAGCCGCTGCTCGGCCGCGCCACCAGCTATCTGGCCCTCGGCAAGGTCAAGGAAGCGGCGGCTGACCTCGATGAGGCGTCCGAGGCCGATCCGCACAATGCCCAGGTCTGGACCGCGCGGGGACAGGCCTATGAGAAACTGGGTGACAAGGCCAAGGCTGCAGCATCCTACAACAAGGCGGTCGCCTTGCGTCCACGCGACGATGCCGCCCGCAGCGGCCTCGCCCGCGTCGGCGGCTGATAGCGCGGGCTCAGGTCCCGCCTTAGTCGGGAGTGGCGCCCTTGGGCAGAACGGCGTGGAACATCGACTTCATGCCCGACAACATCTCGTCGGCGACATTGGTCTTCGGCCGCGGCGCGGCCGCGCCGGCGTCGGCACGCAGATCGAGCGGTGGCGCGATCACCGGGACCGGGATATCAGCCGGCGGCGTCATCCGGTTGGGGTCATCATTGCCGATCGAGGCCGTGTAGGGCGGATTGGCCTGGGACGAGCTGCCATTGCCATAGGCCTCGGATGACGGCGTCGACACCGTGATCGGCGGCGGCAGCGGACGTACCGTCGACGGCACCGCAGTCACGGCGCGGGGGGCTTCGGGCGTGCGGGCGGCTTCCTGCACCGCAGGCTCCGGCGTCCTCTCGGCCGACTTGGTCTCGGAAGGCCTGATCTCAGAAGACCTGGTCTCAGAAGACCTGGTCTCAGAAGGCCTGGTCTCAGAAGGCCTGGATTCAGGCTTGGCTTCCGCGGCCTTGCCCTCAGGCGATTTGCGCAGCCGCTCAACGGCGGCCCGCACGAGATCGTTGGCGTCGGGGGTCGCGGCCGGGGACGCAGCAGCCGGCGCCGAATTGGCCTCGACCACCGGGGCGGCGGGAGTGGACGCTGGGGTGGACGTTGGAGTGGACTTGGCAACCGCCTTCTCACGCGCCGGGGCGCGGCCGTGCGAAGCGGTCTCGGCCGGAGCCACGTCCGCAGCCTTGGCCTCGACCGGATGTTCGGCGGACTTGTCGGCCGGCTTTTCGGCCGCCGCCTTGTCGGACACGCTTTTCTCAGAGACGCCCTTGGCCTTGACGCCGGGGGCCGGGAGGTTGGCAACGTCGGCAGGCTTGCCGTCCTTGCCGGGCTGGGCAGGGGCGACAACAGCCGCAGGGGCATCAGCCGCCGGCTTGGCGTTAATGTAGTGGTTAACGATGTACGCCCCGATGATGGTCGCGAGCACCGAGGGGAAAATATCCATCGAAATTTTAGCGAGGTATTTCAGCATTTCTCGGCCACTCCCCGCGCGATTTGATGCGGGAACTTTGGGGCATTGTAAGGGATCAACTGAGACAGATCGATGGCAAGCCGGCGCCTTACGGCTTCAGTTCGACCTCAAGGAACACGATCTCGGTTGAGGTTTCGTTAAGTACGTCGTGTTGGACGCCGGCCTTGCGAAAGTAGGATTTTCCGGCCGCAAGCTGCGCCTTCGAACGCTCGCCATTGGGCGCCACGATCGTCATCTCGCCGGCGACGACGGGAACAATGACGTAGTCCATGCCGTGGGTGTGATGCCCGGTCGCGCTGCCCGGAGCGAGCCGCCACTCGGTCACCCGAACCTCTTCGTTGTCGACCTGGACCTCGGACTTGGCGGCAAGCATCGGAACTCTCCTTAGGGCACGAAAACCATGAACACGTAGACGGCAAATACCACCATATGGACCAGCCCGAACAGGACATTGGTCCGGCCGGTGCCGAAAGTCAGCATGCTCAACAAGAATGTCAGGAACAAGAGCGCCGTGTTCTGGGGGTTGAGGCCCAGCACGAGCGGCTGGTTGAGCGCATAGGTCGCGAGCCCGACCGCCGGAATGGTCAGGCCGATGGTTGCAAGCGAGGAGCCGAGCGCGAGGTTGATGCTCTTCTGGAGGTCGTTCTTGCGGGCCGCGGCAATGGCCGAAACACCCTCCGGCATCAGGATCAGGAGGGCGACCAAAAGACCGGCAAAGGCCGGCGGAGCACCGATCTTGGCGGCGACGGCGTCCACCACCAGCGAGAACTTCTTGGCGAGGAGAACGACGGCCAGAAGCGAGATCAGGAGCAGCGCGATGCTGAGCGCCAGCATCTTGCCCGACAGGTGAGCCTCCCCGCCCTCGCCGTCGGCCCTCTCGTGGACGAAGTAGTCCTTGTGCAGGACGGTCTGGGTATAGAGAAACACGCCATAGAGCACGATCGTCACGAGGTCGACGAAACCGAGTTGAATCGTCGAATAGATCGGCCCCGGCGTCGTCAGCGTGTAATTGGGCATGATCAGCGTGATGGTCGCCAGCGCAATCAGCACGCTGAGATAGACGTTGGCGCCCGAGACCTGAAAGCCTTGCTCGCGATAACGCAGGCCGCCAATGAAGACGCAGAGGCCGACCAAGCCGTTGCAGACGATCATCACGACCGCGAAGACGGTGTCGCGCGCGAGCTCCGGCGCCGGCTTGTCGCCGAGCATGATCGTGGTGATCAGCGCGACCTCGATGATGGTGACGGCCAGCGTGAGCAGCAGTGTGCCGAAGGGCTCGCCGATGCGCTCCGCGATCACTTCGGAATGATGGACGGCCGCGAACACGGTGCCGAACAGGATCACCAGCAGGACGATCGCGAACAGGCCGCCGCCGGCCGACAGGGTGAAGCCGTAGCCGGTCGCGGTCACGATCAGGAACAGCAGCACCGCCAAAGCGGGGAAGATCCATGATGACCGCGGCATCGGTCCGTGTGCGCTCATGCAGGCGATTCCTTCCAACAAGCGGTCCAATTATGCGCGAGAAGATCGCCCCCGTCAGCCCTCACCCGCCATTGATGAATTGCCGAGCGATCTCGACGACGCCCAAGCTGCCGAGATCGTCGTGTCCGCCGTCGGGAATGCGAACAAACCGCTTCGGCTCGTGAGCCAGCGCAAACAGCTTCTCTCCGAATGCGATCGGAATGGTGGGGTCCTCCGCCCCATGCACGATCAGAAGCGGCGCCGTGACCCGTGCGATACGCTCGTCCGAGTGAAACCGGTCGCGCAGCAGGAGGCGGATCGGAACGAAAGGGAAATGCGAGGCAGCGACGTCGACGATCGACGTAAAGGGGGCCTCGAGGATCAGCTTCCCGACCGGATGCTCCGACGCGATTGCTACGGCCACACCGGTCCCGAGCGAGAATCCCCAGGCGACGACGCGCTGGGCGTCATAACGCTCCGTCGCGAATGAATACGCGGCTGCTGCGTCGCGCAGCAGGCCGACTTCGCTCGGCGCGCCGCTGGAGCCCGCATAGCCGCGATAGGAGAGCGCGACGAGTCCGGTGCCGTCAGCCGTGATGGCCTTGAAGCGGCCGACGAGGCCCGCGAGAAAATCGCCATTGCCGTGGAAGAAGAGGATCACGGCACGGCCAGGCTTCGCCGGCACGTGCCAGACGAAGACCTTCTCGCCATCCGACGTGGCCAGCACATGTTCCTCTGCCTCCGGAAATCCTGCCGTGGCAGGCGCCGTGCGCTCGGCGGTCGGGATCGGAAACAGGATAGCGCGCTGTTTCACGAAAAGCAGGAGGAGACCGGCGAAATAGCCGGCCGCAAGGATGATGGCGATCCATTTCAGGAATGTCATCGCGTCCCCGCCACTCCACAGTTCAGGGCTTGCGGCGGCTCTCGAGCAATTTGCGGACATCCGGCCGGATGCTCAAGGGGATCTCGCGGCAGCCGCACGCCGCGGCATGTGCGGCGTGCCATGCGACACGCTGCTCACGTGTTGCCTTCTGCGGCATGCGATGGGACCGGTGCCATTCCTTGTTGATGGCCACGATCAGCACCCTCGCGTTACATCGCCTTGACGATGTTCTCGGTGACCTTCTTGGCGTCGCCCAGCAGCATCATGGTGTTGTCGCGATAGAACAGCGGATTGTCGATGCCGGCATAGCCGGACGCGAGCGAACGCTTGATGAACATCACGGTGCCGGCCTTCCAGACCTGGAGCACCGGCATGCCGTAGATCGGCGAGCTCTTGTCCTCCTCGGCGGCCGGGTTGGTGACGTCGTTGGCGCCGATCACGAAGGCGATGTCGGCCTGCGCGAATTCGGAGTTGATGTCCTCGAGCTCGAACACCTCGTCGTAGGGAACGTTGGCTTCGGCCAGGAGCACGTTCATGTGACCGGGCATGCGGCCAGCGACCGGGTGAATGGCGTATTTCACCTCGACGCCCTCCTTCTTCAGGATGTCAGCCATTTCACGCAGCGCGTGCTGGGCCTGCGCCACCGCCATGCCGTAGCCGGGCACGATGATGACCTTCGAGGCGTTCTTCATGATGAAAGCCGCGTCATCGGCGGAGCCGAGCTTGGCGGGCTTCTGCTCGCCCGTGCCGCCGCCGGCTGCCGCAGTCTCGCCGCCGAAGCCGCCGAGGATGACCGAGATGAAGGACCGGTTCATCGCGTGGCACATGATGTAGGACAGGATCGCGCCGCTTGATCCGACCAGCGCGCCGGTGATGATCAGCGCGGAATTGCCGAGGGTGAAGCCGATGCCGGCCGCGGCCCAGCCGGAGTAGGAGTTCAGCATCGAGATCACGACCGGCATGTCTGCGCCACCGATCGGGATGATCATGAGCACGCCGAGCGCCAGCGCCAGGATGACGATCATCCAGAAGTCGAATGCGCTGCCGGACAGGACGAGCCCGACGATGAAGAACACCAGCGCCAGGGCGAGCGCGATGTTGATGATGTGGCGGAACGGCAGGATGATCGGCGAGCCGCTCATGCGCGCGGACAGTTTCAGGAACGCGATCACCGAGCCGGTGAAGGTCAGCGCGCCGATGGCAACGCCGAGCGACATCTCGACCAGGCTCTGCGCGTGGATGTTGCCGGGCGTGCCGATGTCGAAGGCTTCGGGCGCGTAGAAGGCGCCGGCGGCGACCAGAACCGCCGCCATGCCGACCAGCGAGTGGAACGCGGCGACCAGCTCCGGCATCGAGGTCATCGGCACGCGCCGCGCGATCACCGCGCCGATCGCAGCACCGATGGCGATGCCAACGATGACAAGCACCCAGGCGAAGCCGTCTGCCGGCGGATGGTTGGCGAGCGTGGTGGCGACCGCAATCGCCATGCCGATCATGCCGAACAGATTGCCCTGACGCGACGAAGCCGGGCTCGACAGCCCCCGCAGCGACAGGATGAACAGCACTCCCGCCACGAGATACAAGAATGCAGAGAGGTTCGCGCTCATCTCAGGTCCCCATTGATCCCTTCAGCCCGAGGTGGCCGCTTACTTCGACTTCTTCTTGTACATCGCCAGCATGCGCTGGGTGACAAGGAAGCCCCCGAAGATATTGATGCAGGCAAATACCAGTGCGACGAAGCCGAAGGCGCGTGCCCAGCCCGAACCGCTCGATACATTGGCGACGCCGCCCGCGAGCAGCGCACCGACCACGATCACCGAAGAGATCGCGTTGGTCACGCTCATCAGCGGCGTGTGCAGCGCAGGCGTCACCGACCACACCACGAAATAGCCGACGAAGACGGCGAGGACGAAGATCGACAGCCGGAAGATGAAGGGGTCGACGACCTGTGCAGCATGCTCCATGACGATCTCTCCTTACGCCTTCGGCTGGAAGTTCGGGTGGACGACGGCGCCGTCCTTGGTCAGCGCGGTCGCCTTGACGAGTTCGTCGTCCCAGTTCACCGCGAGCTTCTTCTCCTTCTTGTCGACCATGGTCTCGATGAAGGAGAACAGATTGCGCGCGTAGAGGCTGGAGGCCGAGGCCGCGACGCGGCCGGCGACGTTGGTGTAGCCCACGATCTTGATGCCATCGAGGTCCACCACCTCACCCGCCTTTGCGCCCTCGACATTGCCGCCGCGCTCGACTGCGAGATCGACCAGCACGGAGCCCGGCTTCATCGACTTGACCATCTCGCCCGAGACCAGCTTCGGCGCCGGCCGGCCGGGGATCAGCGCGGTGGTGATCACGATATCCTGCTTCTTGATGTGCTCGGCCGTGAGCGCGGCCTGCTTGGCCTGGTATTCCTTGGACATCTCCTTGGCGTAGCCGCCGGCAGTCTGCGCGTTCTTGAACTGCTCGTCCTCGTCGGCGAGGAATTTCGCACCGAGCGATTCCACCTGCTCCTTCGTCGCGGGCCGCACGTCGGTCGCGGTAACGACGGCCCCTAGACGGCGCGCGGTCGCGATCGCCTGAAGGCCGGCGACGCCGACGCCCATCACGAACACCTTGGCCGCGGGCACAGTGCCGGCCGCCGTCATCATCATCGGAAAGGCGCGGCCGAACGCCTCTGCGCCCTCGATCACGGCGCGGTAGCCGGCGAGGTTGGCCTGCGACGAGAGCACGTCCATCACCTGCGCACGCGTGATGCGCGGCATCAATTCCATCGCGAAGGCGGAGACGCCAGCATCGGCCATCGCCTTCAGCGCGGCATCGTTGCCGTAGGGATCCATGATGGCGATGACGAGCGCGCCGCGCTTGTATTGCGCGAGCTCGGACGCCTCGGGGCGCTTGACCTTGATGATGATGTCCGCGTCTTTCAGCGCATCGGCGCTGACGGTGGCACCGGCGGCGGTGAATTCGGAATCCGGCAGGCCCGACTTGATGCCGGCGCCCGGCTCGACGGCGATCTCGGCGCCCAGCGCCTTGAACTTCTTCACCGTATCAGGCGAAGCGGCGACTCGCGGCTCTGACGGATCGATTTCCTTGGCAACGGCGATCTTCATAGGCCCTCCGGCGACGCGGGAAAAAGCGCGCACGCGAACTTAGCGTTACTCCCGCAACGTTGGATACCGGTTTTGGAACCGGCTTATATGCAAATTTTGTGGGCACCGCCGGCGCTGGCGGTGCAGCAGGTGATGGATCAGGTCAGGAAGATCGCCATCAGGATCACGATGAGCGCGACCGAGGCCGTGCCGTACTTCACCAGCTTGATGAAGCCCTCATAGGTCTGCTCGTGGGCGATGTAGTCGTTACCGTCGGCGGTGGTGTACGCCACTTCGCTATGGTCAGCCATGGAATGTCCCCAGTCGAAAGTCGAATTCTCTGGCTGGGATACCGCAAAGCTTCGGGCAGGGCAACGGCGCGGATGCGCGGTTTTGCGGCAAATCAGGTCATTTGGAATCCAGATTATCGCGGATCTAGCGCGCCTGCCCCTGGATGAGCCGCCCCTCAGCCCATCGCCTCCAGCTCGTCGATCATGCCAGCGATCACCGAAAGCCCCCCGTCCCAGAATTTGGGATCCTTGGCATCGAGCCCGAACGGCCGCAGCAGCTCGGAATAGTGCTTGGTGCCGCCGGCGGCGAGCATGTCGAGATAGCGCTCGGCAAAACCTTCGGCGGCGTTCTCGTAGACGGCATAGAGTGAGTTCACGAGACAGTCGCCGAAGGCATAGGCGTAGACGTAGAATGGCGAATGGATGAAGTGCGGGATGTACATCCAGTAGTTCTCGTAGCCCGCCTTGATCTCGATCGCCGCCCCGAGGCTCTCGCCCTGCACCGACAGCCAGATCTCGCCGAGCCGCGTCGCGGTAAGCTCGCCGTTCTTGCGCTCGGTGTGGACTGCGCGCTCGAAGGAATAGAATGCGATCTGCCGCACCACGGTGTTGATCATGTCCTCGACCTTGCCGGCGAGCAGCGCCTGGCGCTGCTTCGCGCTCTTGGTTTGCGCCAGGAGCCGCCTGAAGGTCAGCATCTCGCCGAACACGCTCGCGGTTTCCGCCAACGTCAGCGGCGTCGGCGCCATCAGCGCGCCGTTCTTCGCCGCCAGCACCTGGTGCACGCCATGGCCGAGCTCGTGCGCGAGCGTCATCACGTCGCGCGGCTTGCCCTGGTAATTCATCAGCACGTAGGGGTGCGCCGACGGCGTGGTCGGATGCGAGAACGCGCCCGGCGCCTTGCCTGGACGCACCGGGGCGTCGATCCAGCGGTCGGTGAAGAAGCGCTCGGCGATATCGGCCATCTTGGGTGAGAAGCCACGATAGGCCGTCAGGACCATGCTTCGCGCGTCAGGCCAGGCGATGGTGTCGGTCGCGGCAAAGGGCAGCGGCGCGTTGCGGTCCCAATAAGCGAGCCGCTTCTTCCCGAACCACTTCGCCTTCAGCGCGTAATAGCGATGCGACAGCTTTGGATAGGCTGCACGCACCGAGGCGACCAGCGCATCCACCACCTCGCGCTCGACCCGGTTGGTCAGATGGCGGGAATCCGCGACATCCTGGAAACCGCGCCAGCGGTCGGAAATGTCCTTGTCCTTGGCCAGCGTGTTGGTGATGAGCGCAAAGGTGCGCTCATTGGCCTTGAAGGTTTTCGCCAGCGCCTCGGCCGCGGTCTTGCGCTTGGCGCCGTCGCGGTCCTGCAACAGGCTGAGCGTCGGCTCGATCGCGAGCTCCTTGGCCCCGACCTTGAAGCGCAGGCCGGAAATGGTCTGGTCGAACAGCCGGTTGAAGGCGGAATAGCCGGTCTGCGCCTTCTCCAGGAAGAGCTGCTCGAGCTTGTCGTCGAGCTGGTATGGCTTCTCCTTGCGCAGGTCCTCGATCCAGGGACGGTAATGCGCGAGCTCGGCGGCTTGCATCGCGCGGGTCAAAATATCGTCATCGACACGGTTGAGCTCGAGCGCGAAGAACAAAAGATGGGTGGACGCCGCCGTCAGCCGCTCCGACACATCGCCGTAAAACTTTGAAATCTTGGGATCAACGCTGTCGCCGGCGTGGACGAGACCGGCATAGGAGCCGAGACGGCCGGCGAGGTCGTCGATCGCCTCATAGCGTCGCACCGCCTCGGCGAGCCATTTTCCGCCATCTTCGTTTGCTGTCCCTGTTGCGAGCTTGCCCTTGTAGTCGGTCTCGAACGCGACGCAGTCGGCATCCATCTTTTCGAGATCGCGCGCCACTTCCGGCGCGTCGATCCCGGAATAGAGATCGGCGAGGTTCCACTCCGGAAGCTTGCCGGTCTTGCTTGCAGGCTTGGCGGGTGAAGGCTTGGCGAGTGAAGGCTTGGCGAGTGAAAGCTTGGAGGGTTTTGCCGTGGCGACCGATTTGTTGGCGATGGATTTCTTGGCGACGGGCTTCTTGGCGGCAGATTTGGTGGCTGGCTTGCGGAGAGCAGACTTGGAGCGCGAAGTCATTGTGTGGGAAACCTGTGTTCAACAAGCACGACGGCGGGCGGGGGCATCAAGGTTTAAGAGTGCGTTAATCGGCTTCGGCCAGAGTGCCCCGATTCGAGACAGATAGTAGTAGCGTGCGGGGAACACCATGGCTGCCAGTATTTTGATTGCCGACGACGACGCCGTAGCCCGCCGGCTGGTCGAGAACATGGTGCAGAAATGCGGCTATGAGACGATCGTCGTGGAGTCCGGCGACGCCGCAATCGCCGCCCTCACCGCCCCCGATGCGCCGGCCATCGACGCCGTCATCCTGGATCTCGTGATGCCCGGCCTCGACGGCATGGGCGTGCTGGCAAAAATCCGCGAAGCCGGCCTCACCGTCCCCGTCATCGTGCAGACCGCCCATGGCGGCATCGACAACGTGATCTCGGCGATGCGCGCGGGCGCGGCGGATTTCGTGGTCAAGCCGGCCGGCGTGGAGCGGCTTCAGGTCTCGTTGCGCAACGCGCTCAACGCATCAGCGCTCAAAGGTGATTTGCAGCGCATCCGTCACAGCCGCGAGGGCCGGCTGACCTTCTCCGACATCATCACGCGCGCCGAAGCGATGGCGGGCGTGATGCGCGCCGCGCAGAAGGCGGCCAATTCCTCGATCCCCGTGTTGATCGAGGGCGAGTCCGGCGTCGGCAAGGAGATGTTCGCGCGCGCCATCCATGGTAGCGGCGAGCGCAAGGCAAAACCCTTCGTCGCGGTCAATTGCGGCGCGATTCCCGACAACCTCGTCGAGTCCATCCTGTTCGGCCACGAGAGAGGCGCTTTCACCGGTGCCACCGAACGGCACACCGGCAAGTTCGTCGAAGCCCACGGCGGCACGCTGTTCCTGGACGAGGTCAGCGAGCTGCCGCTGACCGCGCAGGTCAAGCTGCTCCGCGCGCTCCAGGAAGGCGCGGTCGAGGCGGTCGGCGGCCGCAGGCCGGTCAAGGTCGACGTCCGGATCGTCTCCGCCACCAACCGCAAGCTGCTGGAACGGGTGAAGCAGGGGCATTTCCGCGAGGACCTGTTCTACCGCCTGCACGTGCTGCCGCTGACGATCCCCTCGCTGCGGGCCCGGCGCGAGGACATCCCGCATCTGCTCCGACATTTCCTGGCGCGCTTTGCCGCCGAGGAGAACCGCCCGATCTCCGGCATCAGCGGCGAGGCCGTGGCGCACCTCGCCCAGCTCGACTGGCCCGGCAACATCCGCCAGCTCGAAAACGCGGTCTATCGCGCCGTGGTCATGAGCGACGGCGACCAGCTTGGCCTCGGCGACTTTCCCCTGCTCACCTCGCAGCCGCATCCCGCAGCCGACATACCGACAGCGCCGCTGATGCTTGAGCCGACCGCGGCGCCCTCGATGGTGTCGGGTAGCGAAATACCAATCGCGCCGCTGCCCCTGGCGGGATCCCTCTCCATGCTGACCCCGACCGGCGATGTCCGCGCGCTGGAGGACATGGAGAACGAGATCATCCGCTTCGCGATCTCGCATTATCGCGGACAGATGTCCGAGGTTGCCCGCCGTCTCAAGATCGGCCGGTCCACGCTCTACCGCAAACTCGACGAAGCCGGTGTTCCCGGCCATGGCGGGAAAAGCGGTGAGGAGACGCACTGAGCCTCATGCGAACGGAGGTTCGCGTGACTGGACTCCGCGGCCGCAAACCCTTCGCATTACGGCAAAATTTGGCTGCGACGTGAACCGTGACTTGGAAGTGACAGACACAGGGAAAAGCGCGTGGCGAAAGCGCACAATCCGTTGCAAACGGGCTTTCTTGAAGTCAGTTTGTCGCGAGTTGTCCCGGGTAGCGCTGGTGCAAAAGCGGGGCCTGTGTATCGTCTGCGTATGAATCGTTGCGTGCAGGCGTGCAACTTTCGAGAGGCCGGCGCGGTTTGGCCGAAGCTCAATTAGGCGATAACGAAGCTGTTCCACGAGGGACAGTTCACCCGAGGGGTGCGACACAATGCGTGACTGTTTGAACCACCGTGCAGGCTTTGACCGCGTCTTGATGACGGTCGCGGCGACCTTCCTCACGGTGTCGGCCAGCTCGGCCCTGGCGCAGGATCAGGCGCGCAGCAGCGCCGCCGAACTCGCGATCGAAGCCGCGATCCCGCGCCCCGAGCCGGCCAACGTCCCGCCTCCGACCGCATCCGACATCAAGCTCGACACCACCGCGACGGTTCAGAACTCTGCGATAGAACCCGCCAAGGACCCCGTGAAGGCCGAAGCCGCACCGGCCCCCGACAAGGTCGAGACCAAGCCCTCCGACGTGGCCACCACGCCCGCCGCCGAAGCGCCGAAGAGCGAAACGGCCAAGACGGAGCCGGCGAGTACCGAACCCGCGAAGGCCGACACTGCGACCGCAACGCCGGCCGCCCCCGCAGCGCCCGCCACTGCAGCGGCTCCGGCCGAGCCGCCGAAGGAGATCGCCAGGGAACCGGCCGCCGAGCCCGTGAAGGCCGCGAGCAACGTTCCCGCCGCCGACCAGCCGGTCGCCGACAAGCTGAAGGACATCATTGGCGCCAAGACCTCGCGCCATTTCGACCGCAAGAACGAGCGCGCCGCCGTCGAGAAGTTTTACGGCACACGTGACTTCGCGCCGGTCTGGACGCAAGGCGGCAGCCTGACCGCAGCGGCGAAGGGCGTGATCGCGCGGCTGAAGGATGCGGCCTCCGACGGACTCAATCCCGCCGACTATCCGGTACCGGATTTCGCTGCGGCGACCTCGCCCGATGCGCTCGCCGATGCCGAGCTGAAGCTGACCGCCAGCATGTTCGACTATGCGCGCCAGGCCCAGAGCGGCCGCATGCACTGGTCGCAGGTCAGCGGCGACATCCTCTATCCCGAGCATCCGGTCGACCCGAACGAGGTGCTCGCCAAGGTCACGACCGCTGCCGACGCCTCCGCAGCGCTCGACAGCTACAACCCGCCGCAGAAGCTCTACAAGGAGCTGAAGGCGAAGCTCGCGGAGCTCCGCGGCCAGGGCAACGGCCCGGCGATCGAGATCGCCGACGGCCCGGCGCTGAAGTACACCCCGGCCGGCAAGAAGCAGGCTGAGGTCATCGTCGAAGATCCGCGCGTGCCGCAGCTCCGCGCCAAGCTCGGCATCGCCGAGAACGCGAACGACACCCGCTACGATGCGACCGTTGCCGAAGCCGTGCGCAAATTCCAGAACGGTGCCGAGATCAAGGCGACCGGCATCCTCGACGACAAGACGGTCAAGGCAATCAACACCCCGAAGCGCGACAAGCAGATCGACGTGGTGCTGGTGAACATGGAGCGCTGGCGCTGGCTGCCACGCGACCTCGGCGCGCCCTCGCTGGGCGATGCCTATGTCATCCTCAACATTCCCGACTACACGCTGAAGGTCATGCAGCGCGGCCAGCAGGTCTGGACCACCCGCGTCGTCACCGGCAAGCCGGGCACGCATGCGACCCCGCTGCTCACCGAGACGATGAAGTACATCACGGTCAATCCGACCTGGAACGTGCCGCCCTCGATCGTCTACAACGAATATCTGCCGGCGCTTCAGCAGGACCCGACCGTGCTCCAGCGCATGGGCCTCAAGCTCGAACAGAACCGCGACGGCTCGGTGCACATCTCGCAGCCGCCCGGTGAAGCCAACGCGCTCGGCCGCATCCGCTTCAACTTCCCGAACAAGTTCCTGGTCTATCAGCATGACACGCCGGACAAGAACCTGTTCGCCAAGGAAGATCGCGCCTTCAGCCATGGCTGCATGCGCGTGCAGAACCCGGATCAATACGCGTCCGTTCTGCTCAACATCGCCATGCCGAACGAGAAGTACACGCCGGAGCGCGTGCGCAGCATGTACGGCAAGAGCGAGATCGACCTGAAATTCCCGACGCCGATCCCGGTGAACATCACCTACCAGACCGCGTTCGTGGACGATGCCGGCAAACTTCAATTCCGCAAGGACGTCTATGGCCGCGATGCGACCATGGTGAACATCCTGAAGAACAACCGCGGCAAGGACCTCGAGGCCATCGTTGCGCATTCCCAGCCGAGCTATTCGCGCCCGGCAACGACGCTTCCGTCAGGCGTGGCGGTCGCCAACAATGGTGGCGGCTTCGGCTCGTCCGGCCCGAACTTCTTCGAGCGGTTGTTCGGTGCCCCGACCCCGCCGCCGGCTCCGGTCGGCCGCCGTCCGCAGCAGCAGCGGGTGTTCACCCGCTGAGCCCGGCTCGGCCTCGACGACCGTTTCTTGAAATTCTCCAATAAAATCAGCGCCCCCGTCCCTTGGATGGGGTCGCTTAACGTTAACCATTCTCCACCCGCCCCCGGACAGCGGGCGTTTTTTTGCCACACTCAACCGTTTAGGTTTGTATTCTGACTTGGTTTGGGGGCGGGAAGGTCAACCTCGAATTAACCTTCTTGCTTTAAGAATGCGTTCATCCTCTTTCGCGCGCTAACGGGGTTGGCGGGAGAGTCCATTTGAACGCTCGTCGACTGGGTGGGCTCTAACGTGCTGACTAGTCTCGCACGCCAATTTGCGGTGCTGTCGTTGTCTCATGCGGGAGTGAAGGCCGGATCCCGGATCGGCCTCGCTTCCGTGTTGCTGCTTGCTGCCGCAGGTTCCGTTCATGACGCCGCCGCGCTGAACGAAACCAAGACGCTATCCTTCCACCACACCCATTCCGGCGAAGACCTCACCGTCACCTTCAAGCGCGACGGCCGCTACGACGACGCGGCGCTGAAGCAGCTCAATCACTTTCTGCGCGACTGGCGCACCCAGGACGAGACGGTCATGGACCGTCACCTCTTCGACATCCTCTGGGAAGTCTATCGCGACGTCGACGGCAAGCAGCCAATCCAGATCATCTCCTCCTACCGCTCCCCCGCCACCAACGCCATGCTCCGCCGCCGCTCCTCCGGTGTGGCGCGCTTCAGCCAGCACATGCTGGGGCACGCGATGGACTTCTACATTCCCGGCGTGCCGCTGGAGCAGATCCGCTTCGCCGGGCTGCGCCTGCAGCGCGGCGGTGTCGGCTTCTATCCGACCTCCGGCTCGCCCTTCGTGCACCTCGACACCGGCAGCATCCGGCACTGGCCGCGCATGACGCATGACCAACTCGCCCGCGTGTTCCCGGACGGCCGCACGGTGCATGTGCCGACCGACGGCGTGCCGCTGAAGGGCTATGAGCTCGCCAAGGCCGACATCGAGCGGCGCGGCAGCGGCGATGACGCCGGCAGCAAGCTGAATTTCTTCGCCGCCCTGTTCAAGGGCAAGCCGGCTCCGGCCGCGGCGGGCAGCGACGAGGACGACGAGGGCGCGCCTGCGGTCGCCACGAAACCGTCCGTGCCGACCGTGGTCGCCGCAGCCAAGCCCGCCGATCCGGTGCCGACTCCGCGCGCCAAGCCGCAAATCGCCGCCACGTTCCAGCTCGCCTCGGCCGATGCGCAGATCGCTGCGCCTCCCAAGCCGAAGCCGGCGCCCGTGGCTGACAAGCCGATGGCCGGCAAATCTGCTGACGCAAAGCCGGAAACCCCGGCCGACATTATCAATGCCCGCGGCTTCTGGGACGATGTCCCGGCCACGCCGCAGCAGGCGACGCCGGCCCAAGTCGCCGCGCTGAAGGCCCGGCAGGCACTTGCCGCCGCCACCGATCCGCAGCCGACCGCAAGCCTCTCCAACGCGGCCTATCAGGCGCTGGCCTACGCGCCGGCCTCCGCTTCCCCGGTCGACCGCGCCAATGTCGTCGCCGCCTCCGCGCCGATCCCGCGCGGAGCACGCCCCGCAGCCGCAACCCGCGGCCTTGCGCCCGCGACCGAGATCAACACGGTCGTCGGTAAGAGCGTCGACGGGATGGTCGCAACGGCCACCCGCCTCTCCGCGGCCAGGGGCGAAAACATCTGGCTGAAAATCGTGATGCTGTCGCCCAGCGCCAGCCGCGCGATGTCGGTCACGCTGATGGGCGAGCTCGATACGGTTGCGCTGCGTGGCTTTTTCGTGAAGCCGCAGGCCGTGATCGCGATGGGTTTCGCCAACGATCCGATGCAGGGCCTGTCCTGCGACAGCTTCACGGGCTCCGCTACAGCGAAGCTCGAGACGACGTCCTTCGTCGTGCGGACAGCCGCGCTGCGCTGACGTCTTCGGCTTCTCGCCGTTTCCACGAATTGAAGATCGTGGCCCGCGCTATCGCGTTTTCCTGCCTCTTCGATCCAGATGGTACGTCAACGCCAGCGACAGGCAGACCGTGAGCTCCTGCTTCGGCAGCTTGCCCGACACAGGCAACAGCACAGCCCGGGCCTGCCGATATTCGAACTGATCGGGAAAGCGCTCGCGGAACGTGTCGACCAGCGTCGTCTTGCAGTTGAACAGAATGGCGGCGTGCTCGGAGCCCTTGACGCGGCCGAGCCGGATCGTGCTGCCGCTGCCGGTCTCGTCGGTCAGGTAGGCAGGCTCGCCCCATTTGAGCGTCTCGGTGAGCCGGCCGACATCTTCATGCGCCGCAGCGGTCGCGAAGATCAAATCGCGCACCTGAAGCAGCCGCTTGCCGATCGGCGCCGGAAAAGCGCCGAAGGCACGGCTCACCTCGCGCGGCAGCGGCGGCGCAGTCACAGTGGTCTCCGTTCACAAACGAAGTGACGCGTAACTTGTAGCCCGGATCGAGCGCAGCACAATCCGGGACCAGCCGGCGAACGCGTCGACGCCGTTCGATCGATTCTCGGTCAGGGCATAGCCGTCTAAACGCTCAAGGCTGCGCGGTTTGGCCGCAATGCGTCTGGAGCAGACAATACCTATACTTGATTTTGTCATGACCTATTTCGTCGACATTGATCCGCGCATCGCGCGCTTTGGTCTGCACGCCGGTCGCCTTCAAGCAGGCGGTTAGCCGGACGGCTGTCGCGCCGTCCGGGCTCTTTTCCAAGCTTTTTGACTTACCGACCAAGGTCGGCTCGTTGAAGCAGAAGGAGTTTGCCGTGCAGCCGCTTCCGAAAATCGCACTCGCCGCATCCGATTATCCCCGCCTGGAAAAGCTCGCACGCATCGCGGCTCAACAGGGGGACGTAACCGGGATCTTCCTCGCAGGCGAAATCAACCGCGCCAAGATCATATCCGACGAAGCAAGCGAGGTCACATCCCTGGTCACCCTCGGATCATGGGTGACGTACCGGACAAACTGGGGTGGTCCACCCCGAACCGTGCAATTGGTTTGGCCCGAGGAATGTTCGGCGTATCCCTCGCGCATCTCGGTTCTGTCGCCGTTAGGCGCGGCCCTTCTCGGGCTGCGAGCGGGCGATCGGATGCCCTACTCCGTCGGAGGATGCCGCAACCTCGTAACTGTGCAGAGCGTGAGCCGATCGGGGCCGAATGTGGTGCCCTTGTTTCGGCACGTCACGACCGTGAGACCATCATCGCCCGGCGACGATCCGGGGCCGACGGCCGCTTGATAAGAAAGGAGAAGCACATGAACAATCTTGAAACAAACGTCGCCGGCAACAAAGAGCTTGCGCTTCCATCAATCAGGATCAGTGAAGGCGATCTGCGGCGCCTCACCTCGCTCGCGGACTCAACGATGGAGATTTTTCCGCGTGTCGCTCAGTTTCTGGCTCGGGAACTGGACCGTGCGACTGTGGTCCCGTCCGAGACGGATTTGCATGGCGTCATCAGGATGGGCTCCGAGGCGACCTACCGGGACGAAGGATCTGGCGCGATCCGAGCAATCGTGCTGGTCTATCCGCACGAGGCGAACATCGAACGTAATCGCGTCTCGATCCTCACGCCCGTCGGAGCGGCGCTTATTGGGTTGTCTGCAGGACAGCGGATTGATTTCCAGGCGCCCGGCGGCGAGACGAAGGGACTCACTGTCCTTGCCGTGTCCGAATGACGCCCAGGGCTTCGGATCAGGCCGGCAGGCCAGCCTTGAGCAGGCCGGACTCGTAGCGTTGACGATCAACATCCCGCTTGTAGTGCTGCGTCGTGAGGTGGGTCGCCACCGAAAATGCCGGTTCGCGCTTGAGGACTTCCGCCGTGTGGGCCCCCGCCGCAACCGCGTTGCCCATTTGCGCGAAGATCGCAGCAAGGAAGGCGTGATGGGCATGATCGGGCCGTGTGATCCGTGAGAAGGCCTGAGCCGCCTCAGCGTACTTCTCGGCACAATAATACGCGCGCCCGAGATGGCTCCAGAAACGTTCCGGATGATAAGGATTGAGCCGCATGGCCTTCTTGATCCAATCGATGCCTTCCTCGGGCCGGCCCAGCCAGGTCAGCAATTCGCCCTGTTGCACCACGACGAGGTCGTAGTTCGGGTTGAGTGCGAGCGCCCGCTCCTGATGGTAGGTGGACTTCTCATGATCGTCGCGGTTCAGATTCAGTGCAGCGAGAATCCGATGGACGTCGCTGTCATTGTCGTCGAGCGCCAGCGCGATCTCCAGTTCTGACGACACCTGCTGGAAGGTCGCATCTCGATCCGCGCACCAGCCGTAGACCCAGGTCTGGCCGAGAACGCAGGCCTTCCACGCATGTGCGTGCGCGTAGTTCGGATCGAGCGCGATGGCCCGGTCGAGTAGGCGCAACGATTGCGAATTGTCTTCCCGGTTCGAGCGATGGTGCAGCAGCTTTGCGGCCAGCACGCATTCGTAGGCCGCCATGTTGTCGGTCGGCTTGCGCTTCGCCCTGTCGTGCCTGGCGGCCTCGACGCGGCCGGGGAGCGTTGCAGCGATCGCCCGCGTCATTTCGTCCTGAATGGCGAAGATGTCCCGCAGCTCGCCGTCATAGCGTTCGGCCCAAATGTGCCGGTCGGTTTCCGCATCGATCAGTTGCACGGTGACGCGGACGCGATCTCCGACCTTACGCACACTTCCCTCGATGACGTAGTCGACGCCGAATTCGCGGGCGACCTCTTGCACCTTTACCGCCTTGCCCTTGTACACGAAGGTCGAGTTGCGGGAGATGACAAGCAGCTCGTGGAAGCGTGAGAGCTCCGTAATGATGTCTTCGGTCAAACCGTCGGCAAAGAACTCCTGCTCGGGATCGCCGCTCATGTTGGCGAAGGGCAATACGGCTATGGACGGCTTCTTCGAAGCCCCTGCCGCCGTGGCCGTCGCGCCGGACGCCCGCTGGTCGAGCCGAATCCGGAAGACGTGGATGGGACGCGCGATGTTCTTGACGCTCTGTTCGCCGAGATCCTCGAATTCGAAGCCATCAAGGCGCTGGCCGATTTGCTCGCGCACCGCGCTCGAGATGCAGATGCCTCCCGGCTCGGCCAGTGCCTCCAGCCGTGACGCCACGTTGACGCCGTCACCGAAAATATCGTTCTGGTCGACGATCACGTCTCCCAGATTGATGCCGATGCGGAACTGTATCCATCGCGGTGGCGGGACGTCGGCATTGCGCCGGACCATCCGCTGCTGAACCTCGGCCGCACACAGCACGGCATCGACGACACTGTGGAATTCCACCAGCAGACCGTCGCCCGTCGTCTTGATGATGCGGCCGTGATTCTTCGCTATCGCCGGGTCGATGAGTTCGATCCGGTGAGTCTTGAGGCGCGCGAGCGTCCCTGCCTCGTCGACCTCCATGAGCCGACTAAAGCCGACCATGTCAGCGGCGAGGACCGCGGCGAGCCTGCGCTCTGGTCCAGGCACGTCCATTGCTCGGTCCCTTCACCGAGCATTCTAGCAGACGAACGGGTTTTGCCCAAACTGGCCATGCTCCAGGAGCAGACTCGGCCAGCCCCCCGCAGCGCTCAGAACGGCCCGGCCGGCGCCAGGCCTCGACGCCTCACAGCATCCCCAGCGCCTGCATGTAGGTCTCGAGAATCGTCTCGGCCTCGGCGCGCTCGTTCGGGTCCTGCTTGCGCAGGCGCACGATGGTGCGCAGCGCCTTGACGTCGTAGCCGTTGCCCTTGCTCTCGGCATAGACGTCGCGGATGTCGTCGGAGATCGCCTTCTTCTCTTCCTCCAGCCGCTCGATGCGCTCGATGATGGATTTGAGCTGGTCCTTGGCAAATTTCGTCGCGGGCTCGTCGTCGCGGACGGCGGCGGAGGTGGCCATCTTGGTACTCCCAATGGAACTGGCAAAACGAAGTGACGCCGGCATCGTCACCGCGCGTGCTGGCTAGACCCTTAGGGTTGGTGCCCCCTACGTTCAAGGCAGCATCGCGCTCGTCCACAGCGCGCCCACACCTTCCTGCGGCGTGCCAAAGAAAGCTGTTGTGTGGTGCGACTCAGCGCGTCGGGACAAAGACGAGGCCGTTCAGTGCCCATGCCCGGGGTGGACTTTCTTCATCGCCTCGAGCTGCTCGGGCGTCGCCGCGCCCTGGTATTTCGACTTCCAGGTCTCGTAGGGCATGCCGTAGACGGCCTCCCGGCTCTCGTCCTTGCTCAAGGCGACGCCCTGGGCGTCGGCGGCGTCCTTGAGCCAGTTGGACAGGCAGTTGCGGCAGAAACCCGCCAGATTCATCAGGTCGATGTTCTGGACGTCCGTCCGGCTGCGCAGATGATCGACGAGGCGCCGGAAAGCCGCCGCCTCGAGCTCCGTTCTGGTTTTGTCGTCGATAGCCATAGCTGGATCCCCTGGCTCTAGATTGGCTCTGCCCCCGTTGGGGGTCACCCTTACGGGATCAGGTGGGTCCTGTCACAGATTTTGCCATATCGCGGGGCAAACGAGCCGATCACCGGCCCTGAGGCGGTTCCCGCCTCTACGCCAAATCGTCAATGATCTGATATAGCTTCCGCGACAATGATCGCCGAATCTCCTCGCTCTCCCCTTCGCCTGCTCGCCCGGTTGGTCCCGGTGCTGGCGGTTGCCCTGCTGTGCCTCTGGACCAGCCCGGCTTCCGCCGATTTCCGCCTCTGCAACAACACCTCGAGCCGGGTCGGCATCGCGCTGGGCTACAAGGACGCCGAGGGCTGGACCACCGAGGGCTGGTGGAACATCTCCTCCCGCTCCTGCGAGACCCTGCTGCGGGGCACGCTGGTCGCCCGCTACTATTACATCTACGCCATCGACTATGACCGCGGCGGCGAATGGTCGGGCCAGGCCTTCATGTGCTCGCGCGACAAGGAATTCACCATTCGCGGCACCGAGGACTGCCTGGCGCGCGGCTATGACCGGACCGGCTATTTCGAGGTCGATACCGGCGAACAGCGCGCCTGGACGGTGCAACTCACCGATGCCAACGAGCAGCCGTCACAACAGCAGCGCGTGCCGGGCCTGCCAGGCCCGGTTGGCCCGGGCGGCGTTCCGGGTTTGCCCAATGGCCCGCCCGGTGGTACGCCCCCCGCCGCACCTGGCCTCCCGCCAGCCGCTGCCCCGCCCCCGTCTGGAAGCAAGCCATGAGGCGTCTCCGCCGTATCAAGATTCTCGCGACCCTGGGACCCGCCTCTTCAGACCTCGCGATGATCCGCCGCCTGTTCGAGGCCGGCGCCGACCTGTTTCGTATCAACATGAGCCACACCCCGCATGACAAGATGCGGGAACTGGTGGCGACGATCCGCAACGTCGAGAGCAGCTACGGCCGTCCGATCGGCATCCTGGTCGACCTCCAGGGCCCCAAGCTCAGGCTCGGCGCCTTCGCCGAAGGCGCGGTCCTGCTCCAGAACGGCCAGACCTTCACGCTCGATTCCGACAAGACCCCGGGCGATGCCACGCGCGTCAATCTCCCGCATCCCGAGATTCTGGCTGCGCTGCGGCCCGGCCATACGCTGCTGCTCGACGACGGCAAGGTGCGCCTGATCGCGGAGGAGACCTCGAAAGAGCATGCGGTAACGCGTGTCGTGGTCGGCGGCCGGATGTCCGACCGCAAGGGCGTCAGCCTGCCCGACACCGACCTGCCGGTCTCGGCAATGACGACGAAGGACAAGGCCGATCTCGAGGCCGCGCTGGTCACCGGCGTCGACTGGATCGCACTGTCCTTCGTGCAGCGCGCCGACGACGTGCTCGAGGCCAAGAAGATGATCCGCGGCCGCGCCGCGGTGATGGCCAAGATCGAGAAGCCGCAGGCGATCGACCGCCTCGCCGACATCATCGAGGCCTCCGACGCGCTGATGGTGGCGCGCGGCGACCTCGGCGTCGAACTGCCGCTGGAACGGGTACCGAGCCTGCAGAAGCAGATGACCCGGATGGCGCGCCGCGCCGGCAAGCCGGTGGTGATCGCGACGCAGATGCTGGAATCGATGATCCAGTCGCCGGTGCCGACCCGTGCCGAAGTCTCCGACGTCGCCACTGCCGTCTACGAAGGCGCCGACGCCATCATGCTGTCGGCGGAATCGGCGGCCGGCAAATTCCCGGTCGAGGCGGTCTCGACCATGAACCGCATCGGCGAGGAGGTCGAGCGCGACCCGACCTATCGCTCCGTCGTCGCAGCCCAGCGCCCCTCGCCCGAAGCCACTGCCGGCGACGCCATCGCCGACGCCGCACGGCAGATCGCCGAGACGCTGGATCTTCCCGCCCTGATCTGCTGGACCAGTTCGGGCTCGACCGCCACGCGCGTCGCGCGCGAGCGGCCGAAGCCGCCGATCGTTGCGATCACGCCGAACATCACCGCCGGACGCCGGCTCGCCGTCGTCTGGGGCGTGCATTGCGTGGTGGCGGAAGACGCCCGCGATCAGGACGACATGGTGAGCCGCGCCGGCAAGATTGCGTTCCGCGACGGCTTCGTCCGCGCCGGCCAGCGCGTGATCATCGTCGCCGGCGTGCCGCTCGGCATTCCCGGCACCACGAACATGGTGCGTATCGCTTCGGTCGGGCCCGAGGGCGACGCGAATATGTAGGTTCGCCGGCGCGCGGCAGACTAAAATGTCGAAAACAACCCCATGCAAAGTAGCCGGTTAGTCCGGCGAGCTTGCGGCGTTTTTCCCAAAAGGCGTGTTCAGGCAACGGACTGAGCGCAATGAGGCCCCCGCCCCGATCGCGCTTCGATTCTACGCCCCCACCAGCGCCTTCGTGGTCGGCAGCAGCGTCTGCTGCACCACAAGACCGCGGGCGCGGGCATCCATGACACCGACAGCGCGCAGCGCGAGCAGCGTCACGGTCTGCACCGCATCCCGCATCCTGGCGGTATCGTCGAGATTGTCAGGTGCGAGCGGCCCGACCAGCGCCTCATGCAACGCGCCCAGCAGCGCGGTCGCGGCAAGCGCGGTGTCCTGCGCCGGCAGGTGACCGGCGCGCACGGCAGCATCGATCCTCGAGGCGATCTCGCCCGCGATCTCGCGCCGGCTCGCCAGGCGGGAGGCGCTGACGTCGACATCGACCGGCTCGGCCAGAATGCCCCAGGCCAGCCTGCGCTGCGACAGGGTATGGACCGCCACGGTGGTCACGGCGGCGGCCAGCGCCGAGGACGGGCCGGGCGCGGCGTCGGCCGCCCGGCGGATCGCCGCGAGCTCGTCGCGGGATACCTCGGCGATCAATTCGGAGATCAGCTCGGCCTTGGAAGGGAAGTAACGGTAGACCGTCCCGGCCGCGACACTGGCCCGGACCGCGACCGGCGCAATTTGCACCGCCGCCATCCCGCCTTCCGCCGCAGCCTCCCGGGCCGCTGCCAGTATCGCACTGCGCCGCGCCGCAAGGCGCTTAACCACTTGATGCGTTCGCCGATAAACCATGGCGCGCTTCCTGTCCCTCACGCCGGCCGCACGCCCTGCGGCCGAACGCTTCGTCACTCAATTCGCTGCAAATCGCCCCGCAAGGAGTGAACAACTATTCAGAGTGGATGACAAGATGCAAATGCGTGAAGCGTCACGCCACAGGCGCGGGGCGCCAATAGCTAAGAATGCGCCGAACGAATTGATGAAGAGCTGACCACGATCGTTACCGCCATTTTAGGCCAGATCCGCGACTGTACTTCGGTACTGCGATCCCCATCGGTGCAGCATGGTCGACACGGACGCCCGGACCGCCTGGCGGCTCTTCCACCTGAACTGGCTTCCCATCGCAGCCATGGGCAGCCTACTGGCGCTTGGCCTCCCCATCACTGATCTCGGTCTCGAGCCGGTCGCCTACGGCGTGACGCTGGCAATCGCCGCGTTCCTGCTTGCGGTGGCCTATTGCCATCGCATGGTCAAAGGCGAACTTGCGGATCCGAAGCTTGTGTTTTCGCTCGGCACGATCGGACAGATCATTCTCACCTGCGCCATCGTCGGACCGCTCAGCTACGTGGCGGGCAAGTTGAACTGGCCGCTCCAGGACCAGGCGCTGCTTGCGATCGACCGCGCGCTCGGGCTCGATCCCGAACCGATCGCACGATATGTCAACGACCATCCCTGGCTCGCAGACTGTCTTGCCCGCGGCTACGGACTGGTCAAATGGCTGCTGCTCGGCATCCCCGTCGTGCTGGCCCTGACAGCGCGTTATGTGCGGCTGCAATTGTTCATGCTCGCAATGAGCCTTGCGCTCGCGGTCACCATCGCGATCTCCGCCGTGGTGCCGGCGATCGGTACCTATTACGGACTGCAACTGCCGGCCGCGCACTTCCCCGAGATCGACACCGCGATCTATGCCGGACAATTGCGCGACATCCTCGCACTTCGCGACGGCAGCCTGCACGAGCTCCGTCTGTTCTTTCTCTCGGGCATCGTCTCGTTTCCGAGCTTTCACGCCGCATCCGCCGTGCTCTACATGTGGGCGCTGTGGCCGGTGCGCGGCATCGGCGGCATCGCGGCCGCGCTCAACCTCTTGATGATCGCGGCGACGCCGACGATCGGCGCGCATTACCTCATCGACGTTGCCGGCGGCATCGCGGTCGCCGCAGCCTCGATCTGGGCGGTGAAGGTCTATCTCGAGTGGCTGGGCCGGGCGTCGCGCGTTGCTGCCGCGCCTGCCTCGCCATCGGCGTGGCAACCCAGCCTCGCGGAATGACGGCGCGATAGATCGTGGCAAGCGCCGTAGGCGGATAGCGTCGTGCCTACCATCTCTCCTCAACCTCGATTGATGTGAGCGCACACTGACGCTTCCTCGTCATTGCGCGCGCAGCGAAGCAATGACGTTGTGGGTACGCCGTGCCCATCATCTAGAGCGGTTCATCGATTAATTGAATCGGGAGGGATTCCGTCGGGCGACGGTTTGTGATTCAAGATGCTGGCTGGATCGGAGGCCAGCATCGGATGGTTCGACCTCTTTCGACTGATCTTCGGGA
>JAEYRD010000139.1 GCA_023435725.1 Pseudomonadota bacterium | reverse complement strand
TCCTTGACCTTCTTGTTGCCCTCGAAGGCAACCCGGCCGATCACCGGGTTCTCAACCACCGTCACGGTCAGGCGGCCGCCGCTCTGGCCGAGACGGACGTCCTCGAACAGGCCGGTGGCGATCAGCGCCTTCAGGCCGTCATCGATCGCGCCTTGATCGAGGCGACCGCCGGGGCCCGGCTTGAAATAGGAGCGGATCGTCTCCACCTCGACGCGGCGATTCCCTTCGACGGAAATCGACTGAACGGTCTGAGCGAGCGCAGACGAGGACATAAAAACAGCCCCGACCGGGGCAACCACCGGCGCGCCGAACATGATCAGGGTTGCGAGCAAGCTCCCCCGGAGTCGCAGTCCAAACTTCATGCGCAACGCGCCCTTATCATTCCGTACCAGACCCAACCCCAACGCCGGTCTGGGAGATTCCCCAAGTTCAGGCCGCTTGTAGCCAATTTCACCGACGCCGCAAACGGCCGAGCGCGCCGCAATTTCAATTTCATTCCAAGACGTTGCTCAACAGCAACGCCACAAAAAAGCCCCGATCAGGAAGCGGCCATCCGCAGGATGTCGTTGTAGGTCGCAAACACCATCAACATCAGCACCAAGCCCAGCCCGATTCGGAATCCCATCTCCTGAGTCCGCTCGGACAAGGGCCGGCCGCGGACGACTTCCGCCGCATAGAACATAAGGTGACCACCATCGAGCAGCGGGATCGGAAACAGATTCAGCAGGCCGATCGACACCGACAGCACCGCGCACAGATTGATCACGAACTGGAACCCGGCGCTGGCCGCCTGCCCCGACATCTTCGCGATGCCGAGGACACCGCTGACCTCGTTGGGATTGCCTTGTCCGACGAACAGCGAGCCCAGGAACTTGAAGGTGCTGGTGATGATGAACCAGACCTGCTCGACCCCGATCTTGAGGGCCTCGCCGACCCCGACCGGCGCGGTCGAGGCCTCGCCGGCCTGCGACTTGTGCTCGACGCCGAGCACGCCGACACGGTGACTGTTGCCGAAGGGATCTTTGCGCTCGAGCAGTGCCGGCGTTGCGGTCAGCGACACGATGGCGCCGTCCCGCTTGACCTGGAAAGCAAGCGCCGAACCGGCGTTCATCGCAACGATTCGCTGCATGTCGGCAAAGCTCTCGATCGGCTTGCCGTCGATCTGGACAACGACGTCGCCGATCTTGAACCCGGCCGCAGCGGCAGCGCCATCGGCGACGACGCCGTCGACGCGCGCGATCGTGCTCGGCTTGCCGTAGTACAGTGCCATGCCGGCGAAAATCAGCGCGCCGAGGATGAAATTGGCGATCGGTCCGGCCGCGACGATGGCGGCGCGCGGGCCGACCTTCTTGTGGTGGAAGCTGCCGGCGCGCTCCTCCGGCGTCATGGCCGCAAGCGTCTCGGCCGAGGGGGTCGAGGCCTCGCTCTCGTCGCCGAAGAACTTGACGTAGCCGCCCAGCGGAATCGCCGAAATCTTCCAGCGGGTGCCATGGCGGTCATTGAAGCCGACCAGCTCAGGTCCGAAACCGAGCGAAAAGGTTAACACGCGAACGCCCGCCCAGCGCGCGACCAGAAAATGGCCGAGTTCGTGGAAGAACACGACAATGGTCAGGACGAACAGGAAGGGAACCACGTAGCCGAGGAGCCCATGGCTCAACGTATTGAAACTATGGACAAAAAAGTCGATCATCGAATTCCCTTATCCAGCGCCGCAAGGCCCTGGTCCCGAACCATCTAGGATGCCTTTAAGGCAATTTGAGGCAATAGGGCGGCAGCCCTATTTCGCGCAACATGGTCAACGGCGATCGCATCGTCGGCGGAGGTCAGCGGCGCCTGATTCCCGCCGCGGATCCAATCCTCCAGCGTCGCCTCGACCAGGCGGGCAATGGCGCCGAACCGGATCTTGCCGGCGATGAAGGCGGCGACCGCAACCTCGTTGGCGGCGTTGTAGACCGTGGTCGCCCCCTTCCCGGTCCGGAGCGCGTCGTAGGCGAGCCGCAGGCCGGGGAAGCGCTCGAAGTCCGGCGCCTCGAAGGTCAGCTGGCCGATCTTGGCCAGATCGAGCTTGGCCGCCGGCCCCTTGATACGGTCTGGCCAGCCGAGGCAGTGCGCGATCGGCGTGCGCATGTCGGGCGCGCCAAGCTGGGCCACCACCGAGCAGTCCGAGAACTCGACCATGCCGTGGATGATCGACTGCGGATGAACGAGGACGTCGATCTCGTCCGGGCTCAGCGCGAACAGATAGGACGCCTCGATCACCTCGAGCCCCTTGTTCATCATCGAGGCGGAATCGATCGTGATCTTCTGGCCCATGCTCCAGTTCGGATGCTTCAGCGCCTGGGCGAGCGTCGCCTGCTCGATGTCGGCGCTCTTCCAGGTCCGGAACGGGCCGCCCGAAGCCGTGATGATGACGCGAACGAGCTCATCGCGATTGCCTGAGCTGAGTGCCTGGAACAGCGCATTGTGCTCGGAATCGGCCGGCAGGATGCAGGCGCCCGCTTTCGCCGCGCGCTGCATGAAGAAATCGCCGGCGCAGACGAGACATTCCTTGTTGGCGAGCGCGACATGGGCACCGCGATCGACCGCCGCCAGCGCCGGCTTCAGTCCGGCCGCGCCGCTGACGGCTGCCATCACCCAATCGGCCGGACGCGCGCCGGCCTCGATCACCGCGCTTTCACCGGCGCCGCATTCGGTGCTCGTTCCCGCCAACGCGGCCTTGAGCTCACCGAGCTTGGAGGTGTCGGCGATCGCGACATAGCGCGCGGAAAATTCCTTCGCGAGCTTCGCCAGCGCTTCGACGTTACCGTTCGCCGTCAGCGCCTCGACACGGTAGCGCTCGGGAGAGGCGCGCAGCAGATCCATCGTGCTGTCGCCGATCGAGCCGGTGGCACCGAGGACCGTGACGCTGCGGACGGCGGACGCCGCAGCCTTGTTGTTACGCAATGGGACCGCGCTCATATCTTCACCAAACCATAAGACCGCTTCCAGCGCTATGCACACCATGGCGGAGGAAGCCGATAATCCATGCCATCAGGATGGCGGCGACATAGCCGTCCAGGCGGTCCATAAGCCCACCATGGCCGGGAATTAAGTGACTGGAATCCTTGACCCCGAAGCGCCGCTTGACCGCGGATTCGAAGAGATCGCCGAGTTGCGACACCACCGACAGGACGGCGCTGACGAGCAGCAGTGGAACCGCCTTTCCGAGGCCGAACGCGGCAAAGCCGGCCGCAACCGCAAGGCTCGCGGCAAAGCCGCCGACCGCTCCGGCCCAGGTCTTCTTCGGGCTCACGCGCGGCCACAGCTTCGGCCCGCCAAGGCCGCGACCGGCGAAATAACCGCCGATGTCGGTCGCCCACACCACGAGCAGCACGAACATCAGCGCGGCGAAGCCGTTCACGAGATCCTGCCGCACCAGGATCGAGGCCAGCAGCGCCGCCGATGCATAGGCAAATCCGGCAGCCGCCCAGACGAATTTGCCCCGCGCGATCACCGTCACGATCGCGCCGCCAATGAGGCCAGTGATGACAGCGGTCTTGAGCGCGCCGAAGGCAACGCAGAAGCCCATGATGGCGAGGACGATCGTGCCCGCGGCGGTCAGCGCGACTGAGCCGGCGCCCACCACCATCAGCCATTCCGCGAACAGCCCGATCGCCACCAGGGTGACGAGAAGCGCCCACAGCCAGCCGCCGGCATAAGCGAGCGCAATGGCGAGCGGCGCCAGCACCAGCGCCGCGAGGACTCGCAGCACGAGATTGCTCTGGGCAGGCTGAGAGCCCGCCGGTGCGGCGTCGGGTTCGCTCACGAGGCGTTTTTCGCGACCAGGCCGCCGAAACGGCGCTCGCGCCTGGCAAATTCGGCGATCGCGCTCTCCAGCGCCGCCTTGTCGAAATCGGGCCAGTGGATCGGCACGAACACGAGCTCGCTATAGGCGGCCTGCCACATCAGGAAATTGGACAAACGCTGCTCGCCGCTGGTGCGGATGATGAGATCGGGATCCGGAATGTCGGGCGCATCGAGATGGGCACCGAGTGTCTCGGCGTCGATCGTGTCAGGAGTGCGCCTGCCCTCCGCGACTTCGCGCGCGAGCTTCTGCGCCGCTTTCGCGATCTCCTGCCGCGAGCCATAGTTGAAGGCGACGACGAGCGTCAGGCGCGTGTTGTCGCGCGTCAGTTCCTCCGCCTCGTTCAGGAGCGCGCAGATATCGCCCTCGAGCCCTTCGCGCTCGCCGATGATGCGGACCTTGACGCCGTCACGATGCAGGCTCGCGAGATCGTTGCGGATGAAGCGCCTGAGCAGGCCGAAGAGATCGCCGATCTCGCTCGCCGGACGCGACCAGTTCTCCGAGCTGAACGAGAATATGGTGAGATAGCGGATGCCGAGCTCGTGCGAGGCACGAACTACGCGGCGCAAGGCCTCCACACCGCGGCGATGTCCCTCCGCACGCGGCAGGCCGCGCGCGGCCGCCCAACGCCCGTTGCCATCCATGATGATGGCGACATGCGCAGGCGCGTCAGACCGGTCGGGTCCTTCCGTTGCGGGCGCGGCGGCGTTGGACATGAGGCGGCCTTAGACGGTGAGGATTTCTTTTTCCTTGGCAGCAAGCAGCTGGTCGATCTCGGCGATCGTGCCGTCGGTCGCCTTCTGCACATCATCGGCGTGACGCTTCTGATCGTCCTCCGACATCTCGTGGTTCTTCTCGAGCTTCTTGAGAACGTCAAGACCGTCGCGGCGGACGTGGCGCGCGGCGACCTTGGCGGCTTCCGCGTATTTATGCGCGACCTTGACGAGCTCCTTGCGGCGCTCCTCGTTGAGCTCGGGAATGCGCAGACGCAGGACCTGGCCTTCGGTCGCAGGCGACAGACCAAGATTGGAATCGACGATCGCCTTCTCGACCGGCTTCACCATCGACTTGTCCCAGACCTGCACCGAGATCAGCCGCGGCTCCGGCACGCTGACGGTGGCGAGCTGGTTGAGCGGCATGTGACTGCCATAAGCCTCGACCTGGACCGGGTCGAGCATCGAAGCCGACGCGCGGCCGGTACGCAGGCCGCCAAGCTCGTGCTTGAGCGACTGGACGGCGCCCTGCATGCGGCGCTTCACTTCGTTGATGTCGAAACTACCCGTGGCCATCTCGCTTCTCCTTCAAAATCCCGGCGACCTCTCCCGCCCCCTTCCTCAGGGCGCGACCGATGAGCCGTCAGCCGGCGACGATGGTTCCGTGGCCGCTGCCACGCAGAATCGCGCCGATCGAACCCGGCTCCGCGATCGAGAACACGATGATAGGCAGCGACGTCTCGCGGGCAAGCGCGAAGGCGGTCGCATCCATCACCTTGTAGCCGCCCTCGATCGCCTGCGAATGCGTCAGCCGGTCGAACCTCGTGGCGGCCGGATCCTTCTTCGGATCGGCCGAATAGACGCCGTCGACATTGGTCGCCTTCAGGACCGCCTGCGCGCCGATCTCGGCGGCACGGAGCACGGCGGTCGTGTCGGTGGTGAAGAACGGATTGCCGGTTCCGCCGCCAAGCAGCACGATCCGGCCCTCGGCGAGGTATTTGTGCGCCGCGGTGCGGGTGAACAGTTCGGAAATCTCGGGCATGACGAAGGCCGACAGCGTACGCGCCGGCGTGCCCTTGCGCTCGATCGCCGCTTCCAGCGCGAGGCAGTTCATCATGGTGGCGAGCATGCCCATGGTGTCGCCCGTCGGGCGCGACACGCCGCGGGAAGACACCTCCACACCGCGCACGATGTTGCCGCCGCCAATCACGACCGCAACCTCGGTGCCGAGATGGCGGGCAGCGATCAGATCGTCCGCAACCCGGTCTACGGTCGGCTGATCGATGCCAAACCCCTGCTGTCCCGCGAGGTATTCGCCGGACAGCTTGATCACGACGCGACGATAGACCGGATCAGTCATGAGCACTTTTCCTTGTCCGGGCGCCGCTTCCGGCGGCACGCCGGAAGGAACATTCCGGCGCTTACTTCTTGCCGCTGGCCGCCGCGACCTCGGCCGCGAAGTCGCTTTCCTGCTTCTCGATTCCCTCGCCGAGAGCATAGCGCACAAAGCCAGCGATCTTCACCGTACCGCCGACCTTGCCTTCGGCCTCCTTCACCGCCTGCGCCACCGACTTGCCGGTGTCGTGGATGAAGGCCTGCTCGAGCAGGCAGACTTCCTTGTAGTAGGTCTTCAGGCCCGACTCGACGATCTTCTCGATCACGTTCTCGGGCTTGCCCTGCTGACGATATTTGTCGGCGAGCACGTCCTTCTCGCGCTTGACGACCGCCGGATCGAGGCCGGACGGATCGAGCGCAAGCGGGTTGGCGGCGGCGACATGCATCGCGATTTGGCGGCCGAGCGCTGCGAGCTCGTCGGCCGTGCCGGGCGATTCCAGCGCCACGATCACGCCCATCTTGCCGGCGCCGTCGATGACCGCGCCGTGGACGTAGTGCGACACGACGCCCTGGCTCACTTCGAGCGAAGCGGCGCGGCGCAGCGTCATGTTCTCGCCGATGGTGGCGATCGCGTCATTGACCGCAGTTTCGATCGTGACGTCGCCGACCTTGGCGGCCTTGATCTTCTCGACATCGGCGCCGACGTCGAATGCGACCTGGGCGATCATCTTGACGAGGCCCTGGAACTGGCCGTTGCGCGCGACCAAGTCGGTCTCGGAGTTGACCTCGACCACGACGCCCTTGGTGCCCTTGGTGAGCGCGCCGATCAGGCCTTCGGCCGCGACGCGGCCCGACTTTTTGGCGGCCTTGGACAGCCCCTTCTTGCGGAGCCAATCCTGCGCCGCTTCCATGTTGCCGTCGTTTTCGGTCAGCGCGGCCTTGCAGTCCATCATGCCCGCGCCGGTCGACTCGCGCAGGTCCTTGACCATCGCAGCTGTGATCGTTGCCATCGTTGAAAATCCTTCTTGCCTGCCGGTTTGCCGCGGCGCGGCAATCCAATTGCCCCCGCCGCGGTCCATCTCAGGAATTCGCGTCAACTGAATGAAATGGTGGCCGGATCCCATCCGGCCAACCCATCGCTCTTTTTGACTATTCCGCTTCCGCGGTCAGCGCCTTGGCCTTGGCCACCCAGGCATCCGCGCGGCTGGGCAGACCGACTTCTTCGCCGATCGTGTGCGCGGTGTCGTGGTCGAGCTCGGCGAGCTGCCAGTAGTGGAAGATGCCGAGGTCGTTGAACTTCTTCTCGATCGCACCCGACACGCCCGGGAGCTTCTTGAGATCGTCGGCGGTGCCGCGCGGACCGGCAAGGCCCTGGAAGCCGCTCGACGAGGCAGCCGGCAGATCTTCTGCGAGCGGACGAGCCGACGCGCCGATGTCGATTCCCGAATCGCCCTGGGCGCGCGAGATGCCGTCGATCGCCGCACGCGCGATCAGATCGCAATAGAGCGCGATCGCACGGCCGGCGTCGTCATTACCCGGCACCACGTAGGTGATGCCCTTGGGATCCGAATTGGTGTCGACGATCGCGGCGACCGGGATGTTGAGCCGCTGGGCTTCCTGGATCGCGATGTCTTCCTTGTTGGTGTCGATCACGAAGATCAGGTCGGGCAGACCGCCCATATCCTTGATGCCGCCGAGCGAGCGGTCGAGCTTGTCGCGCTCACGCTGAAGCGTCAGGCGCTCCTTCTTCGTGTACGAATTGGCTTCGCCGCCCGACAGGACCTCGTCGAGGTGACGCAGGCGCTTGATCGAGGCCGAGATCGTCTTCCAGTTGGTCAGCGTGCCGCCGAGCCAGCGCGAATTGACGAAATACTGCGCGCAGCGCTTGGCAGCGTCCGCGACGCCGTCCTGCGCCTGGCGCTTGGTGCCGACGAACAGGATGCGGCCGCCCTTGGCGACGGTGTCGCTGACCGCCTGCAGGGCGGTGTGCAGCATCGGCACGGTCTGCGCGAGGTCGACGATGTGGATGTTGTTGCGAGCACCGAAAATGAACGGAGCCATTTTCGGATTCCAGCGGTGAGACTGGTGACCAAAGTGAACGCCAGCTTCGAGCAGCTGACGCATGGTGAAGTCGGGTAGCGCCATCGTTCTAATTCTCCGGTTGGTTCCTCCGGAAACGTGTGAGCAAGACGGAGCGTTCTCGCCCCGGCTGCCACCGGACGGCCTTGTGAGCCATGTTTCCGTGTGAGATGGCGCGCTATATAGCGCCATTTCGGGCAGAAGCAAGGAAATAAGGGCCTTTCGGGGGCCGGTTTTCGCCCGCCGAAGGCCCATTCCGTAAAGACCACGCCGCGCCCTAGCTGCGACCTAGCACTTGGGCTGGTTCGGCGGGCACTTCTTCGGGGCCGGTGCCGCAGGACGCGGCGGCGGTGCTGCCGGACGCGGAGGCGGCGCCACGGCCATCCGGGGTGGCGGCGGCGGTGCCGGCCGCGCAGCCGGCGGTGGCGGAGCAGGTC
>JAEYRD010000045.1 GCA_023435725.1 Pseudomonadota bacterium | reverse complement strand
CATATCCTCGGCACCGACGAGCTCGGCCGTGACGTGCTCGCGCGGCTGATGATGGGCGGACGCGTCTCGCTCACGATCGGCATCGTCGCGATGGTGATCGCAATGGCCGTCGGCATCGTCGTCGGCGCCTTTGCCGGCTTCTATGGCGGCGTGGTCGGCGCGGTCCTGATGCGGCTCGTCGATGCGGTGCTGTGCTTTCCGACGATCTTTCTGCTGCTGGCGCTCGCGGCGCTCACCGAGCCCGGTCTCGTCACCACCACCGTGCTGATCGCGGCGACCGCCTGGATGTGGGTGGCCCGCGTCGTCGAGGCCCAGGTGCGCTCGCTGCGGGAACGCGAGTTTGCGGTTGCTGCGCTCGCATTCGGCTCGTCGAACCTGCGGATCATGTTCCGCGAGCTCGTGCCCAATGCGATCGCTCCGATCGTGGTGGCGGCGACGCTGAACGTAGCCAAGGCGATCCTGCTGGAATCCTATCTCAGCTATCTCGGCTATGGCGTCCAGCCGCCGGCCGCAAGCTTGGGCAACATGCTCAACAACGCCCAGATCTATCTCACCAGCGCGCCGTGGCTCGCGATCGCGCCGGGCGTCGCCATCACGCTGGCGGTCACGAGCTTCAACTTCCTCGGTGACGGCCTGCGCGACGCGCTCGATCCGCGAATGAACATCTCATGACGAGCAAGAACTCGATCGAACTGAAGTCCAGGAGTGCATCATGTCCCCGCCGCTCACCCGTATAAACAGCGACGAACGCCTGCCGGCGCAGGTGGATGTCGTCGTCATTGGAGGTGGCGTCATCGGCGTGTCCGCGGCCTATCATCTCGCGAAGAAGGGTCTTTCAGTCGCCCTCGTCGAGAAAGGCCATGTCGGCGGCGAGCAGTCGAGCCGCAATTGGGGCTGGTGCCGCCAGCAGGGCCGCGCGCGCGAGGAAATTCCACTCGCTCGCGAGGCGCTGCGGTTGTGGGAGGACATGCAGAACGACGCCGGCGTCGATGCCGGCTTCCGCCGCACCGGCGTGCTGTTCCTGACCAAGAGCGAGGACGAACTTGCCAGCTGGGAGCGCTGGGCTGCGGTCGCGCGCGAGATGCAGGTCCACTCGACGGTGCTGACGCCTGCCGAGGTCGCCGAGCGCATGCCGGGCAATACCGACAAATGGGTTGGCGGCCTGCACACGCCGAGCGACGGGCGCGCCGAGCCCTCGATGGCCGTGCCCGCGCTCGCCACTGCCGCGCGAAAACACGGCGTCACCATCCATCAGGGCTGCGCTGCGCGCGGACTGGAGACCCAGGGCGGGCGTGTCAGTGCTGTCGTCACCGAGAAGGGCACCATCCGGACGCAATCCGTGCTGCTGTCGGGTGGTGCTTGGTCGTCGCTGTTCTGTCGCCGCCACGGCATCGAGCTGCCGATCGGCCTCGTCAACGCCACCGCGTGCCGGACAACACCGGGGCCAGAGATCACCTCGGGTGCACTTGGCACCGACTTCTACTGCATCCGCCGCCGTCTCGACGGCGGCTTCACCCTGGCGCTTCGCAACCGCGGCACGGTAGAGCTGTCGCCCGACTTGTTCCGCTATGCGCGCACATTCTGGCCGACCTATCTGCATCGCCGCAATGGTCTGAAGATGTCGTTCGGCAAGTCATTCTTCGACCAGCTCGTGCGCGGTACCAGCTGGAGCTTTGACAAGCCATCGCCGTTTGAGACGGAGCGCGTACGCGATCCCGCGCCGGACATGTCGCTGGTCAATTCGGCGCTTGCCGCGCTGATCAAGGCAAACCCGGAATTGAAGGACATCGAGATCGCGGAAGCCTGGGGCGGGACCATCGATTGTACGCCGGACACGATCCCCGTGATCTCGCCGGTGGATGCCTTGCCGGGCTTCTTCCTCGCGACCGGCTTCTCCGGCCACGGCTTTGGCATCGGTCCCGCCGCCGGCAAGCTCGCCGCCGACATCGTGACCGGCGCGACGCCGCTGGTCGATCCCGAGCCCTACAGCCACAAACGCATGATCGACGGCCGGCGGCTCGCCCCGGTCAGCCCGTTCTGAGAGCTGTTGCGGCATGACGGTTCTCTACAAGGCCAACATGGTTCGCGGCGCCGAGTGGGCGCGCTTCTTCGCGGAGCGCGCGCCCGATGTGCCGTTCCGCCTCTGGCCTGACATCGGCGATCCCAACGAGGTTCGCTATCTGGTGGCGTGGGTGCCGCCGGACGACATCCCGACGACGTTTCCCAATCTCGAGCTCGTCTTCTCGGTCGGCGCCGGCGTCGACCAGTTCGACGCCAACAAGCTTCCCGCGCACATTCCGCTTCTCCGCATGCTGGAGCCTGGCATTGCCGAGACCATGGTCGAGTACGTCACCATGGCCGTGCTCGCGTTGCATCGCGATCTGCTGGATTTCATCAGCCAGCAGAAGGAACAGGTCTGGCGCGAGATCCGGATCACGCCGGCGAAGCGGCGCCGTGTCGGTGTGATGGGACTCGGCCAACTCGGCCAGGCGGTGCTCGAACGGCTCAAGGCATTCGGCTTTCCGCTCTCGGGGTGGAATCGCTCGCCGCGCGAGATCGAGGGCGTCACCTGTTACGCGGGCGCGGAAGCGCTGCCGGAGTTCCTCGCGCAGGCTGACATTCTCGTCTGCCTGCTGCCATTGACCGACGAGACCCGCGGTATCCTGAATGCCGATCTGTTTGCGCGCCTGCCGCGCGGTGCGGGGCTCGTCAATGTCGGCCGCGGCGGGCATCTCGTCGAAGCCGACTTTCTCGCGGCACTCGACAGCGGCGCGCTGTCCGGCGCTGTCCTCGATGTCGCCGATCCGGAACCGCTGCCGGCGGGGCATCCGTTCTGGAACCACCCGCGCATTCTTCTGACGCCGCACAATGCCAGCATGACGACGCCGGACACGGCTGTCGATTTCGTGCTCGACGTCATCGCGCGCCACCGCCGCGGTGAAGAGCTGCCGGGGCGTGTCGATCGCGCGCGCGGCTACTAGGACACTCGCATGAGCATCGGCGCAAACAGGTCTGACCAAGTCATCGCCGAGGCGCGGGCGCCGGTGCTGTCGGTTGCCGGTCTCACCACGTCCTTCCTGCGCGAGCGGCAGTGGGTCCCCGTCGTTCGCAACGTGTCGTTCGACATCGCGCCCAAAGAAACAGTGGCGATCGTCGGCGAGTCCGGCTCGGGCAAGAGCGTCACCGCGCTCTCGATCATGCGGCTCGTTCCGCAGGAGAGCGGTCGCATCGAGGGACGCGTCACGCTCGCCGGCCGTGATCTGCTGGCCCTGCCTGAAGCGAGCATGAAGGATATCCGTGGCAACGACGTCGCGATGATCTTCCAGGAGCCGATGACGAGCCTTAATCCTGTGCTCACCATCGGTTTCCAGATTGCCGAGGCGCTGATCCAGCATCGTGGCCTGTCGCGGGCGGCGGCGGAGGCCGAGACCATCCGTTTGCTCGATCGCGTCCGCATCCCCGCGGCGAAATCGCGCTTCCACGAGCATCCGCATCGCTTCTCCGGCGGCATGCGCCAGCGCGTGATGATCGCGATGGCGCTCGCCTGCAAGCCGAAGCTCCTGATCGCGGACGAGCCGACCACCGCGCTCGACGTCACGATCCAGGCGCAGATCCTGGAGCTTCTGAAAGAGCTCCAGCAGGAGGAGGGGATGTCGATCCTCTTTATCACTCACGACATGGGCGTGGTCGCCGAGATCGCGGACCGTACCGTGGTGATGTACGGCGGACAGACCGTAGAACTTGATGCGACCTCCCGCATCTTCGCTGCGCCGTCGCATCCCTACACCCGCGCGCTGCTGGCCGCCGTACCGCGCCTCGGTTCGATGGACGGCCGGCCGCGGCCGATGCGGTTTCCGATCGTCGACAAGGTGACTGGGACTTCGGACGAGCCGGCGGAGACGCCGGATACGGTCTCGACTGCCGAGCGTCCGTTGCTCGAAGTTGCCAACCTCACCACGCGCTTTCCGATCCGCTCAGGCTTGTTCGGAAAAGTCTCGGGCCGCGTGCATGCGGTCGAGAACATCTCGTTCACCCTGCGTGCAGGCGAGACGCTCGCGCTGGTCGGCGAGTCCGGATGCGGCAAGTCGACGACGGGACGCTCGATTCTCAAACTGGTTGAGCCGGACACCGGCACGGTGCTGATCGACGGCCAGGATGTCCTTGCCATGAACGGCCGCACCTTGCGCGATTTCCGCAAGCGGATGCAGATCGTGTTCCAGGATCCGTTCGCGAGCCTCAACCCGCGCATGTCGGTTGGGACGGCGATCGCGGCGCCGCTGCTGGCCAACGGGCTCGCCTCGGCTTCGCAGGCACGAGAGAAGGTTGCCGACCTCCTCGTCCGCGTCGGCCTGACCGCCGACATGGCGGCGCGCTTCCCGCATGAATTCTCCGGTGGCCAGCGCCAGCGCATCTGCATCGCGCGCGCGCTCGCGCTCGGGCCGAAGCTTATCGTCGCGGACGAGGCGGTCTCGGCGCTCGACGTCTCGGTCAAGGCGCAGGTCGTCAACCTGATGCTGGACCTTCAGGCCAGCATGGGCCTTGCCTATCTCTTCATTTCCCACGACATCGCGGTGGTCGAGCGCATGAGCCACCGCGTCGCGGTGATGTATCTCGGCGAGATCGTCGAGATCGGGCCGCGTGCGTCCGTGTTCGGCAATCCGCAGCATCCTTACACGAAAAAGCTGATGGCCGCCGTGCCGGTGCCCGATCCATCACGCCGCGGCACCAGGCGCGAAGCCTCCAACGACGAAATCAGGAGTCCGGTGCGCGCCCCCGATTACCAGCCGCCGGTCCGCCAATATCGCGAAGTGTCGCCCGGCCACGTCGTCCAGGCCTGGGGTGAGGAGTGGTCGGCCTGACGCGCGAACGCGCGTAGCGCACCTCAAGACGTCACGTTCGCCATCTCCTCCAACAGCGGGTGCGCGCGCCGGCGATGCTAACGTTTATGTGATCGGACTTCCCGACGGTCGTTAGCATTTGTAACGCCTGCATTTTTTGAGCCCGCGCCCGTCGGCCCGGAATTTCTTGGGCGCACCGATGGAATAGGACGCCTCCCAGCACGTCCCTTCCTCAAGCAACGCGTTTCGGCGTTGCAATGGCCGACCTCGTCGTTCGCCACACGATCCAACAACGGAGAATCGAAATGACCATTCGAAAATCAGGACGTGCTGTTCTCGTCTTCACGACGTTGGCACTTGGCGCCAGTGTGCTCGGTGCTCCCGCTGCCCTCGCGGCCACCCCAAGGCATGCCCACGCCAAGGCCGCGGAGCAATCGCTCGGGCAGCTTCACAGGATCGATCCGATTTTTGTGCCGCGCGCGTCCGGGCTGCAATCTCAACACCAGGTCGATGATCCGTTCTCATCCCTGATTTTGGGATGACCACGATCGGAGCCGGCGAAAGTCCTGAAACGGTGTAACGGAATAGCCGGCGTTACGGGACGTCACACCCTCGATACACACCCCGGAGTTCAAGATGCACAGGTCAAGGTTTCGCCGCGCCATGACGGCCCTCACTGGCAAGGTTCGGCAACCGGGGCTCGCCACCGCCGCATTCGGTGCGCGGCTGCTCTTCGCCTTTGCGGTTCCATCGCTGCTCCTCGCTCACGAAAGCCATCCGGGGAGCAAGCGGGCAGCGCTCAACGCCGATGAGAGCGCGTTCCTCAGAGAGAACGATGCGGCCATGACCAAAATGATGAACGACATGGCGGCGAAGCCGACCGGCGACATCGATCGCGATTTCGTCGCCATGATGAACCCGCATCACCAGGGCGCCATCGACATGGCCGTGATTGAACTGCGCTACGGCAAGAACGAGCAACTTCGGCGGATCGCGCAAGAGATCATCGTCGACCAGATGCAGGAGATCGCAGCCATGAAGCTCGCAATCGGCGAGCCCGCGACCGATACCGCCCCCGCGCCGACCCAGCCGCAGTTCGTCCCGCCGGCGCACGATCACCATTCGGACATGCAGATGAACATGTCCGCCGGAACGAAGCACTAGGAGCCAAACATGAAGACCTGCAAGACACTTTTCCTGGCGGCCACGATGCTGGCGACCAGTGGCGCTGCGTGGGCAGGCCAGGCGCCTGGCGCGCTTGCATCGCCCGATATCCCGATCAGCCATCATGACCGCGTCTACGCGGCCGAGCAGTTCTCGAACACGGTCTCGGTGACCGATCCCGTCGATAACAGGCTGCTCGGCGTGATCCGGCTCGGTGATCCGCAGCCCGGCAATTTCAGCCCGCTCTACAAGGGCCAGGTGCTCGTCCATGGCATGGGCTATTCGCCTGATCACCGCACGCTCGCCGTGGTCTCGATCGGCTCGAACTCGGTGACCTTCATCGACACGGCGACCAATGCGGTCAAGCACGTGACCTATGTCGGCCGCTCGCCACATGAGGCGTTCTTCACTCCCGACGGCAAGGAGGTGTGGGTCACCGTGCGCGGCGAGAATTACATCTCCGTGCTCGATCCCGGAAGCTTCGAGGAGAAGACCCGCATCACGACGCCGAATGGCCCGGGCATGCAGATGTTCTCGCCGGATGGCAAGTACGGCTATATCTGCTCGTCCTTCAATCCGGAGACCGACGTCGTCTCGGTGGCCGATCACGAGATCGTCGCCAGGGTGAAGCAGGAAAGCCCGTTCTGTCCGAACATTGCGGTGACGCCGGAGGCCGACCAGGTGTGGTTCACGCTCAAGGACATCGGCAAGACCCAGGTGTTCAATGCCAGGCCTCCGTTCAATCCGATCAAGACGATCGACACCGGGCCGATCACCAATCACGTGAACTTCGCCCATACGGCCAAGGGAACCTTCGCGTATATCACTGTGGGCGGTCTGAACGAGGTCAAGGTGCTCCGCACGGATGACTTTTCGCAGGTCGCAACCATCCCGGTCGGCAATCTTCCGCACGGCGTTTGGCCTTCGGGCGATGGCACGCGCGTCTATGTTGGACTGGAGAACGCCGATGCGCTGGTCGCGATCGATACCGCGACCAACAAGGTGATCGCCAATGTGCCGATCGGGCAGGCGCCGCAGGCGATCGCCTATGTGCCGAATGCCGCGCCCGATCCCGATGACCGCCAGAACTTGCAGACCCTCGGCCTCGCCGGGCAGGTCGCGCACCTTGCGCTGGCGCCGAAGAAGGGAGCAACGGGCGGCAAGGCGCCGACCAGCGTGTCGCTGTTCGATCAAGGCCTGATCCAGATCCTGCAGGCCTCGGTCACGGGGCTTGAGCCCAAGCAGAAATATGTGCTGGCGCTCGCCAAGCACGAGGATGGCAGCGGCCCGTTGCAGCCGCTGGCTGCCTTCATGACCAATCCGGCCGGATCTGCTATCGTCAACGCCGCAGGTCCGATCCGGCAGATTGTCGACCAGACATCCAGGCCGGACAAACGATACCTGGTGATTGCGCCGGGCGAAGCGGCGAAGCCAGGCGAGCCGGTCCAGATCGAGACCCGATGACGTTCATTCGAACGACAGCGGGGAGCAGGCGGAGCGCGCGATGCAGGACATGCTGGTTCAGGTCGAGCCGCTGATCCCGGCGCTCCGCCGCTACGCGCGCTCGCTCGTTCGCGATCGTGCGGCCGCCGACGATCTGGTCCAGGATTGCCTGGAACGCGCGGTCAGCCGCTGGTACCAGCGGCGTGATGGCAGCGTTCGCGCGTGGCTGTTCACGATACTGCACAACCTCGCCATCAATCAGTTTCGCCAATCGGCGGCGCGCGGTCACCACGTTCCGATCGATGAGAGCAATGAGAATGATTTCAGCGAGGCCGCCGTACAGGACCGAAGACTGATGTATCGAGATGTCCTGAACAAGCTCGCGAAACTTCCCAAGGATCAGCAGGCGGTGCTGCTGCTCGTTGGCGTCGAGGACCTGTCCTATGCGGATGTCGCCAAAGTGCTCGACATTCCCGTGGGTACGGTGATGTCGCGGCTGTCCCGCGCGCGCGAAAGGCTGCAGCAGGAGCTCGAGGGTCCTTCGATCGGCGGGGCAGGTAATATCGTGTCAATCGGGAGCGCAAGAGAATGAGCCAGCGTCCGATCGCGGAAGATGATCTCCATGGCTATGTGGACCGGGTTCTCGAACCGGAGCGGCAGGCCGAGGTCGCCGCTTATCTGAATGATCATCCGGATGTTGCCAGGCGCGTGGCCACCTTCACCGATCAGCGCGAATTGTTGCGCGCGGCGCTCGCGCCTGTCGCCGAGGAGCCGTTGCCGGCGGAACTCAATTTGTCGCGCATCATCGAGCAGCGGGCTCGACGGCCCTCCGTTGTCCGCTGGGCCGCGGCAGCTCTGGTCTTGTTGAGCATCGGCGGCATTGGCGGATGGTCCATGCGTGGCGCGTTGCAGGCATCGCCGAGCGGACTGGCTGCGCTCGGTCAGGAGGCAGCGGCCTCCTATAGCGTTTACGCACCGGATCGCATCCGGCCCGTCGAGGTTCGCGCTTCCGACAGCACCGAGCTCGCGCAGTGGGTCTCCGACCGGCTGCATCGGCCGGTGAAGGCGCCGGATCTGACCGTGTCAGGCTATCGGCTGATGGGAGGGCGCATTGTCGCCAGCTCGCACGGCCCGGCCGGCATGTTCATGTATGACAACGACCACGGCAGCCGGATCGTCGTGCTGATCCGGGCGATGAGCAGTGCGGACCAGAACGCGCCGATGACATCTCAATCGCAGGGCGACGTCGGGGGCTTCGCGTGGGCTGACGACGGGCTGGGGTACAGTCTGATGGGCGGTGCCGCTCCTGAATCGTTGAGGCCCATCGCGAACGAGGTTCGGAGGCAGTCCCGTCCGATCTGAAGCTACGCCTCAGGAATTGACGTGCACGAAATCCCGCAGCAGCGGATAGATCTCGTTGTTCCAGCGCTTGCCCGAGAATACGCCGTAATGGCCGACGCCGGCCTGCATGTGATGGACGCGGCGATAGGCCCGCACGCCGGTGCAGAGGTCTTGCGCGGCAAGAGTCTGGCCGATCGAGCAGATATCATCCTTCTCGCCTTCGACCGTCATTAGCCCCATGCGGCCCACGGCCGCAGTGTTTACCGGCCGCCCCCGATGCATCAGCTTGCCTTGCGGCAACAGGTGCTCCTGGAACACGTCGCGCACGGTCTCGATGTAGAATTCGGCCGGCAGGTCCATCACGGCAAAGTATTCGTCGTAGAAAGTCTTGATCGTCGCGGCCTTCTCCCTCTCGCCCTTGGCGATGTGGTTGGCGAGATCGAGATGCTGCTTGATGTGGCGTTCGAGGTTCATCGACACGAAGGCGGTGAGCTGCACGAAGCCGGGATAGACTTTCCGCAAAGCGCCGCGACATTGCATCGGCACGTAGTTGATCAAATTCCGCTCGAACCACCCGATCGGCTTGCTCTTGGCGAAATCGTTGACCTTGGTCGGCTGGATGCGCGTGTCGATCGGGCCGGCCATCAGCGTCAGCGTCGCAGGTCGTGAGGGATGGTTGTCCTCGCACATGATCGCGGCGGCCGCGAGCGCAGACACCGACGGCTGGCAGATCGCGACCATGTGCGGGCGGGGACCGAGCTGTCCGAGGAAGTCGATGAGGTGCTCGGTGTAGTCGTCGAGCCCGAAGCGGCCCTCGCTGCGGGGAATGTCGCGCGGATTGTGCCAGTCGGTGATGTAGACGTCGTGGTCCTGGAGCAGCGTCTTCACGGTGCCGCGCAGCAGCGTCGCGAAATGGCCGGACATCGGCGCCACCAGCAGCATGCGCGGCTGTTCCGCGACGCCATCCTTCTTGAAGTGCAGCAGCGAGCCGAACGGCGTCGCGTAGGCGATCTCCTCGGTGACGGCGACCTCGCGGTTGCCCATCATCAAGCTGTCGATGCCATAGGCCGGGCGATCATAGGTGAGGGTGGAGCGGGAGATCAGCTCCAGCGCGGCCGAGAGGCGGCCGACGACCTGATCGGACATGCCCTGCGGTACCAGGTGGAGGAATTTGAGCGCGGACGATGCCCCCGCCCGCCACGGTGCCGTCAGGTCCATATGGTTTTGAAAGGCCTGATAATACATCGACATCATACTGAAATGCCCACCTGTCCCTCGTCGCTATGCAATATCGACGCCAAGCGGAAGCCCGAGCGCCCGCAGAATTGGCACGTCGCTTGCTGCTTATTTCGCTGGAAGCACAGGTAACGGGCACGCCCGTGCGGGGCACGGTGCCCGCTATCAGGCGTGAGGGAAGGGTCCAATGGCGAAGGCGACACTGACCATCAGCAGCAAGAACTATTCGTCCTGGTCGCTGCGTGGCTGGCTGCTGACGAAATTCTCCGGGCTCGATTTCGAGGAGATCGTGACTGCACCGGACGATGCGTCCGCGCGCGCCGAAATCCTGCTGCTGTCATCGTCGATTTTGGTGCCGTGCCTGCGGCACGAAGGTGCTGTCGTCTGGGATACGCTGGCGATCGCTGAATATCTCAACGAGGTGATGCCGGACGCAGGCCTGTTGCCGGCCGACCGCATCCAGCGCGCCCATTGCCGCTCGATCTGCGGCGAGATCCATTCCGGCTTCACCACGCTGCGCGCTTCGCTGCCCGTCAACCTGAAAGGACACTTTCCCGGTTTCAAGATCTGGTCGCGCGCGCAGGCCGACATCGATCGCGTCTGGTTCATCTGGCGCGATTGCCTGGAGAAATCAGGCGGCCCGTTCCTGTTCGGCGAGAGGCGCACCGTGGCGGACGCGATGTATGCCCCCGTGGTGACGCGCTTCGTGACCTATGACGTCAAGCTCGAGCCGGTTCTGAAGACCTATGCCGACGCCATCATGGCCATGCCCGAGATGCAGGAATGGATCGCGGCGGCGAGAGAGGAGCCGGCCGAGATCGAGGAGCTCGAGGTCGAATATTAGGCAGGCTCGGCACGGCTCTGCCTGTTTCGGGGGCGGGGTCCGTCCGCGTCGGTCGCGTGGCGTGTCTTGCCGCGATGTCATTGGCGCGGTTAACTTTTGTCGCCAGCCGCGGGTCCAAACTCAATCAGGTGCTGCACAGATATTGCGCGGGCGAGGGACCTTGCCGCGACATCTAGCCGTGAACATGTGCGTACAAGGGTTCCGCGCTGATTCGGACGTGATTCGTTCGGGCCGCGTTCCGAAGGTTAAGACGGAGCGCGGCCCCGTTGCATTTTGAGACAGGGGCGAGCCTTCAGGCCACGCCTGAGTGCTTCATGCGCGGCAGGCGCCAGCCGATGACGGTGGCTTCCACAGCGATTCCGGCTTCGTGGTTCTGCCAGCGTCCCCCGACATAACGACAGACGAACGGCAGCTGATAGGTTCCGCTGTGGTCCTCGCACAGCACTTCGAGCGGCAGGCCGGGTGGAGGTTCTCCGGCGCCATCGAATTCCGCCAATCGTCTTTCGCGCGTTGCCATTCCAAAAATCTCCCCTAAGCAAAGCCGCGGAAAGAGCGCCCACTTCCCCCCGCGTGCAGATCATCGCTCCCCGTCCGAGGGAACAACTGCAAGCTCAACGCGAGAATGCGGTACCAGTGTGGTAGCCTTGGGATGCTGCGCGCAATCAGCGCACATTGCCGTGATCGATTTTGGCGAGGGAACCTGGATGGCTTTTCGGAGCGTTGGCGCTTGTTTCGTGATGTGGCTCCTTGCAATGCTGGCGCACGCGCCGGTCCATGCGCAGGATGTGCCCGGCATCGAGATATGCACCGTCGAGAAGACCATGGAGCGGCGCACGAGCTGTCTGCAGAGCAATGTCGACTTCCTGCAGAAGACGATCACCAAGCTCACGCTCGATCACCAGCAGAAGCTGGATGCCGCCAATCGGCAGATCGATGCGCTGAAGACGACGGTTGCCGGCCTGCAGAAGACGCTCGGCGATCTCCAGGCCGCGCAGGCGAAGACGGCGGAGGACGCGAAGAAGAAGGCCGACACGAAGGACGCGCAGCCGGCGGCCAAGGACGCCTCGAAATAGGCGCGGCGATCACGTCACGCAATATCGCTCCATCACGCCGCGATCGGGGTCCAGACCGAGACCCGGACCGGTCGGCACAGCAACATGGCCGGTGGCATCGACATCGGCACGGCTGCCCCAGAGGCATGCCTCGCGCTTCAGGTAGAACATCTCGACGAGCCCGTCGTCGCGCAGCGCCAGCAGATGCAGCGTCGCCAGAAGGCCGGGGCCGAAATACGGCGAATGCGGGACGATCTTGACGCCGAGCTGATCGGCGAGCGCGGCGACTTTCAGGAACTCCGTGATGCCGCCGACCTTGATCACCGACGGCTGGGCGTGGCTCACCGCGCCTGCCGTCATCATCTGACGGAATTGATATTCCGTGCAGGCGTTCTCGCCGGCGGCGACGCCGAGCCCGCCCTTGCTGCGCACCTCGGCGAGAGTGACGAAGTCCTCCGGCGGCCACACCGGCTCTTCAAGAAACATCGGCTGCGCATCCGCACATGCCTTCGCGAACGCGATTGCCTGCTCGCCTGACAGCGGGCAGTTCATGTCGACCATCAGCGGAATGCCGGGGCCGATCGCTTCGCGCGCGGCAAACACCGCCGGCGTCGTGGTCTCGTGCAGCTTGATGGCGCCATAGCCGAGCGCGAGCGCCTTCTTGCATTCGGCGGCGATGTTCTCGGGCGAGCCGATCCGCAACAGGCTCGCATAGGCGGGAATGGCCGTGCGCCTGACCTTTCCGAGCAGGCGATGCACCGGCACGCCCTCGATCTTGGCGGCCAGATCCCACAGCGCGATGTCGAGCCCGGAGATCGCGAACATGGTGATGCCGTAGCGGCCGAACAGATGCAGGTTGCGCTGGATCTGTTCCATGACCGCGGGAATGCCGGCGGCATCGGGCACCTTCAGCCCGCGGGCCTGCGGCGCGATCATCTCCTCGACGGCACTGCGCGTGGTGCGGGGGCAGACATAGGCGAAGGCATCGCCCCAGCCGGTCAGCCCGGAATCGGTCGTGACCTCGACGAGGACCATGTCGAGGGCGCTGATCGCGGAGGCGCCTTGGCGAAAGCTCGCAACACCGGCGTCATAGGGGATGCGGATATGGTGTGCCCGCACATCTGTGATCTCCATGACGCGGTTCCTCCGTCTTTCTCGTGAGCGGTTCTAAGGGCATCCCGAGTGTAGCCACGAACGCCAGGGCGTTGCTAGCGGCTGCTTCCGGACTATCCTCATGCAAGAACAGCAACGCCGATCAAGCGAAGCGGGCGGTGACCTGGGCATCATTGCCGTGCTTCGAGCGAGGACCTGAACCACCATGAACCCAGCCCAGCGCGCGCTCTGGTTTATCGAGAGCCATCTGGCCGAGCCGATGACGCTCGACGAGATCGCTGCGATATCCGGCGTGTCGCGGTTCCACATCGTGCGTGCGTTTGCCGCAGCCACCGGCCTTCCGGTGATGCGCTACGTGCGGGCGCGGCGGCTGACGGAAGCTGCGCGGCGTCTTGCGAACGGCGCACCCGACATCCTGTCACTGGCGCTGGAGGCGGATTACGGCTCGCACGAAGCATTCACCCGCGCGTTCCGCGACCAGTTCGGCATGACACCCGAAGCGGTGCGGGCCGCGACATGCACCAGCCATCTCAAGCTACGGGAGCCGATCCTCATGGACTCCACCATGTCAGACAATCTCAAAGCCCCGCGTTTCGAAACCGCGAGGGCTTTCCTCGTCGCCGGCCCTGCCGAGCGCATCTCCTGCGACAACGGCGCCATCATCCCGAGCCTGTGGCACCGCTTCCACCAGGAGGTCGCCGACATTCCCGCGCGCGTCGGCCAGGGAAAATCCCAAGTCGCTTACGGCGTCTGCTGCAACGGCGATGACGCCGGCAATTTCGACTACATCGCCGGCGTCGAGGTCGCCGATTTCTCCGACCTGCCGCGCCGCTTCGGCCGCATCCGCATCCCCGAGCAGCGCTATGCGGTGTTCACCCATTCGGACCACGTCGCTTCGGTCCGCCGCACCGTCAACGCGATCTGGAATCAATGGCTGCCGGCATCTAGCCTCAAGGCTGCAGATGCGCCGAACTTCGAGCGCTACGACGAAAAATTCGATCCTGCGACCGGCAATGGCGGCTTCGAGATTTGGGTGCCGGTGCGGGAATAAGCATGATCCGGACCCGAAGGGCCGCGTTCGCGCAAAGTGTGCAGCGGTTTTCCCTCGCGACAAACGCGGAACGCGTTTGCGCGGAGATCATGCTCAAACGATAACCCAAAGCGCGATGACCCTGATCGCGCTTTGGGGCGCAACGCTGGCATACCATCCCGCTTGCTTGGCAAGCCCCGGTGACTTTGTCATAACCTCAGGCAAACCTTGCATGAGGGGCCGATGCCGGACATCCCGTGCAAGCCATAACAAGCAAGCCGGGAGGTACCCAATGTCCAACGTCCGCGTTCTCGCCACCGACCTCGAATTTCCTGAAGGGCCGGTCGTGATGCCGGACGGCTCGGTGGTGCTGGTGGAAATCCGCGGCCAGCGCCTGACCCGCATCCATCCCGACGGCCGCAAGGAGATCGTCGCCAAGGTCCCGGGCGGGCCGAACGGCGCGGCCCTCGGCCCCGATGGCAAGATCTACATCTGCAACAATGGCGGCTTCTCCTGGATCCCGACCCGCAACATGATCATGCCGGGCCCGCAGCCGGACGACTATCTGGGCGGATCGATCCAGCGCGTCGACCTGCAAACCGGCAAGGTCGAGACCGTCGTGACCAAGTGCGGCGAGCACGATCTGCGCGGGCCGAACGATCTCGTCTTCGACAAGCAGGGCGGCCTCTGGTTCTCCGATCTCGGCAAGCGCCGCGCGCGCGAGATGGACGTCGGCGGCATCTACTATCTCAAGCCCGGCATGAAGGAGATCGTCGAGGTCGTGCACGGTGTGCTGCCGGCGAACGGGATCGGTCTATCGCCGGACGAGAACACCGTCTACATCGCGGAGACGCCGACCGGGCGGCTCTGGGCCTACGACCTCTCCGCGCCCGGCACGCTCAAGCCGCGCGACGTGATCTATCGCGGCGAGCGGGGAAAACCGATCTGCGGCCTCGGCGGCTACCAGATGTTCGATTCGCTCGCGGTCGAAGCAAACGGCAATGTCTGCGTCGCCACCCTCATCTCCGGCTGCATCTCGGTGATCGCGCCTGACGGTACGCTCGTCGAGCAGGTCCCGACCGGCGACCGCGTCACCACCAACATCGCCTTCGGCGGCCCCGAGCTGAAGACCGCCTATATCACGCTGTCAGGCAAGGGCGAGTTGGTCGCCATGGACTGGCCGCGCGGCGGTTTGCCTCTCAATTTCCTAAACAAATAAACGGTGCTAGTTACCGTCATTGCGAGCGGAGCGAAGCAATCCAGGAAATGCCTCTGCGGAGATAGTCTGGATTGCTTCGTCGCTTCGCTCCTCGCAATGACAACAGAGAGAGACTTCAATGCCCTGGCCTGACCCCATCACCCTGCGTGGACAGCACGCCCGTCTGGAGCCGCTGTCGCGTGAGCATCGCGATGGGCTGGTAGAGGCCGTGAAGGACGGCGAGCTCTACACGATCTGGTACACCGCGATCCCGACGCCGGAGAACGTGGCCAAGGAGATCGACCGCCGCCTCGGCCTGCAGGCAGCGGGCTCGATGCTACCCTTCACCGTGTTCGATGCGGGCGGCAAGATCGTAGGCCAGACGACCTACATGAACATCGATGCCGCCAACCGCCGTGTCGAGATCGGCTCGACCTGGCATGGGAAAAGCGCGCAGCGCGGCCCGCTCAACACGCAGTGCAAGCTGCTGCTGCTCACCCACGCCTTCGAGACCCTGAACTGCATCGCGGTCGAGTTTCGCACGCATTTCTTCAATCATCAGAGCCGGCGTGCCATCGAGCGTCTCGGCGCCAAGCAGGACGGCATTCTGCGCAGCCACCAGATTGCGCCAAACGGCACGCTGCGCGACACCGTGGTTTACAGCATCACCGCGGCCGAATGGCCGACGGTGCAGGCGCATTTGAACTATCAACTCAACGACAAGCCGCGCTGAGCGGCTTCTGGCGGACAACATGGATAGATTTGACTATGTGATCGTCGGCGCGGGCTCGGCGGGCTGCGTGCTCACCAGCCGGCTGAGCGAGGATCCCAACACCAGCGTCTGCGTGCTCGAAGCCGGGCCAAGCGACTGGCATCCCTACATCCACCTGCCGGCGGGTTTCATCAAGACCTTCCACATGAAGAGCATCAACTGGGCCTATCAGCAGGAGCCGGGGCCTTGGACCGGCGGACGCAGCATCTATGCCCCGCGCGGCAAGACGCTCGGCGGCTCGTCCTCGATCAATGGCCACATCTACAATCGCGGCCAGCGCATGGATTTCGACACCTGGGCGCAGATGGGCAACCGCGGCTGGGGCTATGCCGACGTGCTGCCTTACTTCAAGCGGCTGGAGAAGCGGGTCGGCGAGGGCGAGGACGCCTATCGCGGCCGTGACGGCAACCTCACCGTCACGACGATGGACTGGCGCGATCCGCTCTGCGAAGCCTTCATGGAAGGCGCGGTCTCGCTCGGCATTCCGCGCAACCCCGACTACAACGGCGCGAAGCAGGAAGGCGTCTCCTACTGCCAGCGGACCATCGACAAAGGTTTGCGCGTCTCCGGCTCGACCGCGTTCCTCAAGCCCGCGATGAAGCGGCCCAACGTGCATGTGCACACGCACGCGCATGCGACCGAGATCATCTTCGAGGGCAAGCGCGCCGTCGGCGTGCGCTACACCAAGGGCGGCCGCGGCGGCACGCCGGTGGAAGTGCGCGCCAACAAGGAAGTGATCCTCTCCGGCGGCACCTATAATTCACCGCAGCTGCTCCAGCTCTCCGGCGTCGGCTCGCCCGATCTGCTGGGCGCTCACGGCATCGCAGTGCGTCACGCGCTGCCGGTCGGTGAAGGCCTGCAGGACCATTATGCGCCGCGCACCGTCGCGCGCGTCAAGGACATCAAGACCATCAACGAGCTCCGCCGCGGCGTCTCGCTGTGGATCGAGGCGCTGAAATGGGCGACCGCCCGCCGCGGCCTGCTCTCGCTGTCGCCGACCATGGTCTATTGCTTCTGGCACTCCGGCGAGAGCGCCGATAGTTCCGACCTCCAGCTCACCTTCACGCCGGCGAGCTACAAGGAAGGCGTGCAGGGCCAGCTCGAGGACGAACCCGGCATGACCGTTGCCTCCTGGCAGCAGCGCCCCGAGAGCCGCGGCTATGTCCGCATCCGCTCGTCCGATCCGTTCGCGCCGCCGATCATCCAGACCAACTATCTCGATGCCGAGCTCGACCGCCGCGTCATCGTCGGCGGCATGAAGCTCGCGCGCAACCTCCTGAAATCCGCGCCGCTGTCGCCGTATTACGCCTACGAGGATTTCCCTGGCCCCAACGTCAACACCGACGACGAATTCCTGCACGCAGCCACCGAACGCGGCACCACCACCTTCCACCCCGGCTGCACCTGCCGCATGGGTCCGGCGGACTCGACCTGGGCAGTGGTCGACGATCAGCTTCGTGTCCACGGGCTGGAGGGCCTGCGCGTGATCGACGCTTCCGTCATGCCGCGCATGATCTCGGCGAATTTGAACGCTTCGACCATGATGATCGCCGACCGCGCCTCCGATCTCATCCGCGGCAAGCAGCCAATGGAAGCCGCGCGCATTCCGGACGCCGCTGTGGCGTGATATCTTCGTAGGATGGGTAGAGCGCAGCGAATCCCATCATTTCCCCCGAAAGCGAAAACGGTTTGATGGGTTTCGCTGCGCTCTACCCATCCTACGAGACTGCACTGTGTCGCCGCCACGTCAATCCCTTCGCGCGAAAATATTCCACTTTACCGAAATTCGGAATTACGGCATAAGTCGAAACAGCTCGGCCCGTGAAAGAGGGGCGGTTCGCCCTGTCGTTCGAAACGTGGGCCGGGTTGCGGTGGACGCGGCAGCGTCGGGCGCGAGAAGTTAAGGGCAGGGCGGATTGCTCTCCGTGAGCCCGAGACTGCGCGCGGACGAACGGCGCTGTCAGGTTCGTCTCGTCAGCAAGTTTTCGGCTCCGTCGACAGGGCCGCGAAAACTGCGGCGAACAAGCGAGCCGTGCGTACGGCAAAACCGTGTGGTCCTGGCCGTCGTCGCTACGGTCAAGCTCTTGCGGATGCGGCATTCGCGTCAACCGGCGCGGTGTCCGCGACTTTCGTGGGGCGAGGGAGGCCAGAGGGAATTCGGCTCCCGGGAGAGCACGGCATAAACCGTCAGACCACTGCGCAGGGAAGGCCGTGTGTTGGGCTTCACCTGTATGCCGCTGTGCAGCTTTTTTGCGCTACCTGCGTGCAGCGGACCGCGGGTGCCAGCCGGCACCCGGCCTTCCCTGCGCCCTCTTTCTTCGAAGGGGGCTAAGGAGAGAGCACAACTCGGGCCGAATGCGCTGCGAGAATGCGCAGCTGTGTCTGCAATCGAGATGCGAGTTGAAGAGCGACGCCGATGCCCTTGCTCCGTCATTGCGAGCGGAGCGAAGCAATCCAGAGTCTTGCCTCGGTGGGATTCTGGATTGCTTCGCTCCGCTCGCAATGACGATGGGAGAGAGCGAACGCCGAACTCCGCTCTCGTGCCCCGGAGGCAGTGCAGCGCGTCCGGGACACGAGAGGCCTACACTTCCCTTCGGCTCAGGAACGCCAGCCGCTCGAACAAATGCACGTCCTGCTCGTTCTTGAGCAGCGCGCCGTGCAGCGGCGGGATCAGCTTGCGCGGGTCGCGTTCGCGGAGCTGCTCGACGCTCATGTCTTCGTTGAGCAGCAGCTTGAGCCAGTCGAGCAGCTCGGAGGTCGAGGGCTTCTTCTTCAGGCCGGGCACTTCGCGCACCTCGAAGAAGATGCGCAGGGCCTCTTCCACCAAGCGCTTCTTGATGCCGGGGAAGTGGACGTCGACGATGCGGCCCATCGTGTCGGCATCGGGGAACTTGATGTAGTGGAAGAAGCAGCGGCGCAGGAAGGCGTCCGGCAGCTCCTTCTCGTTGTTGGAGGTGATCATCATGATCGGGCGCTGCTTCGCCTTGATCGTCTCACCGGTCTCGTAGACATGGAATTCCATGCGGTCGAGCTCGAGCAGAAGGTCGTTCGGGAATTCGATGTCGGCCTTGTCGATCTCGTCGATCAAGAGCACCGGGCGCTGCTCGGCGGCGAAGGCCTCCCACAGCTTGCCGCGCTTGATGTAGTTCTTGATGTCGGAGACCCTGCTGTCGCCGAGCTGGCTGTCGCGCAGGCGCGACACGGCATCGTATTCGTAGAGGCCCTGCTGCGCCTTGGTGGTGGACTTGATGTGCCAGGTCAGCAGCGGCGCGTTCAGCGCCTTCGCCACTTCCTCCGCCAGCACGGTCTTGCCGGTGCCGGGTTCGCCCTTCACCAGGAGCGGGCGCTCCAGCACGATCGAGGCATTGACGGCGACCTTGAGATCGTCGGTCGCAACATAGTCCTTGGTGCCGGTAAATTTCATTGCGCGTCCTTGAGTAATCGTCGGCGCGAGGCTGTCGCCCCGGTCACGACAAGGGAACGGCCGCACGTGGCGGCCGTTCCTGGTTCGGTCAGGCTTTCAGACCCGTCTTATCAGCGAAAGGACGACCAGCACAATCACCGCGCCGATCGTGGCGTTCACGATGGCGCCGACCGTGCCGGTGGCGAGCGCGATGTGCAGCTGAGGCAGGATCCAGCCCGCAACCAGCGCGCCGATGATGCCGACGACCATGTTGCCGATCAGCCCAAATCCCGCCCCGTGGACAATCTTGCCGGCCAACCAGCCGGCGATCGCACCGATGATGAGTGCTGCGAGAATTCCCATGGCAAAAGTCCCCAAAACAACCCCTTGAGACCACCAATTCTAGAGCAAAATGCCTCCCGGTCCAGCGTTCAGCGGAGGACACCGCCCCTTGACGTCGGCCACCCGACGGGCAATCTGTCAGTTATGTTCCTGCAATTCTTCACCTCTCTGCGCGATGCGCAGGTCCCCGTAACGCTGCGCGAATACCTCACGCTGATGGAGGCGCTCGACGCCAACCTCGCGGACTACACGGTCGAGAATTTCTACTATTTGTCGCGCGCGTCCCTCGTGAAGGACGAGCGCAACCTCGACAAGTTCGACCGCGTCTTCGGCACCGTGTTCAAGGGGCTGGAAAGCCTGCTCGACGCCATGGAGAAGGCGGAGATCCCCGAGGAGTGGCTGAAGAAGCTCGCCGAGAAATACCTCACCGAGGAAGAGAAGAAGCAGATCGAGGCCATGGGCTGGGACAAGCTCATGGAGACCCTGAAGAAACGCCTCGAGGAGCAGAAGGGCCGGCACCAGGGCGGCTCGAAGTGGATCGGCACCGCCGGCACCTCGCCGTTCGGCGCCCACGGCTACAATCCCGAAGGCGTCCGCATCGGCCAGGAGAAGAACCGCAACAACCGCGCCGTGAAGGTGTGGGACAAGCGCGAGTTCAAGGATCTCGACGGCAATGTCGAGCTCGGCATCCGCAACATCAAGGTGGCGCTGCGTCGCCTGCGCAAGTTCGCGCGCACCGGCGCGCCGGACGAGCTCGATCTCGACACCACGATCCGCGAGACCGCCAATCACGGCTATCTCGACGTTCACATGCGGCCCGAACGGCGCAACGCGGTGAAGCTCCTGGTGTTCTTCGACATCGGCGGATCGATGGACGCGCATATCGAGCAGGTCGAGGAGCTGTTCTCGGCGGCGAAGAGCGAGTTCAAGCACATGGAGTATTTCTACTTCCACAACTGCCTCTATGAAGGCGTGTGGAAGCAGAACAAGCGCCGCTTCACCGACCGCACGCCGACCTGGGACGTGCTGCACAAATATCCGCACGACTACAAGGTCGTGTTCGTCGGCGACGCCTCGATGTCGCCCTACGAGATCATGGTGCCGGGCGGCTCGGTCGAGCATGTCAACGAGGAGCCCGGCTCGGTCTGGCTCGACCGCATCATCCGCACCTACCCGCATTCGGTGTGGCTGAACCCGGTGCAGCAGAAGCACTGGGACTATTCGGAATCGACCACCATCATCCGCCGCATTTTTGCGAACCGCATGTTCCCGATCACCATCGAGGGGCTCGAGAACGCGATGAAGGAATTGACGCACTAAGGTTCGTCATTCCGGGGCGCCCGAAGGGCGAACCCGGAATCCATCGAGCCGCAGTGTCAGTTGAGGAATGGATTCCGGGCTCGCGACTTCGTCGCGCCCCGGAATGACGACAAGAGGGAGACGCACCATGGCCCAGACCATCACCCGCGGCATCAAGGCGCTGCTCGACGAGGCCAATGCCGAGATCGAGACGCTCAGCGCCAAGGACGCCATCGAAATCTCCAAGAACGGCGACGTCGTCATCGTCGACATCCGCGACCCCCGCGAGATCGAGCGCGACGGCCGCATTCCCGGCGCGTTCGCCTGCACCCGCGGAATGCTCGAATTCTGGATCGATCCCCAGAGCCCGTACGCAAAGCCGATCTTCCAGGAGGACAAGAAGTTCGTCTTCCATTGTGCGGGCGGCCTGCGCTCCGCGCTCGCGGCCAAGACCGCGAAGGACATGGGCCTCAAGCCTGTCGCCCACATCGCCGGCGGCTACGCCGCCTGGCGCGACGCCGGCGGGCCTACGGAGCAGTGGAATCCGAAGAAGAAGGGGTGAGGGCGCTGCTCTCTCCACGCGTCATTCCGGGGCGCGCATAGCGCCAGCCCGGAATCCATTCATCCACCAACTCCGCGACCCGATGGATTCTCAGATGCGCAATTGCGCATCGAAGCTCGCGACTTCGTCGCGCCCCGGAATGACAAGGAGACTACCTAGATGACCGCCGCCGATCCCCTCGTCTCCACCGAATGGCTCGCTGCCCACATCAACGATGCCAACGTGAAGGTGCTCGACGCCAGCTTCAAGCTGCCGGGCGTGCTGCCGCTGCCGAAGGACGACTATCTCGCCGCGCATCTGCCCGGCGCGGTGTTCTTCGACGTCGATGCGGTGTCGGACCATTCCAATCCGCTGCCGCACATGTTTCCGAGTGCCGAACAGTTCGGCCGCGATGTCGGCAATCTCGGCATCTCCAATGCCGACACTGTCGTGATCTACGATGCCGGCGGCTGGGTCGCGGCTCCCCGCGCGTGGTGGATGTTCCTGTCCTACGGCCATAGCAATGTGCGCATCCTCAATGGAGGCCTGAAGAAATGGCGCGCCGAAGGACGCCCCGTCGAGAGCGGCGAGGTGAAGCCGAAGCCTGCGACCTTCAAGGCGAGCTACGATGCCAAGCGCGTGCGCAGCATGCAGCAGCTGATCGCGAACGTCGAAAGCCGGGCCGAGCAGGTGATCGACGCGCGCGCTGCCGACCGTTTCGAGGGCCGTGCGCCCGAGCCGCGGCCGGGCATCCGCTCCGGTCACATCCCCGGCGCCCGCAACGTGCCCTACAATGTGCTGTTCGATGCGGCGACCGGCACCATGAAGCCGCTCGATGATCTTCGTGCCGCCTTCACCGGCGCCGGCGTCAAGCTCGATGCGCCGATCGTGACGAGCTGCGGCTCGGGCGTCTCCGCCGGTGTGCTGACGCTCGCGCTCTATCGCCTCGGTGTCACCGATACCGCGCTCTACGACGGCTCATGGTCGGAGTGGGGCCAGGAAAAGGGCCCGCCGATCGCAACCGGGCCGGCGTAACCAATCGCCGTAGCGAACGGCGCACTCCCTCTCCCCGCAAGCGGGGCGAGGTGGAGAAGGAGGATCAGCGCGTGCGCGCGGCCGTGGTTGCTAGCATCTGCTGCTGCCCGAACGGATCGTAGATCTGCTGCAGCTGCTGAGGCGGCGGACGCCGGACGATGCGGCGGTGCTTCTTCACGCGATTCGCACGGGGCTTGGCGGCCTTGCCGTCGGGCTTGCTGCTCTCGGCCTTGTTGCTGTCGGCCGTCGTCTTCGCAGGCGGACCCTTCCAGGCCGTGGTCGCGGGATCGTTCAATGCGGCCACCTTAGCCGAGACCATATCGAGCGCCGACGACGTCAGGGCCAGGCTTGGGTCAGCCGGCACCGGCTCGCTGGCGATTGCGGCCGCGGCTGGCTTGGCCTCGGAGATCGTTGCCGTGCTGTCGGCAGAGGTGAGCGTGTCGGTGCTGGGGGCTGGTGCTGCGGCTTCCGTCGCCGTCTCGCTCGGTTCGGCAGCCGCAGCGCCGGCGGTAGGTGCAACGACCTCAGGCTTGGCGTCGGCCTCGGTCGTTGCCGCCGCCACCTGCTCGGGCTCGCTCACCGGCAATCCGATGGTCGGGATCTGGTCTCGCACCGACGGCTCTGGCTGGGAGGCTACCGGCTCGGCCACCACCTCCGGCTCTGCGCGGAGTACCGCGAGCACCGGCTGGGCCGGTTCGGGAGCCTGCGCAAACACCTGCTCCTGCGGGCCGTTCCGCCAGGATGGGTTGGTGACATACTGCTCATGGGTCGCCCGCAGCAGCGCGGCGGCTCCTAGGCCGAACACCAGGATGGAGGTTGACAGCAGGATCGCGGCAAACAGGAAGCGAAAGCCGGGAAGCATCGAGGGGGTGCGAATTTCCGCCCCGGCGGCGTAGTGGCCAGGGCCCAAGAGCCATCTGAACGCGGTGACGGTACTGATTGCCGCCTTCGCTACGCGGGATGCTCAAAGCGGTAGCGAATCAGGCTGATTCGACCATATCGCAACGGTTCGGCGCCGTTCCTCTAAAATCGCGGCGAATGACACGGGCGATCTGCCGCCTGAAGCGATTTCCGCCCCGTGATGCAACGGGGCAACTGTGTGCGACTGCATCACAATTCGCTAAATCCGGGGCCAATCAACCTGTTATGTCTTGAATGTGCCGCTATCTTCCGTCATCTGGCCGTTAACGGTCCGATCGGGCCCGGGGACTATACAAGAGCGATGATGATCAAACATTTTCTGACGATATGCGCTGCCGCAACAGTCGCTGCGGCGGGAACCTCGCTCGCACACGCACAGAGCTATCCGGTCCAGCAGGCGCCGAGCTATGGCGCCCCGGCCGAATACCGCCCGGGCGACCGCACGCCGAATTTCGACTCGCTGGAAGATGAGGACGACGCGGCGCCACAGGCCGCGTTGCCACCGCCCGGCCCTGGCGGCCCGGTCATGTCGCCGGACGATCCGCGCTACGGCCGCCCGGCGGGTGCTCCGGTCTATTCGGCCGCTCCGCCGCAGGGACCGGTGATGTCGCCGGATGATCCCCGTTACGGCCGTCCGGCTGGTCCGCCGGTCTATACCGCCGCGCCGCCGCAGGGCCCCGTGATGTCGCCGGACGATCCGCGCTACGGCCGCCCCGCCGGCCCGCCGCCGGTGATCTATGCCGACCGTCCGGCCCAGGCCCCCGCCAATGACGGCCTGCGTCCGCCGGAGGCGGTCGGTGGTCCCGCCGCGACCGGAACGGTCCAGGCTGGCCAGGCTCCCGTCGGCGCCGACGGCCGGCCGATGACGGTCGCTTCGCTGCCGCCCGAGGAGCAGCCTGACGCAGCACCTGCGCAGTTGGCGCCGAACCTGCGCCGCCAGGAAGTCGCGTTCCAGACCAAGGAGCCGGCCGGCACGCTCGTGGTCGATACCCCGAACACCTACCTCTATTACGTGCTCGGCAACGGCCGTGCGATCCGCTACGGCGTTCGCGTCGGCCGTGACGGTTTCACCTGGACCGGCGTGCAGAAGATCACCCGCAAGGCCGAGTGGCCGGATTGGCATCCGCCGACCGAAATGATCGAGCGCCAGCCCTACCTGCCGCGCTTCATGGCCGGCGGCCCCGGCAATCCGCTCGGTGCCCGCGCGATGTATCTCGGCTCGACCGTCTACCGCATCCACGGCACCAACCAGCCGTCGACGATCGGCAAGTTCGTGTCGTCGGGCTGCATCGGCATGCTGAACGAGGACGTTTCCGACCTGTTCGATCGCGTCAAGGTCGGCACTCGCGTGGTGGTGATGCCCGGTGGTCCGCCGCCGGGAACGGCGACCGCGTCCGCTGCGCCGACCACCGGTGCTGCAGCGCCGGCTCCGATGGCCGCGCAGGCCGGTCCGGTCCCGGGCACCCAGCCGACGGTGGTGCCGCCGCTGCCCGCGCCGGTCACCGTGCGCTAAGCGCTGCAGGAAGACTCAGATTGTGAAGGGCGTGCCGACGGCACGCCCTTTTCGTTTCAGGCCAGCTTCCGCGGCAACTCGCCGCCCTTGGTCCATGCGTCGATCGCCTCGACCATCTGGCCGTAATGGATGCGCAAGCCGTCCTCGGTCGCGTAACCGAGATGCGGCGTGAGCACGAGATTGTCGAGCTTGCGGAAGGGATGATCGACCGGCAGCGGCTCGACCGAGAACACGTCGATGCCGGCGCCGGCGATCCTCTTCTGCTGCAAGGCCTCCAGCAGCGCCTGCTCGTCGACGATCGGCCCGCGCGCGGTGTTGACGAGGAAGGCTGTCGGCTTCATCCGCGCGAGATCGGCAGCGCCGACCAGACCGCGCGAACGCTCGCTCAGCACCACATGGATGGTGACGATGTCGGCCTTGGCGAACAGCTCCTCCTTGGTGGCGTAGCCGACGCCGGCCTCCTTGCACTTCTCCGGCGTCAGGTTCGGGCTCCAGGCGATCACGTTCATGCCGAACGCCTTGGCGATGCCGGCCATCCTGCTGCCGAGCTTGCCGAGCCCGACGATGCCGAGCGTCAGTCCTTCGATCTCGACGCCGGCGAAGGTCTGCCAGGGCTCACCCGCATGCATGCGTGCATTCTCGCGGCCGATCCCGCGGGTCAGTTCAAGGATCAGGCCCATGGTGAGCGGGGCGGTGGGATCGCGCGAATATTGCGTGCCGCCGACGGCCACGTTGCGAGCCTTCGCAGCCTCCATGTCGATCGAGGCGTTGCGCATGCCTGACGTGAGCAGCAGCTTCAGCTTCGGTAGCGCTGCGAACAGGCTGTTCGGGAATGCGGTGCGCTCGCGCATCGCGCAGATGATCTCGAAATCGGCGAGCGCGCTCGCCGCAGCCTGTTCCGAGGCGAAGGGATGGCTGAACACGGTAACATCGACGCGGTCGGACAGTTTCTGCCAGTCGGCGACGTCGAGGGCGAGGTCGAAATAGTCGTCGAGAATTGCACAGCGCAGCCGCGTCATCAGCGTTCATCCATGGCGAGAGGTCATGGCGCAAGCAGGGGCGCCATCGTCGGAACCAGGCCATGGTTGCGCGCAATCAGAGCCATGCGCAAGCGGTTGGCATCTTCAAGAATTCGACAGGAGAGGGGCTCAGAGGTCGCGGCGCTTCAGGCGCACCGGCGCATCCATGCCGTGCTTGGCACGCCAGGCGGGGCCGGGGCCCCGCATGTAGTGCTGCTCGGGGCGGTAGGGATTGAAGGCCACGGCGAAGAAGCGCTTCCAGAAGCCCTTGATCTCGGATGCGAGCCCGGACGCACTCCCGGCCTTGGCCGGAACGGGAAGGGAAGTGGTCTCGATCAGAGCCATGGCGCGGCCTCGTTATTCTCCCGTTCCTTCTGAGCGGGGTGGCGCTTCTTTCAGCGCAACAGCGAGCTTTGGCCTGATTTATTAAAAGATGGTTTCAATTGTCCGGATCGAGGGCCGGATGGTGTCCATCCAGTAATCATCCGTGGTGAACGGAGGGAAAACATTGCCCTTTGGGGACAGGATCGCTACATCGGCGGCAACCAAATTCCCTCAAATTGAAGGTTTCACGGGACCGATGGCGCGCCAGTTCATCTATTTCATGCAAGGCCTGACCAAGAGCTACCCGACCCGGAAGGTGCTCGATAACATCCATTTGTCGTTCTACCCGGACGCCAAGATCGGCGTGCTCGGCGTCAACGGCTCGGGTAAGTCGACGCTGCTCAAGATCATGGCCGGCCTCGACAAGGAGTATTCGGGCGAAGCCTGGGTCGCCGAGGGGGCCCGCGTCGGCTACCTCGAGCAGGAGCCGCATCTCGATCCGAAGCTCTCGGTCCGCGAGAACGTCATGCAGGGCGTCGCCAAGCAGAAGGCGATCCTCGACCGCTACAACGAGCTCGCGGTCAACTACTCGGACGATACCGCCGACGAGATGACCAAGCTGCAGGACGAGATCGAGGCCCAGGGCCTCTGGGATCTCGACAGCAAGGTCGACCAGGCCATGGACGCGCTGCGCTGTCCGCCCGACGATGCCGACGTCACCAAGCTCTCCGGCGGTGAGCGGCGCCGCGTCGCGCTGTGCCGCCTCCTGCTCGACCAGCCCGAGCTCTTGCTGCTCGACGAACCGACCAACCATCTCGACGCGGAATCGGTGTCGTGGCTCGAAGGCCATCTGCGCAACTATCCCGGCGCGATCCTGATCGTCACCCACGATCGCTACTTCCTCGACAACGTCACGAGCTGGATTCTCGAGCTCGATCGCGGCCGCGGCATTCCCTACGAGGGCAACTACTCGTCCTGGCTGGTGCAGAAGCAGAAGCGTCTGGAGCAGGAAGGCCGCGAGGACGCCGCGCACCAAAAGACGCTCGCTCGCGAGCAGGAATGGGTCGCGTCCTCGCCGAAGGCACGCCAGGCCAAGTCCAAGGCGCGCTACCAGCGCTATGAGGAGCTGCTCAAGCAAGCGAGCGAGAAGCAGACCCAGACCGCTCAGATCATCATTCCCGTTGCCGAGCGGCTCGGCGCCAACGTGGTCGATTTCGAAGGTCTCAGCAAAGGCTATGGCGATCGCCTGCTGATCGACAATCTCACCTTCAAGCTGCCGCCCGGCGGCATCGTCGGCGTGATCGGCGCCAACGGCGCCGGCAAGACCACGCTGTTCAAGATGATCACCAAACAGGAACAGCCGGACAAGGGCACGATCACGGTCGGCGAGACCGTGCATCTCGGCTATGTCGACCAGTCGCGCGACACGCTCGACGGCAAGAAGACGGTGTGGGAGGAGATTTCCGGCGGAAATGAGCTGATCCTGCTTGGCAAGAAGGAAGTGAACTCGCGCGGCTATTGCTCGGCGTTCAACTTCAAGGGCGCCGACCAGCAGAAGAAGGTCGGCGCGCTCTCCGGCGGCGAGCGCAACCGCGTGCATCTCGCCAAGATGCTGAGGTCCGGCGCCAATGTGCTGCTGCTGGACGAGCCGACCAACGATCTCGACGTCGACACCCTGCGCGCGCTGGAAGAGGCGCTGGAGGATTTCGCCGGCTGCGCCGTCATCATCAGCCACGATCGCTGGTTCCTCGACCGCATCGCCACCCACATGCTCGCCTTCGAGGGCGACAGCCATGTCGAATGGTTCGAGGGCAACTTCCAGGATTACGAAAAGGACAAGATGCGCCGGCTCGGCCAGGACAGCATCATTCCGCACCGGGTGAAGTACAAGAAGCTGACGCGCTGACTGCTGCGAGATCGCACGGTGTGTGCGGTCCGGCGCACGCAATGCCGGCCACGAGCCGACAACTTTTTGAAAGTCGCCTGCGGCGAGTTGTCACTTCTCGGCGCGGCGGGATTACGTAGAT
>JAEYRD010000233.1 GCA_023435725.1 Pseudomonadota bacterium | reverse complement strand
GCCGGCGCTTACCTCACGATCGCCCGCGCCGGCACGGCGCTGGGCGCGAACCGCCACCATCGCGACTGGGCTCGTCTTTCCAGCCGCCTTCTAATGCTCGCAGGGCCGCTGGCACTGCATGCGGCTTTCGACTTTCCACTGCTTACGCTCCAACGCATGCCGGATCTGGATCCGACGCTCCGGATGTGGCTGGGTGCGGCGAGCCTGCTGATCGGCTTCAGCTCGATCGCCTTCGCAATCCGCCTGGTCCGGCGGGTCGCGCGCCATCATGCGCCCCGGACCGACGTCGCACGCGAACGGCTTAGCCAATTGCGCCGGATGTGGGCGCTGTGGCTCGCCGGTGGCGGCGTCGGCTTTCTCGGCCTCGCCTTCGTGCTGACCTCGATCCATCACTGGCTCATCAACCCCGAGCGCAACCTGACGCTGGCGTTGATCCCGATCGGTTTTGTCTCGATCCTGCTCGGCCTCGCGCTGCTGGTTGTCACCACGGCGATCTACGTTCTCGGCCGCAACCGCATTCGCACCAGTGGCGAGGGCTTTTCATCAGCGCACGGCAGCGGCTGAGCCGCGGGATGGCAAGCGCGCTACGCGCATACTAGATTGCCCCCATCTGCTTTCAATCAGGGGTCACCATGACATCGCCCGAGGATTTTTCACGGCTGCAATCCGCGATGAGCCAGACGGTCAAGGCACATTGGAAAGCCTTCCTGTTCGAAGGCATCCTGCTCGCTGTTCTCGGCGTCGCCGCGCTGATCCTGCCACCGCTCGCAAGCCTTGCGATCGCGATCTTTCTCGGCTGGATGTTCCTGATTAGCGGTATCGGCGGATTGATCGTGACCTACTGGGCGCGCAGCACACCGGGCTTCTGGTGGTCGCTGATCTCGGCCGCGCTGGCCGTGCTCGCCGGCATGCTTCTGCTGGCCCGGCCGATGCAGGCCGTGCTGACGCTGACCATCGTGCTCGGCGCCTACTTCCTTGCCGAGGGTGTCACCACCATCATGTACGCGCTCGAGCACCGCCGCGAGCTGAGCAGCCGCTGGTCGTGGCTCCTGGTCTCCGGCCTGGTCGACATCGCGATCTCCTTCATGGTGATCACGGGACTGCCAAGCTCTGCAGAATGGGCCATCGGCGTCCTCGTCGGCATCAACCTCTTGTTCGGCGGCGCTACCCTGGTCGGCATGGCGCTGGCGGCGCGCAAGAGCAACACCTGAGGCGTCCCGTCGCCTGTCGGGCCGATAAGGGGGGTGACAACCCGCCAATGACGCGCTATATGGCTTTTCATGATCACCGTCGCCACCAGCTATTTTTGGTACTTTAGCTACGACAGCTCGCTGGCGGCGGGAGGATCGCGCTCAATCTGACACATTGCAGCAAACGTCCGAACAAGCCGCCAGACCTGGCGGCTTTTTTATTGGCCGGCAGGTTCTAAAACAGACAGGAGCCCGCCGTGCTGAGCACGACCGATGATCTTCGTATCCGCGAACTGAAAGAACTGAGCACGCCGGAAGAGGTGATGCGGGAGGTCCCGCGCACGCTCACCGCAACGCGTGTGGTGATGGCGGCGCGCAACGCCGTCCATGCCATCCTCAGCGGCCAGGACGACCGCCTGCTGGTCGTGGTCGGCCCCTGCTCGGTGCATGATCCCAAGGCCGCGCTCGACTATGCCGAGCGCCTGGTAAAGCTGCGCGAGGACCTCGCCGACCAGCTCGAGATCGTGATGCGAGTCTATTTCGAGAAGCCGCGCACGACGGTCGGCTGGAAGGGCCTGATCAACGATCCCGATCTCGACGGCAGCTTCGACATCAACAAGGGCCTGCGGCTGGCGCGCAACGTGCTGTCGGCGGTCAACAATCTCGGCCTGCCGGCCGGCACCGAATTCCTCGACATGACGACGCCGCAATACATCGCGGACCTCGTGTCCTGGGCGGCGATCGGCGCTCGCACGACGGAGAGCCAGATCCATCGCGAGCTGGCGTCGGGGCTGTCCTGCCCGGTCGGCTTCAAGAACGGTACCGACGGCAATGTGCGTATCGCGGCCGACGCAGTGAAGTCTGCCTCGCATCCGCATCACTTCATGGCGGTGACGAAGCTCGGTCGTTCGGCGATCGCCTCGACCGCTGGCAACGAGGACTGCCACATCATTTTGCGCGGCGGCAGCAAGCCGAACTATGATGCGGCGAGCGTTGCGGCCGCCTGCAACGAGCTGGCCAAATCCGGCGTCGCGCCGCTGGTGATGGTGGACGCGAGCCATGCCAATTCGAGCAAGAAGCCGGAAAACCAGCCGCTAGTGACGGCCGACATCGCCGGCCAGATTTCCGGCGGCGAAAACCGCATCATGGGCGTGATGATCGAGAGCAATCTCGTCGTCGGCCGGCAGGACGTGGTGCCGGGCAAGCCTCTCGTCTATGGGCAGAGCATTACGGACGGCTGCATCGACTGGGCGACAACGGCGACCGTGCTCGAGCAGCTCGCCGACGCGGTCGAGATCCGGCGCAACACCAAGCGTGCGGGATTGCACGAGCGCTCGGCCTGACCGGCAAACGCGGGCGGGGCGAGCTGTCGCGCGCTGCCCGCCGTCGGTCACGGCTTAGCAGCCGCGGCAGATGCTCTTGATCTTCTTGTCGAGCGCCGCGTCTTCCTTGTTCACGGGATTGTTCGGATCGCTCAGGTTCTTCTCGCTCGGCACCTCGTCTGCACGCGGCTGACGATGACCAACCGGCGCGGGCAGCACGGAGCCGGACGTGGCCCCGCCTGATCCGGTTCCTGATCCCGTCCCCTTGGCGCCGCCGGTCTGTGCGACCGCGGTGCCACCGAGCAAGACCAGCAGCGACATTGCCACGACGATCTTTCTCATTTTGCTCCTCCATTCCTCAAACCGGCGTCTCTTCGCATCGCGGCACATCAGGCCCCGGGCGGGTAGAGATGAACCTCACCGCAATAATCCACGATACGATAGCGCGTTTCCGATGCCACATCACGCGCCTGCGGTGCGGTATTTTGCGCCGCGAACACGTAATTCGGCCCCACCGGCGATTTGCCGGCGCCGCCAGGAATATCGATGACATAGTCAGGCTGACATAGTCCCGATACCCGCCCGCGCAACTGCCGCATCAACTCCTGTCCTTCCGCCAGCGTGGTGCGCAGATGCGCAGTACCCGGCGCGAGATCGCCGTGATGCAGGTAGTAGGGCTTGATCCGGCATTCGACGAAAGCTCGCATCAAATCCGACAAAGCCGCGATGGTGTCATTGACCCCGCGCAAGAGCACGGACTGGCTCACCAGGGGAATGCCGGCATCGACGAGCCGCGCGCAGGCCGCGCGTGCCGGGCCGGTCAGTTCACGCGCATGGTTGGCATGCACGGCAACCCAGGTGGTCGCGCCCTCGACCTTCAGCGCGGCGACCATCTCGTCACTGACACGCGCCGGATCGGCTACTGGAACGCGGGTGTGAAGGCGGATGACCTTGACGTGATCGATCGCGGCCAGATCGGCCATGATCTCGCTCATCCGCCGCGGCGACAGCATCATGGGATCGCCGCCGGTCAGGATGACTTCCCAGATCTCGCCATGCAACCGGATGTAGTCGATCGCCGTGCGGTACGCGTCGTCCGAGAGCACATTCTCCTTGCCGGGGCCGACCATCTCGCGGCGGAAGCAGAAGCGGCAATAGACCGCGCAGACGTGAACGAGCTTGAACAGCACGCGATCGGGATAGCGATGTACGATGCCCGGGACCGGCGAGTGCGGGTGATCGCCGATCGGATCGGCGTTCTCGCCCGGCTGCACCTCGAGCTCCTCGGCGGTCGGAACGAACTGGCGCGCTATGGGATCATCGGGATCGGAATTGTCGATCAGCTCGACCAGCGCCGGCGTGATCGCGACCGCGTAGCGCGCGGCAACACGCTCGAGCGCGGGCAGCGCCGTGGCGGGCGCAAGGCGCTCGGCAACGAGCTCGCTCGGCTCGCGCAAGGTGCGTGCAAGATTAGTCTTCGTCATGTCTCACTTAACGTTTCATTTGCAGGCGGCGTCCAGACTACCTGATCAATTCGCGATGCACCGCTCGCCAACATCACCAGGCGGTCGAAGCCGAGTGCGACGCCACTGGCCTCCGGCATTGCGGCGACGGCGGCCAAAAAATCCTCGTCCAGCGGATAGGCCTCGCCATAGCGGCGCTGTTTCTCCGCCATCGACTCGGTGAAACGCCGGCGCTGCTCGTCGGCATCGGTCAGCTCGCCGAAGCCGTTGGCGAGCTCGACGCCGCAGGCATAGACCTCGAACCGTTCCGCGACGCGCGGATCGTCCGTCTTCGACCGCGCCAGCGCCGCCTCTGGAGATGGGTATTCGAACAGAATGGTCAAACGCCCCTGCCCCAGATGCGGCTCGACATGCTCGACCAGGACCTTGCTGAAGATGTCCGACCAGGTGTCGTCCACGGCTACGCGGACCTTGCCGGCTGCGGCGCGGGCAAGCGCCTCACGGTCACCTTCGTCACCCAGGATCGTCGCCAGCAGGTCGATCCCGGCGAACCGCTCGAAGGCACCGGCGACCGTCAAAAGCTCCGGTTCGGCGAAGGGGTCGCAGGTCCGGCCCCGGAACGAGAACGTCCCGATCCCGGTCGCCTGTGCAGCGCGGGCGATGACGACGACGGTGTCGGCCATGATGGCATCATAGGGGGCGCCCGCCCGGTACCACTCCAGCATGGTGAATTCGGGCAAATGCAGGTCGCCACGCTCGCGGTCGCGGAACACCCGGGCGAACTCGAAAATCCGCTTTTCGCCCGCCGCCAGCAGCTTTTTGCAGGCGAACTCCGGCGAGGTCCGCAGGTAGCGGCTGGCGCGGCTGCCATCGGGCCGGAGGATCTCGGTTCGGGGGGCGTGCAGATGGGTCTCATTGCCCGGCGAGACCTGGAGAACTGAGGTTTCGACCTCGACGAAGCCCTGCTCGGCGAAAAAGGCCCGTATTGCTCCGGTAACGGCCCCTCTCGCCTGAAGGAAGGGCCTCCGGTCAAGGTGCCGGCCGGGCGACCAGAACGGCGAAATCGGCTTGTCCCCAGCCATTAACCGACCGCCCCCACCTTGAGCAAAATGCTGGCATCGAACCGTAAAATCAGTATGTTGCGCCCCGAAACGGGCGCCGAGGTCCGATTTGAGGCCGCCAGCCCCCCATCCATTTGACCATGTCCTGGCCGGTGCCGGGCCAAGCAAGCAGGAAATATAGCTTTGAGAGTCATCGCCAGTTCTATTCGCAAAGGCAACGTGATCGAGCAAGACGGCAAGCTCTATGTCGTCGTGAGCGCCGAGAACATCCACCCCGGCAAGGGCACCCCGGTCAGCCAGATCGAAATGCGCCGAATCTCGGACGGGGTAAAGATCTCCGAGCGGTACAAGACCACCGACCAGGTCGAGAAGGCCACGATCGAAGAGCGCAACTACACCTTCCTGTATGAAGATGGCGATGGCTTCCACTTCATGAACCCGGAAACCTACGACCAGGTCCAGGTCTCCAAGGACGTCGTCGGCGACGCGGCCGCGTATCTTCAGGAGAGCATGACGGTCAAGCTGTCCATGCACGACACCAACCCGGTGTCGATCGCGCTGCCGCAGCGCGTGACGCTGGAAGTGGTCGAGACCGAGCCGGTGACCAAGGGCCAGACCGCGTCCTCCTCCTACAAGCCCGCAGTGCTTTCCAACGGCGTGCGCACCACCGTGCCGCCGCACATCTCGGTCGGAACCCGTATCGTCGTGATGACCGAAGACGGTTCCTACTCCGAGCGCGCCAAGGACTAAGCGAGAGATCAAGGATAGGAACAGGTGCCGCCGGGGAACGAGACAGTGGTTAGGAAGCGCTTCCGCTCCGTCTCGCTTCTTCTGGCGTCGCTCTCGCTCCTCACCGCCACGCCGCTCGCTGCGGATGAAATCCGCAGCCCCTCGCTCACGGCCCTGCGCGTCGATTGGCGCGCAGCACTCGACCAGCTCCGCACCGAAATCAACAGCCGCCCCCAGATCGCGGGCGACTTCATCTTCGCACCCCGCCGCTCGGTGCCGCGCCACGATCCGCGTGCGATGCCGGCGCTAGTGCAGCTCAACGCAATCTCCTCGCAGTTCTTCACCGGCATCGCCCGCAGCTCCGTGCCCGTGCTACTGCCATTCGACGCCGCAGCGTACCTCGAGGCACAGCGCAACGACGCTCCGACGCTGTCGCGATACCAGGCCGACTTCAATCCCGTCGACGTGTTCGACGCCGGTCCCGCCGGCTACAGCGCGACCTTCTCGTTCGAGCCGGGTGCCGGCGATGGCATGCCGAGCCGCGTGTTCGCAAGGCCAGTCGAGGTACAGATCACCGGCTCGGCGCTCGTCTACGACATCGCCGATCCCACCGGCGGCAAAGGTGAGCAGGTCAAGGCGCTGACAGCGCTCTATCCGGACCTGCGCCGATTCATCCGGGAAGGCTATGTGCGCTACGCCTTCACCCGCTTCGGCGTGGCCTATGTGGTGTCGATCCAGTGTCTCGACAGCGTCGCCAGGCCACGGCGGCTCGCCTGCAAGGAAGCCTATCCGGTCGCCGAGCGCTTCCTGAAGGCCCTGCGCATCGCGGGCGGCCAGCGCATGCGGCCGCTGATGGACATCGCCTCCAACATCATGGACCGTCCCGCGGAGCGTTCGCCGGATTTCAACTACCGGCCGAGCGGCGACATCATCCCGAACACCGGCTATCGCAAGCAAGGCGGCCATCCCGATATGATGGCCTATGCGCAGATCCGCTTTCCCCTCGAAAAAGCGCCTGCGTTCGTCCACTCGCAATCCCACGGCAAGCGCGACAAGAGCGACGGTCCGACTGCCTATCCTTGGCGCGACAATTTCTGCGAGTCGCGCAGCTTCGAGGTCTGGCAGTGCGCAGGCGGCTACGGCCACCAGGGTGAGGACATCCGCGCGGCCGACTGCCCGCCGCCCGGCGAAGGCCGCGAGCCCTGCGATCCCAAGCAGCGCGGCGTCGTTGCCGTCCGCGACGCCATCGTGATCCGCAGCCCCAGGGACCAGGCCGCGACGCTCGAGGTCAACAGCCGCACCGAGCACATCCGCTTCCGCTACATGCACATGAACCCGCAGGCGTTGAACGCAGACGGCGTGCTCAACGGCCGCATCGTCGCCGAAGGCGAGAAGATCGGCGTGATCTCGAACTATCTCGACCATCCCGCCGGCACGTCGATGCACTTGCATTTCGACGTCCAGGTGTTCACCCGCGACGGCTGGATCTGGGTGAGCCCCTACGTCACGCTGGTGTCGGCCTATGAGCGCCTGATCCGCGCCCGCGGCCGCGAGGTGGGCCCGGAGATCGCGGTTACGGCGCAGCCGGTGGCGCATGCGGCACCGGCGGACGCGATCAAGCCGGACCTGCGCGAAGGGTCGAGCAGCGAGGAGAATTGAGCGGCCGCGCCCGCACGCGGTCATGTAGCCCGGATCACGGTTCGCTCCATCCAGGCTAAAAGCTACCAGCTACTCCAGATACGTCGTGAGCTGCGCGCCCTCGTCCGCAACGAACACTGCGATCAATTCTGCGGGCTCCGTGGCGCTGGCATTGGCCGAGACCAGGTGCGTTGCTCCCGGCGGCTCAAAGAAGGACTGGCCGACCCCAAACGTCTCAACCGGACCGCCGCCGAGCTGGGAGCGGATCTCGCCCTTGGTGATGTAGGCGGTGACCGAGCCGGCATGGCGATGCGGCCGCGAAAATCCGCCAGGACCATAGAAGACGCGCACGATGGTCACGCGCTTGCCGGGCACGTTGGGCAGCGGGTAGGACGCGATCGGCTCGACCTTGTCGAGCGGCGAACTCTCGGCAGCGGTTGCGCAGAGCGGCGCCAGCGCGCCGGACACGCTGTCCATCGCCATCGGCAGCATCTTGCCGACCGCAAGTGCACAGGCGAGCCCGCCGACGACGGCCAGCGCCATCGAGCGCGACGGCACCGAACGCTGCGTAGTGGTGGCCACACTCATCGCTGTCATGACAACCTCCCCTCGTTGCTATCAGGAAGCCGCGGCGTTCGCTGCCACGGGCCGCGCCGCAGGCGTCCAGCGATAGGCCGCGCCAAAGCGGTTCCAGACATTGATCGAGGCGACCGCCGAGGTCAGGTACATCAGCTCCGTCTCGGAGAATTCGCGTGACGCTTCGGCATAAACCTCCTCGCTGACGCCGTCGGGCAGGAAAGTCAGCGCCTCGGCCCAGGCCAGCGCCGCGCGCTCGCGCGTGGAAAAAATCGGCGCCTCGCGCCAGACAGCGACCAGGTTGAGCTTGTCCACGGAAACGCCGATGCGTTCCGAGAGGAGGATGTGATGCTGCACGCAGAAGGCGCAGCCATTGATCTGCGAAGCCCGCAGCTTGACGAGTTCGAGAAGCTGCTTGTCGAGGCCGGCCTTGGCCGCAACCTGCCCCAGCGCCAGTACCAGATCATACGCATCGGGCGCGATCGTCTTGAAATCTTCGTATTCGCTGCGGGCGTGTGACATTGCCGTGCACCTCGTGATATTGTAAGAGCACTTATATTGTATAAGAGCTCTTACATGACACGCAAGTCCGCTGACATCACCAGATCGAAAGCCGCGCGGAAGGCGCCCGCACCTGCAGACGATGGCGCCGTTCATGTACCCGCCCCCGGCGAGGGCAAGCGCGGCGAGCAAGGCTATCTCGGGTATCTCCTGCGCCAGGCCCACGCCGCGGTCCGGCTGACAATGGAGCGGACGCTCGCCGACCTCGGCGTGACGTCACCGCAATTCGCGGTGCTGACCATGCTCAACGCCTATCCAGGCCTGTCCGGCGCTGACGTCGCCCGCCTCACCTTCCTCACCCCCCAGACGGTTGGCGTGATCATTCGCAATCTCGAACGCGATGGTGCAATCGAGATGACGCCTCATCCGGTCCATGGCCGCATCCAGCAATGGACGCTGACGCCGCGGGGCACGACACTGCTGAAAGCGTGCCGGGAACGCGTGATCGCATTGGAGAAGCGCCTCGCAAGAGGCCTGGACGCGAAGGCGGAGACCACGATCCGGCGCTGGCTCGCCGGCATCGCCGCTGAGTTGCAGCACGACTAAACGGGCAACGCCAGCCGCCGCGCGGCGCCTAAAATTGGAGTTTCATCCGGATAACGCCTACCCATCCTTCAACGCTTTCCTAACCTCGCCGTCGGACCAAGTCTCGCCGCATGCGATCACCCGCACGCGGCTTTGATCGGCGACGTTCACCAGCACATGCGAACTCACACGGTCGCCGCTCGGCTCAAGGCGCAGGTCGGTTTCGGGCGTCCAGTTCAGCGTGGTCGCGAGATCACCGGGGAAAATCTGCCATTGCGATCCGTCGTCGAGCCCGACCACATGGCTTTCCGCATGAGCGCGTATCTTCATTCCACCCCGAATTTTCGATGAACAGGCTGCATACGGAGGTTGGGCCCCGGCGGAGAGCCGGGGCCCTGCTGCGTCAGTCGTTATCGTGATGAATTACGGTCTTGCTGCGATTGCCGAATTCATCTTCCTTCTTGATCACCGTAGTGCGGTCGGCGGGTGCGCGCTCCTTGATTACGGTGGTGCGGTCACGATCGCGGTCGCGGTCGCGATACTCGTGGGACTGACCAACCGTCACGCCGGCGCCGACCGGGCCGACGTGAACGCCGACTTCATCGGCGAATGCGGGGGCCGCGATCGCGGTGGCCATGGCTGCCGCAAACAGGTATCTTTTCATTTTCTCCTCCTCCAACGTAGTGCATGGGAATGCAGGAGTGCGACACTTTGTTCCTGGGAACACGGGATCGAGCGCCTGTTCCTCGCGTTTCAGGAACCGACTCACAGGGGCCATGTTTCCCGCTAGAATGGCTCCATGAAACAAGCTGATTCCTCGGCCCATCACACCCGCCGCGCCCTGCTCCAATCGACGCTCGGTGCGGCCGCTCTCCTCGCATTCCCGGCGCACGTCCTCGCGTCGCCTCCGGGCTTCGACGAATGGCGCGAGGGATTTCGCGCACGCGCGATGGCCAAGGGCATCTCGGCGGCGACCTGGCAGCGCGCGATGGCGCGGGTCGAACCGGACATGAGCGTATTCAAGCAGATGCGCAACCAGCCGGAATTCCACGAGCAGGTCTGGCAGTACATCAACCGCCGCGTCTCGGACTGGCGCATCATCAACGGCAAGATCGCGCTGAAGAACAACGAGGCGCTGCTCGCGCGCATCGAGCGCGATTTCGGCGTCGAGCGCGGCACGCTTCTGGCGCTATGGGGCGTCGAGTCCGCCTACGGCGATCCGCTGGTGCAGCAGAACCACATGACGCCGGTGTTTCCCTCGCTGGCCGCGCTCGCCTGGAACGAGCCGCGCCGCAAGGCCTATTGGGAGACCGAACTCATCAACGCGCTGCGCATCGTCGACAAGGGCTGGAGCACGCCGGAAGAGATGCGGGGATCCTGGGCCGGCGCAATGGGACATTCGCAATGGATGCCGGAAGTTTGGCTCAATGTCGGCATCGACTATGACGGCGACGGCAAGGTATCGCCCTTCGGCAAGCCCGACGACGCGCTGGGCTCGACGGCGAAATATCTCGTCAACCGCGGCAAGTGGCACCGCGGCGAGCATTGGGGCTACGAAGTGCGCGCGTCCGGCGACGCGAGCGGCAGCCGGACCTATTCAGCGTGGCAGGCGGCCGGTGTCACCCGCGCCGACGGCCAGCCGTTTCCGCAACCGAACGCGTCGGCGCAGATGTGGACACCGGTCGCGGGCGGACCGACGTTCCTGCTGGGGCCGAATTTCTACTCGGTGAAGAGCTACAATCCCTCGATGAATTATGCGCTGGCGATCTGCCATCTCGGCGACCGCTGCCTCGGTGCGCCGCCGTTCATCCAGCCATTTCCGGGCTCCGAGCGCGTGCTCACGCTCGCCGAGGTACAGGAGATGCAGACGCGATTGACAAAGGCCGGATTCGACACCGGCGGCACCGACGGTCGCGTCGGCAACGACACCATGAAGGCAATCAAGGACTTTCAGCAGCGCGCAGGGATCACGCCGGCAGACGGTTATGGCGGGCTGAAGGTGCTCGCGAAGCTGCGGCAGGGTTCGTAGGCACGCGCTCGCACATCGTCATTCCGGGCTTCCGCTTCGCACGTCCGGGAATGACGATGAGGCGCTCAATGCCGGTACTGCGGCTCCTCCGCATCGAGCTGGCGGCGGATGGCGGCGAGATGCAGACGCGCGGATTCGGAATCGCCCTCGCGCATCTGCCTGTAGGTTTCGGCCGCAACCGCGGCATCGACGGGCAGCACTTTCCGTCCTGTCGACATCGCCAGCACCTGCACCTCGGCGGCACGCTCGAGATAGTAGAGATCGTCCCAGGCCTCCGCGATGGTCGGAGCCAGCACCATCACGCCGTGATGCTTCATGAAGACGATGTCGGCATCGCCTACAGCCGATGCGATCCGTGCGCCCTCGCGGCTGTCCAGCGCGAGGCCGTTGTAATCGCGGTCCACCGCCGTGCGGCCGTAGAACTTCAGGGCGGTCTGGCCGGCCCAGATCAGGGGATCGCCCTCCGTCATCGACAGCGCGGTGGCGTAGGGCATGTGGGTGTGAAAGGCGACCTTCGCGCGCGGCAGGCGCTTGTGCATCTCGGCGTGGATGTAGAAGGCGGTCGCCTCGGGCACGCCCTCGCCGTCGAGCACGTTGCCGTGGAAATCGCAGATCAGGAGTTTTGACGCGGTCAGCTCTCGGAAGGCGTAGCCGTAAGGATTGACCAGGAAGAGATCGTCATGGCCGGGGACCACGGCCGAGAAGTGGTTGCAAATGCCCTCCTCGAAACCGTTGCGCGCGGCCATGCGGAAACAGGCGGCGAGGTCTTCGCGCGCCGTGCGGATCGCATCGGTCGCAAGGTCCGGCCGGTTCGAGCGGAACGGCGCCGGCGTGGATGACGAAGAGTGAAGGCTGTGCGCCATGGCGAAGGAAACCTCTGTCGGTCGGAAGCTCCGTGCCTTGTACAGGGGCTGCGCCTGCGCGTCAGCCCCTGCGGGGCGCCACCCTGCCCTTCGCGCCTTGCGCGGCGGCCTATTGCCGTCGCGGCACGCCGCCGGCGTTCATGCCACCGTCGATGACGAGCTCGGTGCCGGTGACGTAGCGCGAGGCGTCGGAGGCCAGATACAGCACGCCAGAGGCAATCTCGGCAGCCTGGCCCGCCCGGGCGAGCGGCGTGACGACACGCGCCCGCTCCTCCGGATCGATCGGCGCATTGCCCTGGTTACCGGTCGCACCGGTTGGGATCTTGCCCCAGATCGGCGTATCGATGATGCCGGGGTGCACGGAATTAACGCGGATGCCGTCGCCAGCAGCGGCGCACTCCATCGCGATTGATTTGGCGAACAGCCGCACACCGCCCTTGGTCGCCGAATAGGCCGACAGCCCCGGCGAGCCGCGCAGGCCCGCGAGCGAAGACATCATGACGATCGAACCGCCGCCGGCCTTCCGCATCAAGGGCAGGCAATGCTTGACCGAGAGGAACACGCCGTCGAGATTGATCGCATTCTGCTTGCGCCAGTCGCCAAGCGTCATGTCGACGATCGATGGCACGGCAATGCCGATGCCGGCGTTGGAGACCATGATGTCGAGCCGGCCATAGCGCTTTGCGATTTCGGCGACGATCTCGATCCAGCGCTCCTCGCTGGTGACGTCCTGCTCCAGGAAAATTGCCTTGCCGCCGGCCTTGGTGACGCGCCTGGCGAGCTCGGGGCCTCGCAGTTCATCGATGTCGGTCGCAATGACGGTGGCGCCCTCGCGCGCGAACAACTCGACGATCGCCTCGCCGATCCCCGAGGCACCGCCCGTTACCAGCGCGACCTTGCCTTCAACCTGCCCTGCCATGTTCACTCCCATTTTTGTTGTTTGAGCGATCTATTCTTGCGCATGATCTTGGCGGAAAGCCACTACGCACTTTGCGCCAGCGCGGCCCTTGGGTCCGGATCGTGTGCTACCTAATCACGGATGGCCCCTGGTCCGGTAGTGCGACATCGATGACACGGAATTGCACGCGTTCGGCGCCCTGGTAGCGATCGACCGACAATGATCCTGCGACATGCAGTTGCTGGCCGCGATTGGCGAGGAGCGCGTTGCCGAGCTTCTGACCGACCGATCGGAACGCGATGCCGTTGACGATTGCGCCGTCGCCGGACTTGAAGCGCAGCCGCAGGTGCGCCTGGCCGACCTCGTCGGCATAGACGAGCTGATGCGCGGGCAGCGCCAGCACCGGCTCCGGATTGCCGCTGCCGAAGGGACCGGCGCGGTTGAGCGTGTTTGCAAGCTCCGTCGTCACTGCGCGCGCGGAGATTGCCCCGTCGATATCGAGCTCGTTGACATGGCGTGCCTCGGCGACATCGCGCGCCAGCGCATTTTCGAGATAGGCGCGAAATTCGGCCAGCTTCTCTTTTCGCAGGGTCACGCCCGCGGCCATCGCGTGGCCACCGCCCTTCAGCAAAATGCCGTCGGCGACCGCCTGTCGCACCGCCTTGCCGAGATCAACGCCTGCGATCGAACGGCCCGAGCCGGTGCCGATGCCGCCGGGCTCGAGCGCAATGGCGAAGGCGGGACGGGAAAATTTCTCCTTCAGGCGGGACGCGACGAGGCCGACCACGCCGGGATGCCATCCTTCGGAGGCCGTGACGATCACGCCGAGCTTGTCCTCGAGCCCGATCGAGGCCAGCGCCTCGGCTTCGGCCTGGGCTTCCGCCGCTTGCTCGATGACGCGGCGCTCGGTGTTGAGACGGTCGAGCTCCGCGGCGATCCGCGCGGCCTCGACGCTGTCGCTTTCGAGCAGCAGCCGCACGCCGAGATCGGCGCGGCCGATGCGGCCGCCGGCATTGACACGCGGCCCGAGCATGAAGCCGAGATGCCAGGCCTCCGGCGGGCCGTTGAGCCGCGCCACGTCCATCAGCGCGGTGTGGCCGACATGGTCGCGACGCCGCATCGCGATCAGGCCCTTGGCGACGAAGGCGCGGTTGAGACCGATCAGCGGTGCCACATCCGCAACCGTGCCGAGCGCAACGTGATGCAACATGCCGAGCAGATCGGGCTCGGGCATCTCGCTGCTCCAGAAGCCGCGCTGGCGCAGCTCGCGATTCACGGCGACCAGCGTGACCAGCACGAGACCGACAGCGGCGAGATGGCCGAGGCCGGAGAGATCGTCGAGCCGGTTCGGATTGACCAGTGCGTCAACCTCCGGCAGCTCCGTGCCGGTCTGATGATGGTCGATCACGACGACGGACATGCCGAGCCGTTTCGCCTCGGCGAGCGGCTCGATGCTGGTGGTGCCGCAATCGACAGTGACCAGCAGCGTGGCGCCCTTTGCCGCCAGCCCACGAACCGCTTCGACGTTAGGGCCGTAGCCCTCGAAAATCCGGTCGGGAATGTGGATCAGCGGATCGAGCCCGCAATGGCGCAGATGCCAGGCGAGCAGCGCCGCCGAGGTCGCGCCGTCGACGTCGTAGTCGCCGAAGAGCGCGACCTTCTCGCCCTTCTGCGCAGCGTCGGCGATCCGCTTGGCGGCGGCTTCCATCTCCGTCACCGTGAACGGATCCGGCATGAGTTTTCGGATGGTCGGATCGAGGAAGTCGGCGACTGCGTCGATGTCGACGCCGCGGCCGGCCAGCACCCGCGCCAGCAGCTCCGGCAATTGGTGCCGCTGCACGATGGCGAGCGCCTTGGCCGCCCCGCGCGCATCCAACCGGTCGCGCCAGAGCTTGTCGGTGAGCGAGCGCGCCACGCCCAGGAACGCCTGGGGCACTTCGACGGGCAAGGCGGTGGCGGGCGGCGTCATGAGGCGAGGCTGGTTTGAGGAACCCGGGAGCCGGACACAGGGCGTTGCTGCGGCCGGCGTGGAAATGACGATTGACCCGGAATCCCCTGGAGTTTGCAATGTCCGCGCCGCACAAAGCGGTGGATTGCCGCCTTGGAGCACGGACTGACTATCATTTGGGCATTCCGTGGAATAGCAAATTAAGCGGGCGTTAGGCGGAATCTTCGAAAACGACTCATATTCGATCTGACGTGATTGTCCGGGTTCATGGCAGATCAAGCCTCTTTTCCATGGGAAGTCCCCCGATGTCTGCTGCGCTGGGTCTCAAAGCCAAGCCGATCGCCACCGAACCCACTGATGATGATTCCGACATCTCCGTCCTGATCAATCGCCTGACCGCGGAGGTCAACCAGATCGCGGTCGACAAGACCAGGTCGATCCAGCAGATCACCAACCAGATGAAGATGCTGGCGCTGAACGCACTGATCGAGAGCTCGCGCGCCGGCGCGCAAGGCGCCGGCTTCGCGGTGGTGGCACAGGAGGTGCGCGGCGTCGGCCAGCAGGTCGAGACCATCGCACGCGAGCTCGAAACCCAGCTGACGAAGCGCACCGGCGATCTGGTCTCCTCGATCGACCGCATGAGCCAGCGTTCGCGCGGCGAGCGCATGGTCGACCTCTCGCTCAATGCGGTCGAACTGATCGACCGCAACCTCTATGAGCGCACGTGTGACGTGCGCTGGTGGGCGACCGACTCCGCCGTGGTCGATTGCGCGACGTCGCCTGCTCCTGCGGCGGTCGGTTACGCCTCGAAACGGCTCGGCGTCATCCTCGGCGCCTACACCGTCTATCTCGACCTCTGGCTCTGCGACCTCGACGGCAACGTCATCGCCAACGGCCGCGCCGACCGCTTTCGCGTCGCCGGCCAGAACGTCGCCCACACCAAATGGTTTCGCGAGGCGCGGACCTTGCGCTCCGGCGACGACTATGTCGCCGGCGACGTCGAGAACCAGCCTTTGCTCGGCAATGCGCAGGTCGCGACCTATTGCGCCAGCGTCCGCGCCGGCGGCCAGGCCAACGGCGCTCCGATCGGCGTGCTCGCCATCCATTTCGACTGGGAGCCGCAGGCGCGCGCGATCGTGCAAGGTGTCCGTGTCGGTGACCGCGACAAGGCCCGTGTGCTGCTGGTCGACTCGAATTTTCGCGTCATCGCAGCCTCCGACGGCCAGGGCATCCTGAGCGAGCGCATCTCCCTCTCGCTGAACGGCCAGCGCTCCGGCTTCTATCACGACCACACGGGCACGCTGGTCGCCTTCCATGCGACCCCGGGCTACGAGACCTATCGCGGGCTCGGCTGGTGTGGCGTGATCGTCTGCGGGGCGTGAGGCTCTGAAACAAAATCCGCAAAACAACCCCATGCAAAGTAGCCGGAGGATTGTTTTCGCTGGTGTTTTGCGTCCAGCCAAATCGTTTGACTCGTCGGGCAAAACACCGGCAATCTGCAACGGTTGCGTAATCTGTCGGCTTGGCAAGCTACTTGTGCGCGATGGCAGGCGGTAAAGCGTTCACGGAGCACGTAAATATCAGCTCCGCGAGAGATCGCCGAAGACCTCGACTAGCCGGAAGCGCTCGCACATGAGCATCATGGCCTCACTGAATCGTCCGAGCCGGCCGAAATAGGTCCGATGGGCGTCACGCCAATAGGCCAGGCTCCGATCGCCCTCTCCTTCGTCAAACGCAAAGTCGGCCTCAACTTCATTGAAGCGCCGATATGTCACCTCGGTGGTTTCGATGACACAGCGTGGCTCTCCACGTCCATCGAGCACCACCCAGCGCTCACCGGGCGCCGAGGTGTTCGGCTCGTCTTCCGTGCTGCAGGTCGCGGTCTTGATGCCCTTGACGACGAGTTCAAGCAGTTCATCCGCGAGCGCGGGACTGTCGCCGAAAGCGAAGGTTCGGAGGCATCGGTAACGTTCGGGGAGCCGCTTGCTCATGCTGGCACGTTACCACGTCGCACAGGCAAGCATCGCTTACCAAATGCTGTCGCATCGCGGCGAAATGACCTGAGCATTTTCCGGCCATATGCCGGTTTCAGGCAAGAGCCCGCCCCATTGCTCCTGTAAAACACGCTCACATCAAGCGAGCGTGAGCGCCATCCGGCTTTGACCATCTCACGCTCGCAAAATGCCGAGGAGACATCCCATGAAGATCGTCGTGATAGGCGGGAGCGGATTAATCGGATCCAAGCTCGTGACGAAGCTCGGACAAGACGGCCACGAGGCCGTGGCAGCCTCGCCCAGATCAGGCGTGAACGCCGTGACCGGAGAGGGCCTCGCCACAGTTCTGGCGGGCGCGGATGTTGTCGTCGACGTCGCCAACGCGCCGTCCTGGGAACCCGCCGCCGTGCTGGATTTCTTCCAGCGTTCGAGCAACAATCTCGTCGCGACAGAGGTGGCAGCGGCCGTAAAGCACCACGTGGCGCTCTCGATCGTGGGGACCGAACGGTCGCCCGACAACGCCTATTTCCGCGCCAAGCTCGCCCAGGAGACCATCATCAAGGCCTCTTCGATTCCCTACTCGATCGTGCGCGCCACCCAGTTCTTCGAGTTCCTCGGCGCCATTGCCGAAACGGGTGCGACCGGGGGAAAGATCGTCGTGCCGTCGGCGCTATTTCAGCCGATCGCGGCCGACGACGTGGTTGATCACCTCGCGGAGGTCGCAACGGGCCAGCCGCTCAACGGCACGATCGATATCGCAGGACCTGAGAAGGCACCATTCAATGAATTCATCGCACGCCGCCTGAAGGCGTCCGGCGACACCCGTCCGGTGGTGGGAGACCCGAAGGCCCCGTATTACGGCGCTCCCATTGACGACACATCGCTGAACCCGCTCGGCGAGGCGCGGCTCGGGAAAACGCCGCTCGCCACATGGCTCGCAGGGCTCTGAGGAGTCCCCCGTCCTGCAATCACGACAGCCACGGCAATGAAAGGAAATCTCATGCGCAGATTGCTGATCGCAACCGCGGTTTATACCGCAGCGATTCTGATGGCCCGTGCAGCCGAGCCGGCGGCACCATTGGCCAAGGTGACGGTCGTGTTTGACCAGGCGCTGCCGAACGTCCCGGGCAAGAGCATGAAGGGCGTGCTGGTCGAATATGGTCCCGGAGGCTCCTCACCGGCCCACCTGCACGCGCCCTCCGCCTTCATCTATGCAACGGTCCTGGAAGGTGCGATCCGCAGCCAAGTCAACGACGGTCCCGTCGAAGTCTTTCACAAGGGTGAGAACTTCTCTGAAAAGCCCGGCGACCGCCACGCCGTCAGCGCCAATGCCAGCGATTCCGAGCCCGCGAAGCTGCTTGCCGTCTTCGTGGTCGATACGGCCGATAAGGAGCTGACCACGCCCATCGTGAAGTAACGCCGGATCGACAGCGGCTGCGTAGCCCTCGCGTCATCCCGCGCCCTCAACGAACGCGACCGGCGTACCATTCGAGACGCCGCTGGCAACACGCTCTGCATCCCAATTGGTGAGACGCACGCAGCCGTGCGACTGCGCTTTTGAGATTTTGTCCGGCGAAGGCGTGCCGTGAATGCCGTAGCCGTCGGCGGAAAGATTGATCCAGACGACGCCAACCGGATTGTTTGGACCGGGCTTGATCGTAAAGGGCTTGCGCGTGTGGACGCCCTTGAAGTGATAGGCGGGATTGTAGCGGTAGGTCGGATTACGGCTGATCTCCGTGACCTTCAGCGTGCCTGAAGGCGACGGCTTCTCTTCGCTTCCCACGGTCGCCGGATAAAATCCGATCAGCGAATTCGATTTGTCGAACAGCTTGACCGTCTGCCGGCGCTTGTCGACTTCGACCCTGTCGGCCTTTGCGGGCGCACTGCCCTCGCCGCCGGAGATATCGACCACCACGATGGTGTCGCCAGCGCGATCGAAATGTCGGCCCGGGTTGAGCGCCGACAGCAGCTGCTCGCTCATGTGAAACTTCTCGGCCAACGCCTCGCGCGGGCTGGTGTAGCCAAGCTTCGGGATGTTCTTCATGTCCTCCATCTTCGGCGGAAGCTTGCGCAGGAACGGACCAGCGACGTCCTTGTCGGTGATGGTATAGCTCGCCGTCAGCGGCCGATCGTCCGCCTGCAGCGCCTCCCAGACGTCCTCCGTCAATTCGTCCGAGCTCGGCAACTGCCGCGCTTCCGCATAGGCGCGAAGCGCCTTCTTTGCATTCTCTCCGAACTTGCCGTCGATCTCGCCCGGCGAGAAATGTGCCCTGTCCAGCAGGACCTGCAGGCGCACCCCCGCCGGGGTCGGCGTCTCCTTCGACAGCGTCTTCTTCGAGGGCTGGGCAGAATCGATGGCGGCCGCATCCATCCCGGCTGCAAACGCCGGCACGGCCGCCAGGGCGAAGGCCAAGGCCAACGTCAGGACGAGGCAAATGCTCGTAAACTGCCGGGCCCGATCAGCGGACCCAGCGGCCTTCACCGTCACTCGCAGCGGATCCTCGCCGACCATATTCCGGCTCCGACGTGGAAGACGTTCATCGGGATGGCAACTCGGCTCGACGACGGAAGTTTCCAGGTTTTCCCGAACCGGCCAAGGCGTCCGTGCGCGGGGGGATCGTGGATGCGGATGATGTGATGGCAGCCAGATCAGATCGCGGTTGCGCATGCGCCGGGCCTATAGGGCGCCCCATTCGCCGGGCTTCGCACTGGACTTCGCACTGGACTTCGCACTGGACTTGGCAAAGGCGCGGTCCTCATCTCCGGCCGGAAGCAACCGTTGAGCTAGATCAACCTTCGCTCCCTGCCCTCGCGACAGCCTCGGCGCATTCTCTCAGAGGGAAGCGCATGAATCTGCTGCTCAAGGAAATCCGGCACACCCCGTTGCTCTGGCTCCTGGTGTTCGTGCCGGTGGTGATAGCTCTCGCGCAGATCATGCCCGACGCCCACACGCTGCTGTTCGTGCTGGCGGTGATTGGCATCATTCCGCTGGCCAGCCTGCTCAGCCATGCGACGGAGGCCATCGCCGAGAAGACGGGGGATGCGATTGGCGGGCTGTTGAATGCCACGCTTGGCAATTTGACCGAGCTCATCATCGCGATCGCCGCCCTGCAGGCCGGTGAATATATGCTGGTGAAAGCCTCCATTGCGGGCGCCATCGTGACCAACTCGCTGTTCATGCTGGGCGCATCGTTGCTCCTGGGCGGGCTGAAATATTCCACACAGGAGTACAACCGTGCCGGCGGCAGGCTCTATTCCGCCTTGCTGCTGATGGCGACGATCGCCCTGCTCTCGCCCTCCGCCATCGCCGACCTCGAATTCCCCGGAGAGGAGACCGCAGTGCACCGCTTGAGCGCAGCCCTGGCGATCCTGTTGATTGCGGCCTACGGTCTCAGCCTGCTGTTCTCGCTGAAGACGCACAAGGAGTTGTTCGCCAGCGCCGATCATGGCGAAACGGCCGGGCCGGTGCTGCCGATCGGGATAGCCATTCCGACCCTGCTGCTCGTCACCGTGCTCGTTGCGATCGTGAGCGAGATCTTTGTGGAATCGGTGCAGAAGGCTGCCGAAACGCTCGGCATGAGCCCTGCCTTCGTCGGCTTCATCGTCGTGGCGCTGGTTGGCGCAGCTGCCGAAATGACGGTGGCGTTCTCCGCGGCACGTCGCAACCGGCTCGACCTGAGCGTGAGTATCGCGCTCGGAAGTGCGTCCCAGATCGCCCTGTTCGTCGCACCGGTCCTCGTGCTGCTGAGCTATTTCATCGGACCGCACCCCATGGATCTTCAGTTCTGGCCCGGCGCGGTCACCATGGTGATGATTGCAACCGTGGTGACAAGCTTCGTCACCAATAGCGGACGATCGGCCTGGTTCATCGGCGCTCTCCTGCTTTTCATCTACGCCATTTTCGCGATGACCCTCTACATGATCCCGCCGGGTTCGCATGGACCGGTCTAGATCGGACCACCTCGATACGTCAGCATCGTTGGCGTTGTTCGGAAAATACTCCAGCGAACCTTGATCCAGCGCAACGGCCGCGCTGATGGTTGTTCGATGCATAAACCACGCGCACCCGAGAACGATGGCGGTAACTCCGATGTCAGATCCCATAGAGATCATCAGCGCCGCTATTCGGTCAGCTTTTGTCAACTACCCACGGGAAGACGATCCCGACTGGAGAAGCCCCAGCTGGATCAAACCCGATGAATGCGCGCACCTCACCGCGGTGATCCTTCGGGCGATCGAGGCCGAGGGTTTCGAGATCGTCGCGAAACGCGGTGAATGAGACGCAACAGCATGCGTCGTCCCGGGTTACCTTGGCAACCGAGCGCATAACCGCCGCCAGCAGCCTGCACGATCACTAGAGATCAATCAGATATACCAAGGCCAGGACGAACGCGATCACTCCAACAAAAACTGCGAGCCCCGTCCACCGCTCGAATGCTCTGGAATGCGTCGAGCGGCGTGGCTCGTTGTGAGGTTCGAAAAGCACCGGAGCCTCCTGATGAAGCGCGGCTTGAGTGACGAACGCCGACGGCGGTCAGTCGATCTTGATCAACTGCGCGCCCGTCGTCGCTTCGGCCGTAGCGGGGTCCCGCCGGGCGTCTATTTCAATAATCGAGAACATTGCCCCGACGCTGTATTGATCCATGTCAATTGAGGGCGTGCGTGCTTCCCGCGCGATCAACACGGAGCTGCCGCCCGGCCACGGATGCTTGCCGGAACGTTGAACCTTTCCGGACGAAGGGCGCAATGGAAGACCTGTCGAGAATTGGCATCAAGGCCGCACGGCGGCCTCTTGGCCGAATGGCCTATCACGGCTCAATTCAAGGCGCCCGATACCGACGCCGGCGCGTATCTCCCCGTTCATGCGGGCGCTGCCGAGTACTACAATGGCAACGAGCAGACGTTCCTCGACAAATGGAGCAATGCGATCCTCCCCCCAGCGAGCATTCGTACGCCCCATTCCACTGCTGGCCTTCGGTCCAATTCGCTGCGATAAACGCCACAAGCATCAATCATGACACCAGGCGCCGCCGCGATGAACAAGCCGCTGCTCTCAGACCCCGCCGCTCGCGCGGCGTCCGACAGCACGGGACGCGCGCCGCAAGGCGGCTTTGCCGATCTCGTGCCCGAACTCAGCGTTTCGAATATCCAGGACAGCCTGTCGTTCTGGCGGGACCTGCTCGGTTTCGACGTCGCCTATGACCGACCTGATGCCCGGTTTGCGTATCTCGTCAGGGGACGCCTGCAATTGATGCTCTGCGAGCTGAACGGGCGCTGGGAAACGGCCGAGGTGCAGCGGCCGTTCGGACGCGGCATCAATTTCCAGATGGTCGTGGATCGTATCGAGCCCGTCCTGAACGCTCTCGACGATGCCAAATGGCCCCTCTACGAACAACCGAACGAAGCCTGGTATCGGGTCGGCGACCAGGACTACGGACAGCGTGAACTCCTCGTGCAGGATCCGGATGGCTACCTGGTGCGCTTCATCGAACGCCTGGGGGTTCGCGCGCCGAGGTGACGCCGGGCTCGAGCGCGGTCAGCCGACCGCGCTGGGCTCACGCGATGTCGTCCCGGCCGTCTGCAATGTTGCAATTCCCAGGGTCTGCGACGGACGCTCCCCGAACATCGCAAAGTAGTACTGCGAGAACCGCCCGAGTTCGTAGAAGCCCTGGTTCATGGCGACGGACGCCACGGTCGTAGAACCCGGAGCGCTCTCGTGCAGGATGGAGTGAACGGCACACAGGCGCTTGTGCCTGAGGAAGCTGACCGGGCCGAGGCCGAACACCTCCTGAAAGGCACGATGCAAGGTACGGCGCGATGCGCCGAGTGCCGCACAGATCTCCGAAACGTGCACTGGGCGCGTGCCGGCCTCGTCGAGATAGTCTTCGACCCTCCGGATCAACCGCCTTGCCGAAGGCAGCCAGCCCGCATCATCCGGCGGCAGCGACGACATCACGTTGGCTCCCATGCATTCGACAATCGATCGCTTCCAGAAATCGGCTGTCGACGGCGTCAGTCGGTGCTGGTGGGTGCGCAGATGCGACATGATCCGGACCAGACGGCGTGAGGCGATTGCGCCGGTCTCGAGGTCAGCACGGAAATGGCCGCGGCTGCGCCAGGTGTCGGGATCGCTCAGCCTCGCCTCGCCGGCGAACAGGGATGCGACTTCGTTGAGGTCGAAACGCATCGCGGCGTAAGCGGACGCGCCGTGAAAGACCCCGTCATGCTCGAGCAGCGGCGGAATGACGAGCACGTCGTTGAGCTGCATGTCGAACGACCAGTGCGCCACGCGCTCTTCGGCCGCCAGCAGCATTCCGACGATCAGCTTGTCGTCGCTGGAGACGCGCTGCGTGCGCATGCCAACGTTGAACGTGCCGACGCTGAGCGAGAAGCCCCCGATGCCGACATGGGACAGCGTCCCGCGCAACCGTCCGCGTCCGAGCTGCATCACGTCGACATGCGAACCGTGAACAGCCTCGCGAAGACCTTCAAAGCCGTCGAGCCTACGCGAATCGACCAGAAGAAATTGCCCCATGCCGTACCCTGTTACTAAAGCGAGACAATTCTGCGGCAGTGAGCAGTACAATACCACCACAACGCGAATTGGGGGACGACAAACTGACTTCGTGTTTGAGGCAAATCATCGCTGAATTTGACGCCAGAAATTCCCGCAACACTGCGGAATGAGGGATACTGGACATGGGGCGTTAAGCCTCACCGGCCCTTCCGGCGTAGTGGCACAAACTGCACATCACAGCCGCCCTATCTTCAGATACCGTTTTCAACCTTAGCGTTTTTTGCCGATAACGTTCTGCGGTGCAGAGCGCGCGTGGCACGGTTGTGCCACGTGCTCGAAGACGTGCGCGCAAAAGAGGAAGGGATGTTGACGTAATGCAACATCTTGATCGTCGAGTGCCAACAAGGGGGGATCAGGCAATGCGTCCAGCGTGCCGGGTGTGCCGTAGTCGAAATCTGCTAAATTCCGCGCCGTAGTATCAGGTGGAATGCGCATATTGGAGTTTCCACCATGCTGCGGGCGGATCTCGATCACCGGGAATGGTTGCCGGATGACGTGAAGACCGGCGAGATGATCTTCATTCCCGGCGGTACGTTTCGCATGGGATCCGATCACCATTATCCCGAGGAGAAGCCGAGCCATCGGGTCTCCGTCGACGGCTTCTGGATCGATCGCACGCCGGTCACCAACCGGCAGTTCAAGCAGTTCGTCAACGCGACCGGCCATATTACTGAAGCGCAAATCGTTCCCGACCCAAAGAACTATCCCGGCGCACTGAAGGAGATGCTCTACGCCGGCTCACTGGTGTTCTCGCCGCTGCCGCGCATCACCGATCTCAAGGACTGGAGCCAGTGGTGGACCTTCATGCGCGGCGCCAATTGGCGCCGTCCCTATGGTCCTCACAGCAACATCAAGGGGCTGGACGATCATCCTGTCGTCCACGTCTCCTACAGCGATGCGGAGGCTTACGCCCGCTGGGCCGGCAAGGATCTGCCGACCGAGGCGGAATGGGAGTTCGCCGCGCGCGGCGGTCTCGATGGCGAGGAGTTCGCCTGGGGCGATGCTCTGATGCCGGGCGGCAAGCACATGGCCAACACCTGGCAGGGCAACTTCCCCGTCCAGAACCTCGGCGAGGATGGGTTCGAGCGTACCTCACCGGTCATGTCCTTTCCGCCGAACGGGTATGGTCTTTACGACATGATCGGCAATGTCTGGGAATGGACCTCCGACTGGTGGACGGAGAAACACCAAGCAGACGCTGCAAAGCCTTGTTGCATTCCACGCAACCCGCGCGGCGGACGCGAGGATGCAAGCTTTGATCCATGTCAGCCGAACGTCCGCATCCCGCGGAAAGTCCTGAAAGGCGGCTCGCATCTCTGCGCGCCGAACTACTGCCGCCGCTATCGTCCGGCCGCGCGCCACGCCGAACCTGTCGATACCTCGACCTGTCATGTCGGGTTCAGATGTGTGGTGCGGCCCGAATCTCCGCCGTCAAAAGGACTTTCCGGTAAGCAGGGAGCGTGAGATGCGCGGCTACGCCAAAAACAAAGAAAGAGCTGCGGCACGGGCTGCTGGGCGCCGGACGCCGTTGCTTCGCGGCCTGCTGGCAGCTGCCCTGGTCGCAACAAGCCTGTCTCCCCTCGCCAAGACGCCTGCAATCGCGCAGCAACCAGACACGGCCAAGCCCAACATCCTCGTCATCTTTGGCGACGATATCGGCCAGTCCAACATCAGCGCCTATACGCGGGGCGTCGTCGGGTACAAGACTCCGAACATCGACCGCATCGCCAATGAAGGGATCATCTTCACCGACTACTATGCGGAAAATAGCTGCACCGCTGGCCGGTCCACCTTCATCACAGGACAGGTCTGCCTCCGCACCGGCCTCTGCAAGGTCGGCATTCCCGGCGCGGCCGTCGGCCTGCAGGATCGCGACATCACCATTGCTCAGGCACTGAAGCCGCTCGGCTACGCGACCGGTCAATTCGGCAAGAACCATCTCGGTGACCGCGACGAATTTCTCCCGACCAAGCACGGGTTCGACGAGTTCTTCGGCAACCTCTATCACCTGAATGCCGAGGAAGAGCCGGAGCGCCCCTACTATCCGAAGAACGACACCGTGTACGTCAAGAGCAACTCACCTCGCGGGGTGCTGAAAGCGTCCGCCGACGGCAAGATCGAGGATACCGGGCCACTCAACCGCAAGCGGATGGAAACCGTCGACGACGAGACCACGGACGCGGCGATTGATTTCATCCAGCGGCAGGCGAAGGCGAACAAGCCGTTCTTCACCTGGATGAATACGACGCGCATGCACGCGTTCACTCATGTGCGCCCGTCGATGCAGGGACAGAGCGGCATGCCGGGCAACGAATATGCCGACGGCATGATCGAGCACGACGGCGACGTCGGCAAGCTTCTCAAGACTCTGGACGACCTCGGCATCGCCAACAATACCATCGTGGTCTACAGCACCGACAATGGCCCCAACCAGTGGTCATGGCCGGATGCTGCGACGACGCCGTTCCGCAGCGAGAAGGACACGAACTGGGAAGGCGCGTTCCGCGTTCCCGCGATGATCCGTTGGCCCGGCCACATCAAGGCAGGTGAGGTTTCCAACGAGATGGTCTCCGGCCTCGACTGGTTTCCGACGCTGCTCGCCGCGGCCGGTGGCGGCGACATCAAAGACCGCCTCTTGAAGGGCACCGATCTCGCCGGCAAGACCTTCAAGGTGCATCTCGATGGCTATAACCAGCTGCCCTATCTGACGGGCCAGCAGCCGAAATCGGCACGCAGCGAGTTCTACTATTTCAACGACGACGGCGACATGGTCGCCTATCGTTACAACGACTGGAAGATCGTATTCTGCGAGCAGCGCAAGCCGGGCGGATTCGAAGTCTGGGCGAACCCCTTCACCTGCTTGCGTGCACCGAAGGTGTTCAACCTGCGAATGGATCCGTTCGAGCGCGCCGATGTGGTCTCCGATCAATACTACGATTGGTTTGCGAAGAACGCGTATCTGATCCAGTACGGCGTCTGGCGCGTCGCGCCCTTCCTCCAGACATTCAAGGAATTTCCGCCGAGCCAGCGGTCGGCGAGCTTCAGCATCGATCAGATGGTCGACGCGCTGATGAAGACGCTCGACAAGACGGCACCGAAATAGCCCGCAAGAAGCAGCGCTCCGGCCGCTGATCCCGGTCGCCGGAGACAGCTCCATCGGTGGATAGCCATGCCTGATCTCCAGATGAGCAAACCAAAGACCGTGACACAACCGGCTGGCCCGAAAAGCCCAGCAGCGCGCGATGCCGTCCTCGAGCTGAAGTCGCGGATCGCAAAGTCCGTTCTCGGCCAGGACCATCTGGTCGAGAGCATGCTGATCGGCCTGCTCGCCAACGGCAACCTCCTGATCGAGAGCCTGCCCGGCCTTGCCAAGACGCGCGCGGTCAAGACGCTGGCAAAGCATCTGGCTGCCGACCTGTCGCGCGTGCAGTTCACGCCGGACCTCTTGCCCTCGGACGTGACCGGTGCGGAGATCTACGTCCAGACCGACAAGGGCGGCGAGTTCCAGTTCCAGAAGGGGCCGATCTTCGCCAATCTGGTTCTGGCCGACGAGATCAACCGCGCCCCAGCCAAGGTGCAGTCCGCTCTGCTCGAGGCGATGGAAGAACGCCAGGTCACTGTCGCCGGCAAGACCTACAAGATGCCTGCGCTGTTCATGGTGCTCGCGACCGAGAACCCGATCGAGCAGGAAGGCACCTACCCGCTCCCCGAAGCGCAGCTCGACCGCTTCCTGATGCACGTCGTCATCACCTATCCGGACGAGGCGACGGAAGGCGAGATCATCAGGCTCAACCGCACCGAGAACGCGCAGGCGCCGAAGGACCACACCTCCGAGCCGCCGCCGATCCCGCAGCAGGCGATCCTGGATGCACGCGGCGAGATCGACGGCATCTTCGTGTCGGACCTCGCGGAGAAATACATGGTCGACGTCATCTACGCGACGCGATTTCCCGGCCGCTACGGCGAGCCCCTGAGCAAATGGATCCAGGTCGGCGCCAGCCCGCGCGGCAGCCTCGCACTCGACCGCTGCGCGCGCGCCCGCGCCTGGCTCGGTGAGTATGACTTCGTGACCCCCGACCACGTGCGCGCGGTGATCCACGACTGCCTGCGGCACCGCATCATCCTCAGCTATGAGGCCGTGTCCCAGGGCGTCACGCCCGACCAGGTGATCGACAAGATCACCGAGCTGGTCGCAGCAGCCTGAGGCCGCCATGACCGGGACATCAGTCAAATCGCCGGGTGTCTATGTCGGTCTCGACGACCTGATCGCACTTGAATATCGCGGACGCAGGGTCTCGTTCCTGCCGCGCCAGCCGGTGCACAGCCTGCTCTCCGGCCGCTTCGCCTCGCGCATGCGCGGCCGCGGACTGAACTTCGAGGAGATCAGGGACTACCGCGCCGGCGACGACGTCCGCTCGATCGACTGGAAGGTGACCGCGCGCCTGCGCAAGCCGCATATCCGCGTCTTCAACGAGGAGCGCGACCGGCAGACGATCATCGTGGTCGACCAGCGCCTGTCGATGTTCTTCGGTAGCCGGCGCGCAATGAAGTCCGTGACGGCGGCCGAGGCCGCCGCGATCGGGGCGTGGCGCGTGCTCGGCGTCGGCGACCGGATCGGCGCCGTCGTGTTCGGCGACCGCGACCTCGTCGAGGTGATGCCGCGGCGCAGCCGGGCGACCGTGCTCCAGATCCTCGCCGCCATCGTCGCGCAGAACCAGGCGCTCGGCGTCGGTCGCGGCCTGGTCTCCGCACCTTCCATGCTCAACACTGCGCTCGATCATGCCAGACGCCGGGCTACGCACGATGCCGCCGTGATCGTCATCAGCGATTTCGACGGCGCGGACGCCGTGACCCGCGAGACAGTCGCCGCCCTCGCCCGGCACAACGACGTGATCGCCGTATTGGTCCACGATCCTCTGCAGAGCGACCTGCCGCCCTCGGCCAGCATGACCGTGACCGATGGCGAATTGCAGATTCGGCTCGACGTCGGACGCGACAGCGTCCGCAAGAGCGTATCGCAGGTCACGCGGGATCGCCTGCAGGGCATCTTTGCCTGGACTCACGAGCTCGGAATTCCCGCGCTGCCACTGAGTGCGGCGGAGGACACCGCCACGCAGCTCCGCCGCCTGCTCGGCGGCCTGCCGGCCCGCCACGGCCGCGCGGCGGCGCACAGCCAGACGGAGGCGGCCCTTGGCTGAGGTCGCACCCGCAAAGGCCGATCCCGTCGCCGGCCTGATCGACATCCCGCTGCCGCGCGAGGTGAGCCTGCTGCCACAAACCTGGGAGGCACGGCTTGCGATTGTCCTGCTGGTCGCCGCCGCCGGCGCGGCGCTGTGGCGCTATGCGCATCTGCGCCGCGTCAACCGCTACCGCCGGCAAGCACTCGCAGAGCTCTCCCAGATCGAGCACGCCCGCAATTCTGCACCGCCGGAATTGCTGTCGAGATTGACCGTGCTGGTGAGGCGCACAGCGCTCGCCGCCTTTCCCCGTGATCAGGTCGCGCCCCTGATCGGGCCGGCCTGGCTCTCCTTCCTCGATCGCAGCTATGGCGGCGAGGAATTCTCCCATGGCGTGGGCCGCCTGCTCGTCGGTGGTCCGTATCAGCGGTTGCCGCCCGACGGAGCCGAGCTGCAATCGCTGGTCCGTCTCGTTCGCCGCTGGATCAGGGTGCACCATGCTTGAATTCGCCTGGCCATGGCTGCTCCTGCTGTTGCCGCTGCCGGTGCTGGTGTGGTGGCTGCTGCCGCCGTACCGGGCGCGACAGGCCTCGGTCCAGGTGCCGTTCTTCGACAGGCTGGCCGCGGCGACCGGACAGACGCCGCAGCGGGGCGCGGTCATCCTGGAACGCCGGGCTGTTCAGATGATCGCGGCGACGGCGATCTGGATCTTGCTGGTCGCGGCCCTGGCTCGTCCGCAATGGGTCGGCGATGCCGTGACGCGGGAGGTGTCCGCGCGTGACCTGATCCTGGCGATCGACATCTCGGGATCGATGGATCAGCGCGATTTCAAAACACCGGATGGTGCGACGCTCGCCCGTCTCGACGGCGTGAAGCGCGTGGTCAGGGATTTCATTGCCCGCCGCAAGGGCGACCGTGTCGCCCTGCTTTTGTTCGGCACCAAGGCTTATGTCCAGGTACCGTTCACCCAGGACCTTGAGACCGCGCAGCAACTGCTTGATCAGGCCGCGGTCGGCATGGCCGGCCAGCAGACGGCGATCGGCGATACGATCGGCCTTGCCATCAAGACATTTGCGGCCAGCACGGCGAAGCAGAAGCTGCTGGTGCTGCTGACCGACGGCAACGACACGGCAAGCCGCGTGCCGCCCGAACACGCCGCCGACATTGCCCATCGGAACGATGTCGCCGTCTACACGATCGGCGTCGGCGATCCCGCAGCCTCCGGCGAGAACCGCGTCGATCTCGGCGTCCTGCAACGCGTCGCCAGCACCACCGGCGGTCACTTCTTCAGGGCCGAGGATGGCGCCCAGCTGCAGTCGATCTATGCCGACATCAACCGGCTGGCGCCGGCCAAGCTTCAGACCTTGTCATGGCGGCCGAAGCTGCCGCTGTTTCAATGGCCGCTTGGCGCCGCCGTCATGCTTGGCCTGCTGCTGTGGCTCGCGCTGCTGCTCGGGAGCGAGTGGCGCCGGATGAGGAGCGCGAGCCATGCATGAGGCGGCCGCAACGTCCTTCCACCTCTTGCGACCGCTCTGGCTGCTCGCGCTGATCCCGCTCGGCGCCGTGTTCGTCGTGCTGCGGCGGCGGCAAAGCGTGAGCGCGCAATGGGGCGGCGTGATCGCGCCCCATCTTCTGACGCATCTGATCGTGCGGCCCCGGCGCGGACGCCATATCAATCCACTTTATCTCGTGGCCGCCGCCATGATGCTCGGCATCGTCGCGCTGTCCGGGCCGAGCTGGCGGCGCGAGCTGCCCCCCTTTGTCGAGGACAAGGCGCCGCTGATGATCGCGCTTGCGGTCGGCTCGTCGATGAGCGGGACCGACATCGCGCCCTCACGCCTCGAACGCGCCAAGCAGAAGATCCGGGATCTGCTTGCGGCTCGCGCCGGCGCCAGGACCGGGCTCGTTGCTTATGCCGGCACCGCGCATCTGGTGATGCCGCCGACCGACGACCGCTCCGTGATCGAGCCGTTCCTGGCGGCGCTCGCCCCGGGGCTGATGCCGGCAGACGGCAAGAACGTTGCCGGCGCAATCGCGCTGGCTGCCGACGCGCTCGCGGCCGAGCCCGTCGCCGGCACCATCCTGCTGGTCGCCGACGATCTCGGTGCTGCGGATGCGGCCGCGCTGCGGCAGGCGGCCGGGCGCAACAATCTCGTCATCCTTGCAGTGAGCGCGGACGCATCCGCCCTGCCGGCCGGCACGGATGTCATCCGGGTCAGCATCGACGGCTCCGATATTGCGCGGCTCGAGCGCCGGATCGAGACGCGCTACCAGGCCGCGCAAGGCGATGCGTTCGGTACGCAATGGCGCGACGAGGGTTATTGGCTGTTGCCGCTGCTGGCGCTGTTGAGCCTGCTCTGGTTCCGGCGCGGCACCACCGTTGCCTGGGCCCTTGCCCTGATGATCGCGATGCAGGCGGTGCCCGCAAAAGCCCAAGGGACCTCGCGTTTTGCCAGTCTCTGGCTGACGCCCGATCAACAGGGTCGGCTTGCCTTCGATCGCGGCGACTATGCTGCCGCGGCCCGGCTCTTCGCCGACCCGATGTGGCGCGGCATCGCCGCCTATCGCGCGTATGACTTCCTCGCCGCCGCCGAGGCGTTCTCGCAGGTTGATACACTCGAGGGAAAATTCGCGCTCGGCAACGCACAGGCGCAGAACCATGCCTATGAGAAGGCAATCAAGGCCTATGACGATGTGCTGAAGGCTCAGCCGGATAATTTTGCAGCCAGGACCAACCGGGCAATCGTGCAGGCCGCGCTGGATGCGAGAGAAGAGAAACGCCGCAAGCAGGAGAAGGATGACAGCGCGCCGCCGGAGGAGAAGGCGGACGAGATGCGGGTCGATCCCAAGCAGAAGGGCGGCAAGCGGATCACGGTCACGCCGCAGGATGTCACGACGGCAGATGCGGCCGAGGCCTGGATGCGCCAGGTCCAGACCTCTCCGGCGGACTTCCTCAAGCTGAAATTCGCGATCCAGGCCGCAACGCCGACGCAGGGAAAGGCCGCGCCATGAGACCGCGGATTGCATCCAGCATCCTCTGGGCCGCCGCGGTGCTCCTGCCGCCGCACGCCTTCGCGCAACAGCCGGTCACGCCGGAGCCGATCGTGCAGGCAACGGCCGATCCGCCGCGTGTCGTGGTTGGACAGCCGGTGACGCTGCGCATCGTCGTGCTCGCGCCCAATTACATGACATCGCCGCCCGAACTGCCCGGCTTCCAGGTCCGCAACGCGGTGACCAGGCAGTTGCAGAGCATCAACACCAGCGAGCAGCGCGACGGCGTGTCCTATGCCGGCGTGCAGTTCGAATATGCGATCTCGCCGCAGGAGCCGGGCTCCTATGCGATCGCCGACCAGATCGTCAACATCAAATACGCCGCCGCCCCTCCCGCCACGCGCGAGGTGACTGTCGCGCTGCCGCGCGTATCGTTCGAGGCCTTCATTCCGGACGCGGCAGCCGGGCTTCGTCCATTCGTATCGGCCAAGAGCCTGATTGCCGAGCAGCAGATCAAGCGTTCGTCCGACCAGCTCAAAGCCGGCGATGCCGTCACGCGAACGGTGACCATCACGGCAGAGGGTACGCCGGCGATGCTGCTGCCCCCGCAGAAACTTGCTGCAATCGAAGGCTTGCAGCTTTACCCGACGCAGCCGGTGCTCGAGGACAAGATAGAGGGCCGCACCGATGTCATGACCGCGACCCGGACCGATTCCGCAACCTATATGCTGGAACGGCCCGGTACTTATTCGCTCCCAGCGATCGAGATCGATTGGTGGAACAACGCCGGCGGCAAGGTCGAGCGGATCCACCTCGATGCCGTGCCTTTCGCTGTTGCCGCGCCCCCGGGGACCGCGAACCAGACGTCCATCGGCCGATCAGGTCGGGGCTGGACATGGGCCGGCATCCGCGACCTCCTGGCGGATCATTGGCTGGTTGTCCTGTTCGCAGCCATCGTCGCCGCAGGCCTCGCTCTGATCGCGCCCCGCGTGATCCAGCGGGTGTTTGCCGAACATCACCGACGGCGTGACGCCTATCGCCGGTCGGAGACCTTCGCCTTCAACCGGCTGCGTCGCGCGATCGGCCGCCACGATGCAGGAG
>JAEYRD010000185.1 GCA_023435725.1 Pseudomonadota bacterium | reverse complement strand
CTTCGGCTGCCGCCGATCTCGGCGCGGTCAAGAACCGCATCTCGACCAACTCGGAGTTCGTGAAGACCCTGATCGACTCGGTGGACCGCGGTGTCGGTCAGCTCGTCGACGCCGACATGAATGCGGAGTCGACCCGGCTTCAGGCTCTGCAGACCCAGCAGCAGCTCGGCATTCAGGCGCTCTCGATCGCCAACCAGAACAGCCAGAGCATCCTGTCGCTGTTCAAGTAAGCTTCGGCTTCGGAAACGACCGTGCTCCCTACGGGAGCGCGGTCCCCGCCGTGAATGGCGGATTTGACGGCACATGACGTGCCCGCAATCGACCTGCTGACGCCAGGCTTCATGCAACACGCCGCGGCCGATCGCGCTGCCCCGCGCTCACGCGCCCGCTGGTTGCTGCCGAACTGAACGCGTCGCTCAAGATTCTTGTAAAATTGCAACGTCTCGCTCGCGAACTGACACATTCGTGTCCTCGCGCAACCTTCAGACAAGGTTCGCAGCGGAGTGTCCTGTACGTTCGCATTGGTACGAGGTCATATGCTGTTCAGTCGTGCGCAGGTACAGCAACTGCTCAACAATCTGCTGGAGCTTGGGCCACGACGCCTGATGGCCTTGGGTGTGATCGGCTTTGCCGTTCTCGTCACCGTCGTCGGCGGCGCCTATTATCTGAGCCGGCCTGAGTTCGAGACGCTCTATACGGGCTTGAACCGCGAAGACGTGACGCGCATTGGCGCGGCGCTCCGCGAGCAGAATATCGCCTTCGACGTCAATACAGCCGGCGACGCGCTTTCGGTGCGTCCGAGCCAGACCATGCAGGCGCGGATGCTGCTCGCCGAAAAGGGGCTGCCGACCAGCGCCAACTCCGGATACGAGCTGTTCGACAAGATCGGTTCGCTCGGCCTGACCTCGTTCATGCAGGAGGTCACCAAGCTCCGAGCGCTCGAAGGCGAGATCGCGCGCACTGTGCAGTTGATGAAGGGCGTCAAGGCGGCCCGGGTGCACATCGTGCTGCCGGTGCGCGGTTCGTTCCGCGCGACGCAGCAGCCGCCCTCGGCATCGGTGGTGCTGCGCACCGACGGCGCCATCGAGGCGCGCACGGCACAGTCGATCCGTCATCTCGTCGCTGCTGCCATTCCAGGCATGAGCCGCGACAAGGTGACGGTATTGGATGCCGACGGTTCGATGCTCCTTGCCGAAGAGGACGAGGCGAGTGCTGCCCCGACCAAGATGGCGAGCCTCCAGAAGACGGTTGGCGGGATGGTGCAGGAGAACATCCGCAAGGCGCTGACGCCGTATCTGGGCCTCGACAATTTCGAGGTGAGCGTCGCGCCACAGCTCTCCACCGACAAGCGGCAGATCAACGAGACGGTCTACGATCCGGAGAGCCGCGCCGAGCGCTCGGTCCGCAACGTGCGCGAGAAGGAGTCGTCGCAGAACGCGGACCGTTCGACGCCGACCACGGTACAGCAGAATCTTCCGGACCAGCAGGTGAACGCTGGCGGCGGCAAGAATTCCAGCGAGGATAAGAGCCGCCGCGAGGACGTCACCAACTTCGAGGTGTCGTCCAAGACCACGACGACGGTGAGCGATGGCTATGTGGTCAAGAAGCTCTTCATCGCCGTCCTTGTCAACCGAGCGCGGCTCGTCGCCGATCTCGGTGACAAGAGCAACCAGGCCATCGTCGACAGCAAGCTCGCCGAGATCAGCCAGCTGGCGGCGACGGCCGGCGGGCTCGACAAGCAGCGCGGCGACCAGATCCAGGTCACGGCCGTGGACTTCATCGAAGGCTCCCGTGACCTGGCGCCGGTGCCGCCGATCAGCTTCGTCGAGATGATCAACAAGCAGCTCGGCAGCGTCATCAACGCGGTGACGATCCTGGCCGTTGCTTCGATGCTGGTCTGGTTCGGACTTCGGCCCGCGGTCAACGGCATTCTGACCCATCGCGCGGCGCAGGAGCAGACTGAGGCGGCCGAGGCCGCCGAGCTCGAAGCTGCTGCGGCCCTTGCGCTGACGGAGAGCCAGGAGGCGGAGCTCAACCTGGTCGAGGACCTCGAAGGCAAGATGCAGCGAACGCCGCAGAAGCGGCTGGAGCAGATTGTCCGGCTCGATCAGATGCAGGCGGCAGCGATCCTTAAAGACTGGATGCGACGCGAGGAGGCGGCATGAACGCGGCAATCGGAAAACTTCTGACGCAGTTCGACGCGAACGGTCGGGCCAAGTCGCCGCCGCCTCTGCCGCCCAGGGCGCAGGAGTCGACGGCAAGACCGAAAGACATCCGGCGCGAGCCCCAGCTTCAGGCGCAACCGCAGCCTCAGTCGCCGCCCCCGGCTCCGAAGGAGGAGGCGCCAGCGGTCAATCTCCTCGACGACGCCTATCGGCGGGGCCATGCGGCCGGCGTCGCGGAAGGCGAGGCCATGCTTGCCGAGGAACGGGTCCGGAGTGCGATCCGGCTTGGCGAGGAGCGGGCCAAATGGTCCGACCAGCAGGCGGTTGCGATCGTCAACGGCCTCGAGGCGGCGTGCCGCGAGCTCGAGACCAACATCGCGAGCTCCGTCGCGCGGATATTGCTGCCGTTTCTCGCTGACGCGGTTCGCGACAAGGCGATCGGGTCGCTGGTCGAACAGATTGCTGCCCTGACCGGAAATTCGCCAGTGCCGGTGTTCAAGATCACCGGCCCGGGCGAGCTGCTCGATCTCGTGCGGGCGCAGCTCGAGGCAGCGCGGCGAACGGGCATCGAGTACGAGGCCGCCGAGAGCCTCGAGGTCCGCGTCGTGGCCGATCAGACCGTCATCGAGACGCAGATATCGGCGTGGAGTGAGCGCCTGAAGGAGGCGCGCCGGTAATCCGCCATGAATGAGGTCAAGCAAGAGCTCGTAATCATCCGCCGGCGCAGCGCCTTCCACGACGAGGCGCATCACGGTGGCGTCTGGAAAATCGCCTATGCGGACTTCATGACCGCGATGATGGCGTTCTTCCTGGTCATGTGGCTGCTCAATGCGCTCAACCAGGACCAGAAGCAGGTGGTCGCGAGCTATTTCAACCCGATCAAGCTCTCGGAGAACGCGCCCGCCCCGAAGGGCCTCAAGGATCTCGCCAACAAGGAGCCATCGCAGTTCGAAGGTCAGGATGGCAAGCGACAGCCGGCCGGGCCGAGCGAGGAACGTCGCGGCGACTCTCCGACCGCGGAGAAGCCGCCGTTCTACGAAGAGAAGGTCCTGTTCCGCGATCCCTATACGGCACTCGCCGAGATCGCGAATAGCGCGAACCAGGCCTCGGGCCAGCGCCGCGCCGGCGCGCTGACGTCCGCCGAAGAGGATGGCCTGAAGGGCGGCGACGCTTACCGCGATCCCTTCGATCCCGGCTATTGGAAGCTGGCACCGCAGGCGTCCAAGGATGCGGATCGCATCATCGAGAGCGAGCCCAAGCCGAATGCTTCCGCGCGCGACAATGCGTCCGGCACGAGTCAGGGCGAGCCGCAGCCGCGCCGCGCCCAGACGGATGATGCCGGCGGAAGCGTGGCTCCGAATGCCGATGCTTCGTCCGCAAGCCTGTCGCCGCTGCTGCCACCGGGGCCCGCGCCCTCGCAGTCCTCGCGCGACGGCAGCGTCCAGGCCAACGCCCAACCGGGCGCCCAAGCCAATGTTCAGGCCAATGTCGCCGTGCAGGCGCGTCCCGCCGAAACACCAAAGAATTCCGAGCCGCGCGATCCCGCGCAAACGCAGCAGCCGACCGTCAAGCAGCTTCAGTCCGCGATTGCGGATGCGCTGTCGGACATCAAGGCCGGCGCGGGGCCGGTGGCCGAGGTGCGTCAGGTCGAGGAAGGCTTGCTGATCAGCCTGACCGATGACGCGAGCTTCGGCATGTTCGCAGTCGGTTCGGCCGAGCCGAGGCCCGAACTCATTCGCGTGATCGACAAGATCGGTCCGATCCTGACGAAACGCCCCGGCGTGATCATCGTCCGTGGCCACACCGACAATCGGCCGTACCGTTCAGAGACCTACGACAACTGGCGGCTGTCGACGGCCCGTGCGCAGATGGCCTACTACATGCTGGTTCGTTCCGGCGTCGATGCGCAGCGGATCGAGCACGTCGAAGGCTACGCCGACCGGCGGCCGAAGCTTCAGAACGATCCGTCGGCCGCGCAGAACCGCCGGATCGAGATCCTGATCCGGGAGAAGCGCCCTTGATCAGGCCGCTCGTCCGAGTAGCCCTGCTGATGCTGCTGCCGTTCACGGCGGCGAGCGCCTTGGCCGATCCGGCGCCGGCACCGGCCTCGACATCGGGCGAGCCATATGAGTTCGTGCGCGCATTGCAGGCCGTGCAGGACGGCATTGCCAACGGGGACACGGCGGCGCATGGCAGGCACGGCGCGTTGATCCGCCAGATCGGCGAGAAGTTTCTCGCCGCCGACGCAAGCGCGTGGAGTAATCCGCAGAACGCCCAGGCGGTCGTCATCTACCTGCTCAGCGGCGGCGCGCCGCAAGTGGTCCGCAAGCTGCCGCGCGACAAGATGAACGTCGACGAGCGGCTGCTCAATGGTGCGCTCGCCTATGTCGAGGGCCGTCAGGACGAAGCGCGCGAACTGCTCAAGGACGTCAAGCCGCGGACGATTCCCTCGGGTCTGGGCGGACAGGTCGCACTGGTTCAGGGGGCGCTGTTCGCACGCGCAGAGGCATCGTTCGCGATCGAGCGCCTCGACGACGCGCGCCTGCTCTTGCCCGGAACGCTGGTGGAAGAGGCGGCGCTGCGGCGCGAGATCCTGCTGGTCGGGCAGGCGGAGGATTTCGACAAGTTCGAGTTTCTGACGCTGGCCTATATCCGCCATTACCGCAACTCGATCTATGCCGGTGATTTCTGGCAGCGGTTTTCCACGGGCTTGACGCAATCGAGCCTTGCTCTCGACGACCGCCGCTTTGAGCGGGTCGTTACCCTGCTGGAGCAGATCGACCGCGCGAGCCGTCTCAAGCTTTATCTCGTGATCGCGCGAACCGCGATGCTGCGCGGACGGCTGAGCGTTACCAGGCTTGCCGGCGAGCGGGCGTTGGCGCTCAGCGCCGACGCCTCGGCAGAGCGCGAGCGTGCGCATCTCTTCCGTGGCGCCTCGCGGGTGCTCACCGACGAGTATGATGGCGGGCTCGCCGAGCTGAAGGCGCTCGACCGGTCGAAGCTGCCCGAGCGCGACGTTCCGCTCTTGAACGCAACAGTTCAGCTCGCGCTCGATGTCCGCAAGCCATTCGCGCGCGCAGCCGCCGCAGCCGCCGCAGCCGCCGACAAGCCTCCGGCAACGCCGGCGCGTGTCGATCTCGCGTCGTCGACCGCGACCCTCGCTCGTGCGCAGAAGCAGCTCGGCGAACTCGAACTCTTCACCAGGGATCGCCGCCCATGACCAAGCTCAGTGGAACCTCCGGACAGCCTTTTTCGGGGCTCGCCGAGAGCCTCAACATGCGTGGGACGTCGCGCTCCGGCAAGAGCGTCGGCGGAAAAACGTCGGGGGACTCGTCGTTCAACGATCTGCTCCATTCCGTCTCGAACCTCGCCAAGCGGGCAACCAGCGATCAGGGCAGCGATACGGCCGTGAAAACCGGAACGCTGCGCTCGCGTCTGGCGCACCCGACCGAGAAGAACGAGACGGTACTTGATCCCACCGCGGCGACCGAGGAGCCGGCATCCACGGAGAAGTCCGCCGAGAAACCGTCCGACAAGAAGGTCGACAAACTGCTGGAGAAGCAAGGTCCGGTCGACCACACCGAGGACGTAGGCGGCCAGAACCGGCCGAGCATGCCTGTGATCGTCGGGCAGGAGACAGCTGCCGCGCCGGCCGTGAAGCCGCAGATGCAATCGCCGGCGGGCGACAAGAAGGACGGGTCCGCGCGAGACGAGCGGTCTGCCACGACCAAGCGCGAGGTTCAGGCTACCGGGACGACGAAGGCGGCGACCGCCGACTCCGCCTCAGCCTCTGTCGCTCCGACCGCCGTGCGGTCGCAGACCGCCGCCCCGCAGGCGACGTCGGTGCAAGGCAGCGAGTCATCGCCGAACGCGATGCCTGCGGCACCGGGTTTCGAGGCCGTTACGGCCAATGTCGAACGCGCTGCCAAAGCCTCGGCACGGGACGCATTGCCCGAGGCCACCAAGGTCACCGTGGTTCAGCAGGAGACCCATCTGCCGCCGGCCCAGTTCAGCGCCCCGCAACAGGTGGCCAATGCGGTCGTCGCCGAGCTGAAGGAGTCTCCGGCATCGACGGCGTCCGCGGCCGCCGATCTCGCAACGTCGCAGAGCAATGCTCCGGATCAGCCGCTCAAGATCCTGACCATCAATCTCGAGCCGCCGGCGCTCGGCAATGTTACCGTACGCCTTCGTCTCGTCGGTACCGAGGTGTCAGTTCAGCTTGCGGCCGAACGCAAGGACACGAGCCAGATGCTCGACCAGCAGCGCGGCTCGATCCGCGAACTCATGCATTCGGCGGGCTACGTCGCCGACGTTGCGCCCGTCCAGCATGGCTCGCTGGATGGATTCCAGAGCGGCTCCGGCCAGTCGCAGTCACAGCCCTCGGGCCAGCAACAGTCGTCGCCGCAGTCGCAAGGCACCTTTGACGGCGCCAGCAATTCGTCGGGGCAGTCCGACGCCGGCGCGAAGCAGGCCCGGCAGGAGCGCCAGTCCAACCAGGAGACGCGTCATGACCAGGACGTGGGCCCGCAGATTCGTCGCGGCCCTGTTTATCTGTAACGCAGGCGCCGCGGAGGCGGCGACCGACACCGCGCGCCCCTGCGAGCGCGAGATGGCGCGTGCGTCCCAGCAGCACGGGATTCCGCTCGGGATTCTCTACGCGGTCGGCCTGACCGAGACCGGGCGGCGCGGCGCGCTCTATCCTTACGCGCTTGGCGCCGAGGGACAGACCGTGTTCGCCAAGGACATGAACGACGCGATCGCGAATTTCGAGGCGATGCGCCAAAAGGGCGTCAAGCTGATCGACCTCGGCTGCATGCAGATCAACCATTACTATCACGGCGACAAGTTCGCGTCGGTGCGAGCGATGTTCGATCCCGCCAAGAACGTCGACTATGCCGCGCGCTTCCTGAAGGAACTGAAGCAGCGTGAGGGAAGCTGGACCATGGCCGTCGCCCGCTACAATGCGGGCCCCAACAACCAGCCGGCGCAGAAGCGCTACGTCTGTCACATCGTCGCTCATCTCGTCTCCAGCGGCTTCGGCGCGTGGACCGACAAGGCGCGCTCGTTCTGTCAGCCCAAGCTAACTGAAAAGACACCTGAGAAGACGAGCTGAAACGACGATTGAAACGACGATTGGGAGGGACAACATGAAGTTGTGCATTGTTCCCCATCATCAGCCCCGCGCAAGCAAGAACCCCCATTGTAATTACACCCTACCACAGGAGCCCAATCCATGAGCCTCTACGGCGTTATGCGCACCGGCGTTTCCGGCATGGCCGCGCAGTCCAACAAGCTGTCGACAGTCTCGGACAACATCGCGAACGTCAACACCACTGGCTACAAGCGGGCTTCGACCGAATTCTCCTCGCTGATCCTCAAGAGCGGTTCTGGTAACTACGACTCCGGCGCCGTCGAGACGACGGTGCGCTACGCCATCAGCGACGCAGGCCATACGCAGTTCACCACGTCGACCACGGACCTCGCCGTTCAGGGCAACGGCTTCTTCGTTGTGTCGAACGCCAACAACACGCAGCAATTTCTGACCCGTGCCGGCTCGTTCGTGCCGGACGCCCAGGGTAACCTCGTCAACGCGGCCGGCTACTACCTTCTGGGCCAACCCGGTAAGGTGACCAATTTCTCGCAGAACAGCCTGTCGGGCATGCAGATTGTCAACATTGCCCAGGTTTCGCAGGTGCCCGTGCCGACGACGGCAGGCACGCTCACGACCGGCAATCTGGATCCGAAGGCGGCCTTGATCGCCGGTCCCCCCGGCCCAGCGTCATATTCATCGAAGAGCTCGATCGTGGCCTACAATAATATCGGCCAGGCCGTAACGCTCGACGTCTATATGTCCCATACGGCGACGGCCGCCGGTACGGACACCTGGCAGATCCAAGCCTACGACTCCGCAACGGGTGCGTCGGTCGGCGCCGCCACCACCTTCACGTTCGATACGACCGCAACCGGCAAGGGCGCGCTGGCCGCAGCGAGCCCGAAGACGCTCGCGCTCACCGTCCCCGGCGGTGCGGCGATGACGTTGGACTTGTCGAACATGACGCAGGTCGGAACTGACTTCAGCTTCAAGGCGACCGTCAACGGCAGCGTTCCCTCGGCCATCGACAAGGTCAACGTCGACGAGAACGGGTTCGTGACGGCCATCCTCAAGAACGGCCAGCAGACGACGCTCTTCACCATCATGCTCGCCGACGTCGCCAGCCCCGACAATCTGACGCCCGAGCCGGGCAACGTCTATTCGACCAACATGAATTCCGGCAACGCGCAGGCCGGGAATGCCGGCACCGGCGGGCTTGGTACGGTTCAGAGCGGTGCGCTGGAAGACTCCAACGTCGATCTCGCGGACGAGCTCACCGGGATGATCGAGGCGCAGCGCGGCTTCACTGCGAATTCGAAATCGTTCCAGACCGGCGCCGACCTGCTCGACGTCGTCGTCAACCTGAAGCGCTGAATCCTTCAGCGCTCATCCCGGGCAAGAGTCAATCATGTCCCTTACCGCTGCTCTCGACTCCGCTCGCGCGTCGCTTATGGCGTCGGGCATCCAGTCGTCCACTATCTCGCGCAACATCGCCGGCGCCACCGCCGCCGGCTACTCGCGCAAGATCGCCGTGCTGGACAACCTGCCCGGGGCCGGCGTCTACGTGGCGGCGATCCAGCGCGCCGCCAGCTCGGGTCTCTACGACAACGTCCTGGTAGCGACCTCGTCGTCGGCCAAGCAGAGCGCGATTTATAACGGTCTCCAGACGATCGCATCTGCCACGGTAGACGATACGGAGCTCGACCAGTCGCCGACGGCGCAGCTCAATGCGCTGAAAAAGGCGCTTCAGCAATACGCCAACGCCCCGGACAACGCCACGCTGGCGCAGGCGGCGGTAACGTCCGCCAAGGACATGGCGACCGCGCTCAACCAGGCGACCAAGACCGTGCAATCGGTTCGTGCCGGGGCGGACGCGGACATGGCGACCTCGGTCACCAACATCAACCAGCTTCTCACCCAATTCGACAAGGTCAACACCGCGATCGTGAAGGGAACGATCGCCGGTGACGACGTCACCGACTATCTCGATCAGCGCGACAGCATCGTCTCGAAGCTGTCACAGGAGGTCGGCGTCTCGATGACGCTTCGCGCCAATGGCGATGCGGCGCTCTACACCGACAGTGGCGTCGTGCTGTTCGACAAGACTGCGCGCTCGGTCACCTTCGCGGCGACCAACATCTACACGCCCGGCACCACGGGCAACGCGGTCTACATCGACGGTGTCCCGGTGACCGGCGCCAATTCCGTGATGCCGATCAAGACCGGCAAGCTCGCGGGTCTCGCCGAATTGCGCGACAAGGCCACGGTCACCTATCAGAGCCAGCTCGACGAAATCGCGCGCGGCCTGATCAACACCTTCAAGGAGAGTGATCAGACCGCTGCCGCGCTGCCCGACGTGCCCGGTCTCTTTACCTATCCCGGCGCGCCGGCGATGCCGGCGAGCGCCACCATCTCGGTCGGCTTGGCCGGCTCGATCAGTGTGGCCGCCTCGGTCGACCCGGCTCTGGGCGGAAACCCCAATCTGCTGCGCGACGGTGCGATCAGCGGCAACGTCGCCTATAAATACAACACGACAGGCAACGCCGGCTACTCGACCCGGCTGCAGCAACTCATCGGCGACATGGATGCGTCGCAGCCGTTCGATGCAACCACGCAAGGCAAGCCGAGCGGCAGCTTGATCGATTTCGCGTCGTCGTCGACGAGCTGGATCGAAAACCTGCGCAAGACCGCGGACGACAGCGTCACCTACCAGAAGACGTTGCTCGACCGCAGCACCGCGGCGCTGTCCAACGTCAACGGCGTCAACATGGACGACGAGATGGCGCTGATGCTCCAGGTTGAGCGTACCTATTCGGCGTCGTCCAAGATCATTTCGACAGTCGATCAAATGTTGCAGAGCCTGCTGGCTGCCGTGGGGAACTAAGCCATGATGAGCGCGAACTACATCTCGACCTTGATGCTGTCTTCGTCCTTGAGGTCCTCGATCACGAACAATCAGGCTGCGCTGGCCAAGGCCTCGAAGGAAGCCACCACCGGCCGCTTCGCCGATGTTGGCCTCGAGCTTGGTGCCACGACGGGAGGCGACGTCACGCTGCGCGCAGATTGGAGCTTTGCCGATCAGCTCATCGATACCAACGAACTCGTCTCGGGACGCCTCGACGTGACGCAGAGCCGGATCACCCAGCTCGGCTCGACCGCAACGGACTTCCTCAAGGACCTGATCGCGGCCCGCAGTACCGACGGCGGCGGGCGGATCATCCTGCCGCCAGCGTCCGCCAACCTCCAGGATCTGATCGGCGCGCTGAACGTCTCCTACAACGGCTCGTATCTTTTCTCGGGCATCAACACGCAGAACACGCCGATCACGGCGTACACCGCGGGCTCGGCCAGCAAGAACCAGGTCGACGCCGATTTCTTTGCGGCCTTCGGCTTCTCGCAATCTTCGGCCAGCGTGAGCAGCATTACCCCGGCCCAAATGCAGACCTTCCTCGACACTACCTTCGATGCCGAGTTCGCGAGCCCGGCCTGGAACACCAATTGGTCATCGGCCACCGACCAGACCATGCAAAGCCGTATCTCCACGACCGAAATCGCCGATACATCCGTTAGCGCCAACCAGGCCGGCTTCCGCAAGCTCGCCGAGGCCTACACCATGATGGCGGATCTCGGAAACACGAAGCTGAGCCAAGATACGTTCCAGGTCGTCGTGGACAAGGCCATTGGCCTCGTCGGTAACGCCATCACGGACCTCGCTACGCTCGGCGGCAGCGTCGGCACGGTCCAGCAGCGGATCACCGGTGCGACCAACAAGCTGAATGTCCAGAAGGACATTCTCAACAGCCAGATCGTCAAGATGGAAGCGGTCGACCCGGCTGAGGCCTCGGTCCGGGTCAACACCCTGCAGACCCAGATCCAGACCGCGCTTGCGCTGACGTCGCAGCTCCAGAAGATCAGCCTCATCAACTATCTCTGAGCCGCGGCTCGCTAATTTGTATTGTTCTTCGGTTTCCTGAGCAGAGTGGCCCTGATGACGTTTGAAGCCTATGAAGCGGTCGTAGACGATAGCGGCTATGAGGCGCGCCGCCGCGAGCGCCAGGCGCTTAGCCTCGGCATCGAGCGGCTCGAGCGGCTCCAGAAGGGGCGCTTCAGCTTCGAGGATCTGGTCGATAGCTTGCTCTATGTGCGGCGGCTGTGGACGATCTTCATCGAAGACCTCGCGCACCCGGAAAACGGGCTTCCGGAGAAGCTGCGTGCCGACATCATCTCGATCGGCCTGTGGGTCGTCAAGGAAGCCGATCGCCTTCGCGAAGAGAAGTCGAACGACGTGACGCAGCTCATCGAAATCAACCGCCTGATCCGAGACGCTCTCTAATGAAGGTTTCTTTGCGGGCCGGCGAACGCATCTACATCAACGGCGCAGTGCTGCGCGTGGACCGCAAGGTCTCGCTCGAGCTCGTCAACGACGTGATGTTCCTGCTCGAAGGGCAGATCATGCAGGCTTCCGACGCCACCACGGCGATGCGGCAGCTCTATTTCATCGTCCAGCTCATGCTGATGAACCCGACCGATGTCGGGAATGCCTCGGCGCTGTACGGGCAGCATCACGCGGCGCTGTTCGCGGTGTGCGAGAGCCGCGAGATGTTGGACGGGCTTGCCGCGATCGACGAACTGGTCGGGGCGACCCGTTACTTCGAGGCGCTCAAGCGGATCCGGGCGCTGTTTCCAGTGGAGGACGCAATCCTGGCCGGCTTGGCCAGGGTCACCACCGAGATCCCATTCGAGGCTGCCTGACAGCGGAGAGGCTACATGAACGTCACCAGCGCGACCGACAGCACCAGCAAGTCCAGTTCGACCAATTCCACGACGACCACGTCGAGCAACAGCGTCGATTACAATACCTTTCTTCAGCTTCTCGTCGCCGAGATGAAGAACCAGGATCCGACCAATCCGATGGACACCTCGCAGTACATGAGCCAGTTCGCCCAGCTCTCGACGGTCGAGCAGGCCATGCAGACCAATAACAAGCTGGATTCGCTGTTGTCCTCGCAGGCGCTGTCGCAGGCCGACGGGCTGATCGGGAAGACCGTCAGCTTCACCGACTCGACCGGAGCGAGCTTCAGCGGAAAGGTCGCTTCGGTCTCCATCAACAGCGACGGTGCGATCGCAACTCTCGAAAACGGCACGAAAGTCGCGGTCGGACCCGGGCTCACGATCAGTCAGTCATGAACGAGCGCGACGCACTCGACATCGTCCAGGCGGCGATCTGGACCATCATCGTCGCCTGCGGACCCGCCGTTGGTGCGGCGATGCTGGTCGGCACTCTCATCGCGCTGATGCAGGCCCTGACCCAGATCCAGGAAGTGACGCTGACCTTCGTTCCGAAGATCATCGTCATCCTCCTGGTCGTTGCCGTGTCCGGTTCCTTCATCGGTGCGCACCTCTCTACCTTCACCGAGATGGTCTATTCGCGGATCGAGCACGGCTTCTGATCCGCGAGAGCCCGGCCACCACCCTCGCGTAAGCTTTGCACGGCAAATTGGGGGCGGACCCTGCTGCCGGTGACCCATGGCCGATACGTTAGCTGCTAGCCTGCCGACCCCGCGACGTCTGGGAGCGGACGCCTTTTTCGCCGGCGGTATCGTGACTATGCTCACGATCCTGTTCCTGCCCATCCCGCCGATCCTGATTGACCTCGGCCTCGCCTTTTCGATCGCGTTGTCTGCGCTGATCCTGATGGTCGCGTTGTGGATCCAGCGGCCGCTCGACTTCTCCGCCTTTCCGACCGTGCTGCTGATCGCGACGATCCTGCGTCTGGCGCTCAACATCGCGACAACACGTCTGATCCTGTCGCGCGGCGGGGAGGGCGAACAGGCTGCGGGCTACGTCGTTGCCGGCTTCTCGAAGTTCGTCATGGGCGGCGACTTCGTCATCGGCTTGATCATCTTCGCGATCCTGGTCACGGTGAATTTCGTCGTGATCACCAAGGGTGCGACCCGTATCGCTGAAGTCGGCGCCCGTTTCACCCTGGATGCCATCCCCGGCAAGCAGATGGCAATCGACGCGGACTTGTCGGCGGGCCTGATCGACGACAAGGAAGCCCAGCGCCGGCGCCGCGAGCTCGAAGAAGAAAGCGCGTTCTTCGGCGCCATGGACGGTGCCTCGAAATTCGTCCGCGGCGACGCCATCGCCGGTCTGATCATCACGGCGATCAACATCTTCGGCGGCATCGTGATCGGGGTCACCCATCACGGGCTGACACTGTCGCGCGCCGCCGACGTCTACACGAAGCTCTCCGTCGGCGACGGTCTGGTGTCGCAGATGCCGGCGCTGATCGTGTCACTGTCGGCCGGCCTGCTGGTCTCCAAGGGCGGTACCAGGGGCTCGGCGGAGCAGGCTGTGCTGCGGCAGCTCGGCGGCTATCCGCGCGCGGTATCGGCCGCTGCGCTGATGATGTTCGTGCTCGCCTTGATGCCGGGGCTGCCGATGGCGCCCTTCGTTCTGCTCGGAGGCGTCATGGCCTTCGTCGGCTACTCGCTGCCGAAGCGGCAGGCGGCGCTGAAACAGAAGGAGGAGGCGCTCAAGGCCAACGAGCGTGCCCAGATCGACGCCAAGGAGTCCGTCAAGGAATCGCTCAAGACCGCGGAGATCGAGCTGTCGCTCGGCGGCCACCTTTCCGTCCATCTCCTGGGCTCGCGCACCGAGCTTGGGCATCGCGTTGCCAAGATCCGCAAGAAGTTCGCCAAGCAGTACGGCTTCGTGATTCCCGAGATCAAGCTCAGCGACAATCTGTCGATCGATCCGAAGGGATACCAGATCCGGATTCACGACACGCGCGTTGCCCATGGTGAACTGCGGCTCGGCGAGGTAATGGTGCTGGTCGACAAGGACGGCAAGCCCGACGTGCCTGGCGAAGAGGTGATCGAACCCGCCTTCGGCATGAAGGCACTTTGGGTGACCGAAGCCTTCACCGACGAAGTCAAGCGACAGGGTTGCAAGCCGGTCGACAATCTGTCGGTGCTGCTCACGCATCTGAGCGAAGTGATCAGGGCGAACCTCGCCCAGCTCCTGTCCTACAAGGACATGCGTGGGCTGCTGGACCGGCTCGATCCCGAATACAAGCGCCTGGTCGAGGATCTCTGTCCGTCGCAGATCTCCTATTCGGGCCTGCTGGCGATCCTGAAGATACTGCTGGCCGAGCGCGTGTCGATCCGCAACCTCCATCTGATCCTCGAGGCAATCGCCGAGATCGCGCCTCATGTGCGGCGCTCCGAGCAGGTTGCAGAGCACGTACGGACCCGTCTTGCCCAGCAGATCTGCGGCGACCTCTCGGACAACGGCGTGCTCAACGTGGTCCGGCTCGGCAATCGCTGGGACCTGGCGTTCCACCAGAGCCTGAAGCGCGACGCCAAGGGTGACATCGTCGAATTCGACGCCGATCCGCGCTTGATCGAGCAGTTCGCGACCGAAGCAAGCGCTGCGATCCGCAAATTCACCGAGGACGGCACCAGTGTGGTGCTGGCGGTGACCCCGGAAGCCCGTCCCTATGTCCGGATGATCCTGGAACGGGTATTCCCGACATTGCCGGTCCTTTCGCATGTCGAAGTCGCGCGCAGCGCCGAGATCAGAGCGCTCGGAGCCGTATCGTGATCAGCGGCCTTGCCGACAGTGTGCTGGTGACGTTCATCGTGTTCTGCCGCATCGGCGCCTGCCTGATGCTGGTACCCGGCTATTCCAGCATCAACGTTCCGGCCCAGGTTCGTCTGTTTGTCGCGCTCGTCACGACCTTTGCGCTGACGCCGATCCTGATTGCGGTCCTGAAGCCGCTCACGGAGAACGCCGCGCCACTGAGTCTTGCGCTCCTGATCTGCTCCGAGATCCTGGTCGGAAGCGTCATCGGGCTCGGTGGGCGCGTGTTCTTCCTCGCGCTCCAGACCATGGCAACCGTGATGGCGAGCGCGATCGGCCTCAGCAGCATCCCGGGGACGCCGATCGGCGACACTGATCCGGCGCCGGCCCTGGTGCCGCTGATCATGGCGGCCGTCACCACGCTGTTCTTCATGACCGACCAGCACTGGCAGGTTCTGCGCGGGCTGATGAACTCCTACGACGTCTGGCATCCCGGCAGCAGGCTCAGCGGTGGCATGGCGCTCGACCAGCTCGTCAGCCGCCTGTCGGAGGCGTTCGTGCTGACGCTTCGGATCACCAGCCCGTTCATCGTCTATTCCGTCATCGTCAACCTGGCGGTAGGCCTGATCAACAAGCTGACGCCGTCAATTCCGGTCTATTTCATCTCCGTGCCCTTCGTGCTGTCCGGGGGCTTCCTGCTGCTCTATCTCACCAGCGACGAGCTCTTGACGCAATTCACGCTCGGCGTCTCGTCGTGGCTGGCGGAGTGACCGGTGACGACGTCGCGCGCGGACAAGCTCAGCCGGATGGTCTCGCTCGTGAAGCTCCAGCTGCGGCTGTCCGAGTGGCAGCTCGCGCAACTGCGCCAGCAGGAACGAAGCCTGCAGGACGAGCAGGAATGGCTGGTCGGAGCCCTGAACGACGGAAAGCCGCCGGCGGGTTCGTCGAGCGAATCGATCGCGCGGCGCCTGAACAGGACGAGCGTCGGTGCGCGCGCGGTTCAGGCGCAGGCATCGCAGCAGCTCGACCAGGTCCGCTCGGAGAGCCGCCGTGTGAAGCAACTCGAGCAGGTTGCGAAGGCCGCACTCGCGGACAAGCTTCGCGACGCAGAGAAGCGCTCGCTCGAGGAGATGACGGGAATAAGCCATGCCGTGCGCGAGTGGTCGCCACGGCCAGTCAACCGGAATAAGACATGATCGTGACAGCGACACCCGACCTCGTTCTCGACGTCCTCGAGGCTGCCGACCCCGTGACGCAGCGCGCGGCGACCGCGAAACTCGACGCACTGAAATCATCGAATGCCGATTTCGCGGCCGCGATGGATGCGGAGGTCGGCAAGGCCGCCGATCAATCCGCGACGGGGATTTCCGACACGCGGCCGGCTGCGGTGAACGGGGCGCCGGTGAAGGTGGTCAAGGCGCCGGCATCGGGCGAGGTGTACCGGAAGTTCGAGGCGTTCATTCTCCAGACCTTCGTCGAGACGATGCTGCCGAAGGAGTCCGAGCAAGTCTTCGGCAAGGGCACCGCCGGCGGCGTCTGGAAGTCGATGCTGGCGGAGCAACTCGGCAACCAGCTCGCGAAGGGCAACGGCATCGGCATTGCCAAGCAGCTCGCCGCTGCGCATCCGGCAGCGCCGGACGCTTCGGGCAAGGCCGGCTGATGAACACGGAAAATAAACGGGTAACAGAAGTTGAGGGGTGAATTTCCTATGCAGGCACAAGAAGGCGCGGCGGCCCTGGTGATGGAACAGCCGGTCGTGGATACCGAAGCGATGATGGCGGAAGCCGCCGCGGGCGATGCGTTGTTGCCCGTGCTGCTGCCGAACGTCGGCGGCGAGGCGGAGATCGACGGCACTGACGAGGCGCGATCGGACGAGGTACGCGGCCTGCTGGCGTCGATCCGCCGGCTCGAGACCATCGTCGAGGAGGAGACGCTCGCCCTCGCGACCGGGACGAAGATCGATTTCGACGATTTCAGCGCCCGGAAGAGCCGGAGCATGCTCGAATTCGTCCGCCTGATGCGGGCACGGATGCATCTCGGAAGAGATGTCGAGATCACCGAGGAGATTCAGCGGTTGCGCGAGAAGCTCGAGCGGAATCGTTCCATCCTCGAAATGCACTACGACGCAGTGCGCGAGGTCGCGGCCATTATCGTCAAGGCGATCAAGGATGCCGAGTCGGACGGCACCTATACCGGTCGCGCAGCGCAGGACGGAAAATGATCAGACTCGTTCTGGCCGGGCTCTGGGTCTGCATCCTCACCGCGGGCACGAGCTATGGCGTGGCCTATTGGAAGGAGAACGGCAGTCTGTTGCCCGCGAAGGACGAATATCTCGACGGGCTTCAATACCAGAAGACGCGGGCGCTGAGCGTGCCCATGGTCGAGAACGGCGCGGTGCAGGGCTACATCGTCGCGCGTTTCGTTTACACCGTGGAAGGGAAGACCATGCATCAGCTCACCGTTCCGCCGGAGCCGTTCGTCATCGATGAGGCCTTCCGCCGGATCTATGCCGACGATCGCCTCGATTTCAGGAAGCTCGCGCGCTACGACCTTTCCATTCTCACGACGGCGATCAAGCAGCGCGTCAACGAGCGGATGCAGGCTGATGTCGTCCAGGACGTCCTCATCGAGGACTTCAACTACGTCTCGAAGGAAGAATTCCAGCAAAAGCCCTAAAGCACGATCGGGAAAAGGATGACGTGGTCCCCCCTCGCGACAAACGCGGAACGTGTTTGCGCGGAGATCATGCCTAAATGGGAATCTAAACTGCGAAGGGCCATCCCCGGCTCATCGCGCTCTGGTGCCGCTGTGCCTGCACCGAGGCCAAGCTCGCGTTCCTGCCGTCTTTGGCTCTGAAGTCTCCGTCTCTGAAAATGTTACGGCCTCTGCGAAGGTAGCTCCGCAGAGGCCGTTGTCGTCTTGTGGCCGCGCCGACCGCGTCAGTTTCCGGCTTGATAGGCTGCCGGGGCGGCATGCGCCCTGTTCAGGAGGATGCCGACTTCGTCGAGATCCTGCATCGGCACGTCGACGGTCTCGCCGGCCGGGATGTTGAGGCGGTATCCGACATAGCGCCGGGCCACGATCGCGTCGAAGCCGAGGCGGTCGCGGAGCTTCTTGCGCAGCTTGCTGACGTGGCTCTCGATCACGCTCTCGTCGAAAGTGGACTCGAAGATGCCGTAGACCGCGTTGAAGATCTGCGTCTTGGTGATCCACTTGCCGTGATTGCCGACCATGTATTCGAGAATGCGCAGTTCGCGGCGGGGCAGGGTGAGGGCGTGGCCCGCGATCTCGGGGTCACGGCCGTTGAAGAAGACCTGGATCCTGGTCTCGCAGGGCCTTGGCAGGTCGCCAACCCGGCGGCGCGCGATCGCGGCCGTTCGGGCGAGGATTTCGCGGAGATGAATCGGCACGTGCACGACGTCGTCGACGCCCGACTCGAACAGCTCCAGCGTGTTCTTGAGCATCTTCTGGCCGCTCATGGCGATGATGGGAGCCGAGGAACGCTTGCGCATCGCCCGCGGCAGGCTTCCACGGGCATCGCAATCCCCGAGAAGGAAGGCGTCGACCGCTGCCAGATCCGAATCACTCGCAGATTGCAGCCATTCCCAGAATTCTCCCGAGGAGAAGCCGATCGACGATACGCCTTCGCGAACGAGCCCTCCAACGTAGCTGTTCGTGACGCTCTCGCGATCATCAACGATAATATACATCAGTCTTTCGCCCCTGTTTCGCACTTGTCGCGGCCGGCTGATTGTTCTGATGCCCCGGCCCAGCGACCATGCTGTTTGACGATATTTCCCTCCCGCGAACCGTTGTTATGGTTTCGATATTCGCGGGCAGCCCTACGCATTCAGTGCCTGCGTGAGCAGGCCTGCTACTTCGACTCGATACTGAACGCTTACTGCGTGAGGCCCGGCGGGTGTCTTACGGATCACCTCGCGGAGCGGATTGAGAATGCGACCTAGAACAGTTGTGCCAAGTTGCTCATCGCATCCGAACACTGCTGAACTTTGTCGATCTCCTCGCCAACTGGCGAGAATCACTTGAATAGGAACGTAACGATTGCCGATTTCCGATCAAGCGCGCGTGAAAAAGCGATTGCTACACAAGCTTGATGCTGTTGGTTCGCTTGTGGTCGTTTCTTGATGCAAAAAATCAAATCAATTGATTCAAAAATAAAACTATTTTTGTGAAATGGTGGTTCTGAAGTACCGTATCCCCATAGAATCACAGCTGATTTTAGTGATGCGGCGGCTCGTGCGCAGGGAGGGGTTTTCAACCCCGGATTGACTCTTTTCCACACGTTTCCATGTGTGACAATTCGCCTCACCTGTCGTGACGCGACTCCAGCTTGGCGAAATCTTGGCGAGTGTGTGTCTTTCGAGTCGCACTCTCGCCGCGTGTATGACGCGTTGGACTCATCTGACGTCGCATCGTGCCTCATGAAAAGTTTTCGATGCGCACGTTTCAGACAAGCTTCGACAAATAACTTCGCCGTTCGACAGACCGAACCGAACGGAGCATTCTCACATGTTGTCCGATGGAAAAACTCGTCCCGATGGGGCCGCTGATGCTTCCGCCGCGGCGAAGCCTGCTCCTGCGGCGGGCGATATCAAGGACAATGCGACGCGGGCGGCCAAGCCTGCTGCAAGTGCAAAGCGCGTGTCGGCGGCCGCAAGTGACGAAGCTCTGGCGAAAGAGGCGCTCGAGGGGCTGAAGCGTATTCGCGCCAAGGCGCGGCTCGACAAGATGGCGATACCCAAGCCTGCGCCGACCGTGATCAAGCCGGCCGTGATCGTGGCCAAGCCGCCGCCGCCGCGTCCGACCTGGGTCGCGCCGCTCGCCACGTTGGCCGTCGCCGCAATTCTGGTGGTCTGCGCCTGCACTGGCGTGATCGCGTACCTCACCACGCAGCCCGCCCAGAACAACGTTGCGGCCAACACGGAGATCAGGAATCTTCGCGAGACGGTCGCAATGCTGCGCAAGCAGCTGTCGGGCGTGTCCGAAAATCTCGACGGCCTGCGCACCGCGGTCGATCAAGCAAGCAAGGCAACCAACGATCGCTTCGGCAGGTTCGCCGAGAATCTGGATCGAATCGAACGGGTGAGTTCGTCCTCGACGGCGAAGCTCGACAAGCTTGCCCTGGCGCAGACCCAGGCTCCTGCGCCGGCAATGGCGCCATCGCAGCCGTCGTTGCCGCCCGCGCCGATGATGGCTTCGGTCGCCGCGACCGAGATCACGGGCTCGGTGCCTCCGTCTGAGCGCGCGCCGCGGAAGGTGGTCAAGGGCTGGTCGGTCCGCCAGGCGTATGAGGGCATTGCGATCCTGCAAAGTCCGAACGGGGTCGTCGAAGTCGTGCTGGGACAACAGGTGCCCGGCCTTGGTCGCATCGAAGAGATCAAGAACGAGAATGGCCGTCTGGTGGTGGAGGCCAGCGGCGGCGTCATCTACTCGTCACGCAAGGCGACGCCGTGATCGACGCCGCCTTCTATTGGCGGTGATGCTCGAAGTTGGTGCATAGCAAATCGACCTCCGCCTCCGCGATCGGCGCGCGAAACAGGCGGCAGCTGAACTCGACCGTCGTCTTGCCGTCCGCGGTGGTGCGATCCTCCCGGAGGAAGATGCATCGCCTGCAAACGTCGGTGTGGTGCCGCTGCTCGGCCGCGTCCGACTGATCCAGCACGTGACGGAGCGTATCGCGAAATTGGATCTTGGTCTCGTCGTCGAGAACGGCGATCGCCTCGAGGAGCACGCTGATGGGGTCGCGCACCAGGAACTTCTTGCCCTGCTGCGTGACGCTGAGCATCACCGAGCGCTTGTCGGAGGCGGAGCGCTTCCGCTCGATATATCCCAGCCGCTCGAGCTCGCCGATGATGAAGGAGGCGGTGCCGCGCGTGGTGCCGACATAGCTCGCGAGTGCCGAGGGCGTTCGGGAAAACCGGTTCGCGCGGGAGAGGAAGCGCAGGGCCATCCATTCGCGGTCGCGCAGGCCATGCTTGGTGCCTTCGAACCACAGGATGCGGGCTATCTGTCCGACTAGTTCAATCGCTTCACGAGCTAAAATCATCTCAAGTCCGGGTCGGATAAAGCTTTATTCAATTGGGCTTTCGGGCGCGTAATCCGGGCGGTGAGAATGAAGCTGTCGAGCGATCCTTCGCTCGAAGCGGGACGACCTACCGCAGTTGGAAGACGCTTCTCCGTTCTGGAGATGGAAGTTTCGGACGTGGAACTAGAGCGTCACACAGAAAGGTCGGGTAAACCGCACGGCTCGAGTCTTCTGAAAATTTCAGTCAAATGACCCAGGGCTCGTGCGCAAAAATCCGATCATGTGCGATGCGTAAGCAACATGATGTGTCGTTGTGGCCACGATGGAGCCCATTTGCTGCAGCGGATCGTTTCGATTGCGCGAAACAGCGGATCGTCTGCAACATCTGACGGCGGGGCTCGCGATGGAACAAGCGTCATTTTCGGTTAATGGATGTTGCGCTGCAATGCGGCTAGGCGGTTAAATCCCAAACACGATCGAATCCGAGGAATGCCGGATTGTCTTCTGTCATCGAGCAGGCAAAGCCGTTCAGCGTCAAACGCGCAGCATTGGCCGCCACGGTCGGCAACATGCTCGAGTTTTACGACTTCATCACCTACAGCTTCTTCGCCATCCAGATCGGCCATACCTTCTTCCCAACCCAGAGCGAGTACGGCAGCCTGATGCTGTCGCTGGCGACCTTCGGCGCCGGCTTCGTGACGCGGCCGATCGGCGGGATCGTGCTCGGTATCTATTCCGACCGGATCGGCCGGCGACCGGCCATGCTGTTGAGCTTTGCACTGATGGGAGCTGCGATCCTGACCATTGCGCTCACGCCATCTTATCAAGCGATCGGCCTTGCAGCGCCCATCATCGTGATTGCGGCCCGCATGGTGCAAGGATTTGCTCTCGGCGGCGAGGTCGGACCCACCACCGCCTATCTCATCGAGATCGCTCCACCGGAACACCGGGCACTGGTGGTGGCATGGCAACCTGCTAGCCAGGAGATCGCCGCAACGGCAGGTGCACTCGTCGGCGTCATCCTGAGCAAGACCATGACCCCGGAGATGCTGGAGTCCCATGGCTGGCGGGTGGCGTTCCTGATCGGGGCCGTCTGCCTGCCGGTCGGATTCTGGATGCGCCGGACGTTGCCCGAGACGATTCCGCAGGCTGAAGCCGGTGTCGCAGCGAAAGAACGCACGGGCCATCTTTCGCTGGCGCGGCGCCACCTCGGCGTCATCGCGCTGGCGTTGATGATCTTGGCCAGCGGCACGATCTCGACCTACGTGACGCAATACATGACCACCTACGCACAGAACACGCTGCATGTCTCATCGACGCTGGCCTTTGCCGTGTCGCTCGTCAGCAACGGCATTCAGTTCGTCGGCGCACTGGTCGGCGGCTGGCTTGCCGATCGTCTCGGCCGCAAGCCGGTGATGATCTGGCCTCAGCTCGCAACCCTCCTGCTGACCTATCCGACCTTCCTGTGGATCGTGCACGCGCCCGGCGCGCTGTCGCTCCTGGTCGGTTTCGGTCTCCTATCCGTCATCGGCTCGCTGCCGTTCACGGCGTTCTATGCGACCTTCACCGAGGCGCTGCCCCAGAACATCCGCGGCGGCGTGTTCGCGACCGTCTACGCGGTCGCGATCGCGAGCTTCGGCGGTACGGCGCAGCTCGTGGTCACCTGGCTCCTCCACGTCACCGGCAATCCGCTGGCGCCGGCCTGGTACCTCCTGCTTGCGGCGATCGTCGGACTTGTCGCGATGAGCCTGATGCCCGAAACTGCGCCGGTGAAACAGCGTCAGGCGAGGTCTGAAAGGGACCAAGTCTGAGGGACCAAGTCTGAAAGGAGCCGGGCTTGAAAGCGTCGCGCTCGCAGGCTGGTGATTTGCGTTTCGCCGGCAACTGTCGGCGAATGCGCCGCCTGAAGGGTCAGGGCCAGGCATCAGGAAGGATGAACCTATGAGCATCGAAACCACCATGACTTCCGACGTCGTCGGATTGACGAAGGTCGCCCCGGTCTCGCGTCGCGGATTCATGAGCGCCACTGCGGCCGTCGCCGCCGGCTACACCCTTGCGGCCGGGCCGGTCCGTGCCGAGGTGATCACGACGGACACCCACGGCCTCCAGGTCGGCGATGCCAAGATCAAGGTCGGCTCCGAAGAGATGCCGGCCTATTTCGCCCGTCCTGCCGGCAACACCAAGGCGCCGGTGATCATCGTGGCGATGGAAATCTTCGGTCTGCACGAATACATCAAGGACGTGACGCGGCGTCTGGCCCAGCTCGGCGCATTCGCTGTCGCGCCGGACTATTACTTCCGCAAGGGCGTCGATCTCACCAAGATCACCGAGATCAAGGAACTGCTGCCGATCGTCAATGCGAAGCCGGACGCCGAACTGTTGTCCGATCTCGATGCAACGGTGGCGTGGGCGGGATCGCAAGGCGGTGATACCGCGAGGCTCGGTATCATCGGTTTCTGCCGCGGTGGGCGCACTGTCTGGGAATATGCCGCTCACAACGGCACGCTCAAGGCCGGCGTCGCCTTCTACGGCCCGCCGGTCGATCCGGCCAATCCGCTCTGGCCGAAGAGCCCGCTCCAGCTCGCGCCCGAGATGAAGGCGCCCGTACTCGGCCTCTATGGCGGAGCCGACACCGGCATTCCCGTCGCACAGGTCGAGCAGCTCAAGGCGGCGCTCGAGCAGAACAAGAAGACGGCCGAATTCAAGATCTACCCCGAAGCGCCGCACGGCTTCCATGCCGACTATCGCGGCAGCTATCGCAAGGATGCGGCGGAGGATGCCTGGAAGCAGGCGCAAGCCTGGCTCAGGAAATACGGTGTCCTGAGCTGACGCTGGGTCCTAAAGGGCGGCCGATCGGCCGCCCTTTTCTTCATCAAGGCGCGCCATCTGGGACGCGCCGAAGATACCGGAGCCCTATCGTCCTTCGCCTGCGCGCCACAGCGCATCGAGGCCGTGCCGATAGGTCGGGTGGGCAAGTGTGACGCCGAGCTCGCGCTTAAGTTTCGCGTTCGAGACGCGGGCGCTGCTGGCATAGAAGCTGCGGGCCATCGCCGACATCTCGGCTGTCTCGAACGCTTCTTCGGCCGGCGCTGCAACGCCCATGAGCTGCGCGGCGTAGGCGATCACGTCTTGCGGCGGCGCGGGCTCGTCGTCGCAGACGTTCCAGGTGCCGCCGCTCTGATGGCGAACCGCGGCCATGATCGCGCTGGCGATATCGTCGACATGGATGCGGTTGAAGACTTGTCCGGGCTTGATGATGCGCCGGGCCGTTCCCGCCCGCAGCGTCACCAGCGCGTTGCGGCCGGGGCCGTAGATGCCTGCAAGGCGCAGGATCGCGACATCGCTGCGCGCCGCGTCGGTCCACGCCTGCTCCGCTGCGACCCGCATCCGCGCGCGGTCGAGAGCGGCCTGCGGCGGCGTGCTCTCGTCCACCCATGCGCCGGCGTGATCGCCATACACGCCGATGGTGGAGAGATAGACGATCTTGCGGCGGCCCGCCGCCAGCACGTCCGCGAAGGCTGCGATTGCGGGATCGCCGGCGATGCCGGGCGGAATCGATATGAGCAGGACATCGGCGTCACCGATACGCTCGACCGTCGCGCGATCCGGATCAGTCCCGGAAAACGGATGCAGTTCGACGCCGGCGAGGTCGTCCCGCTTTGCGGGATCGCGCACCGTGCCGGCGATATGCGAGAAGGTGCTGCCAAACCTGCGGACCAAGTGCCGGGCACTATAGCCGAGGCCAAGAATGAAGAGCCGCATGCGTCTCCCGTGCAGGTCGGAGTTCCCGTTCGCGCCACAGCGCGCTTCTGCTCATAAGAGATTTTTGGGGCCGGCAAAAGATATTGCAATTTTACTCGCTCGCCAGTGCAGGCGATGCTCGTTCGATACAGAGGCCATGACACGCGCGCCCAATGAACCGGGAGAGGTCCTTGCCGTCGACGTCGATCGTCCAAGCACCCGCCTTGATGCCTGGCGACGCTGTCGAGATGATCCGGCGCGCGGCCGCGCTGATCTTCGATGTCGACGGCACCCTGGCCGAGACCGAGGAGCTGCACCGGCAGGCCTTCAACCATGCCTTCATCCGCTACGGTCTCGGCTGGCATTGGGACCGTGCGGTCTACAAGGATCTGCTGCGGGTGACCGGCGGCAAGGAACGCATTCGCGCCTACCATGAAAGGTTGCGGATCGCTCCATCGTTGTCTGACCAGGACATCGCAGAGCTTCACCGCATCAAGACTGCGCATTATGCCGAGCTGATCGAAACGGGCTGCTGTCCGCTACGGCCGGGCGTCGCGGAGCTGTTGGCCGCGGCGTCGTCGCGCAGCCAGCGGCTTGCGATTGCGACCACGACCTCGCACGGCAATATCGATGCGCTGCTGTCGCGGGCGCTGGGCAAACGCTGGGTCGCGGACTTCGACGCGATCGTCGCCGGTGACGATGTCCGTCACAAGAAGCCGGCGCCGGACGTCTATTTCGAGATCCTGGCGCGGCTGAAGCTGAAGCCTTCGGAGTGCGTTGCGATTGAGGATTCCGCCAACGGCCTGATCGCGGCCTCGCGGGCGAACATTCCCGTGCTGATCACCCGAAGCATGTTCTTCGGGGACGATGATTTCAGCGATGCCCGGTTCGTGCTGGATGATCTGTCGGGTCTCGGATGAGGTCGCCGATCAAAAACTGAAAAACAACCCCATGCAAAGTAGATCGCGTCGGCGTGACGGCCGCGTTCAGTGGACCCGGTGACTCGGGCTATCGTCCTCGACCTGCTCGACAATCTGCGCGATCGGGCTCGACTGGTGATGAACGAGGCGCCAGCCGTCGCCGACGCGACGAAAATGGTTCGCCGCGGCCAAAGCGGTGCCGTCGACGATCTCGATGCAGAGCACGCGCGCGCTATCGCCGTCGACGATCGCCTGCGGCTCGGCACAGGCGATCTGCGGCCGCTCCGGATTCTGCAGGATGTCGCGCCAGCTTCCAATCACGGTGGCGCGGCCGACGATCGCGGGCCAGCCGGGATGGATACAGGAGATGGCGTCGTCATCCGCCCACATCCGTTCCATGCCGTCGAAGTCGCCGGTCGAGAAGGCGGCGTAGAAGGCCGCGTTGGCGGCGATCACCTTGCTGTCCTTTGTCATGGCTCTCGGGTGGGCCAATGACAGGCAAAAATCAAGCGCGACTTCCGTCGACTTTGACCGCAGTGCAGCATTGAAGGCGTCGCTGCCCAGTTCGTGATCACGCAGAGACCAGCGTCTCCACCGCCCGCCGCGCACCTTCGACATAGAGACGGCCGAGCGCCGCGGTCACGGCCTCGCGCAGGCGCGGTTCGGCTCCCAAGGCCCCGAACACCTTCTCGACCCCGAGCAGCGCAGGCGCAAGCCGTTCGGCGACGGGGCCGGCCCCGCGCGCCAGCGCCGCGAGCTCGGCGGCGAGCGGATCGCGCACGTCGATCGCGCGGCCCTGCTCGTCGAGCGCGGTGACGTAGCGCATCCAGCCGGCCACCGCGAGCGCATGCGTCGCGATCGGCAGGTTCTTGAGCAGGCGATCCTGCATCGCGCCGAGCAGGCGTTGCGGAAGTTTTTGCGAGCCGTCCATCGCGATCTGCCAGGTGCGGTGATGCAGCGCCGGATTGGCGAAGCGCTTGAGCAGCGAGGCACGGTAGGCGGCGAGATCAGTGCCTGCGGGCATCGTCAGCGTCACCGCGGCCTCTTCCATCACCTGCGCGGCGAGACGCGCGAAATGCGGATCCAGCATGGTGTCGGCGATGGTCTCGTAGCCCGCGAGATAGCCGAGATAGGCGAGCGCCGAATGGCTGGCGTTGAGCAGCCGCAGCTTCATCAGCTCGAACGGCTTGACATCAGTGACGAGCTCGACGCCCGCGGCGGCAAGGTCGGGCCGGCCCGCCGTGAAGCGGTCCTCGACCACCCATTGCGTGAACGGCTCGGTCATGACCGGCCAGGCGTCGCGCAGGCCGAGCGCGGCCGACACCGCATCTCGGTCGGCGTCCGTCGTCTCCGGCACGATGCGATCGACCATGGTCGACGGAAACGCGACCGAATCCGCGATCCACTTGCCGAGATCCTTCGACCGGAGCGCAGCGAACTGCGTCACGATCCGCTGCACGGTGTGACCGTTGGCGGCGAGGTTGTCGCAGCACAGCACGGTGAAGGGCGGGGCGCCGAGCGCCCGCCGGCGCGCCAGCGCAGCCACGATGAAGCCCGGAGCCGAGCGCGGCGCGTCGAGATTGTTCAGATCTTGCACGACGTCCGGATGCCGCTCGTCGAGATCACCGGTCTGCGGAGTGTGGCAATAGCCTTTCTCGGTGACGGTGAGGGAGACGATGCGAATGGCGGGATCGGCCATCCTGTCAACGAGCCGTGCCGGATTCTCGCGTGCGACGACGCTGTCGAGCAGCGCGCCGATGACGCGGTGCCCTGTTCCTTCGGCTGCGCGTATGGCGACGGTGTAGAGATGATCCTGCGGGGCGAGGGCCTCGCGTGTATCCGGGCTGCGCAGGCTTGCGCCGATGATGCCCCAGGACGCGGCGCCGCTGGCAAGGCAATCGTCGATGACGACGGCCTGATGCGCGCGATGAAAAGCCCCCAATCCGAGATGCACGATGCCGGGCGTGATGCGCGAACGGTCATAGTCCGGGCGCCGAATGGCCGGCGGCAACCGGTCGAGATTGGCGCGGCCAAGTCGCGTGGACCCAAGGCGCATGGACGTCTCCCCTTCGCTTTGCCGCTGCTTGACATGGCGTCCGCCGTCGGTCAATTGGTATGACCAATTATCCAAAAATGGGCCGAGGGCACCGAGCTGCCTGCGCGACCCTTTCAGGGAGGCCAGCGTGCCGCTGGAAGCTGTGGAGGCGAGACGGCTCTATCGCCAGGTCGCCGATCAATTGCGAAGCCTGATCGACAGCGGCGAGTACGCGGTCGGCAGCCGCTTGCCGACCGAGCGCGAGCTCGCCGAGCAGCTCAGGGTTTCGCGGCCGACTGTGCGCGAGGCCCTGATCGCGCTCGAGGTCGAAGGCCGCGTCCGCATTCGCGTCGGTTCAGGCATCTACGTGATCGAGTCCGCCGCCGTTGCAGCCCCCGCGAGCACGGCCGTGATCGAGGGCCCGTTCGAGCTGCTGCGCGCCCGCGAATTCCTGGAAAGCGCGATCGCCGAGCAGGCCGCGCGCGTGGCGAGCAAGGACGATATCGCCCGTATCGACGCTTCGCTTCTCGCGATGGAGAACGTCGAGCATCCCGGCGAAGCCTCGATGGTCCACGACCGTGCGTTCCACATTGCGATCGCCGGAAGTCTCGGCAATGCCGTTCTGGTGCGCGTGGTCGGCGAGCTGTTCGACCAGCGTCTCAATCCCTATTTCGCGAAGCTCGCGCATTATTTCGAGAGCCCGGGCACCTGGCGCACCGCGCTCGACGAGCACCGCGCCGTGCGCGACGGGATCGCGGCGCATGATCCGGACGCCGCGCGAGATGCGATGCGCAATCATCTGGTGCGCTCCCAGGAGCGCTTTGCGCAGAATTTCGGCGCCGAGGCCGCGGCTGGATCTCCCGCCGGCGGGGACCGGACGGCGCAATATCAGGTCAAGCCGGCAAAACCCAAACGAGCGCCGAAGACGCAGGCCAAAAGCGGCAGCGCGCGGCGGCGATGAGATTGGGCGGCCCGTCTCAGCTTCGGGGCGGGCGAACAAGAAGCAGAGTTAGTAAATGGAGGATAAGTCAGTGTTGAAGAAGATGACGATGGTGCTGGCGGTCTCGGCCGCAGCGATGGTCGCGGCGACCGGTCCCGGCATGGCGCAGACCAAGCTCAAATGGGCCCATGTCTACGAGACCTCGGAGCCGTTCCACAGTGCCTCGGTCTGGGCTGCGCAGGAGATCGGCAAGCGCACCAACGGCCGCTACCAGGTCGACGTCTATCCGGCGTCCCAGCTCGGCAAGGAAGCCGACATCAACCAGGGCCTCTCGCTCGGCTCGGTCGACATCATTATCTCCGGCTCGAGCTTCGCGGCCAAGAGCTTCCCGCCGATCGGCGTGACCTACTATCCCTACACTTTCCGCGACGCTGACCATCTCCTCGCCTACACCAAGAGCGACATCTTCAAGGAACTCGCCAAGGGCTATGAGGACAAGAGCGGCCACCACATCGTCGCGGTGACCTATTACGGCGTGCGCCAGACCTCGTCGAACAAGCCGATCAAGACCTGTGCCGATCTGAAGGGCCTGAAGATGCGCGTGCCCGACGTTCCGGCCTATCTGGCGATGCCGCGCGCCTGCGGCGCCAACACCGCGCCGATCGCGTTCGCCGAAGTCTATCTCGCGCTCCAGAACGGCACTGTCGAGGCGCAGGAGAACCCGCTGACCACGATCGAGGCCAAGAAGTTCTACGAGGTGCAGAAGCACATCGTTCTGACCGGCCACATCGTCGACCATCTCAACACGGTGGTGGCCGGCGCGCTCTGGAAGAAGCTCAGCGACGAGGACAAGAAGATCTTCACCGACGTCGCGCAGGAAGCCGCCGCCAAGGCGACCGACGAGATCAAGCAGAACGAAGCCAAGCTGGTCGCCTTCTTCAAGGAGAAGGGCCTGACCGTGACCGAGGTCGACAAGAGCGAGTTCCGCGACGTCGTGCTGAAGAACGTTCCGTTCGAGACCTTCGGCTATCGCAAGGCCGACTGGGAACGCATCCAGGCGGTGAAATAAGCAAGACCCTCATGGTGAGGAGCGCGGAACGCGTTCCGGACCATGCATCGCATCGCCGGGCGAACCATGAGGGCCCGGGTGTCGCTCAGGCATCACCCGGGGCCATCCTTCGAGACGCTTGCTTCGCAAGCTCCTCAGGATGAGGAGCGGAGTTCGTAGAACTAAGTCGTCGTTCCGGGTTCGGCTCTTCAAGCCGCCCCGGAATGACGGTTAAGAGGTTGAGGAGTAACCACATGTCGACCGCCGAAGTGCACCGGCAGATCACCGCGGATGAGATCGCCCATACCTTCGAGGAGGAGGCGACGCCAAAGGTCGATCTCGGCATCTACGCTTTCGAGGACTGGGTCGCGCTGGCGATCTTCTGGGTGATGGCGCTTGCCGTCTTCCTCCAGTTCTTCACCCGCTATGTCCTCAACGACAGCTATGCCTGGACCGAGGAGATCGCGACCTATTGCCTGATCGGCGTGGTCTTCATCGGCTCCTCGATGTGCGTGCGGCTGTCGCGGCATATCCAGGTGGACCTGGTCTATCGCTATCTGCCGCACATCGTGGCGCGCGCGCTGTCGACAGTGATCGATCTGATCCGCATCGCCTTCTTCGGCTACGCCATCAAGCTGGTCTGGGTCTACATCCAGATCATCGGCGATGAATCGATGACCACGATCAACTTTCCCAAGAACTACGTCTACTACGCCGTGCTGCTCGGCTTCGTGCTGATGTTCGTGCGCTCCGTGCAGGTGGCGCTGCAACATTTGCGACAGGGCTATTCGATCCTCGAGCGCCCTGGCGCCTACGACGGTTTTGAAGGGTAAATTCATGCTGCTGTTGCTTGGAGGCTTCCTCATCCTGATGCTGCTCGGCGTTCCCGTGGCGATCGCCATGGCCGCGTCGTCGCTGCTCTACATCCTGGTCAGCGGCGTGACGCCTGACGTCACGCTGGCGCAGCGCATGATCGCCGGCGTCGAGAGCTTTCCCCTGCTCGCGGTGCCGTTCTTCATCCTGGCCGGCAACCTCATGAACATCGCCGGTGTCACCGGGCGCATCTACAAATTCGCGGTCGCGCTGGTCGGCTGGATGCGCGGCGGCCTCGGCCACGTCAACATCATCGGCTCGGTGATCTTCTCCGGCATGTCCGGCACCGCGATCGCGGATGCCGCCGGTCTCGGCACCATCGAGATCAAGGCGATGAAGGACCACGGCTACTCCACCGAGTTCTCGGTCGGCGTCACCGCAGCCTCGGCGACGCTCGGCCCGATCATCCCGCCGTCGCTGCCCTTCGTGATCTACGGCATGATGGCGAACGTCTCGATCGGCGCGCTGTTTTTGGGCGGGGTCATTCCCGGCATCGTCATGACGTTGATGATGATGGCCACCGTCACCTACTTCGCGCACAAGAACAAATGGGGTAGCGACACGCCGTTCTCGTGGCCGCAACTCGGCTCGGCCGGGCTCGAGATCGTCATCGTGCTCTCTTTCCCGCTCGCGATCTGGCTGATGACGCTTGCCGGTATGTCCACCAACATGGCGGTGGTCATCGGCCTCGGCACGCTGCTCGTGATCGACTGGTACTTCGACTTCTCGGCGGTGATGGCGCTGATGGCGCCCGTGATCCTGATCGGCGGCATGACGCTCGGCTGGTTCACGCCGACGGAAGCCGCGGTCGCCGCCGTGATCTGGTCGCTGTTCCTCGGCCTCGTGCGCTACCGCACCATGACGCTGAAGACGGTGGCGAAGGCGACCTTCGACACCATCGAGACCACGGCCTCGGTGCTGTTCATCGTCACGGCAGCCTCGATCTTCGCCTGGTTGCTGACGGTGTCGCAGGCCGCGCAGATGCTGTCGGACTGGATGCTCAGCATTACCCACAACAAATGGGTGTTCCTGGCGCTCGCCAACGTCCTGATCCTGTTCGTCGGCTGCTTCATCGACACCACGGCGGCGATCACCATCCTGGTGCCGATCCTGCTGCCGATCGTACTCAAGCTCGGCATCGATCCGATCCATTTCGGACTGATCATGACGCTGAACCTGATGATCGGATTGCTGCATCCGCCGCTCGGCATGGTGCTGTTCGTGTTGGCCCGCGTCGCCAAGCTCTCGGTCGAGCGCACGACGGTCGCGATCCTGCCCTGGCTGGTGCCGCTGCTGCTCGCGCTGATCGCGATCACCTACATCCCCGGCCTGACACTCTGGCTGCCGCAATACATGGGACTCTCCAAATGACCTCCACATCTCTCGCCGCAACCCTGTTCGGTCCCGAAGATCTGCGCATGATCGAGCATCCGCTCGAAAAGCTCAGCGACGGCATGGTGCGCATCCGCTTCGGCGCAGGCGGCATCTGCGGCTCGGACATGCACTACTTCCGTCATGCGCGGACGGGTGATTTCGTGGTGAAGTCGCCGCTGGTGCTCGGCCATGAGATCTCCGGCGAGGTCGTGGAGATCTCCGGCTCCGCAACCAGCCTGAAGGTCGGCGACCGCGTCGCCGTCAACCCGTCGCGCTGGTGCGGCCATTGCGTCGCCTGCCGCGAGGGCCGGCCGAACCTCTGCGAGAACATCTTCTTCATGGGCTCGGCGTCGAAAACGCCGCACATGCAGGGCGGCTTCGCCAATTACTTCGACGCGATCCCGGCGCAGTGCGTGAAGATTCCGGACCACGTGTCCTATCAGGCCGCGGCGCTCGCCGAGCCGCTGGCGGTCTGCCTGCACGCGGTCGCGCGCGCCGGCAACATCGAGGGCAAGCGCGGTATCATCTTCGGCGCCGGCCCGATCGGGCTTCTGACCATGCTCGCCGCACGCCGCGCCGGCATGGCCGACATCACGGTGGCCGACATCGCGCCGGCGCCGCTCGCCTTTGCCAGCCGGCTCGGTGCCTCCCACGTCGAGAATGTCGCGGGTGGGGAAGAGGGCCTGAAGGCGCAAGCCGGCTCACGGCCCTACGACGTCGCTTTCGAGGTCTCGGGCACGGCCGCGGGCCTTGCCAGCGCCATCGGCATCGTCAGGCGCGGCGGGACGGTGGTGCAGATCGGCAACCTGCCGGGCGGCCAGATCCCCACACCGGCGAATGCCGTGATGGCGAAGGAGATTGACCTGCGCGGCTCGTTCCGCTTCGGGCTCGAATTCATGACCGCGGTGGAACTGATCGGGGCCGGCAGCGTCGATGTGCTGTCGCTGGTCACCGCCGAGCGGCCGCTGTCGACCGCGCCCGATGCGCTGCGACTGGCGCTCGACCGCTCGCAGAGCGTCAAGGTCGTGCTGACCGCGAACTGATCCCAGAGCCCCGTTCCGATGGAATCGGAACGGGGCTCTGGATTCTTATTTTAACGCGTTTTCTTTACGCGAACCGGTATCCACTTCGCTCGAAAACGCTCCAGGAGAATTCCGATGATGTTGCAGGGGTGGCGCTGGTACGGGCCGGATGATCCGGTGTCGCTCGACGATGTCAGGCAGGCCGGCGCGACGGATATCGTCTCGGCGCTGCACCAGGTGCCGATCGGCGAGGCCTGGACGCGCAAGGACGTCGGGGAGCGCAAGAACTTCATCGAGCGCGGCCAGCCCGGCCGCTCGCAACTGACCTGGTCGGTGGTGGAATCGATTCCGATCCCCGACGACGTCAAGCGTCAGGGGGCCAAGGCGACGCGATCGATCGATGCGTGGATCGCGAGCCTGGAGGCAGTGGCCGCCGCCGGCATCAAGATCGTCTGCTACAATTTCATGCCCGTGGTCGACTGGTGCCGCACCGATCTGGAATGGGAGCTGCCGAACGGCGCACGCGCCATGCGCTTCGACCAGGACCGCTTTGCGGCTTTCGAGCTGCACATCCTGAAGCGCCCGGCCGCGACTGTCGAATATTCGCCGGAGCAGCAGGCGCGCGCGAAAAAGCTGTTCGACAAGATGAGCCAGGCCGATATCGACTATCTCATCATGGTCATCGCCAGCGCGCTGCCCGGCTCGACCACCGAGCCGATGACCATCCCGCAATTCCGCGACCGGCTCGATCAGTATCGCGACATCACGCCGGGAATACTGCGACAGCATCTCGCCGAGTTCCTGGGCCGCGTCGCACCCGTCGCCGAGCAGCTCGGCGTCTCGCTGACCTTGCATCCGGACGATCCGCCGCGGCCGCTGTTTGGCCTGCCGCGCGTGGCTTCCACCGCCGACGACTACCAGGCGCTGTTCGATGCCGTGCCGTCAAAGGCCAACGGCATCTGCCTGTGCACGGGATCGCTCGGCGTGCGCGCCGAGAACAACCTGCCGGAGATGGCCGAACGCTTCGGCCCGCGCATCGCCTTCGCGCATCTGCGCGCGACCAAGCGTGAGGTCGACGGCCTGTCGTTCTACGAGTCCGATCATCTCGACGGCGACGTCGACATGGTGGCGGTAGTGAAGGCGCTGCTGAAGGAGAACGCGCGGCGCTCGCCCGACAAGCAGATCGTCTTCCGTCCCGACCACGGCCACCGCATGCTGGATGATCTCGCTGCGACCAAGCGCACCAATCCCGGCTACACCGCGATTGGCCGTCTGCGCGGTCTCGCCGAGCTCCGCGGTGCGATCCGTGCGATCGAGCATCAATAGAGGGGTGACGCGTTGAACTCTTTGCCTCTCCCCGCAAGCGGGGAGAGGGAGGACAACCCAGCACGCTCGCGGAATTTGTCAAAGTTCCCGCCATATGCGAAAGTAGCGCCATTCCAATTTCGATCGACGCATTGCAGCCGTAACCATTTGGGAGCTGGATGTGAGCATTCTGGTCGAACTCCCTCCCGATCAATACGATCGGAACGCATTCGCGAAATTCAACAAGGATGCTGCCGATTTCGATCTCGGCGTCGCGCGCGCGATGATGTGGATGTCGCAGCTTGCCTACGAGACCCACGTTCCTGACACGATCGAGGCTGTCGCGGCCTTCTGGGGCCTGACGGATGTCAGGACGCTGATACAGCCGGTGAAGTCGACGCTTCCGGTGTCGGACAGCCGCGGTGTCATTGCGCGAAAGGACGGCGCGACCATTGTCGCCTTCGCCGGCACCGATCCCCTCAACTTGCTGAACTGGGTCAGCAACTTCACCCTTGGCCGCCCGAACGCACTCGTCCATGAGGGCTTCCGCGAAGCGGCGGCGGCCCTCTGGAACGACGTCAAGGTGGCGCTCACGGCCGCAGCAGCGGCGGGCTCGCCGATCTTCATCACCGGCCATAGCCTGGGAGCGGCGATGGCCGTGGTCACCGCCGATTTTGCGCGGCAGCAGTTGCAGCTCACCAAGGCGCAGATCTATCTCTACGGCTGTCCGCGTGTCGGGCTCACGGAGTTCGTCACGCCCTACGACGCCACCTTCGGCAAGACGACCTATCGTCTTGTCCATGGCAGCGATGTCGTGCCGACCGTTCCGCCGCCTCAGCTCGATTTCGTGCATGTCGGCCGCTACCTCGCTTGCCAGCGGGGCGCGAAGTTTGACGGGGGGCAATTGACGCCGGGCACCGGCTCCAACGAGCCGCGGCCCGACGCCGGATTGATCGCGCAGCTCGGCAGTCTGTTCGGCGGGACGTCACGGAATACGCGGATCGACGCTGTTGGAAATCTCTCCGTGCTGCTGCCGTCGGGGATCGGCGATCATCTGCCGGACCGCTACTACGCGGCGCTGACGCCCGCTCGGTAGCAGGCGGCCGTCGAGACTTCCGCACTCTCAGTGTCATCGTCCGAGCTGCCGCAACGCGTTAGTCCGGGCAGGGTTGTCCGGCGGCTCCCCAGAGAGCCATGTCTTTGACATGCTCCTCGAAGGTGCCCGGCGGCGTCGTACGGCCTGCTCCGGGCGCCCATCCGCGTGGGATGAAGCCGTTCAACGATGCATCGTGCCGCAAGTGCTCCAGCAGGCCAACGGCGTCGCGACCGCCATTGCGTTTGGGATCTTTCAGCTGCGCACAGATCTCGGCGCCGCTCTTGCCGAACCAGATGAATTCCACCGGGGCAAGCTGCCAATCGATGCCGGCGCGCGGCGGCGCGGGTGCCGGCTCGTTCGCCTGGGTAGAGGTCATGTGACAGGTCGAGCAGGGAAGCGCCTCCGCGCCGATGCGACTCTCTCCGCCATGGATGTTCATGCCATGCACCCGGGGCCTCGTTTCACCTGCCGGCGTCCATATCGGAATCGCCCTGGCGTCGACGTGGCAGTTGGCACAGCGCGGATGCGTCACGACAGCTTCAATCCTCTTCCAGGCCTCCAGCCCCTCGGCGCGACTGACGCTGCCCGGCGGCAGCACGTCCTTCGCGGCCTCGTCCTTGGCCGCGACAAATCCGGTGAGGGCCGCGGTTGCCGAAACCGCGAAGACGACCGCAATCAGGGATCTCTTCATGGCTCGCCTCACACGAAATCGATGAACTTGTTAAAGGGCATTTCGCGGATACGCTGTCCGGTCGCCGCGAATATCGCGTTTGCGAGCGCGGGGGCGGCTGGTGGGACAGGCGGCTCTCCAACGCCCCTGACTTTGGGATCGTTCTCGAGCCCCCGAACCTCGATGACCGGACATTGGTAGATCCGCATGGCTTCGTAGTGGTTGTAGTTGGTCTGCTGCACCGCGCCGTTTGCATAAGTGAGCTCGCAGTTGATCGCATGGCCGAGCCCCCAGATCACGCCGCCCTGCACCTGGTTCTCGAAATTGACGGGATCAACCACCTTGCCGACATCGACGGCGACCCAGACCTTGTCGATCCTGATGCCTCTGTCCGTCTTCGTGACTTCGACGATTTCGGCTGTCGGTGTGCCAAAAGATTCGACAAAGGCAACGCCACGGCCCCTGCCGTTACCAAGCGGTCCCTTCCAATCCGACATCTCTGCGACAGTCTCCAGCACCTTGCGGTAGGTCGGAACCGCGCACATCTCGATGCGCGCCTTCATGGGATCGAGGCCCGCCGCGTGGATCAACTCGTCGATGAAGCTTTCGGTAAAGAAACCGGCCGTCGAGGCTCCGACCGACCGCCACGTGGTGCTCGGGGACAGCCCCTGCGCCTCGTAGCTGGTAGCCCGAAAATTGGGGATGTCGTAATAGACATTCCACAGGCCGGAGGCCAATTGGGCATCGGGGTCCTTCGAGGGGATGCCCGAGCGCTCGAGCAGTCCCTTGAGCGGAGCCGTCGAGGCCAGTTGCAGATCGGCCGCGACGATCTTGCCCTTGTCGATGCTGCCTTTGTGACGGGCGATCGCAATCTGCCGCGGAATGTCCTGGATGAAATCCTCTTCGCGCGAGAAAACGAGCTTGATCGGCGTCCCGCGCATCTGGTTTGCGATCTCGGCAAGGACACGCACGTTCTCATACTCGAGACGGTGGCCAAAACTTCCACCGGTCCACTGATTGTGGAAGGTGACCTGTTCCGGCTTGAGGCCGATCGCCGTCGCCGCGACAGACTGCACGAATTGGGGGCTCTGATGGCCAACCCAGATTTCCATCCCCTTGTCGGTGACGAGGCCGATTCCGTTGAGCGGCTCGAGCGGCTGATGCGCCAGATAGGGTGCGCGATACTCGGCCTCGACGCGCGTGCCGGTCTTCAATCCGGCTTCGACATCGCCAATTTTCCGCCACTCCTTGCCCAGGAATTCGGGCTTGAACGAGGATTCCAGAACCTTCCAATGGTCGGCTTGCTCTGCGGGATATGCCGAGGGCGCCCACTCGCAAGCGATGGCGTCGACCGCCTTGATCGCGTACCAGCTGTTCGTCGCGATCACCGCGACGCCATTCTTGATTTCGAGGATCTTCTTGACCCCCGGCATCGAGCGCGCCTTGCTCGCGTCGTATGATTTCAGGGGCTGACCCTTGTTGGGGTTCAGCTTGACGGAGGCGTACAGCATGCCCTCCATCATCAGATCGATGCCGAACTTCAATTCACCCATGACTTTCGGGCGGATATCGAGTCGCGTCATCGGCTTGCCCAGCATCCGCCATTCGGACGGGGCGCGCGGCTTTGCATCGAGTACCGGCGGGATTTGCGCTGCTTCCGTCGCGAGCTCGACGTAGGGAATTTTGGTTCCGTTGGGCAGGATCACATGGCCGGCCTCGGTGCGGATGTCGGCCACGGGAATGCCGGAACGTTTGGCGGCGGCGGCCTTTAGCGTCTCGCGCGCGACCGCGCCGGCAACACGCAGCTTCTCGTAGGTGTCCGGGAGCGTGCTTGACCCGCCTGTCATCTGCAGGCCGGACTTCCTGAGAGATTCGAGCACGGCGGCGCGCGCCTGTTCAGCAGCCGCACTTTGGTCCGCGGCCAGGAACGGCGCAAACTCGTCCGCAAATCCAGTGTTGAAGTAGGCGGGGCTGGGACCCGCGAATCGCACTTCGAACTGGCCGGGATCGAGGTCCATCTCCTCGGCGATCATGATCGGCTGCACGGAGCCGACGCCCTGGCCAATGTCGGCATGTTGGGCGATGAGCGTTATCTTCTCCGGGCTGATCTCGACCCAGGGATTGAAGGTCACGGAGTTCGGCCCGAGTCCGGGGGCCAACGGATTGCCATTGGCGGTTGCAGCGGCCGGCTCGGCGCTGCCATACGAGCCGAAAGCGATGCCACCGGCCATTGCAGCGGAGCCGAAGACGAAGGCGCGGCGGGAAAGCCTCTGCAACTCGCCCATCTCACTTCTCCGCCATCTTTTTTGCGGCCGCAGCATGGATCGCCGCGCGAATGCGCGGATAGGTCCCGCAACGGCAGAGGTTGCCGGACATCACCTCATTGATCTCCTCGTCCGTTGGCTTCGAAATCAATTCGAGAAGCGAGATAGCCTGCATGATCTGGCCGGTCTGGCAGTAGCCGCACTGTGGAACCTGATGTTCGATCCAGGCCTGCAACACCGGGTGTTGGTCCTTGTTGTCCAGTCCTTCGATCGTAACGACCGACTTGCCAGCGACCTCGCCGATATGCGCCTGACAGGATCGGGCCGCTATTCCGTCGATCTGGACGGTGCAGGCGCCACATTGCGCGACGCCGCAGCCGTACTTCGGACTTGTGATACCGAGTTCGTCGCGCAACACCCAAAGCAAGGGCATCTCAGGCACGACATTAATCTGGCGCTTAACCCCATTGACCGTGAGCTCGATCATTTCGGTAAGTCCTTTCGTGATGTTGTCGTGCTCTTGCGCGGCTCTGTCCAAGTGCAGCTATTAGAGTCTCGCTACGGCGACGTCCTGCGCCATGGTCCCGGCGCTTCCCGATGGCGCGAAGAAACGCTCTCCCGCGGAACCAGAAAAGCGAGCGCAACCGAATTTTGTTGTCACCATTCTCAGCGTGCCGTCGAACCCCCGATGCTGTCAAACCGTCACGCCGCAGCGTTTGCGAAATCGCACGACAGCTTGGGTGTGTGTTTTTGCCGCGCCGTTTTTCAACGATCGAAGTCGTCGCTGATCGTTCGGATTACGATCCTGTCTCCGCAGGCTGGGGTCCCGCCAGCCTGAGGTCGGGGTGTTCAGCAGCACGACGATGCTCAAAGGCAGTTCGTGACCATCGCTTGATGGCGGCACCTCGATTGTGTTACTCTTCTTTCAGCGCCGATTTGATACTCAGCTTGCGGGCGCTTCTAAAAATGCAGCTAAAGAGAACCGCTATCCCTGCATCGTCCCGCATTGCGTGAATCGTCGGCCATCTCGAATCGGGAGGGCTAGATGAAATTTGCCGCCATCGCGGATGTGCACGGGAATCGTCCCGCGCTTGAAGCCGTACTTGCCGACATCGCCACGCTCGGCATCAACGAGGTCGTGAACCTTGGTGACCACGTCAGCGGTCCGCTCGAGGCGGCCCGATCTGCTGACCTGCTGATCGAACGCGGTTTTCCGTCGGTGCGGGGCGATCAGGACCGAATTCTCGTCGAGCTCTGGCAGGCCGGCGCTTCGGCTCGCGGCGATTTCCAACAGCTCGGGCGCAAGCATTTCGATTGGATGGCAAGCATGCCGCCCACGCTGAGGTACAGGGAAGATGTGTTTCTGTGCCACGGATCGCCACGGGACGACGCGGCCTTTTGGCTCGACCATATTGCCGACGACGGCAGCGCGCGTCCGAGCGGGATCGCGGCCATCGAGGCTGGAGCCGAGGGGATCGACGCCCGCCTCATCCTGTGTGCACACACCCATATTCCGAGAGTCGTTCACCTCGGGGACGGGCGAATGGTCGTCAATCCCGGCAGCGTTGGGTTGCCCGGTTACGACGGGAAGGTGCCCGTTCCCTACGTGGTCGAGGTCGGCACGCCTCATGCGTGCTACGCAATTCTGGAGCATGCCGGGCAAGGCTGGCTCGCGACCCTCCGCTATGTGCCCTACGACAACACGGCCATGGCCGCTTTGGCGCGCAGCAGGGGAATGCTCACCTGGGCGAGCGCGATTGCAACGGGTTGGGTGCAGCGGGAGGGCGGCTAGG
>JAEYRD010000173.1 GCA_023435725.1 Pseudomonadota bacterium | reverse complement strand
CCCGTGTCGGGATCAGTGTCGTTGCTGAGCACGTTGCCGGTGGCAGGGGAGCCGCCTGTGTTGTTGCTGACGCCGCCCTTCTCGGTGGCGTTGGCCACGTCGGCAACCGCTGTCGGCGGCGTATTGGGCCCTGTGACGGTGAATACCACGTCGGCGTAGTAATTGGCGGAGGCGAAGGTGCTGGTCGGGAACACTCCGGCCGTGTTGTTTCCGCCATAACTATAGACGCCGTTGGCGCCGGAAGGTGCCGTCAACGTTCCGCTGATGAAGGCGGAAGTGAAGAAGTTGTCCGTCGCCACGTAGATGCCGCTGGTGTGGTAAGAAGCGACATAGGTGGTATTGGCAGCGATCGACACTGGGCTCGCGAGCGCCACCGTCTGCCAGCCGGTCGCCGTCGTGCTCGTGAACGTCGCGCTGGAAAGCTTGGTGCCGCCCGAGGTCCAAAGGTCGACAAGGTCCGTGCCGGTGTCGCCGGGGCTGCGGTAGAATTTGAGTGCCGTGATCTGGCCGGCACTGGAGGATGTGAACTTCACGCCAACTTCAATCGGACTGCCGTCGTTCAGACCCGTCTGTGCTGGGGTGTTCGCTGCCGTGAACAGGCTGCCGCCTCCCCCTCCCGATGATCCCGTGACGTTGACGCTAACCGTCGCCGGATTGGTTTGCAGATTGACGCTGTCGTCGGCCGCGCGTGCTTCGATGACCTGCGCGCCGTTCCCCGAAGCGGTCCAGGTATAGCTCCAGCTGGTCGTGCCCGTTGCGGGATGCCAGATACGCCCGCCATCGGTCGAGACCTCGATCCCGGCGACCCTGCCGCCTACGTCCGAGGCGGTGCCCGTGATCGTGACGCTCTGTCCCGGGCTGAGGTTCGTGCCCGCGGTCGGGGAGGTGATGACGGCGATCGGCGGGGTATGGTCGGTGGAGGCCTGGGCGAGTACAAGGCTTGCCTGCAGCGTCTGCGGCGTCACCCCCATGTCCGCGAACAAGTTGACCATGGACTGCTGCACGGCAGTGCTGACCGGCGCGGTGAGCCCACGATAGGGGGCGTACTGGTTCGACAATCCCCACGACCACATCACCGTGCCGGCGCCAAAGACCAGGGCTCCGCTCGTCGTGTCGCGATAAAGCGTAAGGCTGTGGGTAGCAGTGCCAGAACCAGTCGTAGCCCCGTTGTCCAGCAGAAGTGTGCTGACGTTCCTCGTCGTCGAGGACATGTCGATCAAGCCTGTGGGCCGGACGCCATTGTCGAGATCGCTGTCCCACTCATAGCCGAGCAGGCGGGTCAGAGTTCCGCCATTGCCGCTGGCAATGGAGGTGTTTCTCCAGAAGCGGAGCTGCGACATACTGGCGGGGATGCCAATGTTGTCGAGCCCGCCGATGTCGTCGACCGTAAAGATCGTGCCGGAGAGCGAATTTTCCGGAGTACTAGGTCCATAGACCGGATCGCGAAACAGACCCGTTCCGCCGTTGGCCGTACCGTCCGGGTCAAGTTGCGTCCCGCTCCAGATGTCCTTGTACTCGATAATCGTCCGGTTGGGCGTATGGCTGGCGTCAAAGCTCGGACCGAGCTGGGTGTCCCAATAGATCTGGTTGCCGCTCAGGAAGGCCAGGTTTACGCCCGCATCCGCGGCCGCCTTCACGTTGTTATATTGGGACTGCAACCAGTACTCGTCATGGCCGACGTCCAGATACGTCTTTGCATTGAGGAGCAGTCCTGGATTGGTCGCGGCGTCGATGCCAGAGATGTAGTTGAGATCGTAGCCATTCTGCTCAAGCCAATAGATCGCGGCGAATTCCTCGCCAAACACGAAATCTGGTGGCTGCGCCTCGTTCGAGTTGACGTTGGCCTCGATCGGGCGGTTGTAGCTCACCGCATAGGCGCGATCGCTGTTCGTCCCGCTCGGACCTTGATACAGATTGTAGCCGCCCCAAGGATTGTATGCTTCCCACGTCGTATCGCTGGTCTGGAACAAAAGATCCGACGTCGTTCCGTCGTTACGAACGATGAAGGGGATCATGTTCTGGAAATTGCCGGTATCAGTGGTCAATTTCGCGAAATAGACGCCCGATGTCGCGGTGCTGGGGATCGCCCATGAATCTGTCACCGACCAGTTTCCGGCATCGACGGTCCTGGTCGCACTGTTGAAGAGAGGATTCGGCTGACTTGTCGCCCCTGTATGATGCATGCTGGTGACGAGCGTCGCACCGTTTCCGCCATAGTAGCCGAGCCGATAAATGTCGATCTTATAACCACTCGAATCGGTATCGATCTTGAAGGAGACGGTCTGCCCGGCGTTGGTGCTGATCTGGGTCGAGTAACCTTCGATCTGCGAGTCGCCCGCGTTGGCGATCGAGCCGTGGATCGACCACGTGCTCTTCGGCGTTCCCGCCTTCTGATTTTCGGCTACGATCTTGTTGGCCGCGTCGCTAAATGTCGTCGTTGCAGTCTTGCCATTGGCTGCAGCGGTGAGCTGCAATACCGCGCCTGTTGCGCTCCCGTCTGCCGGTACCTGCCAGTTCGCGACGACTGTGCCGTTGACGACTCCGTCGATATCGCCTGCTCCGCCATCGGCGACGCGGAACGGCGTGTAGACGTCCGCAATGCCGTTTACGCCGGGACTGCTGGGCAGATCGACGATTCGGAATGCGACCGAGCTTCCCGGTGCGATGCCGCCAACGGTGAATGTTGCGGTGCTGCCGGGCGCGTAGTCCGCCTTGTCGGTTGTGACGGTTATCGTTTCTGCGCCGGCCGAAGTCGCACTGGGTGAACCGCTCCCGGGTGGAGAGGAGGTCTTGACGAGGCGGACGGCTGCGCCGGACGACGCAGGTCCAAGCCTTGACGCGTCATCCGCCGGGCAAGACCACGGCATTCCGCCATCAGTTATTCTAGCCGTCGCCGAAGGCTCGAGAACGCCGGTACTTTCAAACGATCCACGATTGGGGTTGAGCGCCAGTGGTGCGCTGCCGGCTAGCTTCGCGAATTGTTCGTCGGGCTGGCTACTTGCCGCGAATGCTTCGCTATCCGACCGGGAGAAGATCTGACGGGCCGCATCCCATTTCTGCTCGATGTAGTCTTCGGCCTTGCGATACTTCGGCTTAGATGTGCTTGGCGACCGATCTCGTGAAAATCCGGGAACCAGCAAGCGAGCATCCTGTTCCATGGCATGCCTCCACTGGCAAATGAAGGTTCCCACTACAAATTTTCTTCACCCACAACGACCGCAGATTTAATCTTCGATTTAAATCGGTTGCATTATATATCGTTTACTCGGTCGAGACAATAAATATCTGTTTTACACAGTTTCATTTAATTGCCTTTGAAGAATGCGGATCGGCCTGAAGGATCGGCGGAAATTATGGATGAAATATTCGGTTTCACAGAAAGCGGATGTTCTTGGACAAAGTCGGCTCCTGTGGCAGTCGTCCATTAAGAAGCCGAATTGAGCGGAGCTGGACAGGCGAGCCTGTGCCATAGCTGGAACAGAAAGAGGCCCAAGATCTCTTGTCGCCAGGCGAGGATGTGGCGGAAGTTGTGGCCGACGGCTGAGAGGATGACGTTGGCCGGCGTCTCCTGCGCGGACTTCGAGGTAGTGGCGTCCGAGGTGACCTTTGGTCTTCAGGTGGCCGATGACGGGCTCGATGGCGGAGCGGCGGCGCCGCTCGCGCTTGATGACACCGAAGACGCCGCGCTTATCGCAAAACAGCCCGCAAAGACAAATGCGATTCTAGCTCAATCTCTCAGTCGCTCTTCATGGACGACTATTGACTCGCCGCCGTACCGGTAATCGGCTGGGGCGTCGTGATGACCGTGGTTGATCCGGTGCCGGCGGCGGCGGCTTTCAGCGCGTAGGCGTTGGTGGCGTAGATGATCGGGTCGTTTACCGTGGCCATGATCGTTCGCACGAAGCTCAGGAATTTGGTGGTCTCGACTGCTGCTGCGTTGGACGTGTAGATGACGTCCTTGTTCCGCATTTCAAAGGTCTGAGCGAGGAAATAGCCCGAGGGATCGCGCAAATTGATCAGATAGATTATGGGAATAATCGGGCCCTTGAACGGCGTGCAATTGACGCCCATTTCCTTGGCCACTTCGCGCGTCTCGCCCCGATAGAGAAAGACCGAGGATGGATCGGCCAATCCATCGTTCATGCCGCCCTGCTTGCCGACCGCCTCCGCCAGCGAGATACGCCACGCGTCGAACTTGAATTGCCCCTGAAGGCCGGACGCGCCGAACGCGACAAAGGTTTGCGGTTGGCTATAGAGATAGATGATGTCGTTCGGCAACACGTAGATATTGTTGGAGGGCTCGTACATCAATGCGCCGAACGGAACGCTTGCCCGGTGTCCCTTGCGCTCGAGCGACACCCACATGTCATAGCCTTGCGTTACGGGGCCGCCGGCGCGCGCGACGGCATCGACGATGCGCTCGCCGGACGGGCTGGCGCGGAACCGGCCGCCGGTCCGCACGTCGCCAAGGACGCTGATCAAGGACGTGTTCTGCTCAGCCAAAGCCACGATAATCTGTGGTTCGAGAGCTCGGCCCTTGAGTTTGTCCGTGACCTCGTCGCGGATCTCTGAAGGAGTGCGGCCCAGTGCCCGGATGGTGCCCGCATACGGAACGGAAATATAGCCCTTCTCGTCCACCGCCTGGTTTGGAACCGTGACGAAGTTGCCGGCGCGGACACCGGCGTCGGACGTAAAGAGGCCGCCAGCTCCGGATTCGAATATGGTGATGCTGACGATGTCGCCCACGCCGAAGCGGAACGCCTTGGGCGGCGTTTTGGCGGCAAAGGCCGAGGATAGCCTTGGCGTATAGCGGCCGAGAACTTCGACAACCTCGGGTGTCAGCTTGACCAGGGCGTAGGGAAGGGTGGCGGGCTCGACTCCTTCCGAGGCCGATCGGACGTCCATCGACAATGGTCCGGATCCAGGCGTAATGATGCACCCGGCGCTAGATAGCGCCAGGAGAGCAGCAACGACCCTCCCGCATTTTTGCAGCGCGAAAATGGCTAATACCCCACGTCGTCCCAGTATGAATGAGCAGTATGAATAAAGTACATTTATCCGCGATTCAGGCCAGCGAATCATCGCGGGAACCGGAAGCGCAACCGGTGATTGTTGCCGATATGCAACATAATGGAACGGGGCGCTTCGTCCCCGATCCTGAGCGGGGTGTGAATTGGTCAGTTTGAGCCGGTCAGCCCGTAGCGGATGTAATGTTCATCCCGAAAGTAGTCGCTGCATTGCGTGTCATAGCGCGACATCGCCTTGATGTTGGTCTTGTTGAGGACCGCTCCAATAAGGCACTCGTGGATATTGGGGGCCGTGTGCAGTGCATGCTTGACGACCTCTACCTTCGTCTGCCCCCATTCCACCACCAGGACGAAACAGTCGATGAAGGTAGTCGTCGAACGAACGTCGACCAGCGGGGTCAGGGGCGGAAGGTCGACGATGACGTAATCATACGTCGAGCGCAGCTGATTGAATAGTTTACGCATCGAGTCCGCGGCCAGCATTTCGCTGGTGTGGAACACCGGCATCGGGCTGACCGCCGGGAGAATTGCGAGGTTTGTCTTTTGATCCCGCCAGATCGTCTCCTCGAGCGGTCTCCCCTGGCTGATGACGTCGACGATACCCGTGGTCGCGTTCGCGGCAAGACTGGCTGAAAGCGACGGGTTCCTGAGATCTCCATCGACGATGATGCAGCTCTTGCCGCTATGGGCAATGAGTTGGGCGAGCGAGGCAGCAATCGTCGTCTTCCCCTCGTTCGGCAGGGCGGAGGTGATGCCGATCACCTGATTGGAGGATTTGCTGGGATTGAGATCTATGGCGAGTTTGATGGCGCGGATCGACTCGGCGTACCGAGATAATGGCTTGCCGACCACCGTTCTGTGAAACGCTGAACTGGTGGGAATTCTTCGCTGCCGCGTGTCGTGGTCGGGGCTCCGTGGCGCAGCCTTTTTCGAAGCCGCCCCCCTTTCAGCCCGCAACGCCGGCACCAGCGAAAGGCAAGGTAGTCCCAGCGTCGATTCGACCTGCGCGGACGTGCGGAAGACCCGATCCATCATCTCCCTGAACAGACCTAGTCCCAGGCCCAAGCCGAGGCCGCCGACCAGGCCCAGCGCCATGACCAGTGCGCCCTTCGGCTTGCTCTTGCTCTGCGGCGGCACCGCGGGATACATGACCCGGGCTTCCGCGATCGGAAAGCTCTCTTGCTGCGCTGCGCCCACATAGCGCTGCAGGAATGTATCGTGCAGGCTGCGCAGGCTTTTTGCCTTGCTCTCCAATTCGCGGATCGTGATCTCAGCCAGATTTGTCGAGCGCGACTGCTCCACGGCCTCCGACATTTGCTTCTCGATCTCCTGCTGTCGCTGTTTGGCGACCTCGAATTCGCTCCGGCTCGTCTCCGCATATCGCTTGACCTCGTCAAGGATCGAGCCGCGGAGCTCACGCATCCGATTTCGTAAGTTGACGACCGCAGCGTGGTCGCGCCCAAATCGTGGAACCCACTCGGCTAAGCGTCGTTCTAGCTCGAGATATTGCTGGCGAAGGCTGGTGATGATGGGGCTGCTAAGTGCATCGCTGCTCGCTGCATCCAAATTGCCGATCGACGGCGAGTTCGCCGGATTGGCCTCCAGAATCGCCTCGTAACGGTTCAGCTTGGCTGCCGCCTCGGACGTCAGCGCACGAGCGGCGACCAGTCGGCTGTTGAGATCCGAGATCTGCTGCTCGTCGATCGGCTTTCCTCCAGTGGAAACCACGTTGTTCTTGGACTTGTAGGCGCTGACTGCGCGTTCAGCCCCGAGCGCCTGCTCTCCGAGCTCCTGCAGTCGCTCCTGCATCCAATCCCTTGCCCGGCGATTTGTCTCTAGCTTCACTTTCTCCTGATCGGCGAGATAGACTCTCGCGATCGTGTTGGCGATCTGGGCAGCTCGTACTGGATTGCTCGAACTGAAGTTGATCTCGATGAGGTTGCTGAAGCCGATCCGGTCCACCACCATGCTCTTCTGAAACGCAGTGATGATCCCTTCCAGCGGCTCGCCGAGCGGAGCCGGCTGCAGATCGTCAGGCGGGGACGACAACAATATCGCGCGAAGCCGCTGCCAGTTTGAGGGCTGAGACGGAGGCAATTGCTTGAAATCTGGGTCGTCGGCGAGCTTGAGCTGATTGATGACCTTGACCGCCATTGCTTTCGATTTGAGGACCTGGACCTGCGTTTCGAATAAGGTGAGATCGAAGGCCGGTTCCGCCAGAATGGATTGTTGCTGGATGAACTGCGTCTTCGCGTTCTCGAGCATGACCTGGACCTGGGCGGTATAGGTCGGCGGCGTGATCCGCAGATAGATCAGGCAAGTGGCCAATCCGAGTACGGTTGCAAGAATGATCACCACGTACTGACGCCGGAGAAATGCAAGGGCGGCACTGATGATTTCGCCGATGCCGCCGCCCCCTGCCTCCTGGTCGTAGGCAGGCGCGCGGAGTCTGTCGGTTTGCAGCATATTGCTCTGGAGCATTCGGTTCGCCTCTGCCGCTTGTGTATCTCGCAAGGGCCGCCTGCCAGCGTAGTTTGGTATGGCCGCCGAATGCCATGCTGCCCTGCATTTAAAATATACTAAAAAATGACGTTCGTTCAAATTAATTAAATGAAACGCTAGTTAATTTCAGGGGGCTGGGGAGCCCGCGGGCAGACGAGACGCGGGGTATTGTCGTTCTCAAGACGGATGCATACACGCCTGATATCGGCGAGTCGGGCACGTGTTGGGTCATTCTCTGAGAGGTGGGCCCGATGACCGGGTTGACGGAACTTGAGCTTTCTGAAAAATCAAGATTTATTGCAATAATTCAGTAAGCGTCGGATCTAGAGATAATCAATTGACAATTAATTCGCCGCGATATTTATTTATTTCCAGAAAATATTTGGTTGGTCATTTCAAGTGTCGGAGATGCTGACACAAGAGCTAGGCTGTCTGTTTTGACGGCTCCGATGCGCGGCTTTCCGGCGCCCTGTAATTTCTCTGTGAGTGTCGGACGGATATCGAAGCAACAACAGCCCGGCTCTGAAGCGAGCGGCCGCCCTGGATCAGTGACTGTCGTCGGCGTCGAACCCTTGGCTGCAGGCCGGCGCGCGATCAGAGATCGAGTTGGCAGCATTGGAGGCTTTGATGCATGCCGAACTCTATACTGACGGAGTGGAAGAGATCACCATTGGCGGATCGATTGTGCGGGTCGACCTGGTCAGTCTGTCGCCGACCGAACGCGATGCCAACAATGCGCCGAAGAAGGTGTTCCAGCAGAGGCTGATCTTTTCAGTGGAATCGTTTGCGAACTCGGTCGAGGTCATGCAGAAGGCACTGCAGGGGTTGATCGACGCCGGCGCGGTGCGGCGCAACCAGTCGAGCCCCCCTGGCCAGGCTCAGACCATTTCGGCAGAACGCGATCCGTCTGGCAGCCCTCGGTCCCCAAATGCCTCAAGCAATTTCCGTTGAAACCGAAGTCACGGGCTCGGCCGCTCCGCCTGTGAGCGCTGAGGAGCCCCAGCGTCCGACATTGCGGACAGAACTTGAATGCCTCGCAAAGGCCGCCGCCTATCACGGCGTTGACCTAGCTGTCGAACGCCTCAAGCACACCTACGCCATTGACGGAACCCCGGTCTCGACGACCCGGTTGCTGCGCATAGCGAAGGAGGCGGGCCTTCGCGCAACGCCTACGCATCTCGATTGGGGGGCGCTGTTTCGGTTGGGAGAGGCTTATCCGGCGCTCCTCCGACTTTCAAACGGCAACTGGATCTTGGTTCTGGGGGCAGGTCATGGAGCCGACGGCGCGGAAGCGGTCAGTGTGTTCGATCCGCTCGCCGAACGCCGTGACGAGCCTCTGATCGTCGACAGGGATAAGTTCTGTGCCCGCTGGGGCGGCGACGCCATCCTGATCAAGCGCGAGCGACTTGCATCGGACCATCGCCCGACGTTCGGGCTACGCTGGTTCATTCCCGAATTGGCTCGTCAATGGCGCTTGTTCATCGACGTCGCGATCGCTGCCATTATGCTCTATGCATTGGGTCTTGCGATACCGATATTCTTCCAGCTGGTCATCGACAAGGTGCTCGTGCACGAGAGCTTCACTACGCTCTATGTGCTGGCGGGCGGCGCGACCGCCGCGCTGGCGTTCGACGCAATATTCGGATTTCTGCGGCGCTATATTTTGCTTTATGCGACCAACAAGGTCGATATTCGTGTCGCAACCAAGACGTTCGGTCATCTCCTCGGCCTGCCCGTGACCTTCTTTGAGCACATTTCGGCCGGCGTCCTGGTAAAGCACATGCAACAGGCCGCGCGAATTCGCGAGTTCTTGACCGGCCGCCTATTCCTGACGACGCTCGACGCGTTGTCCCTCTTCGTCTTCATTCCGGTGCTGGCGCTGTATAGTATCAAATTGACATGCATGGTGCTTGCCTTCACTGCGGCCAGCGGCACGGTCGTCGCGCTGCTGATGGGACCGTTCCGTCGGCGTCTTTATAGCCTTTACCAGGCGGAAGGTGCGCGGCAGGCACTGCTGGTCGAGACCGTGCACGGCATGCGTACGGTGAAGTCGCTGGCGATGGAACCGCTGCAGAGCAGGGTGTGGGACGATCGCTGCGCACAGTCGGTGACAATGCGGTTCGGCGTCGAGAAGATTTCTGCCGCCGCCCAGTCGACCACCGGCTTTCTCGAGAAGATGATGACGCTCGGCATCATCTCGCTTGGAGCGCTGGATGTCTTCAGCGGCGAGATGACCATCGGCGCACTGGTCGCCTTCAACATGCTGGCAGGACGCGTGTCGGGACCGCTGGTCCAACTGGTGACGATGGTTCACGAGTATCAAGAAGTTGCGCTGGCGGTGAAGATGCTGGGCGAGGTCATGAACCAGAAGCCCGAACGCGACGGCAATCGCGAGGGGCTGCGGCCCGAGTTCGCCGGCAAGATCGACTTCGAGAATGTCTCATTCCGCTACGGAGCGGAGGGCGCGCCGGCGCTGGATGACGTCTCCTTCTCCATCGCGCCGGGGTCGATATTCGGGATCGTCGGCCGAAGCGGCTCCGGCAAGACCACGCTGACGCGGCTCATTTCGGGGATGTATCCGGTGCAGCAGGGCCTGCTGCGGGTCGATGGATACGATTCGAGGGAGCTCGATCTCACTCATTTGCGCCAAAATCTCGGACTGGTGCTACAGGACAACTTCCTGTTTCGCGGCACTGTTCGCGATAATATTGCCTGCGTGAAGCGCGACGCGACCTTTGCCGAGGTCGTCCGCGCAGCGCAGCTTGCGGGAGCCGATGAATTCATCGAGCGGCTTCCGCGCGGCTTCGACACGATGCTCGAGGAGGATGCCTCAAACCTGTCTGGTGGACAGAAGCAGCGCCTTGCGATTGCTCGGGCGCTCATCGTCAACCCCCGCATCCTGATCCTGGACGAGGCGACGAGCGCGCTCGATTCCGAAAGCGAGTTGATTATTCGGCGCAATCTCCGCCGTATCGCCGAGGGACGGACCGTCATCATCGTCTCGCATCGGCTGTCGATGCTCTCGGACGCGAACCAGATCCTGGTGATCGATCGTGGCCGGATCGTCGACGTCGATCATCACGATCGGTTGCTGTCGAAGTGCATGATTTACCGGCATCTCTGGAACCAGCAGACGAAGCAGGTCGCATGATCAAGCCTGAGAAATCCCGCGGCGATGCAAACACTCACGAGCGGGTGACAGAACGGCGGCGACGCGCGTTGTTCAGACCCGCCAGGCGCCGGCCGCCGGTGGTGACGGAATTTCAATCCGACGCGATTGAGGTCGAGAATCGGGCTCCACCGCGCATCGCCCGGATCACGCTCTATTGTGTCCTGGCGTTGATACTCGCCGCGATCGGCTGGGCATCGGGATCGCAGGTCGACATGATCGTGACGGCCCAGGGCAAGCTGATCACCACGCGTCCCAATCTCGTCGTTCAGCCGCTCGAAACCTCCGTCGTCCGCGAGATACATGTCAAGCCAGGCGACCGGGTCAATCGCGGAGACCTGCTGGCGACGCTCGATCCGACGTTCTCCCAAGCGGATCTTGACCAGCTGCGCAGCAAGGTTGGGGTGTTCAATGCCGGGATTGACCGTCTCAAGGCCGAATTGAATGGTGAGGACTATGTCATAGGGCAGTCCATCAACGCCGACGAGGTCCTGCAGCGCAAGATATTCCTGCAGCGCAAGGCGACTTACGATGCTCAGATGGAAAACTACGAAGCGCAGATCGCCTCCGCGCGCGCGAACCTGAAGACTGCACAGAACGAAGAAGCGGTGCTTGTTCAGCGGCTCGAGACGATGAGGTCGATCGAGGTCATGCGTGCAACGCTGATGGACAAGGAAGTTGGCTCGAAGCTGAATTTGCTGCTCTCGCGTGACGCTCGTCTTGATGTCGAGAGCAATCTGGCGCGTGTTCGCGGCAATATAGCCGATTATGCGCATCGGCTCGACAAGGCCCAGGCAGACCAGAAGGTCTACGGCGAGGATTTTCGCAAGACGGCCTATCAGGACCTCGTGGAGATGCTGGCGAAGCGGGACAGTGCGGCGGAAGATCTCAAGAAGGCCGAGCTTCGCCGGCAATTGATCGTGCTGAAGGCACCGGCCGATGCGATCGTGCTGGATATTGCCAGCCGGACAGTCGGATCGGTCGCCCGTGAGGCCGAGCCGATGTTTGTGCTAGTTCCCCGCGATGTGCCGCTCCGGGCCGAGGTCAATGTCGAGGGCAGGGACATCGGTCAGGTTTCGCTAGGACAGCCCGTGCGGATCAAGTTTGATGCCTTCCCGTTCCAGAAATACGGGACGGCCAAGGGCGAGGTGCATGTCATCAGTCAGGATGCGTTCCCGCCGGATCCGAAAGCCGAAGGTGCGCACCGCGCGACCGCTCCCTATTACCGCGTATTGGTCGACCTGTCCGACATGCACCTTCGGCTGCCGGAAGAGCGCGCTCAATTCATCCCGGGCATGGCGGTGACCGCCGAAATGAAGGTCGGGCGGCGCAGCGTGATGTCCTATTTCCTCTATCCGCTGCTACGTGGTTTGGATGAGTCCATTCGCGAACCCTAGAGATTTTCGGTTCTGATTGAATCAGAACCAGAAGCTCAGGAGCGTTGGCTTGGCGCATTTGTTAACGCGCATCGAGCCCTGCTTAGCTCGAAAACGCTCTAAGCGCAGGTCTGCCGCAGCAGAAACCGTCAACTTGACATTGACGGTTTCCTGCAGGGGTAAATCAATTTCGAGTGGATGGCAGGGTCTTGACGGTCGCGATCAGGGCAGCTGCGAGCCGAGTTTGGCTTAGAGCGTTTCATTTTTTGATTGAAACGTATCCGGCATTAGCGAAGTAGTTGCTGCATTCTGCTGACATAATGCTTCTGACGAGATGCCCGATGTGGTCGCAGGCGTCGTCGATCGTGCGTTTCT
>JAEYRD010000115.1 GCA_023435725.1 Pseudomonadota bacterium | reverse complement strand
GTCTCTATCCGGCGACCGATCCGCAGACGCTGACCGATTTTGCGGCGTGGCGGAAGGCGAAGGGGAGGTAGCTGACGGACATCGTCGTCCTGACTTCGTCAGGACGGATGTGAAGCCTGTGCTCCCTCGTAGCCCGGATGGAGCGAAGCGCAATCCGGGAACAGTCTTGCCGCCTCCACGAATCCCGGATTTCGCTTCGCTCCATCCGGGCTACGGCAGCATCAAGCCGGCGCCAGCTCGTCATACGCGGGATAATCCGTATACCCCTTCTCCTCGCCGCCATAGAACGTCGCGCGGTTGTACGGCGTGATCGGGTAGTCGTGCTCCAGTCGCTGCGGCAAATCCGGATTGGAGATGAAGATGCGGCCGAAGGCGATGATGTCGGCATGGCCGTCGGCGATCGCTGCATTCGCGGTCTCGCCGGTGAAGCCGCCGGCCGTCATCAGCACGCCGCTGTAGTGCGGACGGAACAGCACCATCGCCGACGGCACGTTCTGCCAGTTGACGTCGGCGCGGCCGGCGCCGCTCGAACGCGGCTCGATGAAGTGCAGATAGGCAAGACCGAGCTTGTCGAGCGCCTTCACGACGTAAGTGTAGAGCGGCATCGGATCCGGTTCACCGGAATCGTTGGCGATGCCATGCGGCGATAGCCGCACGCCAACCCGGTTCGCGCCCCAGACGTCGATCGCGGCCTGCGTGACTTCGAGCAGAAGCCGCGCGCGGTTCTCGATCGAGCCGCCATATTGATCGGTCCGATGGTTGCTGCGCGACTGCAGGAATTGCTCGAGCAGATAGCCGTTGGCGCCGTGGATCTCGACGCCGTCAAAGCCGGCTGCGAGTGCGTTCTTCGCGCCCTGCCGGAACGCCTCGACGACGCCCTTGACCTCCTCGGTCTCCAGCGCGCGCGGCGTCTCGTAGTCCGAAATCTTGCCGTCGGCGGTCATCGCCTTCATGCCTTCGGCCTTGATCGGGATCGCCGAAGCCGAGACCGGCAGCGCGCCACCATGATACGACGAATGCGAGACGCGGCCGACATGCCAGAGCTGGAGGAAGATGATCCCGCCCTTGGCGTGCACGGCATCCACCACCTTGCGCCAGCCTGCGATCTGCGCCTCGGAATAGATGCCCGGCGTCGCCGGATTACCGCGGCCGTGCGAGAGCACGGGCGACGCTTCGGCGATGATCAGGCCTCCTGGCGTCGCGCGCTGGCCATAATATTCTGCGTTGAGCGGTCGCGGCGAAAAGCTCTCGCGCTCGGCCCGCATGCGCGTCAGCGGCGCCATCGCGACGCGATGCGCGAGCTTGTACGGACCGACCTGCAACGGTTTGAACAACGCCTCGAATTTCATGTGGGCCCCGAATGGCTATGAAAGGAAGCGGATCATATAGCGAGGGGCGGCCTTTCGAAAAGACGCCGCCCCCACAAAAGGATATTCCCTCCCGCGGAACGCGAGAGAGGATACGTCTTAAGCCGTCTTGATCCAGACGGCCTTCACGTTGAGATACTCCTCGACGTGCTGCTTGCCGGACTCGCGGCCATAGCCGCTCATCTTGTAGCCGCCGAAGGGCACTGCCGGGTCCATCGCCTGGTAGCAATTCACCCATACCGAACCGGCGCGCAGCGACTTTGCGACCGCATGCGCCTTGCTGACGTCGCGTGTCCACAGGCCCGAGCCGAGGCCGAACGTGGTGTTGTTGGCGCGCTTGACGAGCTCGTCCATGTCCTTGAACGCGATCGCGGAGATGACGGGACCGAAGATCTCTTCCTGCGCGATCCGCATGTTGTCCTGGACGCCTGCGAACACCGTCGGCGACACGAAGAAACCCTTGGACAGCGCGCCTTCGGTGACGCGCCCGCCGCCGGCGAGCGCCCGTGCGCCTTCCTTCTGGCCGATGTCGAGATAACTGGTGACGCGCTCGAGCTGCTGCTCCGAGACCAGCGGGCCGATTTGCACGTTGGGATCGAGGCCGTTGCCGACCTGCAGCTTCTTGCCAAACTCGGCGACGCGGCCGACGAACTCTTCATAGATCGACTGCTCGACGAACAGGCGCGTGCCAGCGCTGCAGATCTGACCGGAGTTGGCGAACACCGCCATCGCCGCGCCCGGCACGGCGGCATCGAGATCGGCATCCGCGAACACGATGTCCGGCGACTTGCCGCCAAGCTCGAGCGAGACGCGCTTGAGGTTGCCGGCGGAGGCGCGGATGATCGACTGTCCCGTCACATGCGAGCCGGTAAAGGCGACCTTGTCGACGTCGTGATGCGAGGCGAGCGCGGCGCCCGCGGTCTCGCCATAGCCGGGTACGACGTTGATGACGCCGGGTGGAATGCCGGCTTCCATCGCCAGCTCGGCGATGCGGAGCGAGGTCAGCGGCGCCTCTTCGGCGGGCTTGAGCACCACGGTGCAGCCGGTCGCGATCGCCGGACCGATCTTCCAGATTGTCGCAGTGAGCGGGCCGTTCCAGGGAATGATGGCGCCGACGACGCCGATCGGCTCCTTCAACGTGTAGGAGAAGACTTCGCCCGGCAGCGAGTTCTCGATGGTCTCGCCATGGATCGCGGTGGTCTGGCCGGCGTAATAGCGCAGCATGCCGACGGCGCGAAGACGATAGGCGCGAGTGCGGCTGAGCGGCGCGCCCATGTCGAGCGTGTCGAGCTGCGACAGTTCGTCGAAGTTCTTCTCGACGAGGTCGGCGAGCTTGAGCAGCAGGTTCTGGCGCTCGAACGGCTTGACCTTGCTCCAAGGTCCTTCGAAGGCACGGCGGGCGGCCGCGACCGCACGGTCGATGTCTTCCTTGTCGCCTTCGGCAACGGTGGCGAGCAGCTCGCCGGTTGCGGGGTTATGGGTCTCGAAGCGCTTGCCGGAGGCGGCGTCGACCCACTTCCCGTCGATAAGCATCTGCTTGTAGGATCCGTTGGCGAACGGATGACGCGTGATCGGAATAGCCTGCGACACAGCCATGGCTGCCTCCCTGTCAGGTGATTGATTGGATTCGATCTGGGCGGGATCGTTAAGTCGGCAAGAATACAGCGGTGCCGGATAGGCGTAAAGGCGGCGTTGAACGAAGACCTCCCATGCCGACTTGTGCAGGGTCGCGCCGTCGCCATGTTATAGCTGTGTCGAGCCCCCTCCTCCGGAGACGATCAATGCCACATTCCGCTATCGTCAAAGACAATGTTGCCGTGATCACGGGCGGCGCGTCCGGCATCGGATTGGCCGCTGCCACGGCTTTCGCGCGCGCCGGCATGAAGGTGTGCATCGCGGATATCGAGCAGACACGGCTGGCCGAGGCAGCAACAAAACTATCATCCATCACTTCTGCCACACATGTGATGGCGTTCGCCGTCGATGTCAGCAAGGCCGAGAGCGTGGCGGAACTGGAGCGCGCCGTGGGCGAGCGCTTCGGCGGTACCGACATCCTCATGAACAATGCGGGCATCCAGCCCGGCAGCACGCTGTTCGGCGAACCCGACAACTGGCAGCGCATCATCGGCGTCAACATGTGGGGTATCATCAACGGCTCCCGCATCTTCGCGCCCAATATGATCGCGCGCGGCAGGTGCGGCTTGATCATCAATACCGGCTCGAAGCAGGGCATCACCACACCGCCCGGCGATCCCGCCTACAATGTCTCCAAGGCCGGCGTGAAGGCGTTCACCGAGGCACTCCAGCACGAGCTGCGCAATACGAAGGACTGCCGCATCACGGCGCATCTGCTCATTCCCGGCTTCGTCTTCACCGGCCTGACCGCCAAGGGTCGCACCGAGAAGCCGGCCGGTGCCTGGACGCCGGAGCAGACCGTCGACTTCATGCTTGCGCGGCTGGAAGCAGACGACTTCTACATCCTCTGCCCCGACAACGACGTACCGCGCGCGCTCGATGAGAAGCGCATGCTATGGGCCGCCGGCGATATCGTCGAAAACCGCCCGCCGCTGTCGCGCTGGCACCCGGGCTATGCGGATGCGTTCGCGAAGTTCGTGAAGGAGGAGTGACTGTCAGACCCTCATAGTGAGGAGCGCGGCACGCGCGTCTCGAACCATGAAGACCCGATTGGGGCCTCAATCCTTCGAGACGCCCGCTTTCGGCGGGCTCCTCAGGATGAGGAGTTAGAGTACAGCGCGGTACCGTCAGGCAGCGCTCTACAGCGTCTCTTGTTGGTGACCGCAATTCTTGCAGGAGAATTTGACCCGGGTCTGGCCCTTTTCCGCCTGCACCCGGTTCGGCGCGCCGCACTTGCCGCAGACGGCCTCGATGCGGGTCGTGCCCTGCTTCACGACGATGGTCTTCTTTTCCATCGATTCGCGGATCAGGCGCTCGGCCTCTTCACGCAAGGATTGTTTCGACAAAGCTCGTCTCCGCCTCTGAAAGCGCGAGAGCCATATCGCACCTGCATCGGAATCTCAATCGGCAATGCCGGCTCAGACCTCGACAATCACATAGCTGTCCTCGACATGCACCGGAAACGTCTCGGCAACATACGGCCCCTGCTGGAGCTCGTCGCCGCGCTCCACTGCGACGGGATATGACCGAATCTTGACGCGTTTCGGGTCGAACCAGGATTGGCCGTTGCGCATATCGAACTCCCAGCCGTGCCAGGGACAGCGCAGCATCTCCCCAACACGTGATCGCTGATAGATGCCAGGCTCGGGCGAGGTCAGCCGCGCGACGCATGCCGCTTTTTCGAGCGGGGCGCCTTCGTGAGGGCAGCGATTCAGCAGCGCGAAGAATTCGCCATTGACGTGGAACACGACGATGTCGCGACCAGCGACATCGACGACCTTGTTGCCGCCGGGCGGGATCTCCGAGATGGTGGCGACGATGTGACGGGTCATACCGTTCAGAACCCTCTCAGAACTTGTAAACCGCACGGGCATTGGCGCTGAAGATCTTCTTCCGCTCGGCCTCGGTGAGCGGCGTCTTGAAGGCGAAGCGCGGGTCGTCGAAATCCCAGTGCGGATAGTCCGACGAGAACAACAGCCGGTCGATGCCGACCCATTCGATCAGCGAACGCAGATGCCGCGCCTCATCCGGCTCGTCGATCGGCTGCGTGGTGAACCAGAAATGCTCACGGACGTATTCGGACGGCTTGCGCTTCAGATGCGGCACTTCGCTGCGGAAGCGCTCGAAATGCTGGTCCATGCGCCAGACCGCGGAGGGGATCCAGCCGAAGCCGCCTTCGATGAAGACGATCTTCAGCTTTGGAAACCGCTCCGGCACGCCCTCGATCACGAGGCTGGCAAGCTGGGCCGCAATGGTGTGCGCGTTCGACTGATGCTCCTCGACGTAATAAGACGGCCAACCGCCTCCGGTCGGCGGATGTCCGCCGTAGCCGCCGACGTGAATGCCGAGCGGCAAGTCGAGCGCTTCGGCGCGCTCGTAGATCGGCCAGTAGCGGCGGCGTCCCAGCGGCTCGTTCGCGCGCGGCGAGACGTTGATCTGGATGTATTCACCGATTTTTGCGCAGCGCTCGATCTCGGCGATTGCGAGGTCTGTGCCGTCCTGCCCGACCAGGATCGAGGCCTTCAGGCGCGGATCCCGGTGCGACCAGAACGCCAACTGCCAGTCGTTGATCGCGCGCTGGATGGCAGCACCGAACTCCAGGTTCTGTTGCGAGAAGATGAAGAGATCGAGCACCTGCAGAATCCCGAACTCGACGTCGAGCGGATCGAGGTGCTGCTTCTGCATGAAGGCAAGATCGGAGCCGGGCGGCCCGCCGGTCGGCGGCCAGGCATCGCGCCGTGCGATCAGCGGCGAGGAGCGCGGATAGGGCGTGGTGAAGAGATAGGGCGTGCGCAGATGGCTGCCGTATTCCTTCAGGTGCTGCTGCCAGCGTTTCGGCAGGAACTCGTTGAGATCGTCGAACGAGTACAGGCTCGGATGCACGTCGCAATCGACGATGCGCAACCGCGTCGCGGCGGGCTTCTCGTCTTCACGCAGCGGACGGTCGATGACCTCACTCATGCGAAACCTCCGAGTCTAGTTGGCGAGCGACAACCGCGGAAACGTCTCCAGCGGATTATCGACGCACATCTTCGCGATGATGCTCCTCGGCAGGTTCGGCGGGATCGGATCATCGCCGTCGAACTGCCAGTGCGGGTAGTCGGACGCGAACAGGAACATCTTTTCGGAACCGATCTGGTCGATGATCTCCTCGACGCTCCTGGCATCCGAGGGCGCATCGAAGGGCTGCATGGTCACGCGAAAATTATCGCGGATGATCGCCGCCGGCTCGCGCTCGACCCAGGGCACCTCGACACGGACGCCACGCCAGGTCTTGTTGGCGCGCCACATGAAGGCCGGCAGCCAGCTCACGCCTGACTCCATCAGCACGACCTTGAGATTCGGGAACTTGCCGAACACGCCCTCATAAATGAGACTAAGGATCTGCGCCTGAAAGGCCTGCGCCTCGACGAAGTAGTATTCGTAGCGGTGCGACGGCCAGCCGGCCGAGCTCGGCGCGTAGCGATATTGCGTGCCGGCGTGGATCGCGAGCGGCAGTCTGTACCTCTCTGCGACCCGATAGACCGGCCAGTAATGCCGCCGTCCCAGCAGCATCTCGCCCTGCGCCAGCACCAGGATCGAGACGAAGCGATTGTCGCCGGCACGGCGCTCGATCTCCTCGATCGCCAAATCCGGATCCTGCATCGGCACCACGATTGAGGCGCGCAAACGGGGATCGCGCGACAGCCACTCGGCCGCAATCCAGTCGTTGATCGCCTTGCAGAAGTCGGCCGCCATATAGGGATCGAACACGGCCTGCGCGCCATAGAGTACGTTGAGGATCGCGTGGCTGGCGCCCAGCTGATCGAAGGCGCCCTTCTGTACCATGGCGAGGTCGGAGCCAGGCTTCGTGCCATTCGACGGCCGCCAATCGGCGCGGCCCGCAAGCGGCATACTCGGCAGATAGCTGGTGAGGTCGAGCCCGTCGATGGCGCGGCTGACCACCTGCTCTTTCCAGTGATCGCTGAGATAGGGAAGCAGCGTCGTGCGCGTGCCACCAACCGCCGGATGGATGTCGCAGTCGATCCGCGTCGCCGCCATGAAAGCTCCCTCGCGCGTCTTATTGGCGGCGTTCTCGTGCACCGCTTGGGCAGACTGCTCCGGTCGGCGCCGGTGCGCAAGGGCGCACGCCCGCGCGATCTGTCATGGCTCAGTTGCATTTCGCAGGCGCGATATCAGGCGACACGCAACGCGCCACGGCGCTGGGAGATCACCGGGAACCGGACTGTCGTCAGTTCGCAAAGGGCTAGTCCTGATTAACGACGCGGATGGTGCCCGAGACGGCGGCTCGCGCCTGCGCAGTCGGAAAGCCCAGCTCCAGCCGCGCCTCACTCGCACGCAGCATAGCCGTGTCGAGCTTGCCCTGCCGCGCCCCTTCCAGGGCGCAGGCAAAAATCCTGTAGAACTGTGCGCCATCATAGGCGACCAGCAGGAGATCGACGCCGGCGTTGATGGCCTCGACCACTGCCTTGCAGACGTCGTGCTGGTAGATCGCGCCCATCACGAGGTCGTCGGTCATCACGACGCCCTGGTAACCCCATTTGTCGCGAATGATCCCGTCGACAACGCGCTTGGAATGAGAGGCGGCGCGATCGGGATCAACGGACGTGAGCGTGATATGGCCGACCATGAGCGCGCTTCGTGAATGCGACAGCACCTCGCGGAACGGGAGCCAGTCGGTCATTTCCAGCTCCTTGACCGGCGTGTCGAGATTGGCGCTGAAATGATGCGTATCGGTGCGCACGCGGCCGATGCCGGGAAAATGCTTGAGCGTCGCGCCGACCCCGGATTCCTCCAGCCCCCGGACATAGGCGCTTGCGATCGCGCTGACGACGGCGGGATCGGCGGCAATCGCGCGCTGGCCGATCAGCGTGTGGAAGTCGAGGCGGTTGCGGCGGACTGGCGGCTTGAGGTCTAGCACGGGCGCGAGGTTGAGGTTGATGCCGAGCCCGGCGAGCTCACGCCCGTGGATGCGGCCGAACTCCTCCGCTTTGCTCTGCTGGTCGTCGGGGGCGAGCCCGGCGAGGGTCGCCAGCGCCGGCACCTTTGTCAGCGGCGGCGCAAGATGCCCGACGATACCGCCCTCCTGGTCAGCGGCGATGACCAGCGGCGGCAGGCCGGCCGCGCGCCGCTTATCCTGTAACGCCGCGATCTCGGCACGTAGTGCCTCGACCGTCCGACCACGGATGTTGTGCCGCGTGACGTAGACACCGCCGATCAATCCCTGCTCGGCGAGACGCGCGACCTCGGGAAAGGACGAATAGCCGACCATGAAGTGAGGCCCAAGCTGGCGCGCCTCAGTGGCGCTCGCGCTGAGAACGTCGTGCCTACGCCATTCGAATCTCAGATGCGCGGCCGACATCAGCAGCGGCGGCAGGCACCAGAGCATGACGAGCAGCTTGCCCGCGATGCTGCGCCATCGCTCGCCGCGGAGCAGAACGATGATGATCACGATGCTTGCGACGACAAGCGCGATGTTTCCGGCGCCGCGCAGCGGGACCAGATAGGGATCGTTCTTGTTCGCGGCGGCGAACGAAACAACGGGCGCGGCAAGCCAGAGCAGGATAAGGCCGATGCGACGGAGGAATTGCATGATGCGTCACGTGCGAGATGATGAACGCATCGCACCTACCAAAGCGACTTACGCTGCGCGAGAGGCAAAAGCGGGCCTGCACGAAAACTGCAAAAGAGTCCTGAGACCGTGCAGACGAAGGCCCCGCCTTCTGCACAAACGGCGTTCAAGCTTCGTGATGCTACCAATCAGGAAAGGTCTTCAGGACATGACGAGCCTGGCTGCGACGGAGACGACGGACATTCAACCGATCAGGCCTTGTGCGTTGTCGGCCAGGCTCGCGATGGCGCTGGCGCTGGCCGCACTCGCAGACTGGCTGTTCTACGGCCAGCGGATGGGGCTGTCGCTGGTGATCTTCGCCGTCGCGACCGCCTTCACCTCGCTGCTCGCCAACCATGCGACGCTGGACCTTCGGCGCGCGGTGACCGGCGGCGCGATCGTCGCACTCGGTCTCGTGCCGGCTGTCGAGGAACTGAACACCCTCTCGTTCCTGGTTCTCGTCGCAGCGCTGGCCATCGCCCTCCTGCTTACGACCAATCCCGACACGACAGGGCTCGCGGACCGCGCCCGCGCGCTCCGGAATTTTGTCCTGTTCGGCCCCTTCCGGTTCTTTCCCGACGCACTCCAGGTCTTCAACCTGTCGGCGCTCACCCGCGGCATCGCGCTCTGGCTGATGCCGGTGGTGCTGAGCACCGTGTTCATCGCGTTGTTCGCCGCGGCCAATCCGGTGATCGAGCAATGGCTGTCCCTGCTCAATCCAAAGGTCATCTTCGAATATCTCAGCGTCTGGCGCGTGCTGTTCTGGACCATGATGCTGGCGCTGGTCTGGCCGTTCATCCACGTGCGCTGGCGGCGCAAGAAGGTCACCGGCCCGGCCGGCGCCGATGTCACCGAGCCCGAACCTCTGGCACCCTTCGTTTCGGTTGAATTCCTGGGGCCCTCCACCATTCTGCGCTCGCTGATCCTGTTCAACCTGCTGTTCGCGGCGCAGTCCATCCTCGATACAATCTACCTCTGGGGCCATGTGGCGCTGCCCGCCAATGTCACCTATGCGTCCTACGCCCATCGCGGCGCCTATCCGCTGATCGCGACGACGCTGCTTGCCGCCGCCTTCGTGCTGGTCGCAATGCGTCCAGGCGGGCCGGCGGAGAAGTCGAAAGTGATCCGCCCGCTGGTCTATCTATGGGTGGGGCAGAACGTCCTTCTCGTCGCCTCCTCGATCCTCCGCCTCGATCTCTACGTCGACATCTACATGCTGACCTACTGGCGCATCGCGGCCTTCATCTGGATGGGGCTGGTGGCGGTCGGGCTGATCCTGATCGTCGCGCGCATTGTGCTCGAGAGATCCAACCAGTGGCTTGTCAGCGCCAATCTGATCACGTTAACGATCGTGCTGTATACCTGCTCGCTCGTGAACTTCGATGCCCTCATTGCCGACTATAATGTGGCCCACAGTCGTGAAATCTCGGGCAAAGGCGTGGAGATCGATATCTACTACCTTACGCAACTTGGACCGCAGGCTTTGCCCGCGATCGAGAAGATGATGCCGTTTCGTCCCGATCTTGGTCTTGTCGGATTTCGCGATCGGCCTCTAGAAACTCAGCGCCTGCACATGGCCTGGCGCGCCTGGAGCTTTCGGAGCTGGCGGCTGCAACGCTGGCTGGATGCCGACGCCAAAGGCCGGCCCAGTCGTCAGCCGGCAGGTTGAGCGGAGAGAGTCTTGGCGCATCGCATTCTCATCGTCGACGACGAAGGCCACATCCGCGAGGTCATTCGCGTCGCCCTGAGGAAGGCCGGCATGGACGTGATCGAGGCGCGCGACGGCAAGGAGGCGCTCAGCCGCTTCGGCGCCGACAAGCCCGACCTGATCGTGCTCGACATCGGCATGCCCGAGTTCGATGGCCTCGACGTCTGCCGCGAGGTGCGCAAGGGCTCCGATGTTCCGATCCTGTTCCTGTCGGCGCGCGACGAGGAGATCGACCGCGTGCTGGGCCTCGAAATCGGCGGCGACGATTACGTGACAAAGCCGTTCAGCCCGCGCGAGCTGGTGGCGCGGGTCAATGTGATCCTGCGCCGCCTCAGCCCCCGCAACGGCGAGACCAAGCCTGGTCTCACCGCGCTCGCGCAAGGCGGCCTCCTGATCGACCCGGAGCAGCACGTGGCGTCCTTTGCGGGCACGCCGCTGAAGCTGACCGCGATCGAGTTCGGCATCCTGCGGGCCTTCCTGACCCGGCCGACTTCGGTCTTCAACCGCGAGCAGCTGATGCGGGCGGCCTATCAGCTCAACATCCAGGTCTCCGACCGCACCATCGACAGCCACATCCGCAACATCCGCGCCAAGCTCGCGGCGCAGAATTGCGACGACGTGATCGAGACCATCCACGGCGTCGGCTTCAAGCTCGGCCGCTGCGAGAAAGAGGCATGAGCGCGGCGCCCGATAAATGGCGACCGTCGCTCGGCCTCGTGATCTTCACGGTGCTGGCGACCGTCGCCGTGCTGCCGCTGGTCGGCCTGTTCTTCTTCCGCCTTTACGACAACCAGCTCATCCGCCAGACCCAGGCCGAGCTGATCGCGCAGAGCCGCGTGCTGGCGACGATCTATGCGCAGGAGGTCGCAGCGAGGCTCGACAGCGGCCTGATGCTCGGCCCCGAAGTGCCGCCCGGCGTGCTTCCCGATCCCGGCGACCAGTTCACCCCGATCCGCCCCGCGCTCGACCTGACTGCCAACGACCTGTTGCGGCGGCGGCCCGACGCGCAAACAGCGCCGCGCCCGGCGCAGCCCGCCTATGTCGAGATCGGCGCCAGGCTGACGCCGATCATCCGCGAGACCCAGAAGGTCACGCTGGCGGGCTTTCGCATCCTCGATCCGCAGGGCGTGGTGATCGCCGGACGCCAGGAGGTCGGGCAGTCGCTCGCCCATATCGAGGAGGTCGCGGACGCGCTGCACGGGCAATACCGCGCCACCTTGCGCAACCGCGTGCCGGACAAGCCGCCGCCGCCGATCTATTCCTTCAGCCGCGGCCTCGGCGTCCACGTGTTCTCGGCGATGCCCGTCATCGTCAACAACCGCGTCGCCGGCGTGATTTACACCACGCGGACACCGAGCAACATTTTCGACCATCTCTACCAGGAGCGGGCCAAGTTCGTGCTGGCGGGACTCGCCGTGATCCTCGGCACGATCGCCATCGGGCTCGTATTTTCGCGCACCATCACGCTGCCGATGCGCGAGCTGATCGATCGTGCCGGACGGATCGGCCGCGGCGACCGCGAGGCGTTCCAGCCGCTCCGCCACTACGGCACGCGGGAGTTCGCCCAGCTCTCGCACAGCTTCCTCGGCATGGCCGAGCAGCTGGCGCGGCGCTCCGACTATATCGCGACCTTCTCGGCCCACCTTACCCACGAGCTGAAATCGCCGCTGACCTCGATCAAGGGCGCGGCCGAGCTGCTGCAGGATTCGCTTCAGGGCAAGGCCGACAGCCTGACACCGGCGGAGCAGAAGACGTTCATCGCGAACATCCTGTCGGACACACAGCGACTGGAAGCGATGGCGCAGCGGCTGCGCGAGCTGGCCCGCGCCGAAAGCCTGCCGCAGAACGAGCGCACCGAGCTCGCACCCGTGATCGCCGACCTCAGGAGCAGGTTTCCGGCAGGCTCAATCTCGGCCAGCGGCAGCCTCGACCGGATGATCGGCATGTCCGGCGAGAAGGCGCTGATCGTGCTGTCGCATCTCGCCGATAACGCGATGCGGCACAAGGCGAGGACGATCAGGCTGGAGGCGGTCGACAAACGCGCGACCCTGCTTGTGACGGTCAGCAATGACGGCGAGCCGATTTCGGCGCCGAACCGCGACAGGATCTTTGACGCGTTCTTCACCACCCGGCGCGACCAGGGTGGGACCGGAATGGGGCTCGCGATCGCGCGCGCGGTGATGGCGAGCCATGGCGGCTCGATCAAGCTCAAGCCGACCGACGAGGGCGCGGCGTTCGAGCTTCAGTTTCCGGTGGCCTAGATCGCAAATACCCAGACTGCGACGATGGTGCCGATAGTGACTAGGCCGGCGATAGTCCAGCCTGCGGCATATTCCAGTTCAGGATGACCGTTCGCCCGCATGATCTCTGCCGGATCGGCGGTATGCTTCTCTGCCATGACAGCCTCGCACGTTCTCGCACGTATTTTCCCGCGTCTTACATAAGTCGCATCAGCCGCCATTAGGTTCCATCACGGAAATGCGAGGAATGACGCAGCTTGGATTATTTGCCGAACCGCAAGCCGGTCCTGCGGGGCTTTGCTATGCGGGTGATTTCATCGCGCCTGCCATTGAGCAGGCGCTGATCGGCCGCATCGCAGCATTGCCGCTCCAGCGCTTCCAGTTCGGTGCCTTCGAGGGCAACCGCCGGGTGGCGTCCTTCGGCTATCGCTATGACTACACGCTGCAGCGGCTGACCGAGGCCGAACCGGTGCCCGACTGGCTGCTGCCCGTCGCGCGCGAGGTCGAGGCATGGGCCGGCCTGGCCGACGGCAGCGTGCGGCAGGTGCTCTGCACCGAATATGAGGTCGGCGTCGGCATCGGCTGGCACCGCGACAAACCGCATTTCAAGGAGATCCTCGGCCTGTCGCTCGGCTCGCCCTGCAAATTCCGCTTCCGCCGCCGCAACGGCGAGCGATGGGAACGCCACACGCTCGAAGCCCTGCCGCGCTCGCTTTACATGATGGACGGTGAAGCGCGGTCACAATGGGAGCACAGCATCCCGCCGGTCGAGGCGCGCCGCTATTCCATCACCTTCCGGACGATGAAGCGGATGTAACAGCCCGCCCCGACAAAAACTGCGAAAACAACCCCATGCAAAGTAGAAGCGCCTTGCCTCCATGAGGCGGGGTCACGCGCGACAACCGTTTGACACATCGGTGCAAAACGACCTCTTCGCGCGGTTCACGCCTTGCCTTCCAAATCCGATTGCATGCTAGACTGGATGCACGCGGTTTACAGCAGGAGAAAAGCATGGCCGACAACAAGGCGAAGCGCGGCGGCGCGGATCGCGCGCTGATTGCGCTGACCGAGAAGTACGAAGTCGCCTACTGGTCGAAGAAGTTCAAGGTGACACCGGCCAAGCTGAAATACGCCGTCAAGAAAGTCGGCCACTCCGCCAGGAAGGTCGAGGAGTACATCAAGCTCCAGAAGCATCGCGCCGCCGACAAGAGCCGGATCGCGCTGAGCGAGGCCTATGAGGTCCGCTACTGGTCGAAGAAATTCAAGATCACCCCGGCGAAGCTGAAGGCCGCCGTCGCCGCGGCCGGTCATTCCTCCAAGAAGGTCGAAGCCTATCTCGCCGCCCAGAAGGCGGCAAAGAAGGCGGTCAGGAAGAGGGTGAGCAAGGCCGCCAAGCCGACCAAGCCCAAGAAGGCGGCCTGACGCGCGTCACCGGTGCGGCCGCTCGCGGTGATCGAGCCAGAGCGTGGACTATCAGTTGATCGGGGCTTAGTCGATTGCATGTTTCGATAGCTTGCGAGGCGTGTTAGCCTCTCGGAAGGACGACATCGCACCAATTGACCATCGTTAAGGAGTTCAGTCAGGGCGAGATTCGAATGCAGTGCCGCAACTGCCAACACGAAAACGCTCCCCGCAACAAGTTCTGTTTCAACTGCGGAGTTCAGCTGGATGTCTCGACGCTCATCGAGCTACAGCGCGAACGGAAGCAGGCCACGGCATTGTTTGCCGACATTGTGGGCTCGACAAGCCTGATAGCGAACCTTGATGCGGAATCCGCCGGGCGGCGCCTCCAGCCTGCTGTTGAAGCGATGATGCAGACCGCAGAGCACTTCGGGGGAACCATTCTCCATGCGCTTGGCGATGGACTTGACGCTATTTTCGGTGCGCCACGCGCGCAAGACATGCATGCTCTTCTTGCGTGTCAGGCGGCCTTGGCGATGCAGGAAGCGATCGCCGCACTACCGATTCCGACTCAGATCAGAATAGGAATTCACTCGGGAGAGGTCGTTGTCTCTCCCAGAGGGGACGCCTTCGGCCACGAGGCGCAGGGCCTCGTTCTGCATGTTGCCAGCCGGTTAGAACACGAGGCGGAGCCAGGCGGAATCCTGTTGAGTATGGAATGCAATGACCTCGTCAGGGACTATTGCGAGACCTCCCCAGCAGGGGCTCGCACCCTGCGGGGCGTTCCGGAGCCCATAAACGTATTTCGCCTGATTGGTCTGAAGCCTGGCGTTGGTAGCGATCGATTCCGCGCGGTCGGCCCTTCTCCATTACGGGGGCGACACGCTCAATTGGAAATTCTCAAACAGGCTGTGTTTGATGCCGAGAATAGCGCCGGAAGGGTAATTGGGATAGTCGCGCATGCCGGCATGGGAAAAAGCCGGTTATGTTACGAGTTCGGCGAGTGGTGCCGCCAACGCAGCCTCAGGGTCCTGGAGGGACGCGCCCAAGTATTTGGGAAGTCGCAATCAATGCCATTGCTCGCGGTATTGGAATTGTTGCGCGCCTTCTTCCGCATTAGGACGACACATGACCACAAGATAGCGCGCGCAAGAGTCGAGGAACGCCTCCTTGCCCTCGATCCGACTTTCGTCGACGACCTGCCATATTTGCTGGATCTCCTTGGGCTTCCGGCATCGGAATTGGATACGCAGCGCGCCGATCCGAGGGCATGGCATTTGCGGCTGCGCAACCTCGTCAAGCGAATGGCGGTGGCGGCAGGGCGTCAAACATCGGTTATCATTTTTGAGGATTTGCACTGGCTCGATGATCTTAGCCAGGATTTCGTAACGGCTATCGCCGAGGCCGTTGCGGGCACCAGGCTCGTCATGATCGTAAACTATCGGCCGACATGGACTCCTCCATGGTCGATAGAACATTTCACTGAGCTTAGGCTTCCCGAACTGGGTAGCAGCGACATTCAACAACTGGTCCGAGATCAAATCGGAGACGCGCCGCATCTGGCCAACATGGTTACAGACATCGCGCAGCAAAGCGATGGCAATCCCTTCTTCGCGGAAGAATTGGTGCGAGCATTGGCGCAAAGCGGCACCCTGCTTGGCGAACGCGGCCATTACCGGGTCGTATCGTCCGACTGGCTGACTCCGACGCTGCCGGCAACCATAGAAGCCGTGATTGGCGCCCGTATTGACCTACTGCCTACGCTTGAGAAAGCTGCGCTACAAATCGGCGCCGTCATCGGCAAGGAATTTCCACTAGCGGTAGCCGTGGAGGTTTCTGGAATTCCGGAGCAAGAGATCAAGAGACTGTTTTCACGTCTTTGCGACCTGGATCTCCTAACTGTCAGCAGCAACATCGACAGACCGGGCTACTCATTTCGGCACCCACTGATGCAGGAAGTCGCTTATGCGATGCAGCTTCGGTCCCGCCGGGCCCAACTGCATTCCTCGGTAGCAAAGGCGATCGAGAGAACTCCGTGGGGCAGCGCCGACGAGTCAGCCAGTTTGCTCGCCTATCATTGCGAGGCGGCCGGGCAGATGCTCGAAGCTGCGATGCATTTGCGCCGCGCCGCCCTCTGGTTGGGAAGGAAAAATTCGGCGCGGGCACTCGCTGAATGGAAAAAAGTGCGTTGGCTGCTGCGGGATCAACCTAGAAATGATGCTATCGACCAGCTTCGCGCTCTTGCCGGTGGTCGCGTGTTGGGTTTTGCCTGGAGCGAAGGCTTGTCGGCTGAAGATGTGAAGCCCTATGCCGAAGAAGCTCTGCAGTATGCTCGTGAGGCTGGCGATCGAAAACATGAAGCGCTGCTACTGGGAGCATATGGACGTGTTTTTGCGGCGAGCGGTGCAGCTGACGACTACATCGGCCTGGCCCGGCAAGGAGTCACGGCAGCTGCGGCCAGCAAAGATCCGGATGTATTTGTTGCATGCAACGCACAGCTGTCCCAAGCGTACCTGCTTGCCGGCTGTCTTCGCGAAAGTCTCGATGCCAACGACACCGCAATGAGTGCGAATGACGAGCGATGCCAGGCGGAAAGCGGCGTTGTTCTCGGGCTAAACGCAAGTCAGATCTTCGGCTTCGATGTTGGGCAATGGCTGCGCTGCCTGCGCACGAGAACGTTAGTCCTCCTTGGTCAGTTCGAAGCCGCCGAGAGATGTCTGGCGACGGCGCTTCGGGCCGACCAGTCCAAGACTATTCCCATCGTTCAGTACCACGCGCATCTTGCCGCTGTCGAAATGGCATTCCATCGAGGGAATATCGCGATGGCAGGATTGCACGCGGAAGAAGTGGAGAGGTACGCTTCCCAATCCGGAATGATTTACCTGTTTACCGCGGCCCGCCTTTGCCGCGCTCTCGTGAGTTCTATCGGGGGACATTTCGATTCGGCTTCCGATGATCTCCGCGCGGCAGTAGCAACTGCGAGAGAAACAAGAACGGGTCTCGAGATCGAGGCGCGACTGCTTGCCTATCTGGCGGACGTGCTCAATCGCGCGGATCAAAAAGCACGCGCGGCGCAACTTGCAAAAGAGGCTATCGAGGTGGCCTTGAGGCGAACTGACCGGGTAGCCGAGCTCCACGCGCACATCGTCGCGGCCGATCTTGAGGTTGCCGGAGATGCAGTGGACCCGAAGCTACGCGACGATCACCTGCAGCGGGCGAAAGCTCTGCTGGACGTCACAGGGGCAGCAATTTTCGCGTCGAGATTGGCCAACCTTAGATCTAACGATGTAAAGGGCGCAAATAATGGCGTTCAAGTTGAAAATTGAGGTGTATACTCGCGAGGCTCTAAAATCATAAAGGGGATGGAAAATGGGAATAGCAATAAGCGATTTTTCCACGGCCGACATGCTTTTCCAACTCAACACGAGGTTCGGTCCTGGCCACCCGCTTAAAGAAATGGTCGTCATCCAGAAAGAGTTTCGAGTATTTTCCAGCAAGTATACTCTCAAGCAGGCTTTCCGAATCCTGCACATTGTCCCGGTGGATTTCCTGGAGCGGCGGCGGTGGCTCGTCTTCCTCGACCTCCTGAAAAAGTACGATTCTGATCAGAAAGGTGTGAGCGGTCACGATCGCATTCGAAGTGCGCATCAAGACAATCTCGAGAGTAAGAAACCACTTCCCGTCTATACGACCACTCATCTGATGAGCAAGGACCGCCGTGTGAAGGTAACGCGCGGGCAACCCATAATCTACGAAAAGCAATCTTATTTGGTCATATCGATCCCGACTTTACCCAAAGAGGATGGGCAGGCCGCCCGTGCTGCAAAGAAGAAGCGAAGCAGGAAGTAAGGCTTGAAGCAGGCCGATCGGCGTTCCAACTCTACGCAGCTCCTAACAGCTGCCGAACTGGGCTTGGTCTGTACCCAAGTCGAGGCTTACTACACCGCCAAGCTTGCTGGCCACGGTGCGACTCCCCGTGGAGTGGATTGGTCGTGCACGGCGACACAATCGCTACGCTTTGTTCAGCTGCTGCGGATTTGTCCGGCAGATGCGCCATTTTCGTTGATCGACCTGGGTTGCGGTTACGGCGCGCTGGCAACGTTTCTCATTAAGCACCGGGGCGTTGCCAACGTTGATTATTTGGGAATTGATTTGTCGCCCGAGATGGTGCGTCGAGGCCGACGCCTCCATCCCGGCAATTCCAAAGTGCGTTTCGTCGTTGGACGGAACGTATCAGAGCCGTCTGACTACGTGGTCGCCAGCGGCACAATGAATGTGATGCTTGGCTTTCCTCTACCCACTTGGGAAAGATTCGTGGGCACCATGTTGTTTGATATGCATCAAATGAGCCAACTCGGGTTCGCCGTCAACTTCCTGAAAAGGTCGAGACGGCACTCTCAATTGGGCCCGCTCTACCGTACGACTCCAGGGAAATGGGCGCGATTTTGCGAACAAAGGCTTGGTCGGTCGATCGAGATTTTGGAAGATCACGGGCTGCAGGAATTTACCCTCCTCGCCCGCACTTCGAATGCAACTCCGGGTACGACCACATAGAGTGCCTGGCAACGAAGATGTCTGGCGGGGTGGAAATGGGACGGGGCACGGTTCGTAAGGCAGGTCGCAAAGCGATAGCGCCCAAGACCAATATTCGGCGCTCGTCCTCTCCTCGCATAGACCGGCTACACGAAGCAGCGCTCTTCGTGATTTCACCGGATGGCCAGAGGGACGAAGCCGGGCTGCAGGCTGCGTTTGCTCTTCTTCGGTCGCAAGCGCCGGTATATTGGGTCGAATGTCCGGGTATGCGGCCTTTTTGGCTCGTATCCAGACACGCCGACATAATGGCGGTTGAAGCAAGGGGCGCGCCCTTCATCGCAGCACCGAGATCCGTGCTGTCCAGCGAGGCCGGCGAGGCCAACATACGACAGGTTTCTGGTAAACCCGATGTGCTGCGCAGTCTCTTTCAAATGGACAAGCTGGAACATCGCGCCTACCGCGAGATCGCGCGCGTCTGGTTTTCTCAGCCCGAGATTGAGGACCTCGACGCGTTGGTCACGCATTGTGCGCGTCAATTTGTCGGGCGTATGCCACGGAGCGGCCAACCCTTCGACTTCGCGCGTGAGATCGCCGTCCCGTTTCCCATGCGGGTCATGATGCATATTCTTGGTCTTCCAAAGGCGGATGATCCCTTGATACTGAAGTTGGCTCGTGGCTTGACGGGAGCGGAAGATCCGAGCCGCGCCTTGTCCGACCGCCCAGCTGAATCGATCCGGTTGGCCGGCATTGGATTTCGCAAATACTTCGACCGGGTCACTGCTGACCGCCGCTCGCATCCGAGAGCGGACCTCAGCAGCGCAATCGCAAACGCTTGCATTTTCGGCCAGCCAATCCCGGACTATGAGCGCCTTTCGTATTTCATGCAGCTTGCCATCGCGGGCCAGGAAAATACCGCTTACTGTATCACTGGGGGACTGCATGCATTGCTTAGTCACCCGGATCAAATGGCCAGGCTGGTGCGCGACCCGACGCTACTCGGAACGGCGATCGAGGAGATACTACGATGGACCTCTCCTGGCCGACATCTGGTGCGAACCGCGACGCACGAAACAGTAGTTGGCGGCGAGCGGATACAAGCCGGCGAGGCTGTGGCGTTGTTCTTCGCGTCGGCAAATCGCGATGAGGCCGTGTTCAGGTCGGCAAGTGCGTTCGAAGTGGATCGGCAACCGAATCCACATCTCGCATTTGGATCGGGACCGCATTTTTGCCTTGGGGTGCATCTCGCTAGACTCGAGCTCAAGGCATTATTTGGGGTGCTGATGCAGGAGTTGCCACGCATTTCATTGTCCGGCACGCCGACTCGAGCGCGATCCGCCGTCATCAGTGGAATCTCATCGCTGCCCGTGCGATGGAGCTGAAGGGCTTCGAATGGCTCCGCCAAAGACGGCGATTCTGCCATAGGCTCGGAATGCCTTGTGGCGGCGAAGCTATGACGGAGAGAGGAGCGATGCGAATGAGATCCACGACGTGGTCCCGATCCAAGATTTGGGCCTGCACCGTCTCCGCCCTCGTTGTCGCAACCGCCTCCAGCATTGTCGGCGTCTCCGCCGCGACGCCCGCAAAAGTTTCGGGCTCGACGGCGCTGGCGCTCGCGGGTGTGATCGCACCGCTGTCGCCGGACCTGTCAGGCGCCGAGAAGAAGGCGGTGGCGATGCTGTTCGCCGGCAACAGCGACATCTCCTACAAGAAGCCGATCGTGGTGACCGCTGACAAGATTGTCTGCCGCGCGGGCAATGTCGACATCACCACACGCAACTGCGAGGTCACCTTCGGCAAGAAGACGAGGACCGTGAACGGCTCTACGGCCAACGAGATCTTCGCAACCGAAGCGCTGGCCGGCGTCCCATCCGATGGCGCAGCGGGATCGAATTTCGAGAGCCTGAGCAAGCTGAGCTGCAGGATCGACCCCAACGCCATCCGGCGGAAGGACGGCAGCGGGGCGGATTGCACGTTCCAGCCGGGCAATTGAGCCGTACCTATTGAGCCGTACCTGGAGAACCGGCCGAAGGCGCCGTGAAATCGCCTCAAGACCAGCCAACTAATAAGGCAAATTGAAAAGACAGGCCCAACGAGCAAGCCAATATGAGGCGAGCAGGGCCGGCACCAACATGAAGAATTATCTCGCATTTTTCCTTTTTCTGAGCATCACGACGGCCTCCGCGCACGGTCCGCTTCCGGCACGGCTGACCGCGCCGTCCGATGTTGTCCTGACGGGCCTCACCGATTCCGACACGACCGCCGGTGGCACCGCGCGGCTGTGCGAACAGGTCACCTTCTCGCGCGGCCTGCGCTACGGCGAGAGCGAGGCCAACGTGCTCGATGTCGCGACCAGCGCAACCAAGGCGGATACACCGCGGCCGGTGCTGCTGTTCGTGGCGGGCGACACCTTCACTGGCGATCGCGGAGCGCCGGACCTGTCCCGCGAGATCCAGGACCAGGTGATGTGCTTCGCCGCACGCAACGACATGATCGGGGTTCGCGTCAACTATCGCCTGGCACCCTCGGCGATCTGGCCGACCGGGGCAACCGACGTCGCGGCGGCGCTGTCCTGGGTCCACGGCAATATCGACCTGTTCAACGGCGACGCCCGCGAGATCGTCGCGGTGGGTTACGGGGCCGGCGCCTTTCACGTCGCCACCCTGCTGGCCCATCCCGAATTCCAGACCGACCGCGCCGAGGTCGCGGCCGTGGTGCTGGTGTCCGGGATCTACCGCGCCGGCAAGGACGCGAACGATAGCGTGAAAGCCTATCTCGGCAACGACGCCAGCCAATATGACAAGCGGTCGGCTTTCCCGGGAATCCTCAACGTCGACGTGCCGATCCTGCTGGCCTGGGCCGCGGATGATCCCGCTGGCGTCGTCGCCCAGGGTGAGACCCTGAAGAAGACGCTGTGCGGCGCCGGCCACTGCCCGCGCGCCTCACTCCTGCGCAACCGCGACGGCATCGCCGCCGCCTTCGGCCTCGATGGCTCCGGCGACAGTCTCGCCGAGCCGACGCTGCTGCTGGTGCATCAGCTCGAGGCGCGGGGATTGCCGTAGCGGCCTGTCACTATTGGCGCGTCAGCACGCCTGCCGCTTCGCTCGGCACTGTAAGGTGCGCTGTTTTGAAGCGCGCAGCCAAGTCACAGGATTGACAAACGCTTGACCTAGATCAACCAGCCTCGATGCGGATTGGGCCGACCTCGATGAGGGGGCCAACGACAAGGTATCGAATATGCGCGTCATCGGCAGGATGCTGTTCGTTGCGATGATCGCCTCGGCGTCGCTTGGCGCGATGTCCCAACAACACGCCGAACAACCAGCGAGCGAGCAGGAAATCCGCATAGGCAATGTCATGCCGTATTCGGGACCGCTCTCGGAATTCGGCGCCATCGGCCAGGCGGAGGCCGCCTATTTCGATATGATCAACGCGCGGGGCGGGATCAACGGCCGCAAGATCCGCTTCATCACACGCGACGACAATTCCGATCCGGCGGCCGCGATGGAGCTGACCCGCAACCTGGTCGAGAAGGACGACGTCAAGCTGATGTTCGGGTCGTTCGGCACGCCGGGCAATCTCGCCACGCGCTGGTATCTGAATGAGAAGAAGATCCCGCAGCTTTTCGTCGCCTCCGGCGACGAGGAGTTGAGCCAGGCCAGGGCGTTCCCCTGGACCATGGGCTGGCAACCGGCGTTCCGGTCCGAAGGGCGCATCTACGCCAACTACATCCAGGCCTATTATCCGCGGAAGAAGATCGTCGTGCTCTGGCAGAACGATCAGTTCGGGCGCACGCTCTACAAGGGCATTCAGGAAGGTCTTGGCGACCTGAACCGTCATGTCCTCGTCGACATCGCCTTCGACATCGGCGATCAGCATCTCGAAGGACACGTCTCCGTGCTCAAGCGTGCGGACGCCGATATTTTCGTCTTTCTCGGCGTGCCGTCGACGGCAGCCAAGGTGATCAAGCTGGCGGCGTCACTGAATTGGCACCCGGTCTTCATCGTGAACGATGCCTCCGCCTCGATCGCCAATGCGATGGCGCCTGCCGGCCTCGAGAACTCGGCCGGCGTGATCTCGGCGGCCTTCCTGAAGGACCCAAGCGATCCCGCATGGAAGGACGACCCTGCCATGAAGGACTGGTTCGCCTTCATGGACAAGTTCTATCAAGTCGAAAGCGCAAACAACAGTGCCGCGCTCTACGGCTACGCCGCGGCCGAGGCATTGACGCAGGTGCTGAAGCAATGCGGCGACGACCTGTCGCGCGACAACATCATGCGTCAGGCGGCTTCGCTCAGGGACTACAAACCCTCCCTCGCGTTGCCCAGCATCAGGATGAACACCTCGCCCGACAGCTATCTGCCGATCAAGCAGATGCGGCTCGTCCAGTTCGACGGCCGTTCCTGGCAGCCATTCGGCGAAGTGATCGAAACCGCATTCACGGAAGGCGCGAAGCGATAAGCCGTCTCACGCCGGCTTGAGCGAGGCCAGCGCACTTTCCAGGAGCGAGCGCACCCGCGCCGCGTCGCCGGATTTCACCACGGCAGGGTCGAGATAGAGCTCGAGGCCGGGCGCGCGCTCGGTGATGATTCCGCTCTTTTCAGCGGAGGCATCGTTGAGTGCGTCGACCGAATAGGGAATGACCTCGCGACTGATGCCCTTCATCGTGATCGCGGGCAGCGCGTGCGCCCGCACAATGTCGCTGACGAGTGCAAACGTCTCGTAGCTCAGCACGATGCCGCCGGGCTCGGCGATCGATTGCAGGCGAGCGGCGAGGTTCGCCTCGGCGCCGATGATGGTGTAGTCCATGCGGTCGCTGCTGCCGAAATTACCGACATTGCAATAGCCGGAATTGATGCCCATGCGCGAGCGGAACGGCTGCTCGATGCCGGATGCCCGCCACTTCGCATTGAGTTCGGTGAGCCGGTGCTGCATGCGCCAGGCCATCTGGAGACAGGCCTGCGCGTCGGCACGGTCGCCCTTGGTCTCGGGATCGCCGAAGAAGATCAGCATGGCATCGCCGATGAACTTGTCGATGGTGCCGCCATATTCGTGGGCGATCGCCGACATCTCGGTGAAATATTCGTTGAGGAGCTGGGTCAGGAGTTCCGGCTGCAGCCGCTCGGCGGTCGCCGTGAAATTCTGGATGTCGGAGAAGAAGATGGTGAGCTTCTTGCGCTCGGTGTGGATGATGACGTCCTTCTGGCCGGAGAAGATGCTCTTGTAGACCTGCGGCGGGATGTAGCGCGAGATCTTCATCGAGAGCGAGGCGAGGAAGTCATTGGCCGACTCGAGCTCCTTGTTCATGTTCTTGATGCGCCCGGCCTGCCGGCGCTGCAGTGCGAGGAACGCCAGGCCGCTTCCGGCGGCTATGACGAAATAGGCCAGCAGGAACTTGAACGAGAAGATGTTGGCCGCGATCGGCTGCGCGATGATCACCTCCTGGATGCCCCTGACATCGCCGACCTTCCAGTCCTTCTTCGGGCTCTCGGGGTGGCTGTTGTGGCAGCTCACGCAGGCCGGGCCCATCGTGACGGGCGCGACCAGACGGACCTTGTCGTTGAAGAGCGAAGTCTCGGTCTCGACAATCTTCTTGTCAGGGTCCTTGCGAAGCGCATCGAGCGCGTCCTTCTCGAACTTGTCGAGCTGGTGCGGCGCGCGGTTCTGGAACGGGAAGTCGGAGACGAAGCGGTAGGTGATGTTCTCCTGCTGCGCGCCGATCACCCGGCCGAGCTCAAGCGACAGCGTCGCCGGGATCGGGATCGCGCCGGGAACGGACTCGTAGTTGTGAACGACCTTGGTCGTACCGTCAGGGTTGGCGAGCACGCGACCGACGACATTGGAGGCATAGTAGCTGCGCACACTGGTGATCACCGAGTTGAGATCGACCGCCTGCCGGCGCAGCGCGGTCTTGCTGAGCTCGGTCAGGTCCAGCCACACCGCGAGCGGCAGAGCGAGCAGGAGGAAGGCGATCACGGCCCCCGTCAGGATGCCGCTCTTGCGCTGTTCTTCGGAGATCTCTTGTTTCACTCTGTGGCCCCGTTGTGCGATTTTGTCACAAATCTTTGGAATCCGCGGCAAAGCATGCGGCGGCACAGAGCCAATAAACGCGGGCCAGCGCAACCCCATTTTATGGTGGTTGCGGCAGGTATCTTTTCGTTTCGTGACGAATGTCTAAGATGACATCAACCTGCATTCACTCCGCCGGGAGACCTTGAAATGACCGAGACCATCCGCATCAAGCGCTTCAACGCGCGCCCCGTGATCGTGCCGATGAACCTGCCTCTGCAGACCTCGACCGGCGCGGTTGCCCGGGCGCCGCTGGTGCTGATCGACTGCGAGACCGACCAGGGCGCACTGGGGCATGCCTATCTGTTCTCGATCACGCCTTCGGCCCTGAAGCCGCTGACCGCGATGGTCACGGAAATGTCGGACCTGCTCGCCGGCGACGAGCTGTTGCCGTTCGAGATCGAGCGCAAGCTGACCCAGCGCTTCACGCTGCTTGGGCTCGCCGGCCTGCAAAGGCTGGCGCAATCCGGCATCGACATCGCCGCATGGGACGCGCTGGCGCGTAGCAGAGGCCTGCCGCTCGCGCGGCTGCTCGGCGGCGCGCCAAAGCCGGTCAAGGCCTACAATTCGAAGGGGCTCGGAATCATGCCTGCAAGCGCCGCGGTGGACGAGGCGCACAGGCTGCTGGCCGAGGGCTTTCAGGCGGCAAAGATCCGCGTCGGCCGGCCCGATGCGCGCGAGGATCTCGCCGTCGTGCGCGCGGTGCGAAAGGCGGTCGGCGATCAGGTCACGCTGATGTGCGACTACAACCAGGCGCTGACGGTGACTGAGGCCATCCGCCGCGGCGAGATGCTCGACGATGAGGGGCTGACCTGGATCGAAGAACCGATCCGCCACGACGACTACGCCGGCTGCGCCCGCATCGCCGATGCGCTGCATACGCCGGTCCAGATCGGCGAGAATTTTGACAGCGCGTTCTCGATGCAGGCGGCGCTGTCCACCGAGGCCTGCGACTACGTGATGCCTGACGTGCAACGCATCGGCGGCGTCACCGGCTGGCTCCGTGCCGCCTCGCTAGCGCACGCCGCCGGTATCGAGATGTCGACGCACCTGTTCTCGGAGGTCAGCGCGCACCTGTTATGCGTGACGCCGACCGCGCATTGGCTGGAATATGTCGATTGGGCCGACGCGGTGCTGGCGACGCGCTTGAAGATCAAGGACGGCTTCGCGCTGCCGAACGAAGAGCCCGGCAACGGCATAGCGTGGGACGAAGCGGCGGTGAAGCGCTATGCCGCAAGCTAGGGCGTGTACTTCTGATTACGGAACGAGCGTGGGGATCACAAGGCCCCGTTGTTTCTCTCGTCGTGCTGGTTGGCTTTATTGGCTTCGCATTCATGCAAGGCCATCAGCCGACGTGAATTGCTTATGAATCGGGAAGGCGAAGTCTCGGAGCGACAGCGATCGAGGCTTGGGTCAATCGGGCCACTGGGGCCGAGTAACCGCCCGGTCTCTTAGCGGAACGCAAACCTGATCCGGCGCCGAAAAAGTGGCCTCCGGAATACGCGTTCCCGACCAAAGGGTTTGTCGAAGAGGCGTGGCGTGTCGGCCGTCGCAAACTGATTCATCTCAAGCGTCCCGCCGCCGCAGCGTTGGCGAGGGGTAGCGGGCATAGAACGTCTCGACGCGGTCTCGCCACATCGCGACGAACGCGCCCGAGGTGAGGCGATCGACCGACTTCCATTCACGCTTGACCGCCGGCAGCGTGTTGCCCCAGATGGCGCGCTTGCACCATCTCTCGCCCTTCTCGATCCCCTCGCGGGTCGCGCACATCGACTTCCAGGCGATCCGATGCGGATGGCCGATGTGTTGGGCGGCTCCTTCCCAGCCCTGCTGGTGGATCAGATAGAGATTGGCGAACGTCAGCTCCTCGTGCGTCATTACTTCGAATAGCGCAGCCTCGCTGATGAACTTGTAGGCGGCGGCCATAGCGTTGTCGCGAGGATTGAGGATGTCGCCCGATCCGTATTTGCCGAACTCAGACTTGCTCAGCTGGAACAGACCGATATAGGAGCCGGTGCGTTGCTTGGGATTAAAATCGGATTCGATTTTGGCAACCGCCTTCATGAAATTGGCATCGACACCAAATGCTTCGGCCGCGCGTTCGATCTCCTGGACCGGCGTTCCGAGCGGAACTTTGCCGAATGCCGCCAAGGCGATCTTCGCGGGTTTCTCCGGCGGAGGAATTTCCGAGTAGACGTAGTACTTCAGATACGGGAGCTCGCCTTCGTCCGGCTTGGGAGAAGCAGCATGCGGCCGGTCCAGCTGTAGCGTTGACTCGCTCCTGGGCGGCGTCGCATCAAGGCTGGCAAGGGCCTGCAACGTTCGCCCTTGCCGCGGCGAACTGCTCACATCGGACGGCATCACCGAGTCCGGCGCCGCATCTGCGAATCCCGCCGCAACAATCGCATTAGCCGAAGATCTCGTATCGAGTTTCGCCTCGATGACCGGAGCCGGCAACGCCGCGCCGGCGTTTGCCAGCAGCATCGTCACGTTCAGCGGGATGGTGCTGAATGCATCAGAAACTCTCACATTCGGCGTTGCGACGCTCGGGGGCGGCACCGCGACCTGATGAATCGCGGCAAGCGAAGTTGCGCTTAGCGCGCCAGCAACACAACTGACTTGCCAAATCTTCAATATCGCCAACCGCGCTGCCGCGGTTCCCCCCATTCAATTCCAACCACAGATCCCCGTGCTCAGTCTGGGGCCCAATCCCGCAGCGACTTAATCTTTTGGATTTGCCACAACGAAGGCGTAAGGCTCGACGGTTCGCATTTCTCGCTGGCTGTTGCCGCCAAGACGCATTGGACAGCGATGCTGACCAACTTCAGAATTTGATCTTGCCGTCCGTTTGCTTTGTATGCGAACGCCATGTCAGTTGGGCTGCAAGCCGTATCCGTACCACGGCACCGATCATCGCGACTGCGCGGTCTGCTATATCGGCGTCGTCAGAATCTGCTCAGGGTCACCAGGCAACATGCCGGCGGCGGGGCCGCTGGCCGCTTTTCCTCGAAAGCAGACATCCTGGGTTATGATGGGTACACGCCCGCGCCGGGCGAGGCTCACGCGAAGGAAAAGCCGGGCTGACCGCGAACAAAGCCATTGGCAAAGGCGACGCCCGGATAAAGCTCGGACAGGCGGCCGGTTGCGCCCTCGGCTGACCTGCGCCCATCGAGCACATCGCGGAAGGCCTTGGCGACTTCGACCATGTCGCAATCCTGCGGCGACAGGCGCAGTGAGCCGATGCCGGCTTCGCGTAGCGCAGCGATGTCACCGATGAGATTGGTGCAGGCATGCGACAGGGTCTGCACGCCGTTGATCGTCAGGAAATCCTGCTGGTCGAGCGTCTTCAATGCGAGCCCGTCCGGATCCTTTTCGCAGACGAAGCGGCAATTGTCCTTGGAGAGCTTGTGAAGCCGCGCGTGGTAGCAACGGGCGGAGATCGCCAGCGGCACCCTGCCGAAGGCGAAGATTTCGATCACGGCCTCGGGAACCGTTGCGGCGATCACGGCTGCCGATGAGATCGGCAGTTCGGGCGGCAGGCAGATGCGCGCAGCGCCTTGCTGGACGTGAAAGGCCGCGCTGGTCTCGTTGTAGATGTTGACGAAGGGCCCGATGGCGTGGGGCCGGCCCTTGATCGATTTGAGGCAGGTCAGGTCGTTCACCTCGACCAATGCGCCCTCACCTGCGCAGAGTTCCTCGGTCTGACGCCGCTCGCGCCGCAGCGACACGAGGATCAGCGAACCCAGCAGGACCTGCTTGCCGGCATGCTGGAGGCGTTCGATCACATCAGGCAGATATTCGGCAAAGAACGGGGACCGTTTCGAGCATACGATCTCGCCCACGGACACGAGATCGACCGGCGCCTCGTCGGCGATCCGGAAATAAAAGTCGCGCCAGCGTTCCGGCGCCCAGTTGTAGAGGACCGGACCGAGACTAAGCTGCATCGGGACTTCTCTCATTCATTGCGGGCCGCCACCGCTCACAGCCGACCATCGCCAAATGATCACCACCAAAAATCATCGCCAAAAATCATCGCCATGTCTTGCGATAGGCGCCGAGCGTAGAGGCCTGGCCTTCGGTGAACGGCTTGAGGCTCCCGACGTCCGCTTCACATCCATCTTCCAGCGTATCGAGCGCGTGGCGGAAGTGACGGACCACACTCTCGATATAGGCCCGTCCGCGCTGGCGCCCCTCGATCTTCAACGCGGCCACGCCGGCGGTTCGGAGTCCTGCGAGCAGTGTCGTGGCGTCGAGGCTGACGGGATCCTCGAAGATGTAGCCGTCACCATGCTCGGTCGAGAAGCGGCCCTTGCACAGGGTCGGATAGCCCGCAGCCTCCTGCGGCGCGAAGCGGTTGATGGTGAAGCCGCCGAGCCGCGACGTCGTCCCTTGCGCGGTCTCCTCATAGGCAACGTGGCTCGCCGGCGAGCACACGCCCTGCATGTTCGGCGACTTCCCGGTGGCATAGGACGACAGGGAGCAGCGCCCTTCGGCCATCACGCAAAGGCCGCCGAACACGAACACCTCGGTCTCGCAACCTGTCTCACGGGTAATTTCGGCAATCTCCGAAACGCTCAGCACGCGCGGCAGCACGACGCGGCGCGCCCCGAACGTCTCGACATAGAAGGCGATGGCATCCGGGTTTGCGGCAGCGGCCTGCACCGAGACATGCAGGCGCTGGCCCGGATGGCGCCTTGCGACGTAGTCCATCAGCCCGATATCGGCGACGATCAGCGCGTCGGCACCGGCATCGACGGCATCATCCACGGCACGCTGCCAGAGCGCGACGGCCGACGCGCGCGGAAAGGTATTGATGGCGACGAGGATGCGCGCCCCGCGGCCGTGGGCAAACGCAATCCCCTTGCGCAGCTCGTCGCGGCTGAAGTTCAGCCCCGGAAAATTGCGTGCGTTGGTCTCGTCATTGAAGCCGCAATAGACAGCGTCCGCACCTGCATCGATGGCGCTCCGCAGCGCGGCCGGCGTACCGGCGGGACAAATCAACTCCATGATCTTGGCTCCTCCGGCGCACGGGAGGAACCGGTCAGCCTGTCCCGCACGAGCTCGAATGAACGCCTGGCCGGCTCGCCTAGCGGACCGAGCAGCAAAGCCAGTTCCTCGGCCAGATCGAGCTGCGCATCGTCGATCGCATTGCGCAGAGCGAGCACCGCTTCGATGTTGCCCTCGATCGTGAGCGCACGCGAAAACATCAGCGCATCGCCGTCGACCCTGCCCTCGACCAGTGCAAGCAGGTTCGCGAGCGAGGCGGAAACATAGGCGTCGAGGCCCAGTGGCAGTTCGCGCACCGCCGATAGCCGCGGAGGTGCGGCCTCAACGATGAAGGCGAACGGCAGGTCGACCGGCCTGATCCCGAACCGGGCCCGGCGATGCTCTCCGAGCCTGTCGAGCAGGCCGGGGTTGCGCTTCAGGATCCGCGCCAGGAAGCCAGCGAGAACGAGTTGCAGTGGCAGCAGGGGCAAGGGACGCATCGCGAGTGCGAGAAGCGGTGGGATTGTCGGCAATGGACCGGATACGACGGACGAATGGCTCATCTCGCTATCTGAGCCGATTGCGCGCAGATGTATTTGAGCGGGAACAATGAACGCCGAAATCATGCCGGCTAGCCTCTGCTTTTTCAGGAGACTGTCCGCTTGCAACGTGACGTGCCGCGCTTTCGCGATTTATCCGACTTCGTGCGCTTCCTCGAAGGCAGGGGCCAGCTGCGACGCCTTCGCGAACCGGTCTCCGTCGTCCATGAGATGACCGAGATTCACCGGCGCGTCATCGGCGAGCGCGGCCCTGCACTATTATTCGAACGGCCGATCAAGGCCGACGGCCTTCCATCCGGGATGCCGCTCCTGACCAATCTGTTCGGCACGGTGGAGCGGACCGCGTGGGGCATGGGCATCACGCCGGATCGGCTCGAAGAACTCGGCGCGATGCTGGCCGAGTTGCGCGCGCCGCGTCCTCCGCATGGCGTTCGGGATGCCTGGCACAAGCTGCCGCTGGCACGCGCCGCGCTTGCGACCCGGCCACGGTCGCGCGCCGCCGCACCGGTGCAGGATCGCGCCGCGATGGGCGAGGACATCGATCTGACAAGACTCCCGGCGCAGATCTGCTGGCCGGGCGAACCTGCACCATTGATCACCTGGCCGCTCGTCATCACCGCGCCGCCGGAATCAATGGCCGGGGACCAGGAGGAGAATGTCGGCGTCTATCGCATGCAGGTCCTGGGGCGCGACCGCGCCATCATGCGCTGGCTCGCCCATCGCGGCGGCGCCCGGCATCATCAGCAATGGAAGGCGCTGGGGCGCGACATGCCGGTGGCGATCGTGATCGGTGCCGACCCCGCGACCATTCTCGCCGCCGTGCTGCCGCTGCCCGAGACGATATCAGAGCTGCGCTTCGCCGGCATCCTGCGCGGCGAGCGCCCCGATCTGACGCCGTGCCTCACCGTTCCACTCGACGTTCCTGCGACGGCCGAGATCGTCATCGAGGGTTTCGTCTCGGCAACCGACACGGCCGCCGAGGGGCCCTATGGCGATCACACCGGCTACTACAATTCGGTCGAGGAATTTCCGGTGCTCCGGGTCACCGCGATCACGTCGCGTCAACAGCCGACCTATCTGTCGACCTTCACGGGCCGTCCGCCGGACGAGCCGTCGCGGATCGGCGAGGCCCTGAACAGGTTGTTCGTACCGTTGATCCGGCAGCAATTCCCTGAAGTGACCGACTGCTGGCTGCCGCCGGAAACCTGCTCCTACCGGGTCGCCATCGCGTCGATCAAGAAGCGCTATCCCGGCCAGGCGCGACGGCTGATGCTGGGCCTGTGGTCGATGCTGCCGCAATTCAGCTACACCAAGCTGTTGATCGTGGTCGACGATGATATCGACATTCGCGACTGGCGCGCGGTGATGTGGGCGGTCACGACGCGCAGCGACAGTTCGCGCGACCTCGTGACGCTCTCGGACACGCCGATTGACTATCTCGACTTTGCCTCGCCGAAATCCGGCCTCGGCGGCAAGCTCGGGATCGATGCCACCACCAAGATTCCTCCCGAGACGGAGCGGGCGTGGGGCGAGCCTCTGGCGATGGATCCCGCCGTGATCGCCAGAGTCGATGCGATGTGGCCCGCGCTCGGCCTCGGCCGAACTGCCGGACCGCAGATGCGCGAGCCCGCATGAGCGAGCGTCATGGCGTGATCGTCGGCATCAGCGGCGCCTCGGGCGCCCCCATCGGCATGCGGATCGTCGAACGGCTGGCGGAGAACCCGCGCTGTGCGGTGCATCTGGTGATCTCACCGGCGGCCGAGCGCACGCTTGTCGAGGAGGTCGGCGCCGAGGCGCTGCCCCGGCTGCGCGCCCTCGCCTTCCGCGACCACCCGCCTTCGGACGTCGGCGCCAGCATCGCCAGCGGCTCGTTTCCGGTCAGCGGCATGATCGTGGCACCGTGCTCGATCCGTACGCTGTCGGCCATTGCCTGGGGACAGCTCGACAATCTTCTGGTGCGGGCCGCCGACGTGCAGCTCAAGGAGCGCCGGCGTCTGGTGCTGCTGGTGCGCGAGAGCCCGCTGCATCTCGGACATCTGCGCGCGATGCTGCAGGCAACCGAGATCGGCGCGATCATCGCGCCGCCACTGCCAGCCTTCTACCTGAAGCCGCAGTCGCTGACTGAGGTCATCGACCAGATCGCCTGCCGCGCGATCAATCTCCTGGGCCTGCCGGACATCTCCGCGCCCGCGCTGAGATGGCACGGCCATGACGCCGGCGAGACATGAAAGGGGCGCCCTACCACGTCTCCGCGCCGGGGATTTTCTTGCGCACCGCCATGCGCTGGATCCAGATGCAGCGACGGACGGATCTATTGGAGCGGCCGACGGCGGATATCCCCTCGCCGGCCTGAAGCAGCGGCGCCACGCTCTCGCGCAACGCGCGGCAGCGCTGCAGCTCGGCCTGCCAGTCGATGATCGCTGCGTCAGCGCTTGACGCAATCAGCGCCAGTACGGCCACGGCAAGACAGGTCGCCCGCATCGCGTCCATTCCCCTTACTGTGATCCGCCCGCATCGCGCCGGTAGCGGAAATTGCAATGATCTGCGCCTTGCATGATGGTCTGCGTGCGCGTGAGCTTGATGTCGGGACCAAACCCTTCTGCGGTCGCAAAGTCCGCAGTGCAGACCAGGAGAAAACCGAGCTCGGGCGCGCCCAATTCCTTGTAGAATTCGGCATAGGCGCATCGCGTGACGTCGAAGGCGAAGGAGTTCCGGGTCTGCTCGATGACGTCATAGGCGAGCGCGTCGTCGCGAGCGTAAGTCCTGAATGCCGACGAGACGGCCTTGCCGAGATCGTTTTCGTTCTTCGTATTGTTCTTGGTATTGTTCTTGGCCTTCCAGAATTCCTCGCCGAAGCCGCGATAGAGATCTCCGAGCGCCTTGCGCACCAGCGCGTTGGCGCGCGCTTCGCCGAGCTCGGCCTGCAATGCCCTCACCAGCGGCACAAGCACCTGCGCCTGGATCTTCGCCTGTTCGATGACGGAAACGCTCATGGGCAGGCTCACGTCTCGGATGGAAGAGCGCAGCCAGAATAGAGCGAAGCTACGCGCTGGCGGCGAGCATAACGCCGCGAGGAGCGATTGGCTAACTTTCCGCAGGGTAAGCCAGGCGCCCATCACGCAGCAGCTGCGCCACCGGATTCATCTCGGCCTCTTTGACCTGCCCGGGTCCCAGAATGTGAAACACCGTCTCGCCGGCGGCGAGCAAGTAATCAGTGATGATCCGCCGATGGCATCGCCACCACAAGGTTTCCGCACACATGATGGCGCAGCGCTGCGTCTGCCCGAGTTCGCGCAAGTGTGCGAGACCTTCGCGAAAGGCCTCGCTCATGGCGTGGTCGGCATAATTGTGGAAGCTGTCGTTCTCCCAGAACGCGTTGGTCTCGCGCGGCACCTCGCGCTTGCGGCTGCGCAGGCCGCCGAGCGAGGCGATGTGCTCATAACCGATCGAAACCGAAGCGAGCGATTGCGGCAGGGTCTCGCGATTGTATTGGGGATTGGTGCGCGAGCGAGGCACGGTGCGCACGTCGGCCACGAACGTGACGGAGCTTTCCTGCAACAATTCGACGAATTCGTCGATCGAACGCGTGGCATGGCCGATCGTGAAGAAGGGATGAGCCATGGGACGCCTCGCCTGCTCGCCCTGCGCGGTCAGCTCCGCAGCAACCGCAACGCCTTACCCTTGTGCAGGGCGACGTGATCGGTCTTGTCGCTCTTGATCTCGTATTGGGGATCGTCGGGCGTCGCATGGTGGACGTAGCCCTTGTAATCGACGTCCCCGGTGTGCACGCGCAGGATATGGCCGCGCACGCGCCCGGCCTCGGAATTCCAGCTGACGTGATCGCCGCGCTTGAAGGTTATTTTGATCGCCCTGGGCATGCCGAAATAATGCTGGAGCGCGTCGAGGTGTTCCAATGGGGGGCTCGAGTCCGTCTACGCTTTTCGAGCTACGCCGGACACGCTTCGCGTTGGGATTGGTGGTGGCTCGCCTGGCCGAAGCTCGCGGCGCAAGCCCGCCTGCGCCCATTTGGGCTTCGGCGCGGCATCCTTCTCTCGCTTCGCGAGCGAAGGATGGTGGGCACGACAGGGATCGAACCTGTGACCCCTACCATGTCAAGGTAGTGCTCTCCCGCTGAGCTACGTGCCCTAGAGGTCATTCATCGGTGGGGTCCCTATAACGGCTCAGGGGACCCGGCGCAAGGACGGAACGGAGCCGATTTAGGCCGCCAACATCTTGTTCACTTCGCTGACCAATTCCCGCAGGTGTACGGGCTTGGACAGCACCTTGGCGTTCTTGGGGGCGTCCGAATCCGAATTCAGGGCGACCGCGGCGAAGCCGGTGATGAACATGATCTTGATGTCGGGGTCGAGTTCCGAGGCCCGGCGGGCGAGCTCGATACCGTCCATCTCCGGCATCACGATGTCGGTGAGCAGCATCTCGAACGGCTCTTCCCGGAGCCGCTGATAGGCGGTCATGCCGTTGTCGTGGGACGAGACCTGAAAACCGGCGTTTTCCAGCGCCTTGACCAGGAAACGGCGCATGTCGTTGTCGTCTTCAGCGAGCAGGATCTTTGCCATGGCAGGAAACGTCGAATCCCCAGAGGATATGCAGAGGTAACTAAGCCCGACAGAGGGTAAATTTGGGGTGAAAATCTTAACCCCAGGCCGGTTGCGCTGCCGGCCCTTTGTGAACCGGAATGCGGTCCGAATCAATCGAGCTGCCCGGAGCGATCCCCGCCTCGATGCCCGCACGGTTAAGATATGTTCCAGCGTCGATCACACTTTTTCGCTTGGCAGAATGGTTGCGATTCCGGACAATGACGACACATAAGAGCCGCTCTATCGGCCGAATCAAGTCGATCCGGACCTTTTCCGGATCCTGGGGCGCGAAGGGACGAAGCCTGAGAAGATGACCCGGTTTGATGGCGAAGTGTCGCCAGCCTTCGAGATCGTGGAGCCCGCCGAATGGCGCGCGCCGGTCATCTTCAATTCGCCTCATTCCGGCTCGACCTATCCGGACGAATTCCTCGCTGCCTCGCGGATCGACCTGCCCACGCTGCGGCGTTCCGAAGATTCCTTCATGGACGAGCTGATCGGCCATCTCAGTGAGCGCGGCTTCCCGACCGTGCGGGTCAACTTTCCGCGCTCCTATGTCGACGTCAATCGCGAGCCTTATGAGCTCGATCCCCGCATGTTCACCGGCCGGCTGCCGAGCTTTGCCAATACCCGCTCGATGCGGGTGGCGGGCGGGCTCGGCACCATTCCGCGCGTGGTCGGCGACGGCCAGGAGATCTATCGCGACCGCATCCTGGTCGACGAGGCGCTGACGCGGATCGAGACGCTGTACAAGCCCTATCACCGCGCGCTGCGCCGGCTGATCAACAAGGTGCACCAGATGTTCGGCACCGTGTTGCTGGTCGACTGCCACTCGATGCCTTCGGTCGGTGTCTCCCGCGACGAGCCGCGACGGCCCGACATCGTGATCGGGGACCGCTACGGCACGAGTTGCACCCCGCTGCTGCCGGACAGGGTCGAGGAGACGATGACGGGGCTCGGCTATTCGATCGGCCGCAACAAGCCCTATGCCGGAGGCTTCATCACCGAGCATTACGGCAACCCCGCAAGCGGCCTCCACGCCGTGCAGCTCGAGCTCAACCGCGCGATCTACATGGAGGAGCGGCGGCGCGAGCGTGGCCCGCGCTTTGCGCAAGTGGCGAGCGATTTCGGCATCCTCGCCGACGTGCTGGCCACGACGCTTCCGTTCGGCGATCTCGGCCCGTTCCAGGCCGCGGCAGAATAGGCCCCGGCTCTCCTCGAAGAAACGAACCGCGAGCGATTGGCGCGATCGCATTTTCGCTTCGCGGCGTATCCAGCTTGAAACTGAAACCGAGGCCCAAAGAAAAAAGGGCCGCTCGCGGATGACGCAAGCGGCCCAAGTCTAGGGAGGAAACGCCCAAGGAGGGCAGCGGTAACGCAGAGCGCTACCGCACCGCAACAATATGCGACCGCGCCGCACAAAGTGCAAGAGCTTTTGAGCCGTTTCCCATGCAAAACGCACATGGCTCAATTGCTCCTAGAGAAACCCAGATTCAGTTTCTTTGATAAGGAAATTCAATGGGTTGATCGCCGTTTGCATACGAGCGAGGCATGTTCGGAACTAAGTTTTCAACTCTGTGATCGATATTTGGCCAGCGGATGACTCGAATGAGGCAGGCGCTGGCGCGCATCCAAAATACCGGGGTGCAAATCAAGACAGCGCTGCACGCGGGAGACGAATTGGGCTAGGCAGGAGCAAGCTTCACCCGACTTTCGCTTTGAGGATTTGCCGTGACGGTGATCGACTTCTCCGCCTTCATCGGACGGCTGGCCACCGCCTCCGGCGAGACCATCCTGCCGTTCTTCCGCACCTCGCTGTCGATCGACGACAAGAGCAAGACGAAGGACTTCGATCCGGTCACCGAAGCCGACCGCGCCGCGGAAGCGGTGATGCGGCGGCTGATCAAGGCCAACTTCCCCCAGCACGGCATCGTCGGCGAGGAATTCGGCAATGAGCGGGAGGACGCCGATTATGTCTGGGTGCTCGACCCCATCGACGGCACGAAATCCTTCATCGGCGGCTTTCCGATCTGGGGCACGCTGATCGCGCTCCTGCACAAGGGAGCGCCGGTGTTCGGCATGATGCACCAGCCCTTCATCGGCGAGCGCTTCTCCGGCGACAACGGCTCGGCCAACTACAAAGGTCCCTCCGGCGAGCGCCGGCTCCAGGTCCGCCGCTGCGTTTCGCTGTCGGAAGCGACGACCTACACCACCAGTCCGCTGCTGATGAACGAGCGCGACCGCGCCATCTTCGGCCGCATCGAGCAGGGCGCGCGGCTGTCGCGCTATGGCGGCGATTGCTACTCCTATTGCATGCTTGCGGCCGGCCATGTCGATCTCGTGGTCGAGACCGAGCTGAAGCCCTACGACATCGCCGCGCTGATCCCGATCGTGACCGGCGCCGGCGGCATCGTCACCACCTGGGAGGGCAAGCCGGCCCAGGGCGGCGGCCGCATCATCGCCGCCGGCGACGCCAGGGTTCACGAAGAAGCACTGAAACTGCTCAACGGATAAGCAAGCAGGGAGCCTGCATGAAAAACCGGCGCACGCTCCTCCTCGCAATCCTGCTTCTGCTGCCGACGCTCGCATCCGCCGAAAATTTCCCGGCCAAGCCGATCAAGCTGATCGTGCCGTTTCCGGCCGGCGGCCCCAACGACATCATTGCGCGGGTGGTCGGCCAGCGCATGTCGGAGCTGTCAGGCCAGCCGGTGCTGGTCGACAATCGCGGCGGCCAAGGCGGCGTGCTCGGCACCGACGCGGTCGCAAAGGCCGCACCCGACGGCTACACCATCGCGATCTCCAGTGCCGGCGCACTCGCGATCAGCCCGAGCATGGAGAAGGTCGCCTACGACGCGCTGAATGATCTCACGCCGGTGACGCTGGTCGCGACCGTGCCGGAAATGCTTGTTGTTGCCACCAATGTGCCCGCCAAGGACATCGGCGAGTTGATTGCGCTCGCCAAGGCGCAGCCCGGAAAACTCAACTTCGCCTCCTCCGGCCCCGGCAGCCTGCCGCATCTGGCCGGCGAATTGTTCAAGCTGACGGCGAAGATCGACATCGTGCACGTGCCCTATCGCGGCGCCGCGCCCGCGGTGAACGATCTCTTGGGCCAGCAGGTGCAGATGACCTTCCTCGACCTTCCGGTGCTGCTGCCGCAGGTCAAGGCGGGCGCCCTGCGGCCGATCGCGGTTGGCTCGGCCGAGCGCGCACCGACCGCGCCCGAGGTGCCGACCACTGCGGAAGCGGGATTTGCCGCCCTTCGCATCGAGAACTGGTACGGCATGGTCGCGCCGAAAGGCACGCCGAAGGAGATCATCGCCGCGCTGCATGGTCTGGCAACGAAGGCCATGGCGGATCCGGCGGTGAAGGAAAAGCTCGCAGCCCAGGGCGCGACGCTGATCGGTGACGAGCCCGGGCACTTTCGCTCCTTCATCGCGGACGAGACCGCGAGATGGGCGAAGGTGATCAAGGACGCCGGGGTGGAGACGGCGAAGTAGGTGGTTCTTTCACCTCTCCCGCTTGCGGGAGAGGGAGCCGACCGCCCGCGTGGAAGCAGCTCGCATCCCCCTCACACCGCCGCCGCCCGCAAATGCTCCACCAGCATCTTCGCCGGCCTCGGCAGCGACTTGAAGCTTCGCGCGCAGATCACGAGGCGGCGGTTGGCCCAGGCGTCGCGCAGGCGGACCATGGCGAGCGGCATCAGCTTGGCCCAGCGGCGCGCGGCGGATTCCGGCACGAGCGCCACGCCGACATCGGCGGCGACCATCTGACAGATCGCGTCGAAATCGCGCAGGCGCGCGCGGAAATGCGGGCGCATGCCGAGCCGCGCGGCATGCTTCGAAATATGGACCTGCAGCGCGGTGGCGCTGGTCAGCCCGACGAAATCGCAATCGCCCGCCTCCTGGAAATCGATCTGGCGGCGACCGGCAAACGGACCGCGGCGCGCGGTCACCAGCGTCAGGCGATCCTCGCTGAAGACGAAGCGCTCGATATGGTCGGGCAGCGCATGCTCGGCGGCGAAGCCGAGATCGGCGGCACCGGCGGTGATCGCAGCCGCAATGTCGGTGCTTTCGCGCTCCTCGATGTCGATGGCGATGTCGCGATGCTCGTGCAGGAAGCCGGCCAGCGCCTTTGGCAGATGCTCCGAAAGGCCGGACGTGTTGGCAAGGAAGTGCACGCTGGCCCGCACGCCGCTGGCGAAGCCCGCAAGATCGCCACGCATGGCGTCGACCTGGTGGATGACGAGCCTTGCATGATCGAGCAGGCTCTCGCCGGCCGCGGTCAACTCGACGCCACGCCGCCCGCGCTTGAGCAGCGCGACGCCGAGCGCGTCCTCGAGCCCCTTGATGCGTGCGCTGGCCGAGGCCAAGGCCAGATGCGAGCGCTCCGCGCCGCGGGTAATGCTGCGCTGGTCCGCGACCGCGATGAAGAGCTGGAGGTCGACGAGGTCGAAACGCATGGCAGTCTCCTGAGCCTTCGGTCAGGACGAAGGCTATCTCCGTAACCTTCAGATTGTGCCGGCCCGCGGCTTCGGTCAATGTGCCGGCATGATCGACCCGTTTCTCATTCTCATCGCCGCCGTCTTCCTGATCGCCGGTTTCGTCAAGGGCGTCGTCGGGCTCGGCTTGCCGACCGTCTCCATGGGCCTGCTCGCGGTGAGCATGGCCCCCAACCGCGCGATCGCCATCGTGATCGTGCCCGCCATCGTCACCAACATCTGGCAGACCTTCGTCGGCCCATACTTGCGCGACATCCTGAGGCGGTTGTGGCCGCTGATGATCGGCACCGTGGTCGGATGCTGGCTCAATGCCGGCGCGCTGACCGGCCCGCATGCGCGCTACGGCACCGTGGTGCTCGGCGTCCTCCTCGTGATCTACGCGATCATCGGGCTCAGCAAATTCCAGTTCCGCGTGGCGCCGCAGAACGAGAAATGGGTCGGCGGCGTGGTCGGCGTGATCACCGGCGCGATCTCGGCCTCGACCGGCGTGCAGGTGATCCCGTCGATGCCGTTCATGCAGGCGATCGGCATGGAGAAGGACGAACTGGTGCAGGCGCTCGGCGTGTTCTTCACCACAGCGACGCTGGCACTCGCCTTCAACCTCACCGCCAGCGGTCTGCTCACCCCGGCCAATGCCGTGCCTGGGGCTATCGCCATGGCCATGGCCTTTGCCGGCATGTTCATCGGCCAGTCGGTGCGGGCGCGGATGCCTGCGGAGGCGTTTCGCCGCTGGTTCCTGATTGCGATGATCCTGCTCGGCCTCTATCTGGCCGGCGGCGCGCTGGCGAAGGAATTCGCCTGAGAGGCTCAGGACTTCGGCGCGTAGCCCGGCACCCATTTATCGTGCTGGGGCAGATCGTCCTGGATCGTCCACCACGGCGCGCGCGACGAGGTGAAGACGTGAAGGCGGGGCCTGACTTGCGGATCGTCGTCGAGCAGGCCGGCGGGAATGCTGACGGTCGGGAGATAGCTCGCCTTGCCCGGCGTCAGGCAGCCGCAGGTCTTGCATCGATGGCGAAAACTTCCCGGCGCGGATTCGTAGGCCACTGTCATGTCCTCGCCTGCAACAAAGCGAAACTGGTCGGCATCGACGTGGGCATAGGTGGCGAATGCCGCACCGGTCAGCTTGCGGCAATTGGCGCAGTGGCAGTGCGTCAGCGCACGCACTGCATCGATCTCGAAACGCACGGCGCCGCACAGACAGCTTCCACGAACCATTGAAACCTCCCCCGCGCGGCCTCCTTCCGGCAGGCAGCGCACAGCGCCGGTTATTCGTTCGAACGAGTTACCGCGTCTCCAGCATGGCGACGCGGATGCCGAGATAGATGAAGAGGCCGCCGAGCGCGCGGTTGACCCAGGCGATCGCGCCCTCGGAGGTCCGCAAGCGGTTCGCGGCCTTCGCCGCAAACACCGCCAGCACAAGGCACCACAGCGTTCCCGTGCAGATGAAGATCAGGCCGAGGGTCAGGAAGGCGAGCGGCTTGTGCGAGGAGTCGACTGCGACGAATTGCGGCAGAAAGGCCAGGAAGAACAGCGCGACCTTGGGATTGAGCGCGTTGGTGAAGACGCCCTGCAGGAAGACCCGCCGCAGCGAGCTCTTCACCGGCTCGTCGATGGCCGACGCCAGCGCCGGCCGCGACCACAGCATCTGGAGCCCTGTCACGACGAGATAGGCAGCGCCGACCAGCTTCAGGATCGAAAAGGCGGTGGATGAGGCCATCAAAAGGGCCGAAAGGCCGATCGCCGCGCCAGCGACATGGAAAAAGCAGCCACAACTGATGCCGAATGCGGCGGCGGCGCCGCCCCGCCAGCCCATCTGCATGCTGCGGCCAATGACATAGACCGAGTCCGGTCCCGGGGTGATGTTGAGCAGCACGCCCGAAAGGACGAAGAGCCAGATTTCGTGGATACCAAGCATGAGGGGTCCCCGTCGCCCGGCCGGGCGCTCCAAATTCCGCTTAATCGGTCCGGGCGCCGCCGTCCACCGCCGCAATTGCGTGGGATTTAGCTCGAAATTGCATTGCGGATGATACTTTCGTTCGGCCTTATCTGCTTTATAAAGGCAGGGTTCTTGAAATGCGGGATTCGCGGCGACTGCCACACCGTGGCCGGTCCCCGGCCCCTTGGAGCTCCGGGGATATGGAAAGACGCTTGGCCGCCATCGTCTGCGCCGACGTCGCCGGCTATTCGCGCATGATGGGCAGCGACGAGGCCGGCACCCATGCCGTCTTCAAGGCCCATCGCAGCGCGATCCACCCGATCATCCTCAACCATGGCGGCCGTGTCGTGAAGAACACCGGCGACGGCTTCCTGCTGGAGTTCCCCTCCATCGTCGGCGCCACCGAGGCCGCGATCGCAATGCAGACGCTGATGGCGGAGCGCAACCATCATCTGCCGGCCGACCGCGCCATGCAATTCCGCCTCGGCATCCATATGGGCGACGTCATCGCCGACGAAGACGAGGTGTTCGGCGACGATGTCAACATCGCCGTCCGCCTCGAATCCGTGTCGACCCCCGGCGGCTTCGCGATCTCGGCCAAGGCTTACCGGGAGGCGAGCAAGCATCTCGCCGTAGCGCTGGTCGATGCCGGCAACCATCGTTTCAAGAACATCAGGGATGCGATCGGTGTCTGGACCTGGACGCCTGAAGGCGCACCGGCGCTTGCACCCGAGATGAGGGAGGCCTCCGCCCTCTCGCAGCAGTACCGTACCGCGATCGTCGGCGTGCTGCCCTTCGCCAATCTCAGCGACGCCCAGGACGAATATTTCTCCGATGGCCTGACCGAGGACCTGATCCACGCGCTGTCGCTGCAATCCTTCTATCGCGTGCTGAGCCGCAACTCGACCTTCGCCTTCAAGGGCAACAACGTCAGCACCCGGCTGATCGCGCGCGAGATCGATGCCACCTACCTGATCCAGGGGTCGGTGCGGCGCGCCGGCGCCAAGATCCGCGTCACCGCCGAACTGATCGCGCCGGAGACCGGCGAGCAGCTCTGGACCGGGCGCTACGACCGCGACATCGGCGACCTCTTCGCGATGCAGGACGAGATCACCACCAACCTGTCCGCCGCGATCGCCACCGAAATCGTGCGAGCCGAGGCCTCAGCGCCGGCGCGGCTCTCCACCGACGTGACGGCCTGGGACCGCTTCCTCAAGGGACTGTCGCATTACTACCGGCAGACCAAGGAAGATCTGCACGTCGCCATCGACCTGTTCCGGGAGGCCATCAGGCTCGACCCCAAGCTGTCGATCGCGCACGCCTATCTCGCCACGATCCAGATCCAGAGCATCCAGTTCGGCTGGATCAAGGGCACGCGCGAGATGTGGGCCGAGGCGATGAACCTCGCCGAGACCAGCGTTCGGCTCGACCCGCGCTCCTCTTTCGCGTTCTCGATCCTGTCCTGGGCTCACGGCATGGAGGGGCATTACGAGGCCGCGATGGACGCCGCCAAGCGCGCCGTCGCCCTCAATCCCTACGACATGGGCGCGCGCGGGGTGCTCGGCATTTGCCACTTCATCATCGGCGAGCACCGCGAGGCGATCGAGCTGTTCTCGATGGCCGCACAGCGCGACAACAGCGACCCGCGTTACCAATGGGCGGCGCTGAACGCCTTCAGCCATTATCTGCTGGGCAAATATGACGCGACCCTGTCGTGGGCCCGCGAGCAGCTCTACATCAATCCGAATCACATGCAGGCGCTGGCGATCCGCGCCGCGGCGCTGGCGCAATTGGGGCGGAGCGGCGAGGCGATCGAGGCCACCGCCGTGCTCATGGGCAATTACCCGACACTGAACGTCGATCGTCACCTGCGCAATTTCCACTGGAAGCGTCCCGAAGACCTCGCCCATTACCGCGAGGGGCTGCTGAAAGCAGGCGTGCCGCTCAGCAAGCTGACCCTGGTCCAGAGCGACGTCAAACGCGCCGCCGAGTCCTGAAGGACGGGCCGCGCTCGGGCGACAATCTCCCGTCCTGCTTTGTTGACACCACAGTGAATTCAGCCACACTTCGTCACACGCGGAAGTAGTATAGTCTGCGGGCGGTTTGTTAGGACTTTCAGCGCTTTATCGGCGCGTCATTTCGCGAATCGCCGTTTTCAGGATTTCGGGCCATGCACGACCCCGCTTCGAAGCCTCCCTTCGACCCCTCAATCCAGGTCTCGGCGAACAATCCCTGTCCCTTCCTGCGCGGCCTCGTCGGCGAAGGCTTTGTCGACGGCGGGACCGTTCCGCTCGGCACGCTGTCGCAGACGATCGCGAATGCGAGCGGCGAGACCGGGCCGAACAAGACGTTCGCGGGCCTCGAGGTCCGCGGCGTGGCGCTCATCGCCAACGGCATCGGTCACATCCTGAGGAGCATCTTTTCGGGTGCGCAGCTCGACGCGCTGCGCGGCGGTCCGCTCGACAAGCTCGGCGCCGGTTCGCGCATTCTCGGCGTGGACGGCAAGGTCAACGAGGACGAGATCGCGCGGCTGGCGAGCTTCGGCCGGACTTACATCGATCCGACCGACGGCCGCTCCGAGACCGGCCTCAACGCCTCGGAAATCGGTGTCTTCATGCGCGACAACCTCAAGCGCGCCGGCAGCGCCGCGCGCTGGTACTATCCGCTGCTGATGAAGTTCGAATGGCCCATCCTCCTGAAGATCATGGGCAAGGACACGAAGGACGACCGCTATCTCAGCGTCGCCGACGTGCGCACGCTGTTCAACGAGCGCAAATTCCCCGTTAGCATCAATCGGCGGCTCGTGTCGCAGCCGGTGCTGTCAGCCTGCCAGCGCATGGTGCGCGGCGCCCTCAAGCTCGCGGCCTTGCTGATCGCCCTCGGTCTCGTCGCCCTGGTTGCCGTCGCTGAATTCCCCAACCAGGTCCGCGCCATGCTGCCGCAGAATGGAAAGCTCGCGCAGCTGCTGCCGCCGCCCTTGCCCAAACTCCCGGAGACGACGGCAGCCTTCTGGCTCGGGCAAAACTGGTCGCTGAAGGACCGGCACTGGTTTCATCATGCCAGCCAGGGCACCGCGACTTTTCCGGTGCCCTATAGCTGGTTCATCGCGCTGGAGCAGCCGCGTCTTCATCTGATCTCGCAGCCGGGCATGATGAAGGACAGCGCCTATCTCGAGCGCTTCGGCTTCATCCCGAGTCCGCAGTCGATCCAGACCGACGTGTCGACGCTGCGCAACTTCGGTTACGCCAATGTCTATGAGACGACGCAGGTTCCGGACTGGTCGACCCGCTGGACGCCGGCGGAGAACGTCGACGGCCTGCCGGTCGGCTTTGCGCGGCTGACCGGTGTCGTCGACCCCGCGACAGGCCGTCGCGAAGACGACAGGATCGGACTGACTTGCGCGGCCTGCCACACCGGCCAGATCCACTACCAGGGCATTGACGTCCGCTTCGACGGCGGCCCGGCGATGACCGACCTGAAGAAGCTCGAGCTCGCGACCGGCCTGTCGATCGCCTACACGCTGTACGTGCCGTTCCGCTTCCAGCGCTTTGCCGATCGCGTGCTCGGCCCCGAAGCCAGCAAGGCGGACCGCGACGCGCTCAAGCAGAAGCTCAGTGCGATCGGCAAGTTCCTGATCGACTGGCAGACCAAGTACGACGATACGATCAGGCACAAGCAGACCTGGGACAAGAGGGTGCAGAAGGACACCGAGGAAGGCTTCGGCCGCCTCGACGCCCTCAATCGCATCGGCAACCAGGTATTTTCGCAGGACCTCACGTTGAGCGGGGTCAACGGCTTCGAGAAGAACCTGCATGCCCAGGACGCGCCGGTCAGCTTCCCGGCGATCTGGACCGTGCCGTGGTTCAAATTCGCCCAGTACGACGCCTCGATCGAGCAGCCGCTGATCCGCAACGCCGGCGAGGCTCTCGGCGTCACGGCGCTGCTCAATCTGTCCGACGCCTATCCGGAAGACAGGCTTTGGCGGTCCTCCGTTCATATCAACACGCTCGGCTGGATCGAGGACATGCTCAGAGGTCCCGATCCGTTCAAGGCGGCCGAGCCGAAGTTCGGCGGCCTGCTGGCGCCGCAATGGCCGTCGCAAATCCTCGGCGAGGCGTGGAGGATCGACGCGAAGCGGGCCGAAAAAGGACGCGCGATCTACACCGAGATGTGCTCCGGATGTCACCTGCCGGCCGTCAACACCCCGGCTTTCTGGTCCTCTGGACATTGGGAGGCAAGCGGCGACAGCAAGGTCCTGAACGCGGTGACGATCCCGCTCGACGAGATCAAGACGGATCCCGAACAGTCCCTGATATTGGGTAACAGGATGGTCGATCTCCCCGGCTTCCTGAAAGTGAATACGGCCGACCTCAAGAATTGGTGGCAATGCGACACGTCAACCGCGAGCTCACCGACCGAGATGGTCTACGCGCTCGGCCTCATGACCGTCGTCGACCTCGTCGCCCGCAAATGGATGGACGACGCGAACACTCCGGACGCCGAGCGGGCGAAACTGTGGAATCTCGCGCGCAAGAACTGTCCGAATACGGCGCCGGGTCCGCGCTATCGCGCACGGCCGCTGAACGGCATCTGGGCCACCGCGCCCTATCTGCACAACGGTTCGGTGCCGTCCCTGTATTGGTTGCTGAAGCCTGCGAACGAGCGCCCAACGAAGTTCTGCATGGGCCACCGCGACTACGATCCCGTGACCGTCGGCTTTGCGGTCGCCGCGGACGAGCGCTGCAAGACGGGCGAAACGCAGTTCTCCATGGCGGGACCTGACGGCAAGCCGATCCAGGGCAACAGCGTGCTCGGCCATTCCTTCGAGCGCAGGGAAGGCGAACCGAAACGCCCCGGCGTGATCGGCCGCATGTTCAAGGACGATAACGAGCGCTACGACCTGATCGAATATCTGAAGACGCTGTAGTCCGCTGCTGGTTCACCTCTCCCCGCGAGCGGGGCGAGGGAGCGCACCGTCACTGCCCCCCCTCACTTGAACAGCGGCGTGCCCGGCACGAAGGCGTCGAAGGCGGCCCAGAACTGCGAGCGGTAGCGGTCCTGCTCCTGCAGGATCTCGTGCTTGGCGCCGGCAATCACGAGATGGGAGCCGGCGCGCAAGTGGTAGGCGAACTCCTCGATCGCCGGCGTCGAGACCACGGAGTCGTTGGAAGCCGCCAGCATCAGGATCGGCTGGCGGATCTCGGAGGGGTAGTTCATGCCCTTGAAGGTGTTCATCGCACGGAAGGCGGTATCGGCCCAGGCGACCGTCGGTGACGCCAGCCCGAGTGTCGGATCCTCCTCCAGGATCGCGGCATTGCGTGCGTAGCGCACGGGATCGCTGGTCACCGGATTGTTGATGAAGGGATCGAGCCCGGTGATGCGCTCGCTGCCGCCAGGGACATAGCGGCCACCCATCCCCAACATTCGCATCGTCCTCAGCAGCGCCCGCGCCGCAAACGAGGTGGTGCGGCCCGGCAGGTCGATCATCGGCGCCGTCAGCACCATGCGGTCGAACCAGCGCTTGCCCGCATGCGCTACCCGCAGCATCACCGTGCCGCCCATGGAGTGGGCGAGCGCGAAGAAGGGCGGCGGGCAATCCGGCAGCACCACCTGCTGCACGAACGTCTCGACGTCGATCTCGAAATCGGAGAAGTCGCGCACGTAGCCCTTGCGCGGATCGCGCAGGCGGCGCGAGGAATGGCCCTGCCCGCGCCAGTCGATCATCGCCACCGCAAAGCCGCGGTCGCGCAGATCGCGCACGGTCTCGAAATATTTCTCGATCTGCTCGCTGCGCCCGGTGAAGACGCAGACCGTGCCCTTGCGGTTCGCCGGCGGCGCCCAGCGCGCAAAGCGCAGCTCGGCGCCATCGGGAGTCTTGATGGTGCCGCTGACGACGTCTTCGGGAACGGGATTGGACGGAATCGAGACCAGCGTCATGATTGGAGGTGCTTGGGCGCGAAGTACTGGAAATCAAGGGGCGGGAGCGCCGAAAAGGGGCCAGTGCCGCCCTCTTGAACGCCGTCTTGACTCACCCATATCATCTTCGTGCAGGCCGCTACCAGTGTTTCGGAACCGGAACATCAGGCTGCACACAGACTAAAGCCCGGCCCGATTGGCGGGCGGGTTATCCAAACAGTCGCTCAATGGAGGACTTGACCATGCGTAGCTACGACCTCACCCCCTTCTATCGTTCCACCGTCGGCTTCGACCGCCTCTTCAACCTGCTCGACCAGGCGGGTTCGGACGGCAGCCCCGGTTATCCCCCCTACAACATCGAGCGCACCGGCGAGAACGACTACCGCATCACCGTTGCGGTCTCCGGCTTCTCCAAGGATGAGCTCTCCATCGTCGCGAAGGAAAACACGCTGACGATCAAGGGCGAGAAAGTCGCCAACGAGAACAGCAAGAACGAAGTGCTCTACCGCGGCATCGCCGCGCGTGCCTTCGAGCGCGCCTTCCAGCTTGCCGACTTCGTGCAGGTGAAGAACGCCTCGCTCGAGAACGGGCTGCTTCACGTTGACCTCGTACGCGAGATTCCCGAAGCCAAGAAGCCGCGCCAGATCGCGATCAACACCAGCGCCCCGAAGGGACAGGTGATCGAGAACTCGGCCGCGCAAGCCGCCTAAGCACGCAGGCAGCGACCAAGTTGCGAAAGCGCCCCGGGGCCCCCGGGGCGCTTTTTCGTTTTGCGGCGCATCACAGAGCGGTGAGGACGCGTAACGCCGCCACCTTGCGCTCCGTCCTTTGGGCATCGAACCCGAAACGAGACGGAGAACGACCATGTCACTTTGGCGCAGCCTTTTCGTCGCCGCGAGCCTGCTGGCGGCCCCTCTCAGCCTCGCTCATGCGCAGGCGCCGCAAACGGTGAAGGCTAAGAACGTCGTGCTGGTGCACGGCGCCTGGGCCGACGGGTCGAGCTGGTCCGAGGTGATCCCGATCCTTCAGGCTGCCGGCCTGCACGTCACCGCGGTACAGAATTCGTTGGGATCGCTCGCCGAGTCGGTCGAGGCGACAAAGCGCGCGCTGGCCGAGCAGGATGGTCCGACCGTGCTGGTCGCGCACTCCTGGGGCGGCACCGTGATCAGCCAGGTCGGCACCGACCCGAAGGTCACCGGGCTCGTCTACATCGCAGCGCGCGCGCCTGACGCCAACGAGGATTTCGTCGCATTGTCGAAGCAGTTTCCGACGGGCCCGGCACGCGGCGGCATCGTCGAGCGCGACGGCTACACCAAGCTCTCGGAAGACGCCTTCCTGAAGTATTTCGCGAATGGCGTTAAGCCGGAGCAGGCCAGGGAGCTTTACGCGGTACAGTGGCCGACCGCGGCCTCGATCTTCGCCGGCCGCACCACCGAGGCTGCATGGCACTCCAAGCCGAGCTGGTACGCGGTGTCGAAGAACGACTACACCATCAATCCCGATCTCGAACGCTTCCTCGCCAAGCGCATGAGCGCAACCACGATCGAACTCGATGCCGGCCACCTCTCGCTGGTGTCGCATCCGAAGGAGGTGGCGAATTTGATCCTGGAAGCGGCAGGCTATGGACGAAGCTGAATGGCGATCGCGGAGAAGCAAAAAGGCGCCCGAAACCTTCGGGCGCCTTTGTTTTGCTCAGGTCGCTACCCACCGTCGCCCGGCGAAGCCGTGATGCGCGCCGCCGCGTCAGAGGGAACGGCGCGCTAATCCAGCCCCTGTGCAGCCGGCATGTCCTGTGTCGGCAGGATGGTGGGAGCAGGCCTGGCCTGTCCGATGGTGGGCTGGGCGGCTTGCGGCGCGGCCTCGGCTGGCTTTGCCTGCACGGCGGCTGCCTGCTGCGCGGGTTCCGCCTGTGGCGTGGGCTGCTGTGCCGTGACCTGCGGCGGCATCGGCGCGGTCGGCTTGGCGGCAGCGACTGGCGTCTCGCCGCGCGGCGGGGCGGCCTTGGGCAGCGGCGGCGCCTTGCGGCTCGCCACATGCGGGATCGGAGCCGGTGGACGCGGCGGGCCGCTGCGGACCATGATCGGAGCCGGCAGCGCGCTTTGCGGGCCGTAAGGCACGACTGCCCGGTCCTCATAGGCGGGCGCCATGCCATAGGCATCGGCCGCCGGCATGAAGCGCAAGATTCTTCCGTCGCGGGCATCGATCACGAGCCGGCCGTCGTCACCGCGGCGGTCGATGACCGCAATGGTATAGACGCTGCCGCGCAGGCGCGGAATGCCGAGCGGCGAGAAGCCGTTGTCACGCAGCACCGCATAAACCTCCGTCGGCGGCAGCAGCGCCGGTGCCGGGCCGCGCTCGTCGTAGCCATAGCCGTAGCCGTAACGCGGCGGCGGTGGCAGGGCGGCCTCCGGCGGGGCGTAGGGCCCGTCGAAATCCGACACCGCGACATAGGCCCCGCTCGAAATACCGTTCGCCGGAACTTGCGCCAAAACCTGCGCTTGAGTCGCGCTCGCGGCCAGTGCCAGCGTGGCGGCAGCCACACATCCTGTGAAAAACTTCATGATCGACACGCTCCTGTCAGGCCCAGGATGACCCGCGCTCTTTCGCTTCTTGCGGCGTGGCGCGCCTTCCGAAGGGCCGATACGAAGCTTCATTCGGGATTTCGGCGTCGGCAGGGCCGGATCAGGGCGCGTTTGCTTCAAAACCGGGGCCTCGCGCCATGCGGAAAGCGACGATTGACACTCTGGGAATCGGGACTTTCGCGCGCTTGTGTGCTAGACAAAAATTTGGCAAGGTGATGGTTAGGACAGAAAGACTGTCTCAATTTTGCTTGCTGTTCCGGCACAGGGATTGCAGCGAAGGCTGGCACTCTCGAGCGCCAGGAAGGTATCAGGCAAAGCCGTTCTCGGGGACGTAGAACGCCTTGGCCTGAATTTAAGAAAATCCGGCTCGCGACGGACGAGCGGTGACCCAGGAGCGGGTGCCGCGGGACGCCCAAGGTGCGCCGAAGGTGGCGGTGAGGCAGCTTGCCGCATGGAGAGGACAGGAACAATGAACGGGTCGCAATTCGAGCGCGCAAACATCGTGGCAGAACAGCTGTCGGCGACGGTCGCCTCGAAAACGACCGATCCGATTCAGGAACACAATTCGCGTCCGCCGGCCGAAGGCCTCTACGATCCGAGCCTGGAGAAGGATTCCTGCGGCGTCGGCTTCATCGCCAACATCAAGGGCAAGAAGTCGCGCGAGATCGTCTCGGACGCGCTCAGCATCCTCTGCAACCTCGAGCATCGCGGCGCTGTCGGCGCCGACCCGCGCGCCGGTGACGGCGCCGGCATCCTGGTGCAGATCCCGCACGCCTTCTTCAGCCGCAAGGCCAAGGAGCTCGGCTTCGCGCTGCCCAATCCCGGCGAATACGCTATCGGCGCGCTGTTCATGCCGCGCGACACCGCCTGGCGCAATGTCATCAAGAGCATCATCGCCGACCAGATCAAGGCCGAAGGCCTGACCCTGCTCGGCTGGCGCGACGTGCCGACCGACAATTCCTCGCTCGGCGTCACCGTGAAGCCGACCGAGCCGGCCTGCATGCAGGTGTTCATCGGCCGCAATGGCGTCGCCAAGACCGACGACGAGTTCGAGCGCCGGCTCTACATCCTGCGCAAGTCGATCTCGCAGGCGATCTACCAGCGCCGCGACCGCGGGCTCGCGGGCTATTACCCGTGCTCGATGTCCTGCCGCACCGTGATCTACAAGGGCATGTTCCTCGCCGACCAGCTCGGCAAGTACTATCCCGACCTGCACGAAAAGGACTTCGAGAGCGCGCTGGCGCTGGTGCATCAGCGCTTCTCGACCAACACCTTCCCGGCGTGGTCGCTGGCGCATCCCTACCGCATGATCGCGCATAACGGCGAGATCAACACGCTGCGCGGCAACACCAACTGGATGGCGGCGCGCCAGGCCTCGGTAAGCTCCGAGCTCTACGGCAAGGACATCAACCGGCTCTGGCCGATCTCCTACGAAGGCCAGTCGGACACCGCCTGCTTCGACAACGCGCTCGAATTCCTGGTGCAGGGCGGCTACTCGCTGCCGCACGCCGTCATGATGATGATTCCTGAGGCGTGGGCCGGCAATCCCCTGATGGATGAGAAGCGCCGCGCCTTCTACGAATATCATGCCGCGCTGATGGAGCCGTGGGACGGCCCCGCCGCCATCGCCTTCACCGACGGCCGCCAGATCGGCGCCACGCTCGACCGTAACGGATTGCGGCCGGCGCGCTATCTCGTGACCAAGGACGACCGCATCGTGATGGCGTCCGAGATGGGCGTGCTGACGATCCCCGAGGACCAGATCATCACCAAGTGGCGGCTCCAGCCCGGCAAGATGCTGCTGGTCGACCTCGAACAGGGCCGCCTGATCCCGGACGACGAGATCAAGGCCGAGCTCGCCAAGAGCCACCCCTACAAAGAGTGGCTGGAGCGGACCCAGATCGTGCTGGAGGAGCTGCCGAAGGTCCCGACCACCGGCGTGCGCTCCAACCTGTCGCTGCTCGATCGCCAGCAGGCATTCGGCTACAGCCAGGAAGACATCACCATCCTGATGACGCCGATGGCCGCCACCGGCGAGGAAGCCGCGGGCTCGATGGGCAACGACACGCCTATCTCAGCGCTGTCGGACAGGGCCAAGCCGCTGTTCACCTACTTCAAGCAGAACTTCGCGCAGGTCACCAACCCGCCGATCGATCCGATCCGCGAGGAGCTGGTGATGAGCCTCGTCTCGATCATCGGACCGCGGCCGAACCTGTTCGACCTGCAGGGCCTCGCCACCACCAAGCGCCTCGAAGCGCGCCAGCCGATCCTGACCGATGCGGATCTCGAAAAGATCCGTTCGATCTCGGACGTGGCCGATTCGCACTTCAAGTCGCGCACGCTGGACACCACCTTCCACGCCGGTCTCGGCGCGGCCGGCATGGACCAGGTGCTCGACGAGCTCTGCGCGCGCGCGGAAGGCGCGGTGCGCGAAGGCGTCAACATCATCATCCTGTCCGACCGCATGGTCGGCACCGACCGGGTCGCGATCCCCTCGCTGCTGGCCTGCGCCGCCGTGCATCATCACCTGATCCGCACCGGCCTGCGCACCTCGGTCGGCCTCGTCGTCGAATCCGGCGAACCGCGCGAAGTGCATCACTTCGCCTGCCTCGCGGGCTACGGCGCCGAAGCGATCAATCCCTATCTCGCGTTCGAGACCATCATCGCGATGAAGGACCGCCTGCCCGGCTCGCTCGACGATTACGAGATCGTCAAGCGCTACATCAAGTCGATCGGCAAGGGCCTTCTGAAGGTGATGTCCAAGATGGGCATCTCGACCTACCAGTCCTATTGCGGCGCGCAGATTTTCGACGCGGTCGGCCTCAAGGCGGACTTCGTCGGGAAGTTCTTCGTCGGCACGCACACCCGCGTCGAGGGCGTCGGTCTTGCCGAGATCGCGGAAGAGGCGGTGCGCCGTCATGCCGACGCGTTCGGCGAGGCGCAGGTCTACAAGACCGCGCTCGACGTCGGCGGCGAATATGCCTACCGCAGCCGCGGCGAGGACCATGCCTGGACTGCCGAGTCGGTGTCGCTGCTCCAGCACGCCGCGCGCGGCAATTCGCAGGAGCGCTATCGCGCCTTCGCCAAGATCCTCAACGAGCAGTCGGAGCGCCTTTTGACGCTGCGCGGCCTGTTCCGGATCAAGAACGCGGAGGAAGAGAAGCGCAAGCCTGTAGCCCTCGACCAGGTCGAGCCGGCCAAGGACATCGTCAGGCGTTTCGCCACGGGCGCGATGAGCTTCGGCTCGATCTCGCGCGAGGCGCACACCACGCTCGCGATCGCCATGAACCGGATCGGCGGCAAGTCGAACACCGGTGAAGGCGGCGAGGAAGCCGACCGCTTCAAGCCGATGCCGAACGGCGATTCCATGCGTTCGGCGATCAAGCAGGTGGCCTCCGGCCGCTTCGGCGTCACCACGGAGTATCTCGTCAACTCCGACATGATGCAGATCAAGATGGCGCAGGGCGCCAAGCCCGGCGAAGGCGGTCAGCTGCCCGGCCACAAGGTCGACGCGACCATCGCCAAGGTCCGGCATTCGACGCCGGGCGTCGGCCTGATCTCGCCGCCGCCGCACCACGACATCTACTCGATCGAGGATCTGGCGCAGCTCATCTACGACCTTAAGAACGTCAACCCGACGGGCGACGTCTCGGTCAAGCTCGTCTCCGAGATCGGCGTCGGCACCGTGGCCGCGGGCGTCGCCAAGGCGCGCGCCGACCATGTCACCATCGCCGGCTTCGAGGGCGGCACCGGCGCTTCGCCGCTGACCTCGATCAAGCACGCCGGCAGCCCCTGGGAGATCGGTCTCGCCGAAACCCACCAGACGCTGGTGCGCGAGCGGCTGCGCAGCCGCATCGTGGTCCAGGTCGACGGCGGTTTCCGCACCGGCCGTGACGTCGTGATCGGCGCGCTGCTCGGGGCCGACGAGTTCGGCTTCGCCACCGCGCCGCTGATCGCGGCCGGCTGCATCATGATGCGCAAGTGTCATCTCAACACCTGCCCGGTCGGGGTCGCGACCCAGGACCCCGTCCTGCGCAAGCGCTTCACCGGCCAGCCCGAGCACGTGATCAACTACTTCTTCTTCGTCGCTGAGGAAGTCCGCGAGATCATGGCCTCGCTCGGCTTCCGCACCTTCAACGAGATGGTCGGCCAGGTTCAGCTGCTCGACCAGACCAAGCTGGTCGCGCACTGGAAGGCCAAGGGCCTCGACTTCTCGAAGCTGTTCGTCAAGCAGAAGGAAGAGAAGGGCCAGAAGATCTATCACTCCGAGCGCCAGAACCATCATCTGGAGGCGGTGCTCGACCGCGCGCTGATCGAGAAGGCAACGCCTGCGCTCGACCGCGGTGCGCCGGTGAAGATCGAGGCTACGATCAACAGCACCAACCGTTCCGCCGGCGCGATGCTGTCCGGCGCGGTCGCCAAGATCTACGGCCATGCCGGCCTGCCGCACGACACCATCCATGTCGGCCTCAAGGGCACCGCCGGCCAGGCGTTCGGCGCGTGGCTCGCCCACGGCGTCACCTTCGAGCTCGAGGGTGAAGGCAACGACTATGTCGGCAAGGGCCTCTCGGGCGGCAAGATCATCGTCAAGCCGCCGAAGAACGCCGGCATCGTGCCGGAAGAGAGCATCATCGTCGGCAACACGGTGATGTACGGCGCGATCGAGGGCGAGTGCTACTTCCGCGGCATCGCCGGCGAACGTTTCGCCGTCCGCAACTCCGGCGCGGTCGCCGTGGTCGAGGGCGCAGGCGATCATTGCTGCGAATACATGACCGGCGGCATCGTGGTCGTGCTCGGCAAGACCGGGCGCAACTTCGCGGCCGGCATGTCCGGCGGCATTGCCTATGTGCTCGACGAAACCGGCGACTTCGACAAGCTGTGCAACATGGCGATGGTCGAGCTCGAGCCGGTGCTGTCGGAAGAGCTGATCAACGCCGGCACCTATCACCACTCCGGTGACCTCGAGGCGCACGGCCGGGTCGACGTGTTCAAGGACCTGCTCGACTCCGACGTCGAGCGGCTGCACGTGCTGATCACGCGCCACGCCAAGGCGACCGGCTCCAAGCGCGCCGCCGACATCCTCGCCAACTGGAAGGAATGGCTGCCCAAATTCCGCAAGGTGATGCCGGTCGAGTACCGGCGCGCGCTGCGCGAAATGGCCGCCAACGCGGACGCCGAGCCGAAAATCGCGATCGGCGCGTGAATATCAGAGCCCGTCATTGCGAGCGCAGCGAAGCAATCCAGACTTTCTCCTCTGATGCAGAGTGGATTGCTTCGTCGCTTCGCTCCTCGCAATGACGACGAGAAGAAACAGAACGAACTAAGCGGCAGGGACTTCGGGTTTAATGGGCAAGATCACGGGTTTTCTCGAAATCGAACGGCATGATCGCAAGTACACCCCGGTCGCCGAACGCGTGAAGCATTACAACGAGTTCGTCATTCCGTTGACCGAGAAGGAAACGCGCGACCAGGCCGCGCGCTGCATGAATTGCGGCATTCCCTATTGCCACGGCACCGGCTCGGTCGCGCCCGGCACGCCCGGCTGCCCCGTCAATAACCAGATCCCCGACTTCAACGACCTCGTCTACCAGGGCAACTGGGAAGAAGCCTCGCGCAATCTGCACTCGACCAACAACTTCCCGGAGTTCACCGGCCGCATTTGTCCTGCGCCGTGCGAGGCGTCGTGCACGCTCAACATCGACGACAACCCTGTTACCATCAAGACCATCGAATGCGCGATCGTCGACCGCGCCTGGGACAATGGCTGGCTGAAGCCTGAGGTCGCGGCCGTCAAGACCGGCAAGAAGGTCGCGGTGATCGGCTCGGGTCCGGCCGGCATGGCCTGCGCGCAGCAGCTCGCACGCGCCGGCCACGACGTGCATGTCTACGAGAAGTACGCCAAGGCCGGCGGCCTGCTGCGCTACGGCATTCCCGACTTCAAGATGGAGAAGGGCATCATCGACCGCCGCGTCAAGCAGATGGAAGGCGAAGGCGTTACCTTCCACTACAACAGCCATGTCGGCACTGAGGGCAATGTCGATCCGCGCGAGATGCTCAACGAATACGACGCCGTGGCGCTGACCGGCGGCGCGGAAGCCCCGCGCGACCTGCCGATCCCCGGCCGCGAACTGTCCGGCATCCACTACGCGATGGATTTCCTGCCGCAGCAGAACCGCCGCGTCTCCAGCGAGCCGCTCGGCGGCGTCGCCGACATTCTCGCCGGCGGCAAGCATGTCGTCGTGATCGGCGGCGGCGACACCGGCTCCGACTGCATCGGCACCTCGCTGCGCCAGGGCGCGCTCTCGGTCACCCAGCTCGAGATCATGCCCGCCCCGCCCGAGCGCGAGAACAAGGGCCTGACCTGGCCGAACTGGCCGCTGAAGATGCGGACGTCCTCGAGCCAGGCCGAAGGCGCGGTCCGCGAATACGCCGTGCTGACGCAGAAGTTTTCCGGCGAGAACGGCAAGGTCACGAAGCTGCACTGCGTGCACGTCGACGACAAGTTCAAGCCGATTGCCGGCACGGAGTTTGAGCTCGACGCCAGGCTCGTCCTGCTCGCCATGGGCTTCGTGCATCCCGTGCACGAGGGCCTGTTGAAGATGCTCTCGGTCGACCTCGACCCGCGCGGCAACGTCAAGGCCAACACGCTGGACTACCAGACCTCGCGCCCGAACGTGTTCTCGGCCGGCGACATGCGCCGCGGCCAGTCGCTGGTGGTCTGGGCCATCCGTGAAGGCCGGCTCTGCGCCCGGTCGATCGACACGTTCCTGATGGGGAGGACGGATCTGCCGCGCTGAGTTTTGCGCGGGCTGCTTCCACAAAGACGACTGTCATCGCCCGCCTTGTGCGCACTTGCGCACTGGAGCGGGCGATCCAGTACTCCGAGAACGTCGTCGTTGACCGAGAAGCCGCAGCGTACTGGACGCCCCTTCGCGGGGCATGACGGCGGAGTGTATGGCGAGAGTGGCGCCACAAGGCGCCGATGCGGTCAGGGGCGCCCCTAGCCCCCTAGTTCTGCATCCTCACGCCCACCAGCACCACCGTTGCCTGCGAGCTCGATCCCGGCTGGTTCGAATCCAGGATGTCGTGGCGCAGCGTGCCCTTGATCCAGAGATTGCGGTTAAGCTTGTAGATCAAATTGCCTTCGAGCGAGTAGCTCTTGTCGTTGCGATTCTGGTTCTGGTAGTCGTACGTGCCGTAGGTGAACTTGCCGACGGCCGTGAGCCAGCGGCGGAAGTCGTGATCGACCTCGGCCGCATAGGTGCGCACCAGCACGCCGGAGGAGCCGGGGACCGTGGACTCCGCGATCTGCGTGTCGGTGAAGAATTTCACGGTGGTCAGGCCGCTGGCATTCCAGATCAGCGAGCCTGCGGTGAGGAAGCCCGAGAGCTGGCTGAGGCGCGGGTCGACGTAGTTGCGTGCGGTATAGCCGATCGAGATCTCGCCGGTGAGAATGCGCGAGAACTCGAAGGTCGAGCCGACCCTGGCGTAGCCCCCCGATGAATCACGGAAATACCCGTTGCGGTCCGCGGGCTGGTCGTGCACGCGGCTGTCGCCTTCGATCTCGACGAACGGCTTCAGCCCCGGCTTGAGGTCGTAGGAGAAGCGGCCGATGCCGCCATACTGGTTGAAGTCGCGGTCGTCGTTGCTGGAGGTCGTGCCGTCGGTGAGCTTGGAGTCGGTATAAGCCGTGCGATCGACGGTGGCGCCGGCCGCGACCTGGAAGCGGTTGAAGGTCTGGTCGAACCCGAGGGTCGTGCCATAGGCGGCGTAGACCGGATATTTCTGCAGTCCGGCCTGCACGTTCGGGCTGCCGGGATTGTCGGTGGCGAGCCGCAGACGGAGCTGCGAGGTCAGCTTGAGATCGCGATCAACATCGACGCGGCCATCGACATGGCCGGTGAAGTCGGGGCGGTCGACATTGACGGGCGATGGCGAGGCAAAGCCGTCGATCGTCGCCGGCATCTGGTTGCCATAGCCGGAGAACGAGCCGCGCAAGTCCGCGACCAGCGCGTGGCGCTCCCAGTCGGACATCACCACGAGCTCGGGCGCGACCACATAGGCCGGCGAGCCGACCGGCTTGTTGAGGCGGGCCGGGTTGCTGTCGTAGCCGCCGGAGAGCTCGAGCGCGCCCTTGATCAGGAAGCTGCCGGCATAGTCGCCGACGGGGCCGAATGGATCCTCGTCGAGCTTGAGGCGCCGGCGCAGCGGCTGGCCGGGCGCGTTGCCGGCAATCCCCGCTGGCACCGGCACCTTGTGCGCGGTCTCGGACGGCGGCGGTGCAATGCGCGGCGGGCCGAGCGTCCTGTCAGGCGTTGCTGCTGGCACCGGCGAGCCAGGGCCGACGGGGCGCTTCGGCTTCGGCTGCCCGGGATAGAGCTTGGGCTGCTGCCGCTTGCGGTTGAGCGAGTCGTAACCGGCGCTCTTCGCGCCGCTGGCGGCGGGCAGGCCATAGGTCGGGATCTGGCCGACGCGTGAGGGCGCCGGTGCCTGCTGGCTCCTGCGCAGATCGGCATTGGGATCGGGCAGCGTCGGCAGCGCGTCCGAAGGCGCCTGTGGCAAGCCCGCCGTGCGGCGCGTCGGCAGCGTGTCGGGCGAGGCAAAGCCGCCTCGGTTAGGATTGAACAGGTCGGGCGTGAGGCTCTGGGCGGCCGCCGGCGCGCCCTCAAGGGCGGTCAGCACAAGGCATGGCAAAGCGGCGCGCAGGAA
>JAEYRD010000007.1 GCA_023435725.1 Pseudomonadota bacterium | reverse complement strand
CTCCTGCGCGGCGCGCAGCAGCACGACCTGCGCCTCGCGGCCCGGCACGCCGCCCGGCGCGTCGTCGACCACGTCGACGTGCACACCGGTCTCGGCGCCGAAGCGCTGCGCGAGGCGGCGCAGCGCGTCGGCGAGCGAGCCGTCGCCCAGGCCGGGGGGCGAGAACGCGCCGACGAGCGCGCGCGCCTCCGCGAGGTTGTCGCGTGCGACGTCCTCGATGTGGCCGAGGCGCTCGGCCGCGCGCTCGACGTGCCCGCCGGCGAGCTCGGCGGCGGCCGTCTGCGCGAGCATCACGACCGACGTGAACCCCTGCGCGAGCGTGTCGTGGATCTCGCCCGCGAGGCGCTCGCGCTCGGCGACGACGCCCGCGGCGTGGTGCGACGCCGCGAGCGCGTCCTGCGTCTCGCGCAGCTCCTCCAGCAGGTACGCGCGCTCCTCGCTCTGCTCGGCGACGTGCGTGATCCACAGCCCGAGCACCACCGCGAACAGCAGCGCGATCCCGAACTGCCCGGCGATCTGCGCGGCGACCCCCGTGTCGGCGCCCTCGCGCCACACGGAGGCCGCCGTGACGCCCACCGTGAGGGCGGCGCACCACAGGACGCCGGCGCGCCGCGTCCGTGCGAAGAACCAGGTCTGCGAGTACGCGAGGAACAGCAGGACGGTCCCGATGCCGCCCAGCACCACCTGCGCCGTGCTCACGGCCGTCAGCACCGCGAGGTACGCGTCGGCGCGGCGGGGGGCGCCGCGCACCGCGGCGACGTGGCCGAGCACGCCGTACGCGACGGCCAGCACGACCAGCAGCACGACCGCGACGACCTTGCGCTGCGTCGGCATCGAGTCGAGGGCGATCGCGCCGGCCGACAGCACGACCATCGCGACGAACCCCAGGTCCCACAGCCGCAGCGTGCGGAGCCAGAAGTCGTGCCGGCCCACGACCTCCCGCTCCGGTGCCGGCGACGCGCTCATGCCCCGGACTCTGCCACGCCCGCGCCGTCAGCCGTCGTCACGCCGCCGCCAGCGGAACGTGCGCACGCCGACCACGAGCCCGACCACGAGCCACGCCGCGAGCACCGCCGCCGTGGCGCCGTGCTGCCACGACCCCGACGGCTCGACCACGACCGCGGCGTCCGGCAGGAACACCGAGCGCATGCCTTGCGCCATCCACTTGAGCGGGAACACCGACGCGACCTGCTGCATCCAGGTCGGGAGCTGGTCGAAGCGGAAGAACACGCCCGACACGAACTGCAGGACCAGCACCACGGGGATCACGACAGGGCTCGCGGAGCGGCCGGTGCGCGGCACGGACGAGTAGGCGACGCCGCACACGGCCCCCGCGGCCGTGCCGAGCACGAACACCCACGCGAACGTGCCCCAGCGCGCCGCGTCGTCGGGCAGCGGCACGTCGAAGACGAGCGCCGCGACCGCGAGCAGCAGGGCGGTCTGCACACCGGCGGTCACGAGCACCTGCCCGGTCTTGCCGAGGAAGTACGCGGCCGGGGGCAGCGGCGTCGAGCGCAGCCGCTTGAGCGTGCCGTCGTCGCGCTCGCCCGCGATCGAGATCGCGAGGTTCTGGAAGCTCGAGAGCATGACGCCGGTCGCGACCATCCCGGGCAGGAAGTACTGCGGGAAGTGCACGCCCGACCCCGCGACGACCTCGTCGTCGGTGCCGAAGACCGTCGCGAAGATCGCGAGCATGAGGATCGGGTAGGCGAACACGAACACCACGGCGTCGCGCTCGCGGAAGAACGTGCGGACCTCGAACGCGGTGCGCGACCACGCGAGGCGCGCGGTGCCCGGCAGACGGCCGGCGGTGCGCGGGGTCGTGCGGCCCGTGCCGCGGGCCGGGGCGGGGGTGGTCGTGGTCATCGGGACGTCTCCTCGTGGGTCGTGGCGGCGGCGTCCTGCGCGGCGTCGATGAGCCCGAGGTAGACGTCCTCGAGCGTCGGGCGCAGCACCTGGAGCCCGGGGACCTCGCCGTCCGGGCCCGCGAGCCTGCTCGTGAGCCGCGCGACGAGCGCGGTGGGCGTGTCGGTGGCCTCCTCGTGGGGTGCGCCGTCCTCGGTCCACCGCACGCGGGCCCGCCGCGCGCTGCGCCCGCCGAGCGCGTCCGGCGTGCCCTCGGCGACGACGCGGCCGTCCGCGACCACGACGACCCGGTCGGCCAGGTGCTCGGCCTCCTCGAGGTAGTGCGTCGTCAGCAGGATCGTCGTGCCCTCGTCGCGCAGCGCGTGCACGAGGCCCCAGAACTCGTGGCGCGCCTGCGGGTCGAACCCGGTGGTCGGCTCGTCGAGGAACAGCAGCTCGGGGTCGCCGACCACGCCGAGCGCGACGTCGAGGCGGCGCCGCTGCCCGCCCGACAGCGCGCGCGTGCGCGCCGAGCGCTTCTCGCGCAGCCCGACGGCGTCGATCACGGCCTCCGGGTCGCGCGGCGCCGGGTAGAAGCCCGCGACGTGGTGCACGATCTCGCGCACCGTCGCCTCGGCCATGTCGTGGTTGTCCTGCAGCACGACACCGAGCCGGGACCGCCACCGACGGTCGCCGTGCGCGGGGTCCTCGCCGAGCACGCGCACGTGCCCCGCGTCCGCGCGGCGGAACCCCTCGAGCGTCTCGACGGTCGTCGTCTTGCCCGCGCCGTTCGGCCCGAGCACCGCCACGATCTCGCCGTGCTCGACGCGCAGGTTGAGCCCGTCGACGGCGCGCTTGTCGCCGTACCTCTTGTGCAGGCCCTCGACCAGGACGGCCGGGGCACTCGTCGTCGTCATGCGCCCAGCGTGGCGGCCGGGGCGGGCCTCACGGGACGACCGGGAGACGGGACCGGGGGTCCACCGATCGGTGGACCCCCGGCTCAGCGCGGCACGGCGGGCGCCGTCAGACGGCCTCGCCCAGCAGCGCCTGGATGCGGCGCACGCCCTCGACGAGGTCGTCGTCGCCGAGCGCGTACGACAGCCGCAGGTACCCGCTCGGGCCGAACGCCTCGCCGGGGACCACGGCCACCTCGGCCTCGTCGAGGATCAGCGCGGCCAGCTCGGCCGACGTCGTCGGCGTGACGCCGCGGATCGTCCGGCCCAGCACGCCCTCGACCGACGGGTACGCGTAGAACGCGCCCTGCGGCGCGGGGCACCGCACGCCGTCGATCGCCTCGAGCATCTCGACCATCGTCCGGCGGCGGCGGTCGAAGGCCGCACGCATCGTCTCGACGGCCGACAGGTCGCCCGTGAGCGCGGCGACGGCCGCGCGCTGCGACACGTTCGCGACGTTCGACGTCAGGTGCGACTGCAGGTTGGTCGCGGCCTTGACGACGTCCGACGGCCCGATCATCCAGCCCACGCGCCAGCCGGTCATCGCGTACGTCTTGGCGACGCCGTTGAGCACGATCGTGGTGTCCGCGAGCTCCGGCACGACGCGCACGACGGGCGTGAACACCGCGTGGTCGTAGGTGAGGTGCTCGTAGATCTCGTCGGTGATCACCCAGATGCCGTGCTCGAGCGCCCAGCGGCCGATCTCGGCCGTCTGCTCGGGGGAGTACACGGCGCCGGTCGGGTTGGACGGCGAGTTGAACAGCAGCGCCTTGGTGCGCGGGGTCCGCGCGGCCTCGAGCTGCTCGACGGTCACGAGGTAGCCCTGGTCGACGCCCGCGAACACCTCGACGGGGGACGCGCCGGTCAGGCGGATCGCCTCGGGGTACGTCGTCCAGTACGGCGCGGGCAGCAGCACCTCGTCGCCCGGGTCGAGGACCGCCGCGAACGCCTGGTAGACGGCCTGCTTGCCGCCGTTGGTGACGAGCACGTCCGACGGGCGCACCTCGTACCCGGAGTCGCGCAGCGTCTTGGCGGCGATCGCCTCGCGCAGCACGGGCAGGCCGGCGGCGGGGGAGTAGCGGTGGTTCGCGGGGTCCTGCGCGGCGCGCACCGCGGCCTCGACGATGTAGTCGGGCGTCGGGAAGTCGGGCTCGCCGGCGCCGAACCCGATGACGGGCCTGCCGGCGGCCTTGAGGGCCTTCGCCTTGGCGTCGACCGCGAGCGTCGCGGACTCCGCGATGGCGGCGACGCGGGTGGAGACCCGCGCGCGGGGGGACGTCGACGTCGCTGCGCTGTGCTCGCTCACGACGCCCATCCAAGCAGAGCCGTCGCCGCGCGCGCCGGCGGTGTCACGACGTGGTACGCACGTGCCCGTCCGCGCCTCGCCGCCGCGGTGCCGGTGCCGTGCGGCTGCGGCCGTGCCGGTGCGGCGGCGCCGTCCTCGCCGCGGACGGCCGGGTTCGACCACGCGCCGCGCGTCGCGTACAGTGATCCCCCGGCGGTTGACGCCCGCCATGATGAAGCACGCCCTCGCGCGAGGGTCGGCGGACTCGTGGCGGACCAGGCCGTCGTAGGGCAGTGGCGCAATTGGTAGCGCAGCGGTCTCCAAAACCGCAGGTTGCAGGTTCGAGTCCTGTCTGCCCTGCGCACGCGGAACGACCTCGGCCCGGCCGCCCCTCGGGGTCGGCCGCCGGTCGCGGGTCGCCCGCCGTGAGCAGGACCGCCGGACGGTCCGGCGCGACGCGTCGGCCTGTCGGCACGTCCTCGACCCGCGGCACCCACCCGGGAGTCGCACGAGACGAGTCACGAGACAGGGGCCAGACGTGAGCGATACCGCAGCGGCCGCGGCGTCCGACGCCGAGGGCTCGGCCGCCCGCAAGGGCGAGCACGCACCGCGTCGTGGCGAGGAGAAGCGCGGGCTGTTCGCGCGCATCGCGCTCTTCGTGCGCCAGGTCGTGGCCGAGCTCAAGAAGGTCGTCCGGCCCACGCGTCAGGAGCTCGTGACCTACACGGGCGTCGTGCTCGTCTTCGTCGCGGTCGTCATGGCCTTCGTGACGGTCATCGACCTGGGCCTCGGCCAGCTGACGTTCCTCGTCTTCGGGTGACGCGCGCCGGCCCGGCGCCGGCACCCACCCCACCCGCGCGGCCCCGGGCCGCGCACCGCCGGCCCGCGGGCCGACCACCGGAGAAAGCAGGTTGCACGTGTCGCAGGAGTCGCAGGAGCCCACGCCGGGCGCCGAGGACGAGCTCGCGGACGCCGTCGCGTCGGTCGAGTCGGTCGAGGCGACCGCGGGTGACGAGGTCGACGGCACGGACGTCGAGGCGACCGAGCTCGACGACGTGGCCGGCGACGACGAGGTCGACGCCGACGAGCCCTCGGCGCACGACGCCGACGAGGACGCCGCCGACGAGGACGAGGACGACGAGGACCCGGTCGAGGCGTTCAAGACCGCGCTGCGCCGTCAGCCCGGCGACTGGTACGTCATCCACTCGTACGCCGGCTACGAGAACCGCGTGAAGGCGAACCTCGAGTCGCGCACGCAGAGCCTCAACATGGAGGACTACATCTTCCAGGTCGAGGTGCCCATGGAAGAGGTCGTCGAGATCAAGAACGCGCAGCGCAAGGTCGTCAAGCGCGTGCGGATCCCCGGCTACGTCCTCGTCCGCATGGACCTCACCGACGAGTCGTGGGGCGCGGTGCGCCACACGCCCGGCGTCACGGGCTTCGTGGGCCACACGCACCAGCCGGTCCCGCTGACGCTCGACGAGGTCTTCTCGATGCTCGCGCCCGTCATCGAGGCCAAGGCGCCCACGCAGGCCGCCACCAAGGCGGCCGCCAAGCCCGTCGAGGTCGACTTCACGGTCGGCGAGTCGGTCACCGTCACCGACGGCGGCCCCTTCGACACGCTGCCCGCGACGATCTCCGAGATCAACGCCGAGAGCCAGAAGCTCAAGGTGCTCGTCTCGCTCTTCGGCCGGGAGACCCCGGTCGAGCTGTCCTTCAGCCAGGTCTCGAAGATCTGACCTGCTGACCGCCCCGCGCCGCGGGGCCCTGCAACCGGGTCATCGCCCACGGCGTCGGCCCACGAGGAAGAGAGGGAGGCGTCATGCCCCCGAAGAAGAAGGTCACCGGCCTCATCAAGCTCCAGATCAACGCCGGCGCGGCCACCCCCGCGCCGCCGATCGGCCCCGCGCTCGGTCAGCACGGCGTCAACATCATGGAGTTCTGCAAGGCGTACAACGCGGCGACCGAGTCGCAGCGCGGCAACGTCATCCCGGTCGAGATCACGGTGTACGAGGACCGCTCGTTCACCTTCATCACCAAGACCCCGCCGGCCGCCGAGCTGATCAAGAAGGCCGCGGGCGTGGCCAAGGGCTCGCCGACGCCGCACACCACCAAGGTGGCGTCGCTGTCCCGCGACCAGGTGCGCGAGATCGCGCAGACGAAGCTCGAGGACCTCAACGCCAACGACGTCGAGGCCGCGATGAAGATCGTGGCGGGCACGGCCCGCTCGATGGGGATCACGGTCCAGGACTGAGGACCTCGGCCCGGAGGTAGGGCGCCGGAAGGCGTTCTGCCGTAGGGCGAGGACCGCAGGTCCTGGACAATGAGGACACGGTCCAGGACTGAGGACCTCGGCCCGGAGGTAGGTGCAAGGCCCCGCGTCACCGCGGCGCGGGGGAGTGGCAGGGCCAGGCGCTGGCCCGCAGACCACGACTGCTACCAAGGAGATGAGCAGATGACGCAGCGCAGCAAGGGTTACCGCGCAGCCGCTGAGAAGATCGACCGCTCGCGGCTGTACGCGCCGCTGGAGGCGATCCGGCTGGCGAAGCAGACGTCGGTGACGAAGTACGACGCGACTGTCGAGGTGGCGTTCCGCCTCGGTGTCGACCCGCGCAAGGCGGACCAGATGGTCCGCGGCACGGTCAACCTCCCGCACGGCACGGGCAAGACGGCCCGCGTGCTGGTCTTCGCCAACGGCGAGAAGGCGGAGCAGGCCCGTGCGGCCGGTGCCGACGAGGTCGGTGGCGACGAGCTGATCGAGAAGGTGGCCGCCGGCTACACGGACTTCGACGCCGCGGTCGCGACGCCGGACCTGATGGGCAAGGTCGGCCGCCTGGGCAAGATCCTCGGCCCGCGTGGTCTCATGCCGAACCCGAAGACGGGCACGGTCACGATGGACGTCGCCAAGGCCGTGACGGACATCAAGGGCGGCAAGATCGAGTTCCGGGTCGACAAGCACTCGAACCTGCACTTCATCATCGGCAAGGTGTCGTTCGACGACACCCAGCTGGTGGAGAACTACGCGGCCGCGCTCGAGGAGGTGCTCCGGCTCAAGCCGGCCGCCTCGAAGGGCCGTTACCTGCTGAAGGCGTTCGTCGCGACGAGCATGGGCCCGAGCATCCCGCTCGACCAGAGCCGCACGCGCAACCTCCTGCAGGAGGAGGACGTCGCCTGAGCGCGACTCCCTGATCCACCAGGAGGGCCCGGTCCGCACGGACCGGGCCCTCCTGCGTCCCTGGCACGAAGCCCGCGATTTGGGGAACCCCGCGCGGTCACGTACTCTGGTCGACGCCCAAGACCGCAGGTCGTCGCGCTCCCTCCGGGGTGTGCACCGAAGTCCCGCAGCAGCGGGGGCCCGCGCAGGTGAGAGACCGGTAGTGCCGGACGTCGTCCGGTGCCCTCCGAGCCCCGCGCCTGTGCACGGGGCTCGTTGCATGTCCGGACCCGGTGGTGCGACGTCGTGCGGTACGACCATCGGAAGGAATGCCATGGCGAGGCCTGACAAGGCAGCCGCGGTCGCCGAGCTCACCGAGCGTTTCCGCGAGGCCAGCGCAGTCGTGCTGACCGAGTACCGCGGCCTCTCGGTGGCGCAGCTGAAGACGCTGCGCCGCTCGCTCAGCGGCAACGCAACCTACGCCGTGGTGAAGAACACGCTCTCGGCCATCGCGGCCCGTGAGGCGGGCGTCGAGGGACTCGACGACCAGCTTGCCGGCCCCTCTGCCATCGCCTTCGTCACGGGCGACCCGGTGGAGGTCGCCAAGGGACTGCGTGACTTCGCCAAGGCCAACCCCCAGCTCGTGATCAAGGGGGGCGTCGTCGACGGCCGCCCCGTGACCGCGGCTGACATCACGAAGCTCGCCGACCTCGAGTCGCGCGAGGTCCTGCTCGCCAAGGCTGCGGGCGCCATGAAGGCGTCGCTCACCAAGGCTGCTTACCTGTTCAACGCGTCCTCGGCCAAGGCCGTGCGCACGATCGATGCCCTGCGCGAGAAGCGGGCAGAGGAGATGGCGGCCTGACGGTCGTCCCCCCCTCGTCAACCACGAGACCTGCCCGCAGGGCAGGGCAACCCAGGAAGGAACGCCACCATGGCGAAGCTCACCATCGACGAGCTCATCGACGCGTTCAAGGAGCTCACGCTCATCGAGCTCTCGGACTTCGTGAAGAAGTTCGAGGAGGTCTTCGAGGTCACCGCTGCTGCCCCCGTCGCCGTCGCGGCCGCGGGTGCTGCCGGCCCGGCCGCCGCCGAGGAGGCCGAGGAGAAGTCGGAGTTCGACGTCGTCCTCGAGGCTGCCGGCGACAAGAAGATCCAGGTCATCAAGGAGGTGCGCGCCCTCACCAGCCTCGGCCTGAAGGAGGCCAAGGACCTGGTCGACGGCGCTCCGAAGCCTGTCCTCGAGGGTGTCAACAAGGACGCCGCCGAGAAGGCGAAGGCGCAGCTCGAGGGCGCCGGCGCCACCGTCACCCTCAAGTGACCCCCGCGCCCTGAGGGGCGCACGGCGTCCCTCAGGACGCCACCGAACACCGAGCGAGGCCCGCTCCCGGCACACGGGGCGGGCCTCGCTGGGTGCGACGTTCATGCACACATGTGGTCGCGTGACCAGCATCACCGGCGGCGTGTTGGACACCCTTGCACTACTTGAGTACGCTAGCGCTTTGCGCTGGCTTGTGCCCGTACCCCTCAACCGCCCATCGGTCCCGTGCGCTGCCCGGGTGCCGAGCCGATCGTCATGGGCTCGTGACGCCCGGCTGATCACAAGGCGAGTGAGCAGGGTAGGCCACAACGCGGCGCGTGTGCACACGATCCGCACTGGAAGGACCCCTCTTGGCTGCCTCGCGCACCCCTTCTGCTCCTACCGCCGAAGCCATCGCTAACCGCACTGCCTCCCGCCGCATCTCCTTCGCCCAGATCCACGAGCCCCTCGAGGTCCCCGACCTCCTGGGCCTGCAGACGGACAGCTTCGACTGGCTGCTCGGCAACGCGGCGTGGCAGGAGCGCGTGGCGGCGGCCGCCGCGGCCGGTCGGCAGGACGTTCCGACGTCGTCGGGCCTGGAGGAGATCTTCGAGGAGATCTCCCCGATCGAGGACTTCGGCGGGAGCATGTCGCTGTCGTTCCGCGACCACCGCTTCGAACCTCCGAAGTACACCCCGGAGGAGTGCAAGGAAAAGGACTTCACGTACGCGGCGCCGCTGTTCGTGACCGCGGAGTTCGTGAACTACACGACCGGTGAGATCAAGAGCCAGACGGTCTTCATGGGCGAGTTCCCGCTCATGACCGAGCGCGGCACGTTCATCATCAACGGCACGGAGCGCGTCGTCGTCTCCCAGCTCGTCCGCTCGCCCGGCGTGTACTTCGAGCGCACGGCGGACAAGACGAGCGACAAGGACGTCTTCACCGCGCGGATCATCCCGTCGCGGGGCGCGTGGCTCGAGTTCGAGATCGACAAGCGCGACGCCGTCGGCGTGCGCGTGGACCGCAAGCGCAAGCAGTCGGTCACGGTCTTCCTCAAGGCGCTCGGCATGCCCGAGGACCAGATCCGCGAGGAGTTCAAGGACTTCCCGGCCGTCCTCGAGACCCTCGAGAAGGACCACGTGCACACCGAGGAGGAGGCCCTCCTCGACATCTACCGGAAGATCCGTCCGGGCGAGCCGCCGACGGTCGAGGCCGGCCGCGCCCTGCTCGAGAACTTCTACTTCAACCCCAAGCGCTACGACCTGGCGAAGGTCGGCCGCTACAAGGCGAACAAGAAGCTCGGGCTCGACTCGCCGCTGACGGCGTCGGTCCTCACGGTGGAGGACGTCGTCGCGACGATCCGCTACATGGCAGCCCTGCACAACGAGACGGCCACCCTGCCCGGCGTGCGCGCCGGCGAGGCGATCGAGGTGCGCGTCGAGACGGACGACATCGACCACTTCGGCAACCGCCGGATCCGCGCCGTCGGCGAGCTCATCCAGAACCAGGTCCGCACGGGCCTGTCCCGGATGGAGCGCGTCGTGCGCGAGCGCATGACGACGCAGGACGTCGAGGCGATCACGCCGCAGACCCTGATCAACATCCGCCCGGTCGTGGCGTCGATCAAGGAGTTCTTCGGCACGTCGCAGCTGTCGCAGTTCATGGACCAGAACAACCCGCTCGCGGGCCTGACGCACAAGCGGCGTCTGTCGGCCCTCGGCCCGGGTGGTCTGTCCCGTGACCGCGCCGGCATGGAGGTCCGTGACGTCCACCCGTCGCACTACGGCCGCATGTGCCCGATCGAGACCCCTGAGGGTCCGAACATCGGTCTGATCGGCTCGCTCGCGTCGTTCGG
>JAEYRD010000199.1 GCA_023435725.1 Pseudomonadota bacterium | reverse complement strand
GGTTCGGCGTCTGGGCGACGTAACCAGGCGTCTGCGAATTTGCGACGTTCGAGGAGACGATCGAGAGCGCGGCCTGGTTGGCACGCAGACCGCTCATCGCACTGGCGAGGGCTGAACTCAAACCCATGTTGACTAGCCGCCTTTGGTTACGTCACGCGCCGATCAGCGCAACACGTTCAGGAGGTCCTGCACCATCGAATTCGCTGTCGTGATCACCTTGGTGTTGGCCGAATAGGCCTGCTGGGTCACGATCAGCTTGGTGAACTCGTCGGCGATGTCGGTGTTCGAGCCTTCCAGCGACGAGCCGCTGATGGTGCCTGAGGCACCCGCGATCGCCGGCCCCGACTGGTCGGTGACCGCATAGGCGCCGCCGTCCATCGCTTTCAGGTAGTTGGTGCCGTTGAAGTGCGACAGCGTCACCTGGGCGAGGTCGAGGTTCTGACCGTTGGAGAACGTGCCGATCACGAGGCCGTTGTTGCTGACGGAGACCGAACGGAGCTGACCGGCAGCGTAGCCGTTCTGCGTGATGGTGTTGATGGTCACCGCGCCACCGGTGCTGGCATATTGCGTCAATCCGCCCGAGGAGATGTTGAAGGCCACCGAGCCGAGCTGCTGACCGCCGACGCTGACGTTGTTGATGGTGATGCCCGAGCCGCTCGGCGAGGTGAGCGAGCCGTCGCTTGCGAAGGTGAAGGCCTGGCCGGTGTTCACCCAGGCGGTCTGCGTACCGGTCGCATTCGGGTCGGTCTGGTAGAACAGGTTCCAGGTGTCGGCATGCCCCGCGCCGAGCGAGGCGCTGTCAGTCTTGGCCCAGCGCAGCTGCAGGTTCACCGGGGTGCCGGACGCGTTGTAGGCGGTCACCGCACCGCCACTGATCGACTCCTTGGTGAAGGTGTCGACGTCGTTGCCGACCACGGTACCGGTTCCGACCGTGCCGGTGCCACGTGCCTGGGTCACCGGGCTCGTCAATCCGAGGTCGGAGAACCCGGCCGACGTACTCTGGATGCTGAGGTCCTGCGCCGTGCCGGTGTGGAAGGTGATGGCACCGTTCGAGGTGCTGATGGTCGGCGCTACGCCCGTGGCGGTGCCGATCGCCGCAAGCAGGTCGCCGACGGTGCCATCGGCGGGAATGTGCGTCGCGTCATGCAGGCCGCCCGCCGCGGTAATCGTGATCGTCGTCGCAGGGGACGTACCGACGATAATGGTATCGCCTGCCGCAAAGCCTGTTGTCAGCGAGTCGCTCGGCGCGGTGCCCGACAATTTCGTCGCAGCAGTGATCGCCCCTGGCACACTGTTGGAGGCAGCTCCACCCGTGAAGGTGGCGTCCTTGCGCGGAGCCGGAGAGCCGACCGGCAGGGGATTCGTTCCGAAGCCAGACGGATCGAGACCACCATAGGCCAGGAGCGTGCCGCTCGCCGCAGTGGAGCTCGCCACCGTCTTCGGCTGCGACGGCAGGTTCGCTCCGTACTGGATCGAGGTCGTTGCCTGCGCCGGGACAAAGTTGTTCTGGAACTGCAGCACTGTCGGCACGCTGCCGGTCGGATTGCCCGTCTTCGCATCCACCGTGACGCCCATCAAATAGTAGCCGGCGCCGTTGACGAGATTGCCGTTGGAATTGAGCTGGAAGTCGCCGCGGCGGGTGTAATAGTTGACGCCGTCGAACACCGGCACGTTGTCGACGACGCCGCTCGCCTTCTGCACCGAAAAGAAGCCGTCGCCGGTGATCGCCATGTTAGTGGCGACAGAGGAGGACGAGATCGTGCCCTGCGTGGTGATGGTGGCCTTCGCGTTGGCCGTCACGCCGCCCGCGACCTGCTTGCTCGGCACCGAGGCGTCGGGAATGAGATCGACGAAGCTGGTCCCGATGCCCTTGTAACCGGTGGTGGAAGAGTTCGCGATGTTGCCGGAAATGTTCTGAAGCGCAAAGGACTGCGCCTGCAGGCCACCCACCGAGGTGTTCATTGCATCGAAGATACCCATAACTTTGTCTCCAAATCCGATCTCGGCGGCGCCAACGCATGGCCGCAGTCGAAGGAGACAGTCGCAAAGGCTATGCCAATGCGGGTATTCTCAATAGATCAATGACTTAAATAGACAGGTCCCGGTCGGATAACCGGGGCACAATTGCCGGGCCGGCAACAATTGCCGAGGGCATCAGGTCATTCTTGGGCGGTCCACAGGACCGAACCCGGACTCTCGAGATTCTCAGCTGCGCAATCGCGCACCGTCGTTCGATGCTTACGCGTCGCCTCGGAATGACAACCACAACGGCCTATGTGGCCGACGCAGCAGCCGGGTGGAAGACCAGGCCGAAACCATCGATGCAGTAGCGCAATCCGGTCGGCTTCGGACCGTCGTCGAAGACGTGGCCGAGATGGCCGCCGCAGCGCCGGCAATGCACCTCGGTGCGGACCATGCCGTAGGTACGGTCCTCGGTCTTGCCGACATTGCCTTCGATCGGCTGGTAGAAGCTCGGCCAGCCGGTGCCGCTCTCGAACTTGGTGTCAGACGCAAACAGCGGCAGGTCGCAGCCGGCGCAGGCGAAGATGCCCTTGCGATGCTCCCCAAGCAGCGGGCTGGAGCCAGGCCGCTCGGTACCGTGATTGCGCAGGATCTCATATTGCTGCGGCGTGAGCTGGGCGCGCCACTCGGCCTCCGTCTTCTGGATCTCGAACTTTTCCGCGGCCTTCTCTCCGGCCTCGGCCGGGGACCCTCTCAGCCAGCGGAAGGCCGAAAGACCGAACAGGCCGGCGACTGTCGTCAACAGGATGCGGCGGTCAAACATCTCATTCTCCGTGCGCGGGAAGTCCACGCCCTGAGATACGGGCTCTAACGGCCGACGTTACACTTCCAGGCGGAGTTTTTCTCAACTTATTGCGAGACGCTCTGGTCATGAGAAACCGGTTCCACCTCCTTGGCCGCAGGTCTCGGCGGCGGGGTCGGCCGCGGCCGGACACCGGGCGGCGGACGTCGCGGACCGGTGCCGGCGGCCCGGTTAGCCGAGGCCAGACGCGCCTCGCGTTCCCTGTCCTTGACCCGCGCCCGTTCGCGGTAGCGGGCAAGCGAGCCTGCGACGGCCGAACTCGCCCTGCCCCAGATCCCGACCAATTGGCCGGCGACGCGTCCGGTCGTACCGCCCGCCCAGACCAGCTCGAACGGCGAGAATAGCCGCCAGCGCTCGTCGCCCCACAGGATGCTGCGCGCGATCAACTGTCCGGCCATGGCCGAGGTGTTCATGCCGTGGCCGCCGAAACCGCTCGCCACCCACAGACCTTTGCGCAACTGGCCGATCTGCGGCATGCCATGCACGGTCTGACCGGTGGCACCGCCGAACATGTCGGTGACCTCGACATTGCCCAGTTGGGGAAAGATGGATCGGATTCGTCGCCTGACTGCGCCCGCAAAGCGCTGTGGACGCGCAGCCCAGGTGGTCTCAGGGCTCTCCCACATCAGCCGGTCGCCGTCGACGATACGAAAGTGGTCGACGCCGTCGGAATCCATCACCGATCCCTTGAAGGCGATGATCTCATGCACGCGCTCACCGAGCGGCGCGGTGATCCCGGCATAGCGCCAGACCGGCAGCAGCGTCTCCGACAGGCGCCTCAAGGGCGCGCCGAGATGGATATTGCCGGCGAGTACGATGTGCGTGGCGCGCAGCCGTGCCGACGGCGTCACGATGCGCTTGCGAATGCCGGAATGATCGATGCTGACCACCGGCGTATCTTCGAAGATGCGAGCGCCGGCGCGCCGCGCCAGCGTCGCAAGGCCGTGCACATATTTGCGGCCGTCGACCTGGAACGCCTTGGGATAATATATGCCGTGGAAGTAGCGGTCGGTGTTCAGCACCCCGCGGACGCGATCGACCTGCCAGCCCTCGACCTCGGTGTCGAAATCCTCGCTCAGCATCTGCAAGCGGCTGATCAGCCGGTCGCCGGCATCGACATTGGAGACTTCCAGCACGCCGTCGCTCGGGCCGATCCCCGGTATGTTCTCTTCGGTGGCGTTGGCGCGGACGAATTCGGCGCCCTCCTTCGACAATGCCCACAATTCGCGCGCGTCCTCGAAGCCGATGCGCTCGATCAGATCGGTGAGCGGTAGCGCAAAGCCGGGCATTACGGTGCCTAGCTGGTTGCCGGAGGCGTTCCAGCCGATGTGGCGGCCCTCGAGCACCGCGACACTGGCTCCCAGCCGGGCCGCCTCCAGCGCGATGGAGAGCCCGGCAAGCCCCGCCCCGATGACGCAGATGTCGGCGTCGAGATCGAACGACAGCCGCATGCGCTCGCAAAAGCCGGCTTCTTCCTGGGACGCGCTTGTGAAAGTCTCACTCATGTCGTTTTCTTAAAGGACCGATCGGGCGCTTGTCACCTTGTCCTCAACCGGCGCCTGTAGATTATTCTGGACGCGTAACGATTCGAGAATGCCATGCGCCGTTTAATGCTGCTGCGTCACGCCAAGACCGAGACTGACGCGCCGAGCGGCCGTGACCAGGATCGCCGGCTCGACGACCGCGGCCACAGGGATGCCGAGCAGATAGGCGATTGGATCGCCGCGCATCCCCCCTTTCCCGACGCCGTGCTGGTGTCGCATGCCGTCCGGGCCCGGCAGACCTGGGATATCGCTTGGACCGCGATGAAGGACCGCGTCGCGGCGCCGCAGGTCGAGATTCTGCCGGAGCTCTATGGCGCCGATCCCGCGCAGATCCTGGAGTCCATTCGCACTGCAACCGTCCCGGCCAACCCGAAGCGGTTGCTGCTGGTCGGCCACAATCCCGGCATGCACGAGGTCGCGCTCATGCTGATGGGCGGCGGCGATCACGCCGGCGCCAAGGCGCTCGCCCACAACCTGCCCACCGCGGGGCTTGCGATCTTCGACTTTGACGTCAAGGATTGGGGGGACGTGGCCTACCGCCGCGGCAAACTGGTGCTGTTCGTCAGCCCCAAGCTGCTTCGATCGGGATGAGACGCGCGGGCGCCGTCTCGACCGTTTGATCCAGCCTGGTCAATAGGGAGGCGCAGATGTTCAAGTCCATTCTCGTGCCCATCGATCTCGCCGACACCGATCTCGCCAAGCCGGCGATCGCAACTGCGTTGACGCTGTCGCAGACCTGGAACGGATCGATACGCCTGCTCAACGTGCTGCCGATGACGCCGGTGATGCTGGCCGAATACGTGCCGGCCGATTTCGACGAGCAGCAGCGCCAGACTTCGGAAGAAGCACTCGCCATCGTCGCACGCGAATCCGGCATCGAGCCTTCCCGCATCTCCAGCGTGGTGCGCCAGGGCGGCATCTATCACGAGATCCTGGAGGAAGCCGCGCACATGAAGGCCGACCTGATCGTGATGACCTCGCACCGGCCGGCGATGCGCACCTATTTCCTCGGCTCCAATGCCGGGCACGTGGTGCGTTATGCCAAGTGTTCGGTGCTGGTTGTGAGGCATTGAGGCGTGCTCCGTCATTGCGAGGAGCTCGCGACAAATTGCGCAGCAATTTTGCGCTGAAGCGACGAAGCAATCCAGACTGCCGCCGCGGAAAGTCTCTGGATTGCTTCGCTCCGCTCGCAATGACGATGCGGCAACAATGTACGCCGCTACGCCCGGACCTGCCAAACGTAGCGGCAGGGAGCTTACAGATACCGCGTCAGCTCGGCCTTGACCTGCCCGTAAACCGCGTCCTCGATCTGGCAGCGCGTGATCCCGATGTCGCGCAGGGCACGGTCGTCGAGCTCGCTCAGCGTCTTGACGGCGGAGCGGCGCTCCAGGCGGTCGAACAGCGCAGAGGCGCCGCTGGCGAGCGCGCGGAAAAATCCGCCCGATGAGGATGGGCGTAAACTCCGCCCGGCAGTTTGCGAGATCGTGGTCATTTTTCTTCTCCGGCCTATCGTCCCGCGCGGCGAAGCGATGCCGTTGGCGCAGACGCGGGAAGCGCCTGAACCTCATTTGCCGTCGGATTGCTCTCGCTCACCTCGGCTCAATCGCGGACCTTGATGGAACTTAAATGCTCCAGTACATTGCTCGGTACAAGGAAAACATTGCTCTCGGTGCAATAATGTCCAAGTTCGAGTACGTGAAGCTTGCCGATGCCATTGCCGCCGATATCTCTAACGGCACGTTAAGGCCCGGCGACCGGCTGCCGCCGCAGCGCAATTTTGCGTACGACCGTGGCATTGCGGTCTCGACCGCGAGCCGGGTTTATACGGAGCTGCTCCGCCGCGGCCTCGTCGTCGGCGAGGTCGGCCGCGGCACCTTCATCTCCGGCGATATCAGGCGCGAAGTCGAGACGATGAGCGAGCCGCGCGACGCGCGCATCGATTTCGAGGTCAATTACCCCCTGCTGCCGCAGCAATGGGCCATGATCGCCAAGAGCCTTGCGGGGCTCGAGCGCGTCGACGCACTGGAATCCGCGCTGCGCGTCTCGACCAGCACCGGCACCAAGAACGCGCGCAATGCGGCCGCCGCCTATCTCGCGCGCAAGGATTTCACGCCGCAGGCGGAGCAGATCGTCTTCACCGCCAACGGCAAGCAATCGCTCGCGGCCGCGCTCGCGGCGCTCGTTCCCACCGGCGGCCGCTGCGGTGTCGAGGCGCTCACCTATCCTTACGTCAAGAGCATCGCCGCGCGGCTCGGCGTGACACTGGTCCCGATACCGATGGACGAGTTCGGCGCACGGCCCGACGCCATCCAGAAAGCCCATCGCGAGGCCCACCTGTCGGCGCTGTATCTCCAGCCCATCATCCAGAATCCGCTCGGCGTCACCATGAACGCGACACGGCGTGCCGACATCATGCGCGTCGCCGAAAAGCTCGACCTCACCATCATCGAGGACACCGTCTACGGCTTCCTCGCCGACGACACGCCGCTCGCGGCGCTCGGACCGGACCGCTGCATCGTGATCGACAGCCTGTCCAAGAAGGTGGCGCCAGGGCTTGCGCTCGGCATCCTCGTCGCGCCGCCGCATCTGCGCGAGAGCGTGATGAGCGCCGTCCGCACCGGCGGCTGGATCGCCTCGGGCCATGCGCTTGCGGCCGGACAGCGGCTGATGGCCGACGGCACGGTCGCCGAACTGACGCGGCTGAAACGCGTCGACGCAGCGCGCCGCCAGCAGACCGCGGCAAGGCTGCTGGCCGGCTATCAGCTCGCCGCCGATCCGCGCTCCTATCATCTCTGGCTGACGCTGCCACCGCACTGGCGCTCGCAGACCTTCGTCGCGGCAGCAGCCCGGCGCGGCATCGCATTGACGCCGTCCTCGACCTTCGCGATCGCGCATGGCCACGCGCCGAATGCCGTGCGCCTGGCGCTCGCCCCGCCCTCGCTCGAGCAGCTCGATTCCGGTCTGCGCACAATCGTGTCGCTGCTCGGCACCAAGGAAGAGGATTTTGACTCGACGGAGTAGTGATCCGTCTAGGGCAGCAGCGACTCGGGCAGACGGTCGAGCGTATAGCTCCGCGGCTGGTTGCGCCGCACGAAGCCGCCGACCTGCCAGGCGAACAGCGCGGCAAAGCCGATGATGAACAGCGCGCCCGCAAATTCGCCGATCGAAAGCGCGCGGATCAATAGCCCCGCCATCGCCACCGTCAGCACCGCCAGGAACGCCAGCGCCGCCGCATAGGTCTTGCGGCCAAGCCCCGCAGTCAATTGGGCGCGGCTACCGGCCTGAGCCATCCGTGCATGCAGCGCGACGATGAACTCGCGAAAACCGTTGTCTTGTGGCGCCATCAGCGCCGCGGTCTGCCAGCTGGTCGATAGAATGGCGATGCGCCCGCCGCTGGTGTGGCTGATATCGGCGCGAAAGCGGTGCTGCTGCATCGACACGGGGCGGAACGACAGCCGGATCGCCGAGATCTCATCGTAGCGCCACAGGCCGGAACGGCCTGCGATGTGCCAGGAAAGCCCCTCCTCCCTCAGCTCGAAGCGATGCGCCGAGCCGATCAGCGACGCCTTGTAGGCATAGCTCCTGGCCGAAGCGGCTTCAGCTCCCAAAACCTGCATCTCGACAATCAATCCCGTCCGCGATCCGCTTGCACGATCGCCCTCGGCCATCCTACAAGCGGGACATGGCTGAGACGACCTTTTTTCCGCGCCGCCTGATTCTCGGCGCCGCCGTGATCTCCGGTGTGTTGCTCGCGCTCGCGGTGCACATGCTGGGCGCGCGTTACGGGCTCGACCTCGGCCGCCTCTGGCGCTCCGACACCCATGAGTTCATACCCGCGGGCGCGGCGATCGCCTGGTGGCTGATCGCGACCGTCGGCTTCTCCGGTGGATATTTCACGGCGACATTGATGCAGAGCGCCGTCTCCGGTCAGATCCCGCAACGGATGCGGCAATTCCTGATCGCGGTCGGCGTGCTCCTGCTTGCCGGTGCGGGCCAGGTGGCCTCGGCGCCGAGCCCGATTCCGACCGTCTCGGGTGTGCTCGCCGGGCTCGCAGCGCTGTGCCTCGGCGCCGTGATGGCGTTCTGCGGGGCGCATTTCGCACTGCGCCGCGGCTAAGCCTTCACGCTGACGCGCGCAGCCTTGGGCGTTCCAGCATGATCATCACGTCTGACGCAGGCCTCGGCTTGCTGAACAGAAAGCCCTGCGCCTGGGTGCAGCCTTCGCGCCGCAAGAACTCGAGCTGCTCATCGTTCTCGACGCCTTCCGCCGTGGTCACGATGCCGAGGCTGCGTCCCAACCCCGTCACCGCGCGGATGATCGCCACGGAATCCTCGCGTGTCCCAAGCTCCGACACAAAGGAACGGTCGATCTTGATCTTGTCGAAGGGGAAGCTGCGCAGATAGCTCAGTGACGAATAGCCGGTGCCGAAATCGTCGAGCGAGATCCGCACATCCATGGCGCGCAACTCATGCAGCGTCGTCAGCGTCGCCTCGCTGTTCTGGAGCAGCACGGATTCGGTGATCTCGAGCTCGAGGCGGCCCGCAGCAAGCCCCGAGGCGGCCAGCGCCTCGGTTACGGATGCGATCAGGTTCGGGCTCTTGAACTGCACCGGCGACAGGTTGACGGCAACACCGACATCGTCCGGCCAGGTCGCCGCGTCAGCGCAGGCGCTGCGCAGCACAAGCTCGCCGAGCTGGACGATAAGCCCGGTCTCTTCGGCGAGCGGAATGAAGTTGATGGGCGAGATGAGGCCGCGCTGCGGATGGTTCCAGCGGAGCAAAGCTTCAAAGGCGACGACGCGATCGCTGGCGACGTCGCGGATCGGCTGGTAGTAGACGGCGAATTCACTCCGCTGCAGGGCTGCGCGCAAATCCATCTCCAGGAGGCGCCGTGCCTGTGCGCGGGCATCCATACCGGTCTCGAAGAAGCGGTAGGTGCCGCGGCCGTCCGCCTTGGCGCGGTACAGCGCGAGGTCGGCGTTCTTCAGCAATTCGTCGGGATTGTCGCCGTCCTGCGGCGACAGCGAGATGCCGATCGAGACGCCAATGACGATCTGATGACCGTCGATTTCGTAAGGCGCGGAGATCACTTCGACGAGACGGCCGGCCAGCACCGTTGCGGCGGCTTCCTCGGAGCCGCCGATCTGAACCACGGCGAACTCGTCACCGCCGAGTCGCGCCACGGTGTCGTTCTGTCCGACACAGGTCGCAAGTCGCCGGCCAACTTCTTTCAGCAGCGCGTCGCCGATCGGATGCCCCAGCGAGTCGTTGATGTCCTTGAAATGATCGAGATCGAGACAGAGCACCGCGAGCTGGTCATTTGTCTTTGCCCGGCGCAGGCCCTGTTCGAGCTGCTCGTGGAACAGCACGCGGTTCGGCAGATTGGTCAGCGCATCGTGGCGCGCCATGTGCGAAATCTTGGCTTGCGCCTCCAGCCACTCTGTAATGTCCTCGAAGGTCGCAACCCAGCCGCCGCCCTGCATCGGCTGGTTGACGACCCGGATCGAGCGGCCGAGCCGGTTGACGACGTCGGTCGTGGTGCGACCCTCGCGCGCATCGGCGACGATGCGCGCGAAGAATTCAACGGGATCTCCGTTCCACTGGCCCTTGCCCTGCTCTTCTTTCAGCACGTCGAGCAGCAGGCGGCCGGTGAGCTGCATGTCCGAGCGGCGCAGCATCGTGGCATAGCGCTCGTTGAAAAGCAGAATCTTGCCGTCGGCATCGAACATGCACAGGCCCTGCGACATGTTCTCGAGCGCGGTATCCAGCACGATTTGCTGACGTCCGAGTTCGCCCTTGGCGCGACGGTCGAGCACAGCCGCAGCGAGCGCGATGACGAGAATGGCAGCGGCCGCGCTGGCGGTCAGGATGGACAACGACGCCGGCGGAATCGAAAGACCGCCGATCACGAGCGCAGGATCGGGCGTCAACTCCAGCGCCCCCATCGCGGTGAAATGGTGTGAGACGATGGCAACAGTCAACAGGACCGTCCCGCCCAGCGCGTTGGACAGGCTGTCGCCTCTTCCCGCGACGAGGAGGGCTAACGATCCGAAGACGAGGCCGAGCAGGATCGAGACCGTCACGGTACCGGTTGCCCAGCCGACATGGGCAGGAATCTCGAACGCCATCATGCCGGTGTAATGCATGGCCGCCACGCCGCCGCCGACGACGGCACCACCGAGCGCAACCAGCGGCCGCCGCGTCGTCGAAACCGAGATGCTGAGACCGATGAAGGTGACAGCGATCGCAAAGATCAGCGACAGGACCGTCACGGGGATGTTGTAGGCGCCGCCAGCGCCCGGCCCGTATGCCTGCATCGCGATGAAATGGGTCGCCCAGATGCCGCAGCCGGCAACGGCGGCATCCAGCGCGATCCACGCTACGCAAGAACCTCCACGCGCGGCGCGGGCCCGATGAAACAGGCTGATCGCCGCCGCGCTGGCGAGCAGACACACCGCGCCGCCAAGTGCGACCAGGCGCCAATCGTGCTGGTCCGTCAGACAATAAAGAACTTGATACATTGCCGGTCCCTGTTGGACAGGCACTAGAACCGGCAGAAGTGGACAGTCGGTAACCGATCAGGAGCCGGTTACCGCAATGGTGAATAGACAATGTGTGCTGCTGCTCACATTGGGCGCCCTTGTGCCTTTACGCCAAGACTGATCACGCCGGCGGCGAGCAGCAGGACGGCTGCCGATACGATGAGCGACTGGTGAAGGCCCGTCATGAATGCGCTGTTCGACGCCGCCAGCGAGCCGAACAGCGCGACGCCGAGCACGCTGCCGGTCTGCCGCGTCGCATTCAGGATGCCCGCCGCGATGCCGGAGCGCGCCTTCTCGACGCTGCCCAGCAAGGTCGAGGTCAGCGGCGGCACCAGGAGACCAAGTCCGCCGCTGATCGCGATCAACTGCACGCACATCGCCCAATAGCTCGTCCCGGCCTCGATCCGGAGCAGACCGAGACAGCCGAGCGCCGACACGCAGGCGCCGATGACGATGGTCGGGCACGCGCCGAGGCGCTCGGCGAGGCGCGGTGCCAGCAGGTTGACCGGCAGCACCGCCCCCATCATCGGCACGAAAGCGAGCCCGGTCCACCACGCCGACAGCCCGTTGATCCTCTGGAAGTAGAGACTGAGCACGAAGATCAGGCCGTAGATGGCGATGTTCACGAACAAGCCGACGATGGTCGTCAGGGTAAACAGCCGGTGACTGAACAGCGACAAGGGCAGCATCGGCTGCGTAGCGCAGCTCTCGCGCCAGACAAACAACACGGCGAGGACGGCCGCCGCCGCGAAGGCGGAGAGCACGAGCGGATGCCGCCAGCCGAGCGCGCCACCCTCGATGATCGCGCCGGCAAGTGCACCCAACGCGCCGATCGCGGCGAGTTGGCCGGGAAGGTCCAGTTCGCGCGAGGGTGCGCGCGTGGTCTCGGCCGCATGGCGCCAGCTCAGCCAAAGGCCCATCAGGCAAATGGGCAGATTGACCAGAAAGATCGCGCGCCAGCCGACCAGCGTGATCAGCGCGCCGCCGACGAAGGGGCCGGCGGTGAGCGCAAGGCTCGCTCCGGCCGCCCAGACCGCGACGGCGCGGCCGCGTGCGCGGGCATCTGCAAAGGCATGATTGAGCAGCGCCAGCGAGTTCGGCACCAGGATCGCCGCCCCCAGTCCCTGGATCATCCGCGCGCCGATCAGCACCATTGCATTCGGCGACACCGCACAGGCGAGCGAGGCCGCGGTGAAGATGGCGAACCCCGCCATGAAGACGCGCTTGGCGCCGATCCGGTCGCCGAGCGCACCGGCCGTCAGGATGAAGGCGGCAAACGCAATGGTATAGGCGCTGACGACCCATTGCAGCTCGGCGACGCCGCCGCCGAGCGTCCTGCCCATCGCTTCGAGCGCGGTGTTGACGATGGTGACGTCGAGCTGCACCACGCCGTAGCCGAGACTCATCGCAGCGAGCGTGAGGGAGGTTGCAAGACGCGAGCCGGCAGTCGGCACTGGGGCCGCCTCGTCGAAGGTTTCATACTTGATGGTGTTCACTCGCATGCTGCTATCTCGGTTGCAGCCCCATGCGGAACATACGCCTTCGGTCCGCTGTCATGCTTCGACAATGACCGAATGATGAATGCCGACATGCAAGCGCCGCGCGGATGACCGCGCGGCGCCCGCGTCACTACGTTTCGCCTCAGCTCGCAGCGCGCAAATTCACCTTGCTCTCGGCGAGTGTCGTCAGCTTCCTGTCGGTCGCCTTCTCTTCCTCGAGCGTCTTGGCGAGCACAGTCGCACAATCGTTGCGGCCAAGCTGCTTGGCCCAGGCGATCAGGCTGCCGTAGCGCACGATCTCATAGTGCTCCGCGGCCTGTGCCGCATTGATCAGCGCGGCGTCGAGCACCGCCTTGTCGACGATTTCCCCGGCGGTCTCGTCGGCTTCCTCGATGATGCCGTCGATCGCCGGGCAATCGACCGCCTTCGCGGCGACGCCGTGCATCCTGAGGACTTCCTCGAGCCGCGTGACGTGGTGTTTCGTCTCCTCGAGGTGCGTCAAAAAGCCCTGCTTCAGCTGCGGATCGGTGGCCTTATCTGCCATTTTCGGCAGTGCCTTGGTGAGCTGCTGCTCGGCATAATAGATGTCCTGGAGCTGGTGCACGAACAGGTCGTTCATGGTCTTGATGTCTTTTGTGAACAGTCCCATCGTTCCGATCCTCTCGGGTTTCGGGAACACGTCGGCACCGGCTTGCACGAAAAGCCGCGTGTTCCGCCATGTTCGATTGCTGATGGACCGCTAACGAGTGCGCGGCATCGCCGTTCCAAAAAAGCCCCGCGTCGCTTGCGCTGGAGCAATGCCGGCGGCGCCGGAACATGAAATCTTGTCAATATACGGACATGCGATCCGAGCCCATCTCACGACTCATATGCTTAACGCGCCCCCGATGTGAACCGCGTATGACAAAACTGGCCGGCTCGACGCAGAACCCATCCTTGTCAAGGGCTGCACAAGCCGCTGTTTTTGCCTTAAATGAGCTTGATCATATCCAGCGATCGACGCTTTACTTTTGGCACTGATCGTATCCGACCGGCCAATGCCTGGCCGGATCGGTTTTGCCCCCTGCCGGGAGGATGAATGCACGGACTGCTGCCCGCGCTGAAGCGCGGCTTCAAGAGATGGATCGGCTGGCGACGGCTCGGAATTGCCGCGAGCGTCTTCATCATCGCCTTCGCGGTCACAACGCTTGTGCGAACGCTCAAGGGTATCGATACCGGCGTCATCCTGACCGCGTTAACCGAGATTCCCCGCGGCAGCATCGGCCTGGCGGCGATCTGCGTGTTCTTCGCGTTCTGTACGCTGACCTTCTACGACTTTTTCGCACTGCGAACGATTGGCAAGAAGCACGTACCTTATCGCATCGCAGCGCTGTCCAGCTTCACGTCCTATTCGATCGGCCACAACATCGGCGCCACCGTCTTTACCGGCGGCGCGATCCGTTTCCGGATCTATTCGGACTACGGGCTGAACGCGATCGACGTCGCCAAAATCTGTTTCCTGTCGGGCCTGACCTTCTGGCTCGGTAACATCTTCGTGCTCTCGATCGGCATGGCGATCCATCCCGATGCCGCCTCCTACATGGATCAACTCCCCTCGTCGATCAACCGGCTGATCGCGATCGGCGGCCTCGCCTCGATCGGTGCCTATCTGGTCTGGCTGTGCATGGGCGAGAAGCGCCGCGAGCTTGGCCAGAAGGGCTGGAAGGTGGTGCTGCCCTCGGCGCCGCTGACCCTGGTGCAGATCCTGATCGGCGTGGTCGACCTCGGCTTCTGCGCCACGGCGATGTACCTGCTGATGCCGGCCAATCCGCCGATCGACTTCATGTCACTGTCGGTGGTGTTCATCCTGGCGACGCTGATCGGTTTCGCCAGTCACGCCCCCGGTTCGATCGGCGTGTTCGACGCCGCCATGCTGGTCGCACTGCCCGAATTCGGCCGCGAGCAGCTTCTGGCGACGCTTCTGGTGTTCCGCATCCTCTATTTCGTGATCCCGTTCGGTGTCGCCATCTCCATCATGGGAACGCGCGAGCTCTGGATGAACGTGGTCGAGCCCTGGCAGGAGCGGCGGCGGCTGGCGGAGGCCTGCGCGCAGGGCAACCTGCCCAAGCAGGTGACGCCGATGGAGCGCGAACGGTCGCTGCGACACGCCAGCAAGCGCTGAGGTAGGCCCCAAAAGTCGTCAGACAAAGGTTGCGGGCGGGATAACAATCCTCTCTTATTTCCGCCTCAACTTTGCCGTTGAAGACGCGGGCCATGATCCGAACATCCCTTCGCACCCTGTCTGCAGGCGCACTGCTGCTTGCCGGGCTTTTGACCGCATTGCTGCCCGCGCCCGCCGCGGCGCAGGACGCCGGCGCCATGCAGATCAATTGGGAGGTGCGCAACCGCTTCCGCCTGTTCCGCGAGGAGCGCGACTTCCTGCTTCACGCCGAGAATGCGCGTAACCGCAGCATCCTCGCCGCCGAGCAGTCGCTGGAGCTCCAGAGCGAGGGCCGCGGCTGGGCCCGCAACATGGTCAACCGGCTCTGCATCGACCTCCAGGGCCGGGTCAACCAGCCCTGCACCCGCGACAACGTCAAGGAAAACTACATCACCCCGATCGACCACCCCGTTACCGTGCGCCTGACTGGCGCGGTGCCGGTCGGCGCCATCTGCGCCTGGTCGTTCGACGACGGCGACGGGCCGCAACAATCGACCTTCGACTGCGCCGAGCCGATCAATCTGCGCGTCCGCTACGGCAAGCAGACGGTGGCGACCGTAGACGTCTCCGCCGGCTCCGATCCAACCCAACGCGTGCAGACAGAGATCCAGGTCCGCGACATCTTCATCGCCGGCCTAGGCGACAGCATCGCCTCCGGCGAGGGCAATCCGGACCGGCCACTGGCGCTGTCGGACGAAGGTTTCTGCTTCCGCTCCTATCTCGGCACCGCAGGCGCGCAATACTACCGGCCGAGCCGCGCCGGCTACAAGGGCGGCCGCGCCTGCGAGGCGCCGGATACGCTCGCCAACTGGCAGCGCTACGGCGCACTCTGGTTCAACTCGCCCTGCCACCGCTCGCTCTACAGCTACCAGACCCGAACCGCACTGGCGCTCGCGGTGCGCTACACGCACATCGCCGTGACCTACCTGCCGCTCGCCTGTACCGGCGCCAGCATCGGAGACGGATTGCTCGGCTCGCAGCGCGCCCGCGAATGCCCGCCCGGCAAGACCGGCGTCTGCAACACCAGCGTGAATGCCCAGGTCGCCGAGCTGCGCGAGGCGCTCACCGCCGCCAGGAAGCGCCAGCCGGATCGCACGCTCGACCTCGTGCTGCTGTCGGTCGGCGCCAACGACGTCTACTTCTCCGGCCTCGTCGCCGACGTGATCGTCGATACCGCGACCGAGCGGGCGCTGTTCCGCCGTTCCGGCGTGATGGCGAGCGTCGACGATTCCCGTGACGCGCTTGCGCGCGAGCTGCCGCAGAACTTCGTCAAGCTGCGCGAGGCCTTGAAGCCGCTCGTCGGCGGCGATCTCTCGCATGTAGTCTATGTGTCCTACGCCAATCCCGCACTCGCCGATGGCGGCGTGCCTTGCCGCGGCGGCCGCGCCGGCTTCGACATCCATCCCGCCTTCAACGCCGATCCGCAGCGTCTCGCCAACGTCTCGACCTTCGTCGACACCGAGTTCCTGCCGCAGCTGAAGGGGCTCGCCACCTGCACCCGCGGCGCGCTGTGCCGCGATCCCGAATCCGACCGCATGACCTTCGTCGACGCGCACCAATCGGCCTTCGCCGATCATGGTTTCTGCGCCCATTCGGGCAACGATCCGGAATTCGACCGCACCTGCTTTGCCGAGAATGGCCAGAGCTTCAATCCGGACATCGTGAGCGCGGCGAGCCAGCCGATGCTATGCGGCCGCGGCGCCTCGGAGTACCGCGCCTATCTGCCCCGCGCGCGCTGGATCCGCGACGCCAACGACAGCTACTTCGCCGCGATGACCTATCCGCAAGGATTGCCGGCCGCGAGCCAGCCAACCGACATCCATGACGCGACATGGGGCGTGCTCTCCGCCGTCTATGGCGGCGCCGTGCATCCGAGCGCCGAAGGCCACGCGGCGATGGCGGATGCGGCACTGCCGGCCGCCAGCGCCGTGCTCGGCCTCGATGCCGTGCCGCCGGGCGTGACGCGCGGGCTGCTGGCGCCGCTGTTGCCGAGCGCGCAGCACTAAGAGTCAGAGCGCACTCTCTCCTCACTGTCATTGCGAGCGCAGCGAAGCAATCCAGAGGCCCTCCTCGGAAAGATTCTGGATTGCTTCGCTGCGCTCGCAATGACGATTGGGGCTCACGTCTCCACACTCTCTCAACATCGTTCCCCCTTTCCGTTCCATCAATCCAAAAACGGCATCGATCGATACCCCCTTCAACTTGGACACTTCGCCGCGCGCGCCTCTAGGAGTCGCGGTGAGGAAACATTCCGAGTTCTAAGGAGGCGCCTGATGAGCGCAGTGGTGTCCGCAGCGGACGTGAGGAGGTCTCGCGTCAGGCTGTTCATCGTGACCATGTTGTTCCTGGTCACCACCGTCAATTATGCCGACCGCGCCACGCTGTCGATCGCCGGCCCCGCACTCTCCAAGGAGCTGCATCTCGATCCCGTCGCCATGGGCTACATCTTCTCCGCGTTCGGCTGGTCCTATGTGATAGCGCAGGTGCCGGGCGGCTGGCTGCTCGACCGCTACGGCTCGCGCCTCGTCTATGCCTTCAGCATCATCGTCTGGTCGATCTTCACGATGATGCAGGGCTGGGTCGGCTTCTTCAGTGCCGGCACCGCGATCGTCGTGCTGTTTGGCTTGCGCTTCCTGGTCGGAATCGCCGAAGCACCCTCGTTCCCCGCCAATGCCCGCATCGTCGCCGCATGGTTTCCGGGCAATGAGCGCGGCACCGCATCGGCCTTCTTCAATTCCGGGCAATATTTCGCGACCGTGATCTTCGCGCCGCTGATGGGCTGGATCGCCCACGATTACGGCTGGCGCTACGTGTTCTTCGTGATGGGCGGGCTCGGTGTCATCGTGGGCATCGCCTGGATCAAGACCGTCTACGGACCGAAGGAGCACCCGGGCGTCAACGAGGCCGAGTTCGACTACATCAAGGAAGGTGGCGCGCTGGTCGATCTCGACGCGCCCAGAGACGAACGTGCGCCGGACTCGGGACCCAAATGGGACCACATCCGCCAGCTGCTCTCCAACCGCATGATGCTCGGCGTCTATCTCGGCCAGTACTGCATCAACACGCTGACCTATTTCTTCCTGACCTGGTTCCCGGTGTACCTCGTCAAGGAGCGTGGCCTGTCGATCCTGCAAGCCGGATTTGTCGCAACGCTGCCGGCATTGTGCGGCTTCATCGGCGGCGTGCTCGGCGGCATCATCTCCGACACCATCCTGCGCAGGACCGGCTCGCTGACCATGGCGCGCAAGATTCCGATCGTGGGCGGCATGCTGCTGTCGATGTCGATCATCGCCTGCAACTATGTCGACGGCCAGGCGCTGGTGGTCGGCTTCATGGCACTCGCCTTCTTCGGCAAAGGCATCGGCGCGCTCGGCTGGGCGGTCGTCTCCGACACCTCGCCGAAGGAAGCCGGCGGCGTCTCCGGCGGCCTGTTCAACACCTTCGGCAATCTCTCTTCGATCACCACTCCGATCGTGATCGGCTACATCGTGGCCGCGACCGGCTCCTTCAACGGTGCCCTGGTGTTCGTCGGCATCAACGCGCTGGTGGCCGCGGTCGCCTATCTCGTGGTCGTCAGCAAGATCGAGCGCGTTGTGCTCAAGCGTTCCTCCTGAGGGTTCCCGCGGGAGCTTGACCAGGCAACTCAACGGCGGCTCACCAGCCGCCGTCTTTGTTTTGCGGGTGATCGATGCTAGAAGTGCAGGAGAAACGCCTTATTCATCTAAGGCATGTATCGATGTTCGACCTCAACCAGCTCCGCTGTTTCGTCACGGTGGCGGAGGAACTGCATTTCGGCCGCGCCGCAGCGCGGCTGAACATGACCCAGCCGCCACTGTCCCGGCAGATCCAGGTGCTCGAGCACATCATCGATGCGCCCCTGCTGGAACGCACCAGCCGCTCGGTACGCCTCACCCCGGCCGGTCGCAGCTTCCTGCCCGAGGCGCGGCGGATCCTGAAGCTTGCGGAAAGTGCCTCGCAAGTCGCCCGCCGCATCGCGCTGGGCAAGACCGGCTCGCTGAAGATCGGCTTCACCGCCGCCGCGGCCTACGGCTTCCTGCCCGAGCTGATCGCAGCCTGCCGCGCCAGGCTGCCGGAGGTGGACTTCTCGCTGAAGGAGATGGTGTCGGGCGACCAGTTCGAGGCGCTGACCTCCGGCCAGATCGACGCCGGCCTGCTCCGGCCGCCGATCGCGCGCCCCGAGCTCACCAGCCGCCGCGTCGTCGCCGAGCCCCTGCTCGCCGCGATCCCCAAGAAGCATCCGCTGGCGAATGCCGACAGCATCACCATCAAGGATTTCGACGACCAGCCCTTCGTGATGTATTCGCCCTATGAGAGCCGTTACTTCCACGATCTCCTCGTGGCGCTGTTCACCCGCGCTGACGTGCTGCCGCGCTACGTCCAGCATCTGAGCCAGATCCACTCGATCCTGGCCATGGTGCGCGCCGGCCTCGGCCTTGCCATCGTGCCGGCCGCGGCGGCGAGCTTGAAAATCTCCGACGTGCGGCTGCGGCCCCTGAAACTGCGCACGCGCGTCCCCGTCGAACTGTTCATGGTCTGGCGCCGCGACGACGAGAATCCGCTGCTCTCGGCCCTCGTCAAAATCGCCGGCGAATTGTCGTCCGCGCAGGTGATGGACGATTGATGCTCAATTCGCATCAGTCGATATAGGCTTTGGCTTGGACGCGCATCGAACGGTCTCCTAAACCACGGCGCATGGACGCGCAGGCTTTTGCTGCGTCCTCCACGACACCCGAAAAAAGGGAGCAGCGCCCATGAGCAAGATGACCCCGCAGGAAATGGCCCAGAAGATCGGATCCGGCCTCCTGTCCTTCCCCGTCACGCCGTTCAGGGCGGACTACTCTTTCGACGAGGCGACCTACCGCGCCAACATGGACTGGCTGTGCGGCTATGACGTTGCCGGCCTGTTCGCCGCCGGCGGCACCGGTGAGTTCTTCTCGCTGACACCGACCGAGGTCCCGCAGATCGTCAAGATCGCCGTCGACGAGACCAAGGGCCGCGTGCCCGTGCTCGCCGGCGCCGGCTACGGCACCGCCACCGCGCGCGAAATCGCTGTTGGGGCAGAGAAGGCCGGCGCCGATGGCCTGTTGCTGCTGCCGCCCTATCTCACCCATTCCGAGCAGGAAGGCCTTGCCGCCCATGTCGAGGCGGTCTGCGCCTCCGTGAAGATCGGCGTCATCGTCTACAACCGCGACAACGCCATCCTCCAGCCCGATACGCTCGCCCGCCTCGCCGAGCGCTGCCCGAACCTCGTCGGCTACAAGGACGGCATCGGCGACATCGAGCTAATGACCCGCGTCTATACCAAGCTCGGCGACCGCCTGACCTATATCGGCGGCTTGCCGACCGCAGAGACCTTCGCTCTGCCCTATCTCGACATGGGCGTGACGACCTACTCCTCGGCGGTGTTCAACTTCGTGCCGGAATTCGCCACCAACTTCTACGCCGCCGTGCGCAAGCGCGATCATCAGACGATCCATGCCGGGCTGAAGGAGTTCATCCTGCCGCTGATCGCGATCCGCAATCGCAAGAAGGGCTATGCCGTCTCGATCATCAAGGCCGGCATGAAGGTGATCGGCCGCGACTCCGGACCGGTCCGTCCGCCACTCACCGACCTCACCGAGCAGGAGATGGCGGAACTGACCGCGCTGGTGAAGAACCTGCTCGCCGCACGATCGACACAACAGGCGGCAGAATAACAGAACCCCAGGGAGGAGCGTGCGATGGCCCAGACCGAGATTTCTGGCGCACCGGTCGTCACATCGATGCAGGTGATCCCGGTCGCGGGCCGCGACAGCATGCTCCTCAACCTGAGCGGCGCGCATGCGCCGTTCTTCACCCGCAACATCGTGATCCTCACCGACAATGCCGGCCACACCGGCGTCGGTGAGGTGCCGGGCGGCGAGAAAATCCGGCAGACGCTCGACGACGCCCGCGATCTCGTGATCGGCAAGACCGTCGGCGCGATGAACAACATCCTCGCCGACATTCGTACCAAGTTTGCCGATCGTGACGCCGGCGGCCGCGGCAAGCAGACGTTCGACCTGCGCGTCATGATCCACGCAGTCACCGCAATTGAATCCGCTCTCCTCGACCTGCTCGGCCAGCATCTCGACCTTCCGGTCGCGGCGCTGCTCGGCGAAGGTCAGCAGCGCAAGAGCGTCGAGACGCTCGGCTATCTCTTCTTTGTCGGCGACCGGCGCAAGAGCAAGCTCGACTATGTCAAGGGCGAGAGCGGCAAGCCTGAATGGTTCAACCTCCGCCACCAGGAAGCGATGACACCTGAGACGGTCGTGAGGCTCGCCGAAGCCACCCACGATCATTACGGCTTCGCCGATTTCAAGCTGAAGGGCGGCGTGCTGCGCGGCGAGCAGGAGATCGAAGCGGTCACCGCAATCGCCAAGCGCTTCCCCAACGCGCGCGTCACGCTCGATCCGAATGGCGCCTGGTCGCTCGATGAGGCGATCCAGCTCTGCAAGGGCATGCACGGCATCCTCGCCTACGCCGAGGACCCTTGCGGCGCCGAGGCCGGCTTCTCCGGCCGCGAGATCATGGCGGAGTTCCGCCGTGCCACGGGGCTTCCGACCGCGACCAACATGATCGCGACCGACTGGCGCCAGCTCTCCCATGCGCTGCGCCTGGGCGCGGTGGACATCCCGCTGGCCGATCCCCATTTCTGGACCATGCAAGGCTCGGTGCGCGTTGCCCAGACCTGCCGCGACAACGGCCTGACCTGGGGCTCGCACTCCAACAACCATTTCGACATCTCGCTTGCCATGTTCACTCATGTCGGCGCCGCCGCCCCCGGCAAGGTCACCGCGATCGACACGCACTGGATCTGGCAGGACGGCCAAGCGCTCACCAGGGAGCCGCTCCAGATCAGGGGCGGCAAGATCACCGTGCCGGAACGTCCGGGCCTCGGCATCGAAGTCGACCGCGCCGCCATCGAGGCGGCGCATGAGCTCTACAAGCAGCATGGACTAGGCGGCCGCGATGACGCTATTGCCATGCAGGACCTGATCCCCGGCTGGACCTTTGACGACAAGCGTCCCTGCCTCGAGCGCTAGGGCATCATCCCGAAGTACCCAAGTTAGAAACGAACTCTCTCGGAGGACAAGATGACAGCGATCCTGAAGAACTTCATCGGCGGCGAATGGGTCGACGGCTCCGGCGTCACAAAGAATATCAACCCTTCCAACACCAACGACCTCGTCGGCGAATACGCCAAGGCCGACAAGGCGCAGACCGAGAAGGCAATCGCAGCCGCAAAGGCCGCCTTCCCCGCCTGGGCGCGCTCGACGCCGCAGGAGCGCTATGACGCGCTCAACAAGATCTCGGCCGAAATCCTCTCCCGCAAGGAAGAGCTCGGCCGCCTGCTCGCCCGCGAGGAAGGCAAGACGCTGCCCGAGGGCATCGGCGAGGTCGCGCGCGCCGGCCAGATCTTCGCGTTCTTCGCCGGCGAGGCGCTGCGCCTGATCGGCGAGAAGGGCGCCTCCGTCCGTCCCGGCCTCGACGTCGAACTCACCCGTGAGCCGGTGGGTGTCGTCGGCATGATCACGCCCTGGAATTTCCCGATCGCGATTCCCGCCTGGAAGATTGCGCCCGCGCTCTGCTACGGCAACACGGTGGTATTCAAGCCGGCCGAACTCGTGCCCGGATCTGCGCATGCGCTGTCCGAGATCATCACCCGCTCCGGCATTCCGGCCGGCGTGTTCAACCTCGTCGTCGGCTCCGGCTCCGTGGTCGGCCAGACGCTGCTCGAGCATCCCGACGTCGCCGCGATCTCCTTCACCGGCTCGGTGCAGACCGGCCGCAAGATCGCGCAGGCCTGCGTGCTGTCGAACCCGATGAAGAAGTTTCAGCTCGAGATGGGCGGCAAGAATCCACTGGTCGTGCTCGACGACGCCGACCTCAAGACCGCCGTCGAGGTCGCAGTCAACGGCGCCTACTTCTCGACCGGCCAGCGCTGCACCGCCTCCTCGCGCCTGATCGTCACCGAAGGCATCCACGACCGTTTCGTCGCGGCGATGGCCGAGCGCCTGAAGGGGCTATCGGTGGACGACGCGCTCAAGGCCGGCGTGCATATCGGCCCAGTCGTCGATCAGAGTCAGCTCGACCAGGATCTGCGCTACATCAAGATCGGCCAGGACGAAGGCGCCAAGCTCGCCTGGGGTGGTGAGCTGCTCAAGCGGGAGACGCCCGGCCACTACCTCCAGCCGGCGCTGTTCACCGAGGCCAACAACAACATGCGCATCTCGCGTGAGGAGATCTTCGGCCCCGTCGCCGCCGTCATCCGCGCCAAGAACTACGAGGAAGCGCTTGCGATCTCCAACGACACCGAGTTCGGCCTCGCCTCCGGCATCTGCACCACCAGCCTGAAATATGCCACGCACTACAAGCGCAACAGCGAGTCCGGCATGGTGATGGTCAATCTGCCGACCGCCGGCGTCGACTATCACGTGCCGTTCGGCGGCCGGAAGGGCTCCAGCTACGGCGCCCGCGAGCAGGGCTCCTATGCGCGCGAGTTCTACACAACGGTGAAGACCGCCTATACCTATCCGGGTTGATAGTGACGAGACTCGCGCCACAGGCGACGCTGCCCACCTCTCCCGGTGGGGAGAGGTGATCGCGAATACGGCTTTTCCATTCTTGAGGTGAGCGCATGGACCAGGACGTCGCAGCGAAAGAGCAGCCCCGCTACATCAAGCTCAACGAGCGCGACAATGTCGCGATCGTGGTCAATGATTTCGGGCTTCCCGCCGGCTCCCGCTTTGCCTGCGGGCTGACGCTGCGCGCCTTCGTGCCGCAAGGCCACAAGACGGCCCTGGTCGACATCGCGCAAGATCAGCCGATCATCCGCTATGGCGAGGTGATCGGCTACGCGCTCTCGCCGATCCTGGCCGGCGAATGGGTCGACGAAGCCCGCATCCGCATGCCGGAGGCCCCTGCCCTCGACAAGCTGGAAATCTCGACCGCGGTCCCCGCGCCCCTCCCTTCGCTCGAAGGATTTACCTTCGAAGGCTATCGCAATCCCGACGGCTCCGTCGGCACCAAGAACATCCTCGGCATCTCCTCCTCCGTGCAATGCGTCAAGGGCACGATGGAATATGCGGTGAAGCGCATCCGCGCCGAGCTGTTACCGAAATATCCGAACGTCGACGACGTCGTGCCGTTGACGCACGCCTATGGTTGCGGCGTCGCCATCTCCGCGCCTGACGCGGTCGTGCCGATCCGCACGCTGCAAAACATCGCCCTCAATCCGAATTTCGGCGGCGAGATTCTCGTCGTCGGCCTCGGCTGCGAGAAGCTCGCGCCCGAACGTCTGGTGCCCGAAGGCGTCAGTGATGCCATCGTGCGCATGCAGGACGAAGCCTTTGACGGCTTTGGCGCGATCGTCGATGCGATCATGACCCAAGCCGAGGCGCGCCTGGAGGTGCTCAACACCCGCAAGCGCGAGACCTGCCCGGCGTCAGATCTCGTCATCGGCCTGCAATGCGGCGGCAGCGACGCCTTCTCCGGCGTCACCGCCAACCCCGCTGTCGGCTTCGCTGCGGATCTCCTGGTGCGCGCCGGCGCCACTGTGATGTTCTCGGAAGTCACCGAGGTGCGCGACGCCATCCAGCTTCTCACCCGCCGCGCCATCAACGAGGACGTCGGCCGCGCCCTGGTGCGCGAGATGGCCTGGTACGATTCCTATCTCGCCCGCGGCGGCGCCGACCGCAGCGCCAACACCACGCCCGGCAACAAGAAGGGCGGCCTTGCCAACATCGTCGAGAAGTCGCTTGGCTCGATCGTCAAGTCCGGCTCCTCCGTGATCACCGGCGTGCTCTCGCCCGGCGAGAAGGCGACACAGAAGGGCATGCTGTTTGCGGCGACCCCTGCGTCCGACTTTATCTGCGGCACGCTCCAGCTTGCCTCCGGCATGACGCTGCAGGTGTTCACCACCGGCCGCGGCACGCCCTACGGTCTTGCCGCCGCGCCCGTCATCAAGGTCGCGACCCGCAGCGAGCTTGCCCGCCGCTGGAAGGATCTGATCGACTTCGACGCCGGCAGCATCGCCACCGGCGAGAAGACGATCGAGGAAACCGGCTGGGATCTGTTCCGCCTGATCCTCGACGTCGCCAGCGGCCGCACAAAGCCGTGGTCAGACCGCTGGGGTATCCACAACGATCTGACGCTGTTCAATCCGGCGCCGGTGACCTGAGCGCCGATCGCGATCTTCCAGGAGGTCGTGAGCGCGACGCTGTCGACTCCCGGCTCGGCGCGTAAAGCAGGATCAGCGGCTTTCCGTGAAACCGTTCGGAAACATTGGCGCGGAAAATTTCTTGCGCGCTTCGTCGCAGCGGCGGCACGCAACCAGATTTATCTGCCGACCGCGATCGAATGTTCGCGCGCAAGCGAACCTGCCCCGACAGCACAGCGACCAAACCTCCGATTGATATCTTCAACGGAGATTTTCCAATGCGTATTCTCTCGATCATTGCCGTTGCCGGCGCCATGATTGCAAGCTCGGCCAGTGCATTCGCCGGCGAGCTTCCCTCTTACGAAGCGAAGTCGTTTTCGATCTCGGCGACGCAAGTGCAGGTGCTCGGCGGCGCAGACGTCGAGGAGCAAACGCCCGCGCCCGCGATAATCGTCGCCGGCATGCCTGCCTCGCCCGTGCAAGTCTCGGTGCTGTCGCCGCGCGCCAAGCGGTTCGCGAGCGCCGGTTCAGACAGCGCAGCGCGCTAAACGTTATTCAGTCGTTCCGGGGCACGCAAAGAATCGCCCCGGAGTGACGCCTCACGTCATGCTGCCCGGCATGAAGCAGCGCACGCGCGGGTGACCGTCGACATAGTGCTTCCACACCATGGTGCGGCCGATCTTGTTCGGCTCGGTGATGACGGCGCCGTCGGGCACCACGACCCATTCGTCGTCGAGATGCACGCGATAGTGTCCCTTATCGGACTCCCAATCGACATCGGCGACGACATAGCCGTCGGCATCCGAGCAGCATTGCCCGTATTCGCTGTGCAGGCTCTCGAACCAGGGCTTTAACGGCGAGTTGGCGTAGCGCCCGTCGTCGCGCGCGAGCGCCGATGTCGCCAGGAGCGCCGTCAGCCCCAGCAACGTCGCTGCACATAATCGTGAAAGTCTCATATCGTCTTCCCGCGGCCGAGAATCATACGTGCTGGGGACAGACAAAGCCGTCCGCTTTCCGCGTCTTGCGACAGACGCGGCGCCGGCGACTCGTTCCCCCAGCTGCTTTGCGACAGCTATGCAAATCCAGCGCCAGTGCGCATTCCCGGGGGAATACTGCCGCCCCGAGCGGCGCTTGCGCCCTGCCTGACGGTGCGCCGGCGATTTGCCGCAGCTCCTTCGGAGGCTTTCCTTGTTGCCCGAGGACGTGTACGAAACTGCCGCGAATGCGACCTCATCGTTTAACCAACTGTTTCGAATGGAAGAATTGGGTATTGGCGTGACAGGCATCGGACCGTCAGCGCTATGAGTTCGAAGGAGTTGCTTCCTGGCCAGCAGGACCCGACCGATTTGCCTGCAAACGAGGTGCAGTTTGCGCTGGTGATTTCGCGCATGCTCGAGACGGTCAAGGACGACCCGGAGTTCAGGCGGCAGCTCGTCTACGATCTTGCCCGCTACAAGCTCCAGGAACAGTTCACCTACGCCGACGCCAAGAACATCGACCAGATGAAGCGGGCCCTGGAGGTCGCAATCGACGAGGTCGAGAAATTCTCGCGTGACGAGGCGTCCCTCGAGCGCTTGCCGCAACACCTCGCGTCGTTAAAGGCTGCCGAGACCGGCGGCCATCTGGTGTCTGCCGACACGACGGCTCTGCGATCGGGCATCGAGATCTCCCCCAGCAAGCGGCCAGCGACCTCAGGTCCGTTGTGGCCAGTGATCAAGCGTACAGGGGCCATTCTGCTCGCCGCCGGCGCCGTCATTCTTGTCATCGCTCAGCGTGACAATATCGCCTCGCTGCGCCGACTGGTTTCGCGCCAGACCCAGGAGATCGCGCTGGGCGCGACCAAACCGGAGACGACGATCACGGTCACCAAACCGGAAATGGTCCCACCCGCCGCTCCGCCCCCAACGCGCGTGCTTCCGACCGACTACGGCATCTACGCCTTGATCGACGATAAGTCGCTGGCGGAGTTGAATGCGACCGGCATCATGGCACCGGACATGCGCATTGCGATTTCACCGGAGTTCAAGAAGCCCGATCGGCCGCATCTGCCAAGCGGCCGCGTCAAGTTCATCGTGTTTCGCTGGGACGCCGCAAGCGGGATCCCGGAGCGCGTCGAGGTTCGGGTGGTGGCAAAAATCGCACGAGAGTATTCGACCGACGCAGCAGGCAAGACGTTGAGTGGCGGAGACGACGTCGGGGTCATCCGCAACTTCACCTATCCGTTCAGGGTGTCACCGATTCCGGGGAGGCCCGAAATGTACGAGCTTCACGCCGGAAATTCAGAACTCGAGCTTCCGCCGGGACACTATGTCCTGAGCCTGGGGCCGCAGGCCTATTATTTTCAGGTCGACGGCGAGATCACCGATCCCAGGCAGTGCCTGGAGCGGGTCGTTGCCGGCAACGGCACGTTCTACGCGCCTTGCAAGAAAGCGCGGACTTACTGATCGCTCCAAGACCGCAATGACGGAATGAGGCACGAGCGGGCCTCTACAACCGTCATCGCCCGCCCTGTGCGCATTTGGCACTAGAGCGGACGATCCGGTTTGCCAAAGGTGGCATGAGGATACGAAGAAGCCGCAGCCTACTGCTTCGGTGCCGGCGCCATCATCGCGCCGCCCTTCTTCATCGCCGGCGCGGGCGGTGGCTTGGTCGCGGCGGTCGCCTGTGCGGGGAGATATTTGGCGAGGATGGCGGGATCGACCTGGGTGAGGTTGGTGTCGGGCAGGCGCGTCCAGGTCTCATCCTTGCCGAGCAGCGCAATGCCGAGATAGCCGCGCAGGGTCAGCGTCTGGCCGTCCGGGCTCACCTTCATATTGGCCTTCCAGATGTTGCCATCGCGCGGATTGAGCACGTTGCCGCCTTCGTATTTCAATCCCTCGCGCTTCATGTTGCGCACGAAGGAGATACCGAGCACGGGCGCGTTCTTGCGATCGTCGGTGCACTTGGTGCAGGTCTCGTTCGGATCGTCGCCGGGCCGTGGGAAGGTCTTCGCGATCACGCCTTCGAAGATGCCGTTGTGGTCGATGAAGAGGAACCAACCCACTGTCTTGCCGTTTTCGACTTTTTGCCAGAGGCCCGCAGCGGTAGGCTCTCCGGTTTGCGCCGCAGACGGTGTCACCGTCGCAAGCGACAGCGCGAGCGCGAGGAACGGGAACAGTCGAAAGCTGGAAAACAGATTCCGCATTATCATCACCTTGCTAAGCCACGACTGGAATGGCCGCAGACTACGGCGATTTCGCGAACGGTTCCAGCACCAGAAACATGGGGCATCGCCTTCCCGCCCCACGCCGTCAGTTGACACCAAGCTTCTTTTGCAGGCTGGAGGAAGAGGTCGTGTACTGGAACACGAGCCGCTTCTCCGGATAGACGTAGCGATGGGCTTTTTGCGCCATCAGCGCGCCCTCGTGGAAGCCGCACAGGATCAGCTTGATCTTGCCGGGATAGGTGTTGATGTCGCCGATCGCAAAAATACCGGGGACGTTGGTCTCGAACGCGGACGTCTCGACCGGCACCAGACTGTTCTCCAGCGCAATGCCCCAGTTCGCGACCGGACCGAGCTTCATGGTGAGCCCGAAGAACGGCAGCATGGTGTCGCAGGAAATTTCGGTCACGCTGTTGTCGTTGCCCTTGACGGTCGCGCCGGTCAGCTTGCCGTCGGCGCCGGAGAGCGCGGTGACTTGCCCGATCCGCAGATCCATCTTGCCGTCGGCCACCAGCGCGCGCATCTGTTCGACGTTGTGAGGCGCGGCGCGAAAATCGTCGCGCCGGTGCAACAACGTGACGCGCTGCGCCAGCGGATGCAGGTTGAGCGTCCAGTCGAGCGCGGAGTCACCGCCGCCGACGATCAGAACGTTCTTGTCACGGAACGTTTCCATCTTGCGGACGGCGTAGTGCACCGAGGTGCCCTCATAGGCTTCGATGCCCGGCACCGGCGGACGCTTGGGCTGGAACGAACCGCCACCGGCCGCGATGACCACCACCTTGCATTCGAACACCTTGCCGGCGTCGGTGGTGCAGCGAAACAGGGGATCGCCGATCTTCTCCACCGTCTCCACCATCTCGCCGAGATGGAAGGTCGGGTGGAACGGCTTGATCTGCTCCATCAACGCATCGGTGAGGCCCTGCCCTGAAACCTGCGGAATGCCGGGAATGTCGTAGATCGGCTTCTCCGGATAGAGCTCGGCGCACTGGCCGCCGGCCTTGTCGAGGATGTCGACGAAATGCGCCTTCATGTCGAGAAGGCCGAGCTCGAAGGCGGCGAACAGACCGCAAGGGCCAGCGCCAATAATCAGCACATCGGTTTTGATCACGTCGCTCATGTCGTCTCTTTATCGGTCGTTATCGGTTGGACGGCGCCCGGCGGGCAGAAGTGACCCTGCCTGTCTAGCCAACGGGGATGGATCAGGGAAGGCATAAAAGCGGTAGCACCCCGCGGCCACGCCCACTTGCCGGGCCAGAATAACTGAGCTGTAAGGAGGAAATATATGACGGAGATCAATCGGTGAACGCACCAGCCCGCCTCGATACGACGCCACGCCTGGAGGACTATCCCTATCGCCTCGGCGACAACGTGCGCTTCGGCGATCTCGATCCGAACCAGCACGTCAACAACGCGGTCTACGCCACCTATTTCGAAACCGGCCGCGTCACGCTGATGAAGAGCCCCGAATACGGGCTGACGCCGCCGGGCCTCGCCTGGATCATGGTGCGGCTCGACATCCATTTCCGCGCGGAGCTGCATTGGCCGAACGCGATCGAGCTCGGCCTTGGCGTGGTGAAGCTTGGTCGAACGTCAGTGACCTTCGAGCAGGTCGTGTT
>JAEYRD010000192.1 GCA_023435725.1 Pseudomonadota bacterium | reverse complement strand
TGCAGATCGCCGCCGGCATCTCCGCACTGCTGGTGCGCGGCCAGATCGCCTACAAGGTGCCGGACCTCATCACCACGCTCGGCTCAGGCTCGATCGGCGGCATTCCCTGGATCGTCATCGTCGCGGCCGTGATGCTGCTCGGCGGCCATCTGGTGCTGACCTACACGCGCTTCGGCCGCTACGTCTACATGGTCGGCGGCAACCGCGAAGCGGCCGAATATTCCGGCCTCAACGTCAAGCTCATCCTCGGCGCGGTCATGGTGGTCTCCGCCGTCTGCTCCGGCATCGGCGGCATGCTCGGTGTCGCCCATTTCGGCAGCGCCCAGCAGAACGAGTTCGACACCTACCTGCTCGACTCCATCGCCGCCGTCGTCGTCGGCGGCACCAGCCTGTTCGGCGGCCGCGGCGGCATCGGCAACACCATCGTCGGCCTGTTCGTGCTCGGCGTCCTCAACAACGGCCTCGACCACGTCAACATCGACAGCTTCCTGAAGATCCTGATCCGCGGCCTGATCCTGCTGGCGGCCCTGGTCATCAACGTTTACGCGCAGCGGCTAAGGGAAAAAGCGGCGGAGTGAACGACCCTCAAAACAAAAACGCGAAAACAACCCCATGCACAGTACAAATCATTGGGGAATTTGGCGCGGGGTGACCTGAGCCGACGTTGCAGGGGCGTTTGACTCGTCGGGCAAAACAGGAGCAGGATTACATTATGCGGCGGCACCGTGTCGCATCAGATCCGCCGCTCGGTGCGCGCGACGGCGAATGCCTTTCCGGAGCGCGCTTCTCGGCGGCTTGATGCTCCTGAACCCGCCCGCGCCTTCCTGAATCACGACGTCGAGATCGATTGAGTCCGAATGTCCTGCGCGGTCTTTTGAAGCCGCACGAGATATCGTTTCTTTGCGGCCGCCTCGTTCAGCGTACCGGAAATCAAATTGATGCTGATCGCCGCAACGACGCTACCACCCTGATCGCGAATAGGAACGGCGATGCCGCAAATCGCCGGATCGAGTTCGCCATCGACCCAGGCGTAGCCCCGCTCCTGCGTCAATCGCAGCTCCCGAGCGAGGCGATCGGTGTCGATGATGGTGCGCGGCGTAACCGACTTGAGCGGCGTGTTTGCCAAATATTGGTCTCGCTGCTCCGGCGGAAGATTTGCCAGAAGCACGCGTCCCAGCGAGACGAGATGCGCGGGGAGCCGGCTGCCGATTCCGAGATTGGCCGAGAGGATACGCCGCGCCGGAAGCCTCAGGGCATAGACGATATCAGTTTCATCGAGCACGGCGAGCGCGCAGGATTCGCCGATGTCGTTGCGGAGGTCTTCGAGCGCCCGCTGGGCATAGCCCCAGAACGGCAAGGCGTTCAGATAGGACAATCCAAGACCGAGAGCGCGAGGCCGCAAGCGGAAGTAACGGCCGTCGGCTTCGCAATATTTCAGCGTGACGAGGGTGGCGAGCATGCGTCGCGCCGTTGCGCGATTGAGGCCCGCGTGGACGGCGGCCTCCGAAAGCGTGTGCCGACCCGGCGATCGGCCAAGCGCTTCGATCAGGGCGAAACCTCGTTCGATCGCTCGAACGTATCCATCACTCTCTTTTGGCAATTTCAGAGACCCCTTGCGGAGTCGGGCAAGCTCCGCGCATAGTGTTTCACAAATCGACTAATTCGTTCGCCTGGCGAACAATATGGGAGGAGACGCGATGACGCAAGTGCCCGCATTCGAGACCGATTTCTGGAAAGACGCCAATCTGCGCAAGGTATGGGACGAGATCGTCCCCGGTGAGCCGCGCAAGACACTTCCCTACAAGCTGACGTTGGAGGCCATCCAGCTCTACTGCCGCTCGGTCGGCGAAGATCACCCGCTCTATTTCGACGAGGCTTACGCCAGGAAGACCCCGTATGGCGGGCTGATCGCGCCGCCATCGATCCACATTTTGCTGATGTTCGCCTGCACGCCGACCGACGACTGGATGCGAACGCCGGGAACCATCAATGCCGGCCAATCCTGGAGTTACAACAAGCCGGCGCGGCCCGGCGATACCATCACCCTGCAAGCCCGCGCACTGGACAAGTTCATCAAGCGCGAGCGCCTCTTCGTCGTCCACGACAACGTGTTCTTCAACCAGCACGGCGACGTCATCTGTTCCGGCCGCGGCCAGACCATCCGCCCCGCTTGATCGCAACGACAGAAAAGGAAACACGGCATGAGCACCAGCTTCGAAAATCTCTCCGTCGGCGACACGATCAACGGCCCGAAGTTCGACGTCTCGCGGGAATCCATCCGTCTGTTTTGCGACGGATCGCTCGACTACAACCCTCTGCATCTCGACGACGACTACATGAAAAACAGTTTCGGCAAGACCAATTTCGGCGGCATCATCATGCATGGCATGAACAATTTCGGGCTGATCACCCGAATGCTGACCGATTGGGCCTATCCTGCCGGTGCCATTCAGCGTCGCCTGGAGACGCGCTGGCTCAAGCCGGTCAAACCCGGCGACACGATTCAGCCCTTGGGCGTGGTGAAATCCAAGCAGTCGACGCAGAAATCGCGCTGGGTGCTGATCGACGTGCTGGTCCGCAATCAGAAGGGCGAACACGTCGCAGCCGGTGAAGCCATGGTTGAGTTTCCGGTATCCGGATCAATCGCGGCCTGACCCAGGCGTAACGCTGCACTTCGCAGCGCGAGATCGGCATCGATCGCACCAAGCCTTTGCGACAACGATAACAAGACGAGCGCGCTTCGACCGCTCGATGGGAGGACGACATGAACTGGACTGCAAGGGTGAAGACGCTCTGCCTCGCTATTGGCTTGGTGCTGCTATCGCTCACGATCTCGCCGGGCTCGGCGTCTGCCCAGCAGTTTCTCCCGAGCCAGATCAAGATCGTGGTTCCGTTCCCGGCCGGCGGCACAACGGACATTCTCGCGCGCTTCATCGCGCAATACCTTGGCGAAAAGCTCGGCGTTCCGACCATCGTGGAAAACCGCGCCGGCGCGTCAGGCACCATCGGGTCCGAGATGGTTGCGAAATCCCCAGCCGATGGCAGCGTGCTGCTGATCACCGCGACCCACCACGTCATCAATCCGAGCCTGTTCCGCAAGCTGCCATATGATACGGAAACCGCGTTCTCGCCCGTGGCCGTGGTCGCGAGCGCGCCCAACGCGCTCGTGGTTTCCAAGGACTTCCCGGCGAAAAACGTCGCCGAACTGATCGCGATGGCCAGGAAGGATCCGGGCAAATTGTCGTTCGGCTCCTCCGGGATCGGCGGCGCCAATCATCTGTCCGGCGAACTCTTCAAACAAATGGCGGGCATCGACATCGTTCACATTCCCTACAAGGGAGCCGCGCCCGCGATGAACGATCTGCTTGGCGGCCATATCCCGATCATGTTCGACACGCTCCCCACCGTGCTTCCGGCCGCCTCGGCCGGCAATATCCGCGTGCTCGCCGTCACCAGCATGACGCGCGCGGCGTCGCTTCCCGATGTCCCGACGCTGGACGAAGCCGGCGTCAGGGGCTTCGAAGCCACCGCGTGGTTTGGCATGTACATGCCGGCAGCCAATGGCAATACGGCATATTCCAGGATGGTCGAGGTCATGAACGAAATTCTGGCCTCCCCCGCAATTGCCGAAAAGTTCGCAACACAGGGGGTAGCCCCCGGCAAATTGTCGGGCGCTGATTTCACCCGCTACGTCGACGCCGAGATCAAGAAATGGTCGGCCGTCGTCAAGACGGCCAACGTGCCGCTCGAATAAGCGCACGCAAACACAGACGAAGGCATCATGACCGACAAGGAAGCTTTCAGCGGAATTCGTGTTCTGGATTTCAGCCAGGGCATCGCGGGTCCTCATAGCGCGATGCTGCTGGCGCAGCATGGCGCCGACGTCGTCAAGGTCGAACCCATCTCGGGAGACTGGGGCCGTACGCTGGGCCGCCCCTATGGTCAGAACACCGCGCACTCGATCGCCTTCAACCGGGGTAAGCGCTCGATCGCCCTCGACCTGACCAAACCACACGGACTTGAAGTCGCGCGGAAGCTGATGAAAAAGAGCGACGTCGTCATCGAGGCATTCCGGCCTGGCGTGATGGCGAAATACGGTCTTGCCTATGAGGAGGCGAAGTCCGCCAATCCCGGGATCATCTATCTGTCGATCAATGGATTTGGCAGCCAGGGCCCTAACGCCATGCTGCCGGTCACCGACGCGGTGATCCAGGCCTTTTCGGGATTGATGACGGTCGCCCGGTCAAGCGATGGTGTCCCCAACCGTCTCACCATGATCCCGGTCGACGTCGTCACCGGTCTCTACGCCTTCCAGTCGGCCGCGACCGCGTTGGTTCGCAAGTTCCGGTTTGGAACGGGTTGCCATATCGAGGTCAGCCTGATGCAGGCGGCCGCAGCATTCCAAGCGGCAAAAATCATGGAATATCACCTGGAAGGCGGCGAGCCGCAGCCACTCTATTCCCCTGTCGCGACGATGCGCACCAGCGATGGTTATCTCAATATCACGGCGATGCGTGAGCCGCACTTCGTCGCCTTGTGCGACGTCATCGGTCGCCCCGAACTGGCGACCGATCCAATCTATCAAGGCCGCGAACAGCGGATCAGAAACGAAGCGTCTCTGCTTGCGATCCTCCGGCTGGAATTCGCCAAACAGCCGACCGCCTATTGGGCCGGCAAATTGACCGCGGCCGGCGTGATGAATGCGCCCGTGCAGACTTATGGCGATTTTCTCGATCATCCACAAACCAAGACGATGACCGCGGTGGAATACGTCGATCATCCCGGCGTCGGCACCATTGCAATCGCTCAGATACCGGGTACGCCGCCCGTTTCGAGCCAACCCCTCGGCCGCAGCCGGTCGCCTCTGGTCGGCGAACACACCGCAGGGATACTCGGCGAAATCGGTTATGCGGAATCTGAAATCCTCGCGATGCAAACCGAGGGATCGGCGATGACATCCGACAGGTTGCGCAGGCGCCCCTGATCGTCGACGAGCCCCGGCTTCCCGGCGCCGGGATTACCGAAGCGGACGAGCTTCATTGGGTGTTCCTTTGGATGTGCCTAAGCGAACCGCGCCGAAACGGTCCCAAGACCGGCAATGCTTGCCTCGAATGTGTCGCCCGGGTCCACCGGCACCATCGGGCCGAGCGCTCCGGATAGAACGACGTCGCCGGCGCGCAGCGGCCGCTCGCGGCGAGCCAGCTCTCCGGCAAGCCAGGCCATCGCGTTGAGCGGATTGCCGAGACAGGCCGCGCCGGTCCCCTTCGAGACGATTTCGTCCTTTCTCGTCATCTGCATCTGGAGGGCGCGGAGGTCCAAGCCGTCCAACCGCCGGACTGGCCCTCCCAGGATGAAGAGGCCCGATGACGCGTTGTCGGCGACGGTATCGACGATCCCGATATCCCAGTTGATGATACGGCTGCCGACGATTTCGAGGGCGGGCATCGCGTAGGCTACGGC
>JAEYRD010000156.1 GCA_023435725.1 Pseudomonadota bacterium | reverse complement strand
CTATCTCAACCCGGTGCCGATCCATCAGATCGGCGAACGCTGGATCAAGAAATTCGAGCGCGGCAAGCTCGTTGCGCTCAGCGAGTTGAAACGCCAGTTGGAGAAGCGCGATGAGTAAGCCGCAATTCGTCTACGTGACCTACATCGAGACCACGCCAGAGAAGCTGTGGGAGGCGCTGACGTCGAGCGAATTCACCAAGCAATACTGGTTCGGCGCCGAGGTCAGGTCGGACTGGAAGGTCGGCTCCCCCTTCGCGCTCCTGCTGGACGGCTTGACCACCGATTCAGGCGAGATTCTGGAGGCCGATCCGCCACGGCGCTTGTCCTACAGCTTCAAGCACCAGAAATTCGAGGAGCTGCGCGGCGAACCGATATCACGGGTGGCCTTCACCATCGAACCGTTCGGCGCGCTCGTTCGTTTGACCGTGTTGCATGACGGCTTCGTCGAGGGCGGCAAATTTCTCGGCGCCGTCTCCAACGGCTGGCCGGCGATCCTGTCCCAGCTCAAGAGCCTGCTTGAGACCGGCAAGCTGCTCGGCATTCCGCGCGAGGCGCTCAACAAGGGATTCGACGCAAAATGAATCTCGATCAGTTCAAGCCGCTCACGGTCTACACGATCTACATCGCCTCCACGCCGGAGAAGGTGTGGGAAGCGCTGACCTCGGCGCAATTCAGCCGCAAGTATTTCTCCGGCTTTGCGGTAGAGATGCAGCCGAAGCTGGGCGGTACCTTCATCGTGCGCGCTCCCGACGGTTCGGAGCACATTTCCGGCGCGGTCTTCGAATACGATCCGCCGAGGAAGCTGACAGTGAGCTGGAACGTCAACTGGCCGGATCTCGTCGCAAAGCTCGGCAGCACGCTCGTCACCTACGAGATCGAGCCTGCCGGCGAAGCCGTCCGCCTCACCATGAGCGAGCGCCACGACCGCCCCCTCAGCGACGACATCCTCTCCGGCGGCCGCACCGGCTGGCCCGCGATCCTGTCGGGCCTGAAGAGCCTGCTGGAGACGGGCAAGGCGCCGCAGATCAAGATGTCGCCGCCGATGAAAATGCTCGAAGCCTTGAAGGCGATGGGGATCAAGACGCCATAGTCTCACGAGTCATTCCGCAGCGCGCCCCGGAATGACGACTAGGCGGGCACCGGCACCACCAGCCGCCGATAGAGATGCCAGGTCGCATGCCCGAGCACGGGCAGCGTCACGATCAGCCCGAGAAAGTAAGGCAGCGCCGAGACCATCAGCAGCATCACGATCACGGCGGCCCAGCCGATCATCGGCAGCGGACTCGTCACCACAGCCCGCACGCTCGTCACCATGGCGGTGACGAAATCGACTTCGCGATCGAGCAGCAGCGGAAACGACACCACGGTCAGCGAGAACAGGATCAGCGACAGCACGGCCCCGACGACGTTACCGATCGCAAGGAACAGCAAGCCCTCGCTGGTGGTCAGCACCACCGTCATGAATTCCTGAAGGCTCGAGAACGAGGCGTGGAGTCCGAGCAGCAGCGCGATCAGGAGCCGTACCTGGTACATCCAGATCACGAACACGAACAGCGTGACGAACGCCATCCAGCCGATCTCGCTGCGCGAGCGTATCGCGGACCAGATCGCGCCGAACGAGACCGGTTCGCCGCGCTCGCGGCGGCGGCTGATCTCGTAAAGGCCGATCGCCACGAACGGGCCGATCAGCGCGAAGCCCGCGGCCAGAGGATAGACGAGATAGACCATGCCGAAGGCGGTGAGACACAGCATGATGACGATGCCGCCGGCGGCGTAGAGCGCGCCAAAGCACAGCCCGTAGAGCGGCAGCGCCTGGAAATCACGCAGGCCCTCGACCAGCGCCTCGGCGATATCGGTCGCCGCAACGGGACGCACCACCGGATCGACCTTGCCCGAGATGGACATCAGCTTCCTCCCTTACGCGATCTTCGTCGCGATTGTTGGGACTGATGTTAGCGCGAGAGTGCGGGCCTTGCACGTGCGAGTGATGTGCAAAACGGTCTAAGGATACCGCGACGGGCATCGTGCAACGCATTTTCCCCCTTTCTCCTTGCAAGGTGAGAAGGAAGAGCCCTACCCCCTCGCGCGCAACTCGCGGCGCAGCACCTTTCCAGTGGCGGTCATCGGCAGCGTCTCGGCAAACTCGACGAAGCGCGGATATTCGTGGGCGGCGAGTTGCGCCTTGACGAACTCCTGGAGCTCGCGCGCCAGCGTGTCGCTCGCCGCAAAGCCCGGGCGCAGCACGATCCAGGCCTTGATCGACTCCGTGCGGATCGGATCGGGGATGCCGACCACCGCCGCCATCGCCACCGACGGATGCTTCATCAGCGTGTGCTCAATCTCGGACGGGCCGACGCGATAGCCGGCCGTGGTGATGACGTCGTCCTCACGGCTGACGTACCAGAAATAGCCGTCCTCATCCTGCACGCCGAGATCGCCTGTGAGCAGGAATTCGCCGGCATATTTCTTCGCCGTCGCCTCCGGATTGCGCCAATACTCGATCATCGTGCACGGGCACGGCTGGCGCACGCCGATGATGCCGCGCTGTCCCCGCGGCAGCTCCTCGCCCTTGTCGTTGACGATGCGGACGTCGAAACCCGGCGTCGCCTTGCCCATCGAGCCCGGGCGGATCGGAAACAGGTTCGAGTTGCTGCCAATCACGAGATTGCACTCGGTCTGGCCGAACACCTCATGCGCGTCGATGCCGAAGGTCTCGCGCACCCAGCCCAGCAGCTCGCCGCCGAGCGACTCACCGCCGGTAAAGATGCTGCGCAGCTTGACGCCGGAATGCTTCACGCCGGCCTGCCGCATCAGTTTGAGCGCGGTCGGCGGCAGGAAGACGTTGCGCACCCCGAGGTCCGCCATCATCTGCATCGCCGCCTGCGGCTCGAACTTTCGCGCGCGATGGCCGACCAGGGGGATGCCGTGATACCAGAATGCGAACAGGCCATTGACGAGGCCGCCGATCCAGGCCCAGTCCGCCGGCGTCCACATCAGATCGCCGGGCCGCGGCAGGAAGTTGTGACACATCTCGACGTTCGGCAGATGACCGAGCACGACGCGGTGCGCATGCAGCGCTCCCTTCGGATTGCCTGTCGTGCCTGAGGTATAGATGATCAGCGCGGGGTCGTCGGCGGAGGTATCGACGGTCGCAAAGTCCTCGGACGCAGCTTCGATCGCTGACCAGAACGGCTTTGCGCCGGCGTGGACGGCGCCGCTCGTGACATAGATGTCCTGCAAATAGGGCAACCGATCGCGGATCTTCGTCAGCTTCTCCCAGCCGGCCTCGTCGGTGATGATGGCCCTGGCTTGCGAATTCGACAGGCGGAATTCCAGCGCGTCCTCGCCGAACAGCGCAAACAGCGGGATCGAGATCAGCCCGGCGCGGAACGCCGCCATATGCGCGATCGGCAGCTCCAGCGATTGCGACAGGAATACCGCGACGCGATCGCCGCGCGAGAGGCCGTCCGCCTTCAGCACGTTGGCGAAGCGGCGCGACATCTCCGCAACCTCGTCGAAGGAAGTGCGCGTGGTCGTGCCGTTCTCGTCGACATAGATCAGCGCGAGGCGGCCGGTGCCGTCGGCATGGCGGTCGCAGCACGCCTCCGCGATGTTGAAGCGCGCCGGGACGTCCCAGCGGAAATTGCGGTAGAGTTCGTCGTAGGTCTTGGCTTCGGTCAGCATGGTTGCGGCGTTTCCACGGTGTCTTGTTGTTGTCGCCCAGTCTAGAGCCGCGATTGCGCGGGACAAGCCCCGCGGCGTCATTCCGGGGCGACGCGCGAGCGTCGAGCCCGGAATTCATTACGCGGCGTTTGCTGCGGCCCGATGGATTCCGGCTTCGCCCTGCGGGCGCCCCGGAATGACAGCGGAGGCCTACCGCACCGTGCGGAAGAACTGCCTGACATCGCGCACAAACAGCTCCGGCTGCTCGAATGCGGCGAAATGTCCGCCCTTCTCCATCTCGCTCCAGTGCGTGATGTGTTCGAAGTTCGGCTCCATCCAGCGCCGCACCGGCGTGATGATCTCCTTCGGGAAGACGGCAACACCTGTCGGCACGCCGACCTTGGGCGTCGTCCGGCGCTTGCCAAAACTTTCCCAATAGAGCCGGGCAGACGAAGTCGCCGTCTCCGTCACCCAGTAGAGCATGACGTTGTCGAGCAGCTCGTCCTTCTCGAAGATGTTCTCGGGATGGCCGTTGCAATCGGTCCAGGCCCAGAATTTCTCCAGGATCCAGGCCGCCTGCCCGCTCGGTGAATCCGTCAGGCCATAGCCGAGCGTTTGCGGCCGCGTCGATTGCTGCTTCGAGTAACCGGAGTCGAGATCGACGTAATGCTTGAGGCCGGCGAGTGCGCGCTTCTCCTCCGGCGTCGGCTCGCCCTCGACCTTCGGCGGCGTGTTGAAGGCGAGCGTGATGTGAATGCCGGCGCAATGCTCTGCGTCCTGCGCGCCGAGCGAGGTCGTTACCGCAGACCCCCAGTCGCCGCCTTGCGCGCCGTAGCTGACATAGCCGAGCCGATCCATCAGCTTCGCCCAGGTCGCGGCGATGCGGTCGACGCCCCAGCCGGTGGTTCTGGGCTTGGCGGAAAAGCCAAAGCCCGGCAGGGATGGGCAGACGACGTGGAAAGCATCGGCCGGATTGCCGCCATGGGTGGCGGGATCGACCAGCGGTGCGATGACCTTCTGGAATTCCACGATCGAGCCGGGCCAGCCATGGGTGATGATCAGCGGCAGTGCTGAAGGCTCCTTCGAGCGCACATGCAGGAAATGGATGTCAAGGCCGTCGATCTCGGTAGTGAACTGCTCGAAGCGGTTGAGCTTCGCCTCGCGGGCCCGCCAATCATAGCCGTTCGCCCAGTAGGTGCAGATCTCCTGGATCCACTTCAGCGGCGTACCCTGGCTCCAGTCATCGACCAGCTCCGCCTCCGGCCAGCGCGTGCGCGCCAGGCGCGATTTCAGGTCGGAGAGAGTGTCGTCGCTGACAGCGATGCGAAACGGCTTGACCGCGGCAGTCATCGGTTGCCTCCCCTGTGTTCTCAATCATTCCGGGGCGCGCAAAGCGCGAACCCGGAATCCATTTTGCAACAGAGCCGGCGGCACGATGGATTCTCAGATGCGCAATTGCGCATCATAGCTCGCGCTCCGCGCGCCCCGGAATGACGACCTAGCCCGACAACGCCGCCTTCACCAAGCCGCTGGCCTTGCCGAAATCCATCTGACCGGCGTACTTCGCTCTCAACACCGCGATCACCTTGCCCATGTCCTTCATGCCGGCCGCGCCCGTCTCGCCGATCGCGTCCGCGATCGCCTTCTTCACCTCGTCGTCCGACATCTGTTTCGGCAGATAGGCCGAGATCACCGCGATCTCCTCGCGCTCCTGGGCTGCGAGCTCGGCACGGCCGCCCTTGTCGTAGAGCTCGACCGCCTCCTGGCGCTGCTTGATCATCTTCTGGAGCACGGCGAGCAGATCGGCGTCAGACAGCGGCGGCTTGCCATTGCCGCGCGCGTCGATATCCGCGTTCTTGATGGTCGAGTTGACCATGCGCAGCGTGGTGAGCTTGCGCTCGTCCTTGGCCTTCATGGCCTCTTTGACCGCATTGTTGATGTCGTCGCGCAACATGATCGTGATCCCTTCGAATATCCGACGCCTGATCTAGGCCGTTCGCCGCCCCGAGACAACCGGGGTTCCGAGCCATTCGACCAGCGCCTGTGCCGTCGCCTCGGGCTGCTCCGGCTGCGGCAGATGTCCGCAATTGGCGAGAACGACGAGCTTCGCGCCGGCAATGCCGTCCGCCATCTCCTTCGAGAATGCGTTCGGGATCGTGTTGTCCTGATCCCCCGTCAGCACCAGCGTCGGGCATTCGATCGTCGCAAGCGTCGGCCGTGAATCCACCCGCGCGATGATTGCGGTCTGCTGCCGCAGATAGCCTTCGACGCCGACGTCCTCGCCCTGCTCATGCACGAGCCGGCGAATGCTGGCGTCGTCGCGGCGCGAGGGATGGACCAGTTCGGGAAACATCTCCTCACGTGCCGGCGCAGCTCGCCGCGCCTCGCGCGCTCCATCAGGCCGCGGCGGCGTGCCGTCGCCTCCGGCGTGTCGGGCCGCGCCTGGGTGTTGATCAGCGCCAGCCTTGTCACGCGGTCGGGCGCCTGACGCATGATCTCCAGCGCGATGTAGCCGCCCATGGAATGGCCGGCGAGCGCGAAGCGCGGCGGTGCCTCGCTCAGCACACGACGGGCGATCGCCGTCATGCTGTCGTCGCGAATGTGGTTGGCGACCATCACCGGACCGAACCGCCAGAGCGCCGGGATCACCGGCACATAGATCCGGGCCGAGGAGGCCAGCCCCGGAACCAGGACGATCGGGGAGGTCTGGTCCATTATTGCCTCGCAAGCCCAGGATATTGCCGGAAATTATTCTGCCAAGCTTAAGTGCCTGAGGAGGCCTGTCAAATATGCAAAAACGCATGTGAATCGGCCCTCTCCCGCTTTGACGGGCGTGCGTCGGGGGACTATGAAACGCGCTCATGACACAACATGACAACGATCCCGCTTGGCCGGACCACAAACCGACCGCGCTCCTCGTGCTTGCCGATGGCACGGTGCTCGAAGGCTTCGGTCTCGGCGCCGAAGGCCACGCCGTCGGTGAAGTCTGCTTCAACACCGCGATGACCGGCTATGAAGAGATCCTTACCGATCCCTCCTATGCCGGCCAGCTCATCACCTTCACCTTCCCGCATATCGGCAATGTCGGTACCAACGAGGACGACATCGAGACGGTGAACATGGCCGCGACGCCCGGCGCGCGCGGCGTGATCCTGCGCACCGCGATCACCGATCCCTCGAACTACCGCGCCACCAAGCACCTCGACGCCTGGCTCAAGGCCCGCGGCATCATCGGACTCTCCGGTATCGATACGCGCGCGTTGACCGCGCTGATCCGCAGCAAGGGCATGCCCAACGCCGTGATCGCACATTCCAAGACCGGCGAGTTCGACCTGCACGGGCTGAAGGAAGAGGCCCGCGAATGGCCGGGCCTCGAGGGCATGGACCTCGTGCCGATGGTCACCTCCGGTCAACGCTTCACCTGGGACGAGACGCCCTGGGTGTGGAACAAGGGTTTTGGCCGGCAGGACAAGCCGGAGTTCAACGTCGTCGCCATCGACTACGGCATCAAGCGCAACATCCTGCGCCTGCTCGCCGGCGTCGGCTGCAAGGTGACGGTGGTGCCGGCGACGACCTCGTCCGAAGACATTTTGGCGATGAAGCCGGACGGCATATTCCTGTCGAACGGTCCGGGCGATCCGGCCGCGACCGGCAAATATGCCGTGCCGGTCATTCAGGACGTGATCAAGTCGGGCACGCCGACCTTCGGCATCTGCCTCGGCCACCAGATGCTCGGCCTCGCCGTCGGCGCGAAGACGAAGAAGATGCATCAGGGCCATCACGGCGCCAATCATCCCGTGAAGGACGAGACCACCGGCAAGGTCGAGATCACCTCGATGAACCACGGCTTTGCGGTGGATGAGACGACGCTTCCGAAGGGCGCGACGCAGACTCACATCTCGCTATTCGACGGCTCCAATTGCGGCATCCAGCTCGACGGCAAGCCGGTGTTCTCGGTGCAGTACCACCCTGAGGCCTCACCGGGCCCGCGCGACTCGCACTATCTGTTTCAGCGCTTTGCCGATCTGATGCGGCAGAAGAAGAGCGCCTGAGCCGTACTGGCCGCCCGGCGGGCGAATCCGCCGGGCACCGGCCACCTGCCGTCACGGACGCATGAACATGAAGTCCGTGTCGGGATCGCAATTCTCGGCGATGAAGCGCAGCTCCGCCTGGATGTCGGCGACCGGCCGCGTCTCGAGATATTTCGAAATAATCAGACTCAGCAAGGCGCGGCAGACGGCCTCATGCCCGAGGCCGGTCGTCTCCGCCTCGTCGAGGGCCGCCGAAAAATGGCGCTGCGCAACGTCGGATGCGTACATGGCGTTCCATCCCTTATCCTTCGAGCTGCGTGCCCTCGAATGGCCGCCTGCGCCTTGATCTCGGTCAAGCCGGCGTGTGGACTAGTGCCTGGAACAAGGGCGCCTGCGCCGTCTTGATCCCTGGTCCGTTTGCTACTGGGAGGTCTGCCATGACCGTCATCCGCGACAACGCCGAGCCGCTCGCAATCGTGTTCGAGGACGACGGGCTCGTGCCGAACAACGCCCTTCCCTTCCTCGTCTACCGGGGCGCGGTGAAGCTCGACCCGAAGCAACCGGAAGAGACCATCGAGCACCTGTTCCGCAAGAACAGTTGGGGCGGCACGTGGCGCAACGGCGTCTACGACTATCTGCACTACCACGCGACCGTGCATGAGGTGCTCGGCGTTGCACGCGGAAGCGCGCGCGTCCGCTTCGGCGGTGATCGCGGCCGGGAGCTGGAGATCAAGGCAGGCGACGTCGCCATTCTGCCGGCCGGCACAGGGCATCAGTGCATCAAGGCGAGCGATGATTTCTGCATCATCGGCGCCTATCCGCCCGGCGCGAGGATGGAGGTTACGCGGGCAACGCCCGAGAACCACGCGAAGGCGCTGAAGACGATTCCGGAAGTCGCGCTGCCACCGGCCGATCCGGTGACGGGCAAGGACGGAGCGATGATGCGGCTGTGGAGCCAGCCATAAGGACAGCGCCGTAGGGTGGGTTAGCGAAGCGTAACCCACCACTCTTCTATCGGCCTGGAAAGCAAAGAGGTGGGTTACGCCGGCGGCTAACCACCCTACGGCGTAACCCCTACGCCTCGTTGCCGCCTTCCTGGCGCGTGGCTTCGAACAGGAACCAGGTGCGGCGCTCGGTTTCGTCGATGAAGACTTCGAGGATGCTTGCGCTGGCGACATCACCGGCCTCGTCGCAGACCTCGTGCGCCTTTCGCATCGCGCTAGCGACGTGCTTGTTGTCCTGCATCAGCTCGCGCAGCATCTGGCGCGGCGGAACGTAGTCCTCGTCGTTGTCCTTGATGGTCTGGAGCTTGGCGACCTGGCCGATCGACTTCAGCGTGGCGCCGCCGATCTTGCGGACACGCTCGGCGAGCTGATCGGTGGTGGCGAAGATCTGGTCCGACTGCTCGTCGAGCAGCAGATGGTAGTCGCGGAAATGCCGGCCGCTGATGTGCCAGTGGAAATTCTTGGTCTTGAGATAGAGCGCGAATGCGTCGGCCAGAAGCACGTTGAGCGCCTCGGAAACCTTGTTGACAGCCTGGGACGACAGATCGGTGGGGGTGTCGAGGTCGGGCGAGACCTTGTGGGGGGCTTTGCTCACGGGAAACCTTCCTGTTAGGACGCGGACATTGACGGCACGCCGTCGCACCCCTAACGCAAGGCGGCAGCACCCGGTTCCTGCCCAGGAACTGTTTGGCCGAGGCCCTCGGATACCATGGACGATTGGATCGATTATTACGACTCCACGCACACGATCTATGTCAGCAAGCTGCATCGCGATTTGCACTTCCAGATCATCGCGCGGGACATCATCGGCTACATCCCCTCGCCCGAGGCGACGGTGCTGGACTATGCCTGCGGCGAGGCGCTGTCGGCGAGCCAGGTGGCGGCCGCCTGCGGCAAGCTGATCCTCGCCGAGCCCGCGCCCGGTGTCCGCGGCCGGCTGATCGCGCGCTTTGCCCCGAACACGAAGATAAGCGTCCGCTCGCTCGACGACGTCCGCAAGATGGAGGACCAGTCCGTCGACCTCGTCGTGATGAACTCGGTCGCACAATACATGACGCCGGAGGAGCTCGACGGCGCGCTCCTCGACGTCCGGCGATTGTTGACGCCATCCGGCAAGCTGGTGCTCGGCGACATCCTCCAGCCCGAGGTCGGCATGGGCCGGGACGTGACGGCGCTGCTCAGCTTCGGCCTGCGTCACGGCTTCCTGAAGGACGCGCTGATCGGGCTGATCAGCACCGCGCTGTCAGATTACCGTCATCTGCGCTCGCGCATCGGACTGCAGCGCTACAGCGAGGACGAGATCACCGCCAAGCTCACTGCGGCCGGGTTCGCGGTCCAGCGCGCCCACACCAATATCGGCCACAATCGCTGGCGCATGACCTTCATCGCGCGGCCGCCTCTGGTCCGTTAAGCATAACGATCGCCTGAGGTGGCTTGTCACACCCCGATCGGTCATGATCGCTGCGGCCCGGTGGCGGAAGCGTCTACGCGAGGGCGGTGCATCGCTCTTCATCCTGGTTCAAATCCAGGCCGGGTCTCCAGCCTTCGCGGCTGATGCCGCTTCGGCTGGGCAAGCCCTATCGTAGCGAAGGCTGCCTCGACGAAGCCCGAAGGGCGAAGTCGCGCACGGCTTGGTAATCCGCCCAAACCAAAACGACGAAAACAACCCCATGCACAGTAGCCGGTGATTTCCGGCGGATGCCTCGCTGCATCTCGCGAAGGCATTGACGCGCCGGGCAAATCGGGCGCTTGCGCGCAATCGTCTCAGTTTCTCTCCGCGCCGACCGTTTCGCACCCGGAAAGCAGTTGAAGCCGGCCGGCATCCCTGGCGGCGGAGTTGATCACGGCATCGAGCAGGCCGGGGAAGCGCGCGTCCAGATCCTCGCGGCGCAGCCGCATGAACCGGTTGGTTCCGGCCACGCGCGTCTGCATCAGGCCGCATTCGCGCAGCTTGGCGAAGTGATAGGCGAGGTTGGATTTGCCGGCGAGGCTGTAGAAGTCGCCGCAGCACAATTCGCTGCTGACACGTTCCTGCTGGGCGAGCTGGTAGACGATGGCGAGCCGGATCGGATCGCTCAGGCAATCCAGAACCATCGGCAGCTCGATCTGCTCGCGGGTGGGATGAAGAGGTGTGCGGCTCATGGCTCGGCCATCATAACGAGGCGGCACCAATGTTCAATAGTTCTTGAACCAATTGACATCCCATCCCTCGCCATCAATAGTTCAATAAACGTTGAACATAGGAATGTTGTCCAATGAGCGTGTTCTGGCTGGCCCTGGCGGCCTTCTCGATCGGCACGGAAGGCTTTGTCATTGCAGGGCTTTTGCCGTCGATCGCCTCCGACCTTTCGATCTCCGTCTCGGCCGCCGGCCAGCTGGTCACCGCCTACGCCCTCACCTATGCCGTGGGCTCGCCGATCCTGGCGGTGACACTCAACAACGTCGATCGCCGCACCGTGCTGGCGCTGGCGCTGTCGACCTTCATCGCCGGCAACCTCGTGGCGATGGTGGCATCCGACTACACCCTGCTGCTGGCCTCGCGCATGCTGATGGCGCTTGGCTCCGGGCTGTGCATGCCGACGGCGCTGGCTGTGTCCGTGGCGATCGCATCGCCCGAACGGCGCGGCCGTGCGGTGGCACTCGTAACCTCGGGCCTCACGGTCGCGACCGTCATCGGCGTTCCCCTCGGCAATCTCGTCGGCAGCCTGCTCGGCTGGCGCGCGACCTTCGCGATGGTCGCCCTGATCGGCGGCGTCGCCCTCGCCGGCCTGCTGCTGGGCCTGCCCCGCGGCCTGCCGCGGAATACGGCTTCGCTCAGCGAACGGCTGGCGGTCGCCCGTCACAGCAACGTCTTGGTCGCATTGCTGATCACGGTCTTGTGGGCGCTCGGCGGCTTCACCGTGTTCACCTATTTCGCGGTGCCGCTGCGCGACCTCGGATTCGACGCTTCGCAGATCAGCCTTGCCCTGCTGGTGTTTGGCGGCGCGGCCGCGATCGGGAATATGCTGGGCGGCATTTTGGCGGACCGGCTCGGTACGCTCGCAACTGCGGCGCTCGCGCTTGCCGCCATGGCGAGCGCGCTCATCCTGCATTCGCTGATCCTGAAGCTGATGCCCGGCCAGGCGCATTACGCGGTGCTGGGTGCGATCTTCCTCTGGGGCATCTCGGGCTGGGCGTTTTATCCGGCGCAGGTTGCGAGCATCATCCGGATCGAGCCGCAGGCCTCGATGATCGCACTCTCGCTCAACGCCTCCGCCATGTATCTCGGCTTCGCCATCGGCGGGGCGCTCGGCGGCGCGGTGCTGGCCACCCTCTCGCCAAACGACCTTGGCTGGATCGGCGGATCGAGCGTTGCGGCCTCGCTTCTGGTGCATCTCGCCCGTGGCTGGCAGGCGCGGCCAAAACCCGTCAAAATTGCCGGTTGATGTGCGTTTTTCGGGGTTTCGCCGCCCTGGAATCTGGTCTAAGACCCACCCGCGCGCGAGGGAAGACCACGCGCCAACGCATGATCCGCCAAAGTGTAGGCGGTTTGGCGTGAAGATCATGCGTTTCTTTCATACCGAAGCGCGATCGGACGCAAAACCGGGCGCCACTTTTGCTGATTGCGCTTCGGCTCAAGGGACGCGCAGCAAGCGCGCCCTTTTTTTGTGCCCAGATTCCAGTCCGGCGAGAGTTGATGCCCAAACGTACAGACATCACCACCATCCTCATCATCGGCGCCGGTCCCATCGTGATCGGCCAGGCCTGCGAGTTCGACTATTCGGGCACACAGGCGGTGAAGACGCTGAAGGAAGAGGGCTATCGCATCGTCCTCGTCAATTCCAACCCGGCCACCATCATGACCGACCCGGAATTGGCTGATGCGACCTATATCGAGCCGATCACGCCCGAGATCGTCGCCAAGATCATCGAGAAGGAACGTCACGTCATTCCCGGCGGCTTCGCGCTGCTGCCGACCATGGGCGGCCAGACCGCGCTGAACTGCGCGCTGTCGCTGCGCCGCCAGGGCACGCTCGAAAAATTCGACGTCGAGATGATCGGCGCCACTGCTGACGCCATCGACAAGGCCGAAGACCGTCAGCTCTTCCGCAACGCCATGGAAAAGATCGGGCTGCAGACGCCGAAGTCGCGGCTCGCCAACGCGTCCGAGTTGAAGAAGTCCTTCCGCGACAAATACCACGCCGAACGCGAGAAGCTGTCGGGCGCCGCTCTGGAAGAGCTCGACCGGCAGTGGACTCTCGGCGAAGGCGACCGCCGCAAGCGCTATCAGGAATATGCTCTGGGACAGGCGATGATGGCGCTGTCCGAGATCGGCCTGCCCGCGATCATCCGCCCCTCCTTCACCATGGGCGGCACCGGCGGCGGCATCGCCTACAACAAGGAAGAGTTCCTCGACATCATCGAGCGCGGCCTCGACGCGTCTCCGACCAACGAAGTCCTGATCGAGGAATCCGTTCTCGGCTGGAAAGAGTTCGAGATGGAGGTGGTGCGCGACAAGAAGGACAATTGCATCATCGTATGCTCGATCGAGAATTTCGATCCGATGGGCGTGCACACCGGCGACTCGATCACGGTGGCGCCGGCGCTGACGCTGACCGACAAGGAATACCAGATCATGCGCGACGCCTCGCTGGCGGTGCTGCGCGAGATCGGCGTCGAGACCGGCGGCTCGAACGTGCAGTTCGGCGTCAATCCCGAAGACGGCCGCATGGTCGTCATCGAAATGAACCCGCGCGTGTCGCGCTCCTCGGCGCTGGCCTCGAAGGCGACAGGCTTCCCGATCGCGAAGGTCGCGGCCAAGCTCGCGATCGGCTACACGCTGGACGAAATCGCCAACGACATCACCGGCGGCGCGACGCCGGCCTCGTTCGAGCCGACCATCGACTACGTGGTGACCAAGATCCCGCGTTTCGCCTTCGAGAAATTCCCCGGCGCCTCGTCCACCCTGACCACCTCGATGAAATCGGTCGGCGAGGTCATGGCGATCGGCCGCACCTTCCAGGAAAGCCTGCAGAAGGCGCTGCGCGGGCTCGAGACCGGGCTCACCGGCCTCGACGAGATCGAGATCGAGGGCCTCGGCCAGGGCGACGACAAGAACGCGATCCGCGCCGCGCTCGGCACGCCGACGCCGAACCGGCTGCTGCAGGTCGCGCAGGCGATGCGGCTCGGCTGGTCCAACGAGGACATCTTCAACTCCTGCAAGATCGACCCGTGGTTCCTGGTGGAGATGCGGGGGATCGTCGACATGGAGGCGAAGATCCGGGCCGACGGATTGCCGCCGAACGGGTTCGGCATGCGCACGCTGAAGGCCATGGGTTTTTCCGACGCGCGCCTTGCCGTGCTCGCCGGCCTCACCGAAGCGGAGGTGACCGCAAAACGCCATCAACTCGGCGTTCGCCCGGTGTTCAAGCGCATCGACACTTGTGCTGCGGAATTCGCTTCGCCCACGGCGTACATGTATTCCTCCTACGAGTCGCCGTTCGCCGGCCAAGCTGCGGACGAGAGCGCGCCCTCGGACCGCAAGAAGGTGGTCATCCTCGGCGGCGGGCCGAACCGCATCGGCCAGGGCATCGAGTTCGACTATTGCTGCTGCCATGCCTGCTTCGCGCTGGCCGATGCCGGCTACGAGTCGATCATGGTCAACTGCAATCCCGAGACCGTCTCGACCGACTACGACACCTCCGACCGGCTCTATTTCGAGCCGCTCACCGCCGAGGACGGCCTCGAAATCGTGCGCATCGAGCAGTCGAAGGGGACGCTGCACGGCGTCATCGTCCAGCTCGGCGGCCAGACGCCGCTGAAGCTCGCCGCGGCGCTCCAGGACGCCAAGGTGCCGATCCTCGGCACGTCGCCCGACATGATCGACCTCGCCGAGGACCGCGACCGCTTCCAGAAGATGATCGGCCGGCTCGGCCTCAAGCAGCCGAAGAACGGCATCGCCTACTCTGTCGAGCAGGCGCGGCTGGTGGTCGGCGATCTCGGCTTCCCGCTCGTCGTGCGACCATCCTACGTGCTCGGCGGCCGGGCGATGCAGATCATCCGCGAGGAGGCGCAGCTCGGCGACTACCTGCTCGGCACCCTGCCCGAGCTCGTGC
>JAEYRD010000117.1 GCA_023435725.1 Pseudomonadota bacterium | reverse complement strand
ATTTGCCCATCAGGGTCTCGCCGGCATGCGCCAGCGCTTCCAGACGCGGCAAGCCGAGGAAGCCGCAAGTGCCCTTGATGGTGTGGACCAGGCGGAAGATGTTATCCAGAATCTTGGCGTTGTTCGGTTCCTGCTCGAACTTCACCAGCTGATTGTCGACGGTGTCCAGGCTCTCACTGGTCTCCGTCAGAAACTCCCGCAACAGATCATCCATGAAAACAGGCCTTCATACAGGGAGCGCGCGCACGAGGCGTGATGCGCCATTTCGGAATGGGGCCAGCTTCACCGCAAAGCGTTTAATAATGGTTGAGTATGTGCAAAAGAACGGAACCAACAAAGAGATAAGGCGCTCCGGACAAGCCGAAGCGCCTTATAAAGATTTGATTAACAGTTTGAGAGCGACGGGTGCGGTTACGAAGCCGTAACGGTGATGGCTTCGCCTTCCGGCGCAAGCTTCACGGTGAGCCCGCAAGCCTGTGCCAACAGCCGCGTATAATAAGGCTGGATGGCGTGCGCATCCGCGGCCGGGCCGCGTTCGCCGCTCAGGAGCTCGGCGATGTTCTGCGGCAGGCGCGCATTATGTCCGGTCGCGGTGACGCGGAAGCTCATGGTCTCGCCCTCGCCGATCGGATCGATCGTCAGCATGCCGCCGCGCGGAATCGTGTGCTGGGCAACGACCAGCATGTTGAGCAGCAGCTTGACGCGATTCTTCGGCAGCAGCAGCCGCGGCAGATTCCACGTAATCGTGCACTTGCCGTCCTCGATGTGGCCGCGCGCCATGGTCTGGGCATCGCCGAGGTCGATCTGCGCGCCGGAGGAACCGGCCGCGCCGAAGGCAAGGCGGCAGAACTGGAGGCGAGCGGAGGCCGTCTTCGCGCTCTTGCGAATCAAGTCGAGCGCGAACTCACGGTCCTCAGGCTTGGGATCGTCATCGAGCACTTCGAGCCCGTTGACGATGGCGCCGACAGGGCTGATGAGATCATGGCAGACCCGCGAGCACAGGAGTGCCGCGAGTTCGAGCATATCGGGAGCGGTACCGGGTGACGAAGCGTCAGACATAAAGGGTTCCTGGAATTGCACGGCGCGGACGCGGCGAATCACGCATGCTTACGGATGCCGCAGGTTCTAACATTCGCAAGCCCGTGGCAGCTAGCTTGCGATCGGCTCGAAGCGGCCATAAAGCCGCAGGCGAATCAGTCGAGTAGGGATGGAATTGCCGATGAATGAGGCATGCAGGTGAAGCGGATCATCGACGGCGCGGCCGCATCCGGCCTGATGGAGCCGCTCACCGCCCTGGTGGTGAAGGCCGGCGAAGCGATTCTGGCGGTCAACCGCGCCGCAATGCGGGTCGAGGGCAAGCAGGACGGCTCACCGGTGACCGAGGCCGACCTCGCCGCCGACCGCATCATCGCGGACGGTCTGGCGCAGCTTGCGAGCGACCTGCCGACGCTCTCGGAAGAGCGTACCGAGCTCGCCTCCCCGCCGTTTCGCGACAGCTTCTTCCTGATCGATCCGCTCGACGGCACCAAGGAGTTCGTCGCCGGCCGCGACGAGTTCACCGTCAACCTCGCCCTGGTAACTCGGGGCGTGCCCTTGCTCGGCATTGTCGGCGCGCCCGCGCTCGGGCTGCTCTGGCGCGGCATTGTCGGTCGCGGTGCCGAGCGCGTCAGGTTTGACGGCGCCATCATCGGCGCTGCCGAGCCGATCCGCACCCGCAATCTGCCGAAGCAGGGCGAACCCTGGATTGCCGCGGTGAGCCGCTCTCATGGCGATCCCAGGAGCGAAGCGTTCATCGACGGCCGGCCCAATGCCGTCAGAAGGACGATCGGCTCAGCCGTGAAATTCGGCCGAATCGCGGAGGGCAGCGCCGACATCTATCCCCGCTTCGGGCCGACCTCGGAATGGGACGTCGGGGCCGGTTGCGCGGTCGTGACCGCGGCCGGCGGCAGGGTAACTGACGGCCAGGGCGCCGAACTCCAGTTTGGCCAGCGGCGCGACACCGGTTTCATCATCCCGGAATTCATCGCCTGGGGCGACCCGCAAGCGGCGAGTTGCTACTGACCGAGTTGTTCCTGAAGCGCCGGCCAACGCTTGCCGACCTCGTAGAGGAAGCGCTCGGGGTCGGCGGCGAAGGCGTCGCGATTGGCTTCTCGGCTGAACAGGTAGAGTCGCTGCGCCGAGATCACGAAGAAGCGGGGATTGGCGGCGATGGCCACGCCGCGGGCGATGTCGGCCGGGTCATAGCCGCCGAACTGCGGCCCATAGATTTCGGGGTGGGCAAGGAAGGACGCCCGATTGCCTTCGTTGCGGAAGCGCCAGACAGCACCCCAGAGGTTCGCCTCGAACTCCGCCGTTCCTTGCACCGCCGTGCCGTCGACGAAATAGGCCACGGGGTCGAAGCCTTCGATGGCCACGCCGCTGAAACGATTGACGACGATCCGCTCGGTGGTGGCAGCCTGCGCCGGCCGCGCAAAGCAATCGGTCCAGTTGCCCGCCAGCATGCAGGCCAGAAGGCAGATCAAGGCAATTCCGGGGCGCAAAGGGCTATCTTCCTGCCGTTGTGCCGTCATAGTTGCTGCGGATAACATCCGAGTCGAGGGGACATCCGGCGCAACCTAGGACCGTGCCTGTTGGCGTCAGGTTAAGGAAGCGAACGGATTCGATACCAGGGGTTCTTTTATGACTTTCGCATCACGCCTTGCCGCGATCGCGCTTGCCGCGCTGGTCGGCTGGATCGTGCCCGCCTCCGCCCAGCAGCCGCCGCCACCCAACCTGCCGCCGCCGCAGCGAACCCCGACGCCCAACACCTATGGGCCGGACGAACTTGTGGGTGCCGGTCACCGCTTCTTCGGCAACGTCTCACGCGGGCTCGCCTCGATCATCGAGAAGGCGGTCAGCCAATGGGGCCTGCCAAACGGCTACATCCTGGGCGAGGAGGGCTCGGGCGCCTTCGTCGCCGGCCTGCGCTACGGCGAAGGCACGCTCTACACCAAGAACGCTGGCGATCTGCGCGTCTACTGGCAGGGCCCTTCGCTCGGGTTCGACTGGGGCGGCGACGGCGCGCGCACCATGACGCTGGTCTATAACCTGCCCGCCACCAACGCGATCTATCAGCGCTTCGGCGGGATCGACGGCTCGGCCTACATCATCGGCGGCTTCGGCATGACGGCGCTCACCGCCAACAACATCGTGCTGGTGCCGATCCGCTCGGGCCTCGGCCTGCGGCTGGGAGCCAATATCGGTTACCTCAAATTCACGCCGCGCGCGACCTGGAACCCGTTCTAGGGCTCCCTCCTCCGACCCGGTTCCGGATTCACGTTAACAACAGGGCGGGGCTGGCTTTTTGCCGGCCCGCCATGCATTGTCTTTGGTAAATTTTTCCTTGTTTTTGGAGTTTTGGCCCATGGTCGAACCGATCATGTACCTTGCGATCGGTTTCCTGCTCTCGATGCTGTGCGGGCTTGCCATCGTGCCGCTGGTGCATAACCGCGCGGTGCGGCTGACCACGCGCCGGCTCGAGGCCGCGACCCCGCTGTCGATGGCCGAGATCCAGGCCGACAAGGACCAGCTCCGCGCCGAATTCGCGATGTCGGCGCGACGACTGGAAATCAGCGTCGACCAGCTCAAGAACAAGACCACCAGCCAGCTCGCCGAGCTCGGCAAGAAGACCGACGCGATCAACCGCATGAAGATCGAGCTCGGCGAGAAGAACGCCACGATCTTCGCGCTCGAGGCGCGCGAGAAGGCCGTAAAGGAGCAGCTCCGCGCCACCGAGGAGGAGTTCAACGCCAAGACCGAATCACTGCGCGGCGCCGAGCAGGCACTGACCGACAAGCAGAGCGAGCTCGCAAAGATCAACTCCGAGCTGTCCGACCGCTCGATGATGGCCGAGAGCCGCCAGGTCGAGCTGGTTGCGGTGCGCACGCAGATCGAAGAGCTGAAGAACCGCGTCGGCGACGCCGAGAAGGAATTCGCAGCGACGCAAGTGCGGCTGACGCAGGAGCGCTCGGAATCGGAGACCGCCTCGCGCGAACTCGGCGATGCGCGCGGCCGTGTCGAGAATCTGAGCCAGCGCGTTAACGAGCTCGATCGCGAGCTCGTCGTGCAGGTCAAAGAGGCCGAGATGCTGTCGGGCCGCGTCGCCGACCTCGAAGGCCGCCTCGCCACTCAGGGCAAGCTGCTCGCCGAGCGCGACTACGAGAACAACCAGCTCCGCCAAGCCAATGAGGGCTCCGAGCGCACCATCAAGGAATTGCGCGTCGAGATCGCGGCGCTGAGCGGCGGCAAGTCCTCGGCCGCGTTCGAAACGCTGCGTACGGAAAAGGCCGCACTGGAAGAGCAACTCCGGACCGCGCGCGACGAGCGTGCGAAACTCCAGCGCGACATCAACGCAATCCAGCAGCAGGCGGAGAGCTCCTGGGCGACCGAGCGCATGGAAAATGCGCTGCTGCGCGAACGTATCAACGATATCGCCGCCGAGGTCGCAAAGCTCGCGATGCAGCTCGAAGGCCCGAACTCGCCGATCGAGGCGCTGCTTGCGGCCGAGGCGGGCCAGCCTCCGAAAGCAGCGCCGCGCCCGGCCAACGGCGCCGCGACCAATGGTGCGGCCACCGCCGGCCTGCCCGAGGGCGGTGGAACGCTCGCCGAGCGCATCCGCGCACTTCAGGCCCACGCCTCCCGCGCCCGCCAGCAGGGCGCGTAACAAGCCCAAAACGCGGTTTCGCTTGCGAATTGCGTGATCTACGGAAGGTTTTCAGACATCAAGCCGCCTGGAAACTTGACACCTGTGGCCCGCACTTCTAAATCGCGGGCTCCAATGTGCTGGCCGGCCGCAAGGTCCGGCCGTCTGCATGATGGTCCCGGGCGCATAGCTCAGCGGGAGAGCGTTCCCTTCACACGGGAGAGGTCCAAGGTTCGATCCCTTGTGCGCCCACCATCCATCCTCCTGAACCATACCGGTTGCGGACGATCGTCGACGCCTGACGGCCGTTGGGGCTGTCTGACCAAAAATGTCGAAAACAACCCCATGCACAGTAGCCGACGTCAGTCGGATCAATGGGTTACGCCTTTTCCGAATCGCGATTGACTCGTCGGGCAAAACACCGGCACGATGACAGCATCCGAGGCTCGCGCCACCGGACGGGCAGGCTGCGCCGCATCATCGGCTTGAGAGCGTTCGCTTCACACGCGAGAGGTCCATGGTTCGGTCCCAAGTCCGCCCACCATCTTTCCTCTTGGCATTTTGCGACAACTGAGTTGCAGCCTCGATCTCAGCCGGATGTTCCATCGCATAGGCAATCAAGCGGATTTCGGCCGCCGGCCCTGCAGAGCATAGAGCGCTTTCCATCGCGCTAGCCCGACGAATGTTTCTCCAGAGCCAGCGCGATCCTCTCTAGGGCGGCATTCCTGTGCTGCATGTCGGCAATCTGTTGTTCGCAAACCTCGATCATTGTCCGCCGGGACCACCGGCGCGCATGCACGCCTGTTCGGCTACAAAGCCAGCCGATCCGCAGCCAGCAAGACAATCGTGGCGAGCCACAATAGCACCTGTCCCCGGCCAAAGTCCGCGATGGCGCGGCGGAAATCGCCCCTGGAAAGATACGCAGTGGCGCGACTGCTATGGGCGTCGCCATCTTTCGGGTCAAGCGCGATGATCTGATCGCTGTCGGCGATGGCGCGGTCGAGGTCACCCTTCGCTTGATAAGCGTTGCAGAAGTCCGCGCCGAAGTGGCGGATGTAGGCTTCGCGCCGCACGGCAGTGATCACGCTCTTCCCGCCCCTGACGTCGGGCCGGCTGTTTGCGATGTCGTGATTACGCGGGACGAAGAGGACGTCTCGCTTGATCCTGCGGAACTGCTCGGCGGCGAAAGCGAGTTCATCCTCGGAATCGGAACCGTCTACCAACACGTCGCCGCTGCAGACAATCAGATCGCACGCCTCGCCGCCGCCGGTACGATCGTGATCAACCGCTGCCTGAAACTCAGTTGCAGTTGACTGCGGCTGAGTGAACATTGAAATTGCACTGCTCAACATCAATGACGGGATGATTGTGACATGTATGCAATGGTCCTCTCTGCTCGCGGTGCGCCGCTGATGCTTCAGGAGCGCCCTGATCCAACTCCCGGGCCGGGCGAGGTTCGCATCAAAGTCAGCGTCTGCGGCGTTTGCCGAACCGATCTGCACGTCGTCGACCATGAGCTACCCGACATTCCCTATCCGATCATTCCTGGGCATGAAGTCGTCGGCCGGGTCGACGCGTTGGGCGCAGGCGTCGAAGACCTCAGGCTGGGCACGCGCGTCGGTGTGCCCTGGCTCGGGTACACCTGCGGCGAATGCTCGTATTGCCGCACGGGCAAGGAAAATCTCTGCGATCGCCCCAAATTCACCGGCTATACGCGCGACGGCGGCTTTGCCAGCCACCTCGTCGCCGATGCAAGGTATTGCTTTCCGCTCGGCGAGCAGGGCGAGGACGCAGCGCTCGCGCCCCTGCTCTGTGCCGGGCTGATCGGCTGGCGATCCCTGGTCATGGCCGGCGCAGGCAAGACGCTCGGCATCTATGGCTTTGGCGCGGCCGGCCATATCATGGCGCAGGTGGCGCGAGCGCAGGGGCGGACCGTTTATGCCTTCACGCGCAGCGGCGACGCGGAAGCACAGCGACTTGCGCTTTCGCTCGGCGCGGACTGGGCCGGCGCTTCCGACGATAATCCGCCGACCGAACTGGACGCCGCGATAATATACGCGCCGGTCGGGGCATTGGTGCCGCTCGCCCTCCGGGCGGTACGCAAGGGCGGACGCGTTGTGTGCGCCGGCATTCACATGTCCGATATTCCGACGTTTCCCTACAACATTCTCTGGGGCGAACGGCAGATCGTATCGGTTGCGAACCTCACGCGAAGGGACGGCGTCGATTTCCTCGCCGCCGCGACCAAGGCCAATATTCAGACACACACAACGGTATTCCCACTTGCGGAAGCAAACGAAGCGCTCGCCCGCTTGAGAGACGGCAAGCTCGTTGGCGCCGCTGTCTTGCGCCCATGACGGCGGATTGATTCAGCGCAATAGACTGCCTTGGTGCCCTGCTAGCCTATTGGGATATCAATGGGGATCAATCAAATGATGCTGCGGAACTGGCACGTGGTTTTGGCGGTCTCGGCGGCCGCGATGACGTCTGCAATTGCGCAATCCGACTTTCCGGCCTCCCCGAACGCAACATACGCGCCTCGTCTGGTCGAAACCATGAGCGCGGCGCAGCTCCAGCACCTGAAGCTCTGGTTCGCAGGCAAGTCGAAGAATTGGGATCTCGCCAATTTCGAGCTGCGTCAGTTGACCGATAGCCTGGCTCAAGCTGCCATCTTCTACCCAGGAATTCCGGTAAGCAACGTCACCACGATGAAAGAGCCCCTGCTTTCAGTCGCCGACGCCATTTCAGCGGCCGATAGCCGCAAGTTCGCTGTTTCGATGCGCGCCCTGACGGACAGCTGCAACGCCTGCCATGCCTCGATGGAACGCGGCTTCATCACCATCGGCATACCGACTGATCAGCGGCCGCCGGCCAATCAGATATTCGCGCCCAGTGGAAAGCGTTAGATTATCGCGGTCCACGTGGATCTTCACCATACAGGCGCTTGAGGACATTCGCGGCAGCCGCGAGGCGTTGATACGCACGCGCATCCTGCTGCTGACCGAGTACATCTCCCGCCTTCAGGGAAAATAATCTGCACGAAACTTGGTGAGCGCTCCTAGTTAGGGCGCCTTTTCGAGGATCCCGCCTGAGGAAAGAGAAAAGGCCGCCGAGGCGGATAGGGCCGGACCTCGGCGGCGACTTGGACGGCCCTCCGGCAATTGCGCGGAGGCGGACAGCAAGCCTGCTGACGAGCGATCAGGCAGCGACTGGCTCGCTGGTATCGTCGATCCTGCCACGTAGTGGCGCAAACTGCTCCCCGGTCACTGTTTCATTGGCGATCAACATTTCAGCACCGGCGTCAAGGTCGACGCGCCGCCGTTGCAGAATGTCGCGGGCACGACGATCGCCCTCCTCGATCAGGTTTCGCACAGCCAGATCGATCTCGCGGCCCGTGGCTTCAGCAGCCGTAACCACCGCATCCTGGGCCGCCGCGAGAAATGCCTGAGGCTTGGGCGCGTAAGTACGCTGCCCCACGGTCTCGTCCATGCCGTATTTGGTCACCATCTCGATGGCGACTTCGGTCGCGCGCTGGAGATCGTCGGCGGCACCGGTCGAAATGGCTCCATCGAAAATCAGGTGCTCCGACGCGCGTCCTCCCATCAATACGGCGATCCGGTTCTTCAGCTCGTCCACGGTAAGCAAGAATCTGTCCTCGGTCGGCCGCTGGATAGTGTATCCCAGCGCGCCAATCCCACGTGGAATGATCGAGACCTTCTGTACGGGATCGACGCCGGGCAGGCTTGCGGCGACGAGAGCATGCCCCATCTCATGATAGGCAACCCTGCGGCGCTCGTTCTTGCTGAGCACCCTGCTCTTCTTCTCAATTCCGGCCACGATCCGTTCGATTGCCGTGACAAAATCGGCGAACACGACATCCTCGCCATTTCGCCGGGTCGCGGCTATCGCGGCCTCATTGATCAGGTTTGCCAGATCAGCTCCGGTGAATCCGGTCGTGAGGCCGGCGACTTTGTCGAGGTCGACATCCTTGCCGAGTTGGATCTTGCGGACGTGCACCTTGAGTATGGCGACGCGCCCGGTCTTGTCCGGCCGATCGACCAGCACCTGCCGATCAAACCTGCCTGCTCGCAGCAGCGCGGGATCCAGGATTTCCGGGCGGTTGGTCGCTGCCAGCAAGATAACTCCGGCGCTTGGGTCGAAGCCATCAAGCTCCGACAGAAGCTGATTGAGGGTCTGCTCCTTTTCATCGTGGCTGCCGAACGACATCGGCCCGCGACTACGTCCCAGCGCATCAAGTTCGTCGACGAAGATGATGCAGGGGGCCGCCTTACGGGCCTGCTCAAACAGATCCCGAACGCGCGCCGCGCCGACGCCGACGAACATCTCGACGAATTCCGAGCCCGAGATCGAGAAGAATGGAACGGCAGCTTCCCCCGCAACGGCGCGGGCAAGCAGAGTCTTCCCCGTGCCCGGCGGCCCCACCAGCAAGATCCCCTTTGGTACATGCGCGCCCAGCCGGCCGTAGCTCTTGGGATCCTTGAGAAACGAAACCACTTCCTGAAGCTCGAACTTCGCCTCATCCACGCCCGCAACGTCGGCAAACGTGACCTTGATGTCCTTCTCGACATAGACTTTTGCGCGGGACTTGCCGATCGCCATGAGCCCGCCAAAGCCCTGGCGGCCGCCCATGCTGCGTCCGATCCAGAACCAGATCAGGAAGAAAATGATGACCGGGAAAATCCAGGAGAGCAGGCCCTGCAGCGCGCCACTTCCCGGAACGCCGGTCACGCTCACGCCCTTTGCCGCGAGCTTTTCGGCCAAGGCCATGTCAACCCGCGCGGTCATGAACGCCGATTTCCCACTCGGCAGCGGCTCCTTCAACTTTCCCTGAATGGTGTCCGGACCAACGGAAACCTCGACGATCTTTTCCTGGGCAAGCAGTTGCTCGAACTGGCTGTAGGGAATGGTTTCGATCGTTTCGTAGGTTTTTACGATGAATTGGAAGACGACAAGCAGCATACCGCCCGCGAAAATAACGGCCATCATTATCGCCCGATTTCGCGAGACCTGATTGGACTCCACCTGCACCTCCTATCCACATCAATTCCCTCGCAATGGTAATTCGGGAGGGTGCATTGCGCTTGATTCAGGTCAAGATGGCCGTCACCAAAGCCGGCCCGATGGCGACGGCCTCCTCTGAGTGTCGGGACTGAAGCCTATCTCTCTAAGTTTTGCTCCGATGCAACGGAACGCACCGTTTCCAAACGCCGCTAACTTGCGCGACTTGAGAAGCTTCGAGAACATAGGGACAGGTCGACCACCACCCTATCGCGCCAGCACACATATCCCGCTTCGAACGGAAGCAACCGCGATGGTTCGATCATGATCGCGCCGTGCAGAATGCGCCGAGCCGATGGTCGGCGACTTTTCGTTTGAGATCACAGCTCAGCTTTGGGAATGCCGCATCGGCGTCTCCAGGCGGCTTGCGCTGAACCAAAGCCATTGGTCGGGCCCGTCAGCCGGACGACAACGGAATCGTCTCAGCGAATGCAGCCTCTCGTTGACCAAGATCAAGCCGAACCACGCGCAAATCGCGCTATCAATAATCAAGGATGTAGACATGCCCTATCGGTCAAACGAAGAGCTTCCCTCGGGCGTGCGACACCATCTGCCGCCTCATGCCATGGACATCTACCGGGAATCCTTCAATCGCTCTTTTGCCTCGCACGTCGGCGATGTTCGCCAGGAAGAGATAGCACACCGAACGGCTTGGTCCGCCGTGAAGCGCTCGTACGTGAAACTCGGCGACGAATGGGTGCGAAGGCGACCAGATGGCTAGCCGACCCGTGTGGTCCCGGCGATCAAGAAACGTCTATTGTCCTTCCGTATTTGCACGTCGGAGGCGCGCCGATCAACGAGTTTGCCTCGCGTCGGGTACGCCCAACCTGGTATCTCTTCCAGCGCACCCGAGCTGGACAAAGTAGTTCTGCGATAGGCTTGAGCGAAATCAACTTTCGCGCCGATGACAGTGGTTACTCTCCCTGGCGACCGGAGTGGTCAAACCTCGAAGGAGAATGATCATGGCAGCCGAAACCAAATTACCCGTCACGAAATCATCCACCGCACCCGCAGCCGCTGGCGAAACGTGGCAGCCGTTCCACGCGTTGAGAAACGAGATCGACCAGATTTTCAACGATTTCGGCAGCGGCTTCTGGAACCGGCCGTTCCGATCGCTCGCGCGGCTCGAACGCGACTTTTCCAAGTCGATCTCAACGCCGGCCGTCGACGTCGCGGAAAGCGACAAGGCGTACGAGATCACGGCCGAACTTCCCGGCCTCGACGAGAAGAACATCGACATCAAGGTTGCCAACGGCGGCCTCACCATCAAGGGCGAGAAGCGCGAAGAGACTGAAGAAAAGAAGAAGGACTACTACGTTTCCGAGCGCCGCTACGGCACTTTCGAACGATATTTCACCCTGCCGGACAGCGTCAACGCCGACAAGATCGAGGCGACCTTCAAGAACGGTGTACTCAAGGTCACGCTTCCGAAGACTGAAGAAGCGCAAAAGCCGGCGAAGACGATCAGCGTCAAGGCAGGCTGACGGCGTTGCCGAGGTGAGGCTGCCAGCGGCGCAGCCTCACCTCAAATCACAGCACCATGGGCTTTGAGGGCATATCATGCGCGCACATCATGTCATGACCAAAGACGTCGTCGCCGTGACGCCACACACCACGATCGAAGAAGCCGCCAAGATCATGCTTCGGATGCACATCAGCGGCCTGCCCGTCATCGACGATGCCGGCAATCTCGTTGGCGTCGTCTCGGAAAGCGACTTCCTTCGTCGCAGCGAGATCGGTACCGGCCGCAAGCACGCCGCCTTGCTGAAGTTCTTCATGGGATCGGGACGGGCGGCCGCCGAATTCGTTCACGAGCGCGGCCGCAAGGTCGAAGATGTCATGACGCGGCGGGTCGTCTCGGTGCAGGAAGAGATGCCATTGGCCGATCTGGTCGACTTGATGGAAAAGCACGACATCAAACGGGTCCCGGTAATGCGGGACAAAGCGCCGGTCGGGATCGTCACGAGGACCAATCTACTGCAAGCTATGGCGAGCCTCGCACACGAAATTCCGGACCCCACCGCCGATGACGAGCACATTCGGGAGCGCCTTACGCGTGCAGTCAATGCAGCCGACTGGCGCCCGATCGGCTTTGAGGTGAATGTCCGCCGGGGCGTCGTTCATCTGCACGGTTTCGTTACGACCGACGAGGCCCGGCGGGCAACAATCGTTGCTGCCGAAAACACCAACGGCGTCAAGGAAGTTCACGATCATCTCTGCTTTATGGACCCCTACTCCGGCGATTGTATCGAGTCGCCAGAAGACATGAAGGCCGCGGGCTGAAAGCCCACGGGTCGCGAGCGGTCATGCTTGGATGGATCGTCCGGATTCTCTTCATCATAGCCGCGCCGATTACGGCGCTGTTCGTGTCGCGCGACGCGCTGAACTTCGGCCTAATTCAGACCATTGTAACGATGCTCCTCGTCACGGCTCTGGTCGGATTGATCGCCGCCTATTCCGGGCGCGGCCGAGACGCCCCTCGCTAGAGCATTCGGCCACCAGGGTTGGGGCCGGATGCGCTTTCGGCGCCCGATCCGCCCAATCGTGGTGGAGACGAGCGGCGGAGCTATTGGATGTAGAGCTAAAGCGCGATGAGATTGGGATGAATCGTCATCGCGCTTTAGATTATTGTTTGAGCATGATCTTTTCGGAAAACCGCTTCACACTTTTCCGGATCATGCTCTAGTTGCTGGCGGGATTTCGATATCTACTGGGCAGCCACAAAAAGCCTCCTGACCGCGTCGACCGGTACCGCAAAAGCAAAGCCGCTTCTTCGGGCCACGATCACCCCAACCAGCTTACCCTCTAGATTCACCATCGCGCCTCCGGAGCTCCCTTGGCTCACGCGTACATCTGATTGGATCAGTTCGTTATTGGCGATGCCCGGGCACGAACGATGCAACGCTGACACGATACCAAATGTCACACTCTGCCCCCAATCCTGCGGATTCCCGATGGCAAGGACCGGGTCTCCCACGTCAAGCGCGCCGGAATTCTCCAGAGTCAGTGCGCGAAGGTTGCCGGCTTCGATCCGGAGTAGCGCAACGTCATCTCGCACGGATCGGACAAGCACGACGGCGTCGTGCGCTCGTCCATCCTGGAGCGATACTTTTACGACTGTCGCGTTTGCGACCAGATGATCTGCGGTCACGACCAGACCTGCCAAGGCATCCACGATGACGCCCGCTCCCTGCCATTCTCGAAGCGTAGGAGGATCCGGGAAGCCCGCTTCCGGATCGAATATTCGCGGCTCGGACGGTACACCCCAGCCTCGTATCCCCACCACAGCCGGCGAGATGCGCTTCACGAGAGGAGCAAGGCTCGTCGAGAAAGCCTCTCCCTGCCTTCTAGAGAAATCATTGGCCCAGCAGGCACCGAGCCCCAGAACGAGCGCCAGACTCCACACCAGGACACCTGTCCATCTGGGACACCGGCAAAAGGTACTCCGTGGCATAGGACACCCCTCCGCCGCTTCAAGTGACGTTGCCTGAAGAGCCTAGCCAACTGCGCGTGGTGCAGTTTGAGGATTCGCAAATCTCGCTCCAGGCTCCTCGCAAATCCGGCTGAATGATGGATGGCCACGAGCCACACGCCCTTCCCCCTGGGCTACGGATAATTCCTTAGGTGAAGCCCCCAAATTCCGACCGCCTGGATGATGCTCTAAAAGGAATTCGTCAGGACGCATTCGGCTCGTTGACAAAGGAGCCCGCAATGAATCACTCGATTTACACGGCCGACAAGACCACACATGTTAAGGTGGTTGTTTCCGTACTGCTTGCCAGCATTGCCATCATGGCGGTAACGCTGACGGCGCGCTTGGCGCATCCGGAAGTGAATGTGCAGGCGGCGGCGAGTCAGGCTGTCTACAAGGCTCTTCCAGGTCACGTTCTTAGCGGAATGACCCGAATTGAGAGGCACCCGATCTAGCTAGACTGCCGGAGGCACCGCAATGACCAACGAAGTGATCAAGGCGCTGATGGTATTTGCGCTCTACGCAGCGCTGGAGATCACGCTTTTTTCCTCGTCGATTGGCCGATTTGCCAGGCACGCCGTGCGATCCAGAAGCCGTCGTAAGGCGGACGACCAGCTCGAGAGGCGGACACCAAGCCAATAGGGAAGGCACGCCTGCCGCAGAACTACAGCGGTTCGTCGTCCAGCGTGGACGGCTCCATCTGAAGCGACACGAAATCGCCCCCGCCGTAATCATCCTCCGGATCTGGCTGAGTGGACTGGAGACAGAGGCGATCGTCCACCTGTCGAACACCTTCAACGTTCTCGCAAGCCACCACTACCGCACGATGGGCATTTTCGCCCTTGATGACGCCGCGCAGCGTTACCGCGCCGTCCTTGACGCTGACGTTCAGACCGACTGGTTGCCAGGGTATCCTCGCCAACGCGGTGAGAACGGACCGACGGACCTGATCGTCGTCCTGCGAATAGCCGGAAGCGCCGGTCAGCGGGCCAGCAACTGCTGACAGGAAGTCAGACCGGGTGATGATGCCGACGATGCGATCGTCGCGCAGGACCGGAACATGATTCAGATGCCGTCGCTCCATCAAGTCCGCGATTTCCTCGAGCCGCGCTTGCTCGCAGGTGGTTTCCGGCTGGCGGGTCATCACCTGCTCGACCTTGCGCCCGTGCTCCTTCACGAACTCGCCCGCGCTTCGGTCGGCCCCGAGCAGGATGGCGAGCAACCGATTGCGCTCATGTTCCGTTCCGATTTCGGTTCGCCTGAGAAAATCGCTTTCGCACAAGATACCCACGAGCTTCCCGTTCGAATCTACGACCGGCAAACCGCTGATGTGGTGCGCAAGCATCAACTTGATGGCATCGGCGATCGGAGCCTCGGGCCTTATCGTCACGACCCCTCGGGACATTATCTGGTGCGCGCGCATGTCTTCCGCTCCGGAAAGGCTCAAGAGCTATTCGCCACGTCAAATGACGTGTTGATCGAGATCAACGCCGGGACAGGTCAGGATGCCATTCTGATGATTGATATCGGAAAATTCGACCATGCGCCTGCGAACGCTCATCTTGGTCGCGATCCTCGGAACGCTTTCGGCCTCCAGCGCCGGGGCGCCTGCCGACGTGTCTGGTGCCCTCTCCGATCTCATGACCAGACTTCAGCTTCAACACGCAAAGCTGTGGTTTGCGGGCAAGCTCAGCAATTGGAGCCTGGCAAGCTACGAGCTTCAACAGATCGATGCCAATCTTGAAGCCGCAGGCAGGTTGCTGGCTGATCCGTCGCGGACCAATCGCGCCAAGGAACAGCTCCAGGCAGTGCGCCAAACCCTGCAATTGAGGGACGGACCGGCGTTCACGAAGTCGTACGCATCCCTGACAAACGAATGCAACGGCTGCCACAGGAGTAGCGGATATGCTGCGATTGTAATCCAGATACCGCTTGCTTTGCCCGTTCCCAATCAACTGTTTGTCGACCAGGTCGCGGAGGGGCGAGCCCTTGCCCACTCGTCTTGCGGGTCTTGCCACGTCGTGGCTGACGCAGCAAAGGAGACGCCGGCACCCCGCCCGCCGGCGCCTGGCTTCCTGGAGATCGTCAGCCGATCGTCGTTCTCTGCCGACGGGCTCCGACTGTTTTTGACATCAAGCCATCGCCGCCTCGGACCGGACCAGGCAATGCCGAATCCGAGGCTTTCGGAATACCAGATAGAAGCCATCGTCGCCTACCTGGAGACATTGCGAGCTGCCCCGTCTCGCTGAGCCGCGCAACGCCCATCCTGAGCAGCCCCACTTGATCTGCCGCAAACCGGTCTCAGCCGTGAGCTCTATCCTTGAGCAACCTGCGCAAACTGGAGCAACTCCATGATCTCAAGTGCAGTTCAATGGCTCCCGAGTTCCGCCCATTTTGGGCCTCGGCTTGCTCAGACTCTCGGAATCGCTGGTCATGCAATCAACCTGCATCGATTTCCCGACGGGGAATTGCGGACAACCGTCGGCCCTGCGGCGGCCACCACGATCATCTGTTGCTCGCTCAATCAATCCAATGAAAAGCTGATCGCCCTGTTGTTCGCCGCGGAGGCCTTGCGGCGCGACGGAGCCAAGCGGCTCGTGCTCGTTTCACCCTATCTCGGGTACATGCGCCAAGACGCAGCATTCCATCCGGGCGAAGCAATCAGCCAGCGCGTGATCGGCACGCTTCTGGCAAACAACTTCGATCGCGTGATAACGTTTGATGCGCATCTCCACCGCACGCCCAGCCTTGCCAGCGTTTTCCCTGGAATTGAAGCGGACAATCTGTCGGCCGCTCCTGCTATCGAGGCTCTGCTTCGTGCCGAGACAGTCGCTCCCACAACGGTCGTGGTCGGCCCCGAATCGCGGACCTGGACGGCCGACATTGCCAGTCGCCTCGGACTTGCCTACAGCGTGGCGCAAACAGTGCGCCAAAGCGATCAATCGGTGCAGATCGCGTTCGCGGACCCGAAGAGGTTCGTCGGCCATCGGGTGCTCTTCATCGACGATATCGCTTCGTCCGGCGGAACGCTCATCGCCTGCGCGCAAGCTCTTTCAGAGTCTGGAGCCTCTTCCATCGAAGTCATCGTCGTCCACGCGCTCTTTCCAGCGCCGCTCATGATGGTCCTCGGTCGCGCCGGCATCCGCTCCGTTCGATCAACCAACAGTGTGCCACATCCAACCAACGCCATCAGCCTGGACACTCTTCTGGCTAATGCATTGCGGCGGGAAGTGGCGGGCGCGCCAGAGGGTCGGAGCATCGCGTGAGCGTCGCGATCCGGATTTGTGGCGTCTCAAGAGGCATGAGAGAAGCGGCTGTTCCAGCATCCCGGGCACGCCGGCTGGGCTTCGTACAAGTCGTTTGACAGAGGCCCCGATCAAAACAGTCTTGCCCGCGGCGCGGCAAGCTTTGTGAGCCAGGTCAGCAAAGTCGCGAATCCGGTGAGAAGTGCAATGCCCAGGGCACTGACCATGACTTGAGCAAGAATACCGTTTGATACAGTTCTCAGAAGCACGAAAGCCGCAAGCGACAGCAAAACGCTCAGGCAATAGATTTCGAGCGAATTCTCGCCACAACGAACGGCTCCAAGAAGCACGCGCGACCGCTTGGCGCTCAAACGAGCTGGTGCGAGATTCGCAAAACAGACCGCTAATGCCAGAAAATGCAGAAGCCGCAGCGGATCCAAATCCGACTTGTCGATCGGATAGATCAAACCTCTCAGGAAATGAGGAACCACGAGGTCGAGGGATGGGTTGATCCAGCTCATCGTCACAGCCAGCGACCAAATCAAGTATGCGGACGACAGGACGATCGCCGGACGAGACGTCACAAAATGCAGTAGCCGCGCACGCCCGACCACCGCCCACCATCCACCGATCGTGACAAGAAACTGCCACGCGAATGGGTTGAAATACCAATCGTTCGTCGGCCACTCTCGTAAGTTCCACCCGTAAATCTGGACCAAGCCGTATAGCAGAGCCGAAGCCCCCAAAATGGCGTTCGGGAATCTAAGCAGAAGCAATAGCCACGGCGCGAACAGCAGATGAAAGAGCACGAAAGTCGGCAGCACATCAGTGTTGACGGGCCGGTACTGCAGGATCACCGCGCGCGACAGCGCCTCACCTGGATGCTGCAGAACGACCGCCACATTCGCATCGTTCGCGAGGTCGGTATCCATCCAATGAACAGCGACGACCAAAAAAAGCGTTAGCAAGAGGAACGCCGCATAGATCTGCCAACTTCGTCGAACCGTATGACAGAAAGTCGACCACGCCCCGGCGCTACGGAATACATTTCCATATGCCATCGTGCAGGTCAGCCCCGAGACGAACATAAAGACTTCAGTGGTGTCGCTGAACCCATAATGGCTCAACGTAAGCCAACTGCAGACGTTTCCCGGCACATGGTTGATGAAGACGAACCAAAGCGCGACCCCTCTGCAAGCGTCGAGCCAAATGTCCCGGTCTGGCATTTCATCGAGTGGGCCCATCGCAGCAATTCAGAACATGCTCGCTCGGTTCAATCTACCCTCACTGGAGCTCCTAGGAGAGTGTTCCAACACCATGAGCATCCGCATCCGGCACCACGATAGCCGTCTCGGGCCCCGGCTTTCTTACTGGTTTGATCCTCTCAGCCGCTGCTCGAGCGCCACAAGCATCTGCGTGCGCCCCAATATACCGGCAAGCTTTCTTTCGCGCAGGACCAGAACCTGCGAGATCTGGTAAATATCCATCTGCTTGACGACCTCCTCGATTGCGGCGCCTTCATCGACGCAAACGGGATGCCGGCTCATGACGGCATCAACCCGCTGGCCTCTGGTTCGCTCGCGAGCGAGCTGTCCTTCGTTCTTTCCGAGCAACCACTCCAGCCAAAACCCCTCTGGATACTCGACATCCAATTCGCTCCTGTGAAGGAAGTCACCTTCAGAGATGATGCCGACCATCTCTCCTTCATCATCAACAACCGGCAGGCCGCGCTGATTGGTCTCTAGCAACAAATGGATAGCATCGAGCAACGGTGCACTCGGCTTCACGGTCGCGAACCAGGTTCGCATGATATCCGCCGCCTTCATTGAGTCCCTCCATCAGGTTGCCTGTTCTCCAATCGCGACACGGGTATCGTCCTTGCTCGATCGGGTCCGAAAGAGCCAGTGCACTCCGCCTCAGTGAGACATCAGCAGACACACCTGAGCCTCTTGCAGGAGACTGTGCGTCATGCCACCAAAGATCCATTCTCCAAGCCTGCTGTGTCCGTAGCCTCCGGTAACGATGAGGTCGGCGCGAATGTCCGCAGCGAGACGGATGAGATAGCCGGCATCGGCCTCTGTCGTGTGCACACGAACCTCGTGCTCGCAACTCACGCCGTGTCTCTTGAGATAACTGGCCACGTCCCGCACCCGGCGATGTGCCGCATCCTGCTCGTTCGACGTACAGATTTCGGCGATGGTGACCTTCGACGCCCTTGCCAAGAACGGCAGCGAGTCGCGAACGGCAAGGCGCGCCTCCCTGGTATCCTTCCAGCCGACCACGACACGATCGCCTTCCAATCGCGTTACGCGGTCTGGTACCGAAAGGGTCGGACGCCCCATCCGCAGCATGGCACCGGCGGCGTCGAGATAGCGGGGATTACCAGCCTTGAGCTGACTGCGCTTGACGACGATGAGGTCGGCGGCCCTCGCTTGCTCGACCAGGAACTCGGTCGGAAATTCGATTGCCGAGCGCCATTCCATCTTATCGCCCGGCAGGCGAACAATACGCCTGAACCATTCTTCTTTAGCTGATAGGTTTCCCCGTATCCGCTCGATATCCCCGGCCGTCGTCTGCGCGATGACGACGCCTTCGGCCACGACCGGCGGCTCCGTTGCGATGGCGGAGACGCCGAGAAGGGACGCCTCGAAGCTGCTCGCAATTCCTTCCGCAACGGCAATCTGTCCCTCTTCTTGCTGCTCCGGATCGACGTAGACCATCACGCTAGCAAAAGACATCTCCGTGCTCCGATAGTTGAGACGATCCTTTCCAATATCCAGCGCTTCCGGGCTTGATGCACAACAAGCAGAAAAGCGTCGGCCTGCTTCACTCACGGCTCCAACAGCTGCCCTAGGCCTCAAGCAGGTGCCTTTCGATGTCGCCGACCGGGTGTCTGGTGAGATCCTTGGCAAGCTCTGCCACAATCCGGCGTTTCACGTCGGGATGAAAATCAGATCGAAGCGCCGCGAGCGTCCGCGGCGGTGCGACGATGATCAGCGCGGTCGTCTGCTCGGCGCGTACAATGCGCTCCGCGGCAGCCGCCACTTGCTTCACGAAACGGCGCTCCTCAAGCTCATGCCAGTCGGTCATCTCGACCGCACTTCTACGCTCCGACGCTTTGCTGATTCGGCCGGGGTGGTCGCTACCCTGCTCATGAGACGGCGGATTTTGATCCTCGAAGACGGCTTCCATTTTCAGATTTGGGAACTTCTCATCACCCTCGTTGCGCAAGAATATCGCCCGTCGCCCGTCTCCAACGAACACGACCGCTCTATGCGGGATCTTGGTCATGCGGATCTCCTCCTAGCAGATCAACAATTCCTACCGTCCGGCACGTCTGCATCACATTCTTCGAATGTGACCACTCGAAGCAGCTGTCAACGTCACGAGTAACGGCTCGGCTATGAGAGACCTGTCGCACCATGAGACAGCAAGACTGACCCGGACGGCTCTTCACAAGCGCAGCTTGTCTCCCTTTGGCTGAACTTCCACAATCGTCAGCGAACCTTCGGCGCTTTAGCCGATCGCGCTCTCGCAAGCACTCGCGATACCTTCTCTATAGCTATTTATGCCATCGCGGCACCGGACCAAACTTGATGTCGATCAAGCTCGGCGTGATGTCGGAACATCGCCACCTCGTCCCTTTCGGCATCATGTTCGGAAGACTACATTTGGCCAGAGGTACCCTGATGGATCCTTCGCAACTTGCTTGGCGCTCCGGTCATGTTCGCACGAGGAGTGACGGCCGAAAGGAAGGCGAAATCACGACAGATGTGCTTGGCTTCTTGACCGGAGAGCCCAATGCCGACCTCGACCACGTCAATCCCGAGGCAACGACAATCCGACCATCTCAAATGAGCGCAACACTCGGTGCACGCTTGTTTGGAACAAGCGAAATCGCTTCAACGTCCATCACCCGAAACGAACCTCGACGGAAAGACGCTTGCATCGTTTCCCTGGATTGGAGCCCAACCCGGCACCGGCGCCGCGTCGCGGATGGCAACGATGTTCGAGCTGGAAGGCATGCCTCCACCAGCTGCGGCCGTGACCACGCTGGAATTTTCCCTGGTCCAATCGCTGCTCTTTCAGACCAACTTCTTGGCGCTCACCACCCGTAGCAATCTCGGAGTTGACTACGCCCTCTCTGGTCTGCGCGTCCTACCGAAGGAAGTACCGAACTCTCACCGCGATGTCTGGCTCCTGTCGCGCCGCGACCTGGAGCCCACTTCGATCCAGAAGGAGTTCGTTCGGGTGCTTCGCGCGACCGCAGATCTCTCCTGATTTGCGCGATGGCCATGGCCTCGCCACTGAAGGATGTCGGCCGAAAGACGGCTCGTTGCCGTGACGGCGTCCCAAGAGACGAAGGCGCCGGTCGAACGCTTAGCGATATTGACGTCAGGTGTTCAGACCGCCCGGCCGATCAGGGAGCCGATGATCGCCGTCGAGCCCATGGCGACGGCACCCCAGAACACCACCCTGACGGTAGGCTTCCAGATGCTGGCGCCGCCCGCCCGTGCGCCGATGGCACCCAGGACAGCGAGGCCGATAAGACAGGCGATGGATACGGTCCAGGCGGCCGTTCCCGCAGGCGCTAGCAGAGCGGCGATCAATGGCAGGGCCGCGCCTGTCGCGAACGTGACCGCCGAGGTGAACGCTGCCTGGACGGGCCTCGCCATCACATGGCTCGCCAGTCCGAGTTCGTCCCGCGCATGAGCCTCGAACGCGTCCTTCGTCATCATCTGTTCCGCAACCTGACGGGCCAGGTCGGGCGCTACGCCGCGTTTCTCATAAATCGCCGCGAGCTCGGCCAGTTCCGCCTTCGGCTGTGTCGCCAGTTCATGGCGCTCACGCGCCATGTCGGCCTCCTCCGTGTCGGCCTGGGAGCTGACCGAGACATATTCGCCCGCCGCCATCGACATGGCTCCCGCCACGAGCCCGGCAACGCCGGCCACGAGGATTTCGTGCGACCCCGCAGTCGCGGCCGCCACGCCGACGATCAGGCTCGAGGTCGAGATCAGCCCGTCATTGGCGCCCAGCACTGCCGCCCGAAGCCAGCCTATACGTTCGATGAGATGATTTTCCTTGTGAAGGGCGCGCATGGATGATGCTCCGAACGGGAAACAGGTTTTGGGTCAAGAGTGCCGTGCGCGTGAGCAGCCAGTCCGGGATTGGCCGGCAAATTGCCTCACGTAGATCACTTTGGACCTATTGCAAAAACAGAGACAGGACAAGGTGCCGTCCCCCAAGGACCACCGCAAATAAAGGAGCAAAGAATACACCGCCTAAATCAGCTTGGCGTCCTTCAACAGCTCTTCGACGTAAGTGCCCTCGATGGTCTTCAGGGCCGCCTTGCCGAGCAGACGAGCAACAAACGGAAGCTGGATTTCGTGAAGTTTCTTCCGATCGTTCAGATAATACAACGAGCTCAGCAACACGCGCACATCGAATGACGAGGCGAAGACTTCGGGCACGCCGCGATCGACGTTGAACAACGTGTAGACGGCCTCCATGGCCGTCCGCACAGAATACTCGGTGGTGAATACCGTGTCCTTCGCAGTCTCGGCGAAGTTGCCGATGAACGCGAGGTTCTTCGAACCGCAGGGTACCACGAGCGGACGATCACCCAGCGCGCGCGGCATGAAGTAGGAGGTGATGTAGGGCATGTTACAGGGGATCGTGCTCGCAGACTGGCGGGCCAGGCTGGAAATCTCCTCAACCGGGACCCCCATGTGGAAAAGCCACTCCTCGCAGAGTTCGGCACCGGTGCACTCGCGGATGGTCTTCTGCACGAAATTGCCGGGCTTGTCCGAGAACAGGCCATACAGCCACACGACCAGCTTCTGATTGGCGTCCTGAAGCTTGAAGTGCGGCTGGCGGCTCATCGTGTAGCCATACAGCCAGTTCGAGTCCCTGAAGTTGCACGGGCCACCGGTGACGATGCGACCATTGCGAGGATCACGCCCGGTCATCTTCTCGATGTAGGGAACGATCTTGTCGTCGAGCAGGGTGACTGTCGCCGAGATCGTCCAGTTCGCGTCCGGAATGTTCTCGCAGAACTTCTCCGGGCGGCCGAACGCTGCGTCCTGCGCCGCGAGGTTCTTCCAGAGCCTCCACGCGCCGCCATGGCCGGCTTCGATCGGCGCAGGGCGGTCGTTGTCGCCGAACGTGGCCGACTCGGTGATCGACCCGTTAGTGACGAACACCACGTCCTTATCCGTGAGGTCGATCGCCTTGGACGTGCCGCTCACGGTCATGACGAGCCGCCGGGCCACCTTGCTGCCCCCGGCCGTATCAACCTCGATATTCTCGACCTGAGTGTTGTACTGGAAGCGGACGCCCTTGTCCTCCAGCCAGGCGACGAGCGGCTTGATGAGCGACTCATACTGGTTGTAGCGGGTGAAACGCAGCGAGGAGAGGTCCGCCAGCGTCGCGATGTGGTGGACGAACCGCAGCATGTAGCGGCGCATCTCCATGGCGCTAGCCCACGGTTCGAAGGCGAACATGGTGGCCCAGTAGAGCCAGAAATTCGAGGCGAAGAACTCCTCGCCGAAGCATTCATCGATGCGCTTGTCGTCAAGCTCGCTCTCTGGCGTCAGCACAAGCTTCAGCATCTCCTCGATGGCCTTCGGCGTGAGCGTCAGGTCCGCCATGTGCGCTATGGGCTCTCCACGGCCCTCGGTTGCGCGGCAGGGATTTCGGCTCGGGTCTTTCTTGTGGAGCCAGTACATCTCGTCGAGGACGGATGCACCCGGCGTGTCGAGCGAGGGAATGGAGCGGAACAGGTCCCAGAGCGTCTCGAAGTGCGCCTCCATCTCGCGGCCGCCGCGGATGATGAAGCCTTTGTGCTCGTCGAGAATGCCGTCCATACTGCCGCCGGGCAGACTGAGCTCCTCGAAAATGGTGATGTTTTCACCCTGCATCTGGGCGTCGCGCACCAGGAAAGCTGCACCTGCCAGAGAAGCGAGCCCCGCGCCGATGAAGTAAGCGTGTTTCCCGTCGACGTCGTCCGGCTTGGGCGGGCGGGCGTAAGCCTCGAAGTTTCCATTGCTGCGATACATCGTGCGTTTCTCTCTCGACTGGAGGCGAGTGTGCAGGAAAGGATCGAGGTATGCTCAGATCATCCCTTTACAAAGTCTAGAGATGATTTTAGCGAGCGGACTTGACTTGCCGCAATCTGCGTCGACGCTTGGCGGCTTTCGTCATCCGCCCCGCAAAAAATGTCTAAAACAACCCCATGCACAGTAGCCGACACCAGCCGGATCAATGGCTTATGCATTTCCGAATTGAAATTGACCTGTCGGGCAAAACACCGGCAGGATGGGATCATCCGGGGAGAGGCCACGCCGCCAGAAGATCAGGCCGCATTTGAGGTCGCAGGATACTCGAAGCCGCACAAGGCATGCTGGCCGGAAAGCTCTCATACCTCGAGAGCGCGCGTAAAATCGTTGCGGCGGGGACGACAAACGGCGCTATAGAACAAGCGTCCGATCGCGTCCCCTACGCGATCGACAGAATCTCGATCTCCTGACTGCCCGAACCGGCGACGTCTCCGACGGCTTTGCCTATCAGCGACCTCGCGACCGGCGATACGAAGGAGATCGTCCCCGCCTTCGGATCGGCTTCGTCCTCGCCGACGATGCGATAGGTCTGCACGCGGCCGTCGGGGCGGCTGAAGGTGACCGTGCTTCCGAAGGCGACCGTCTCAGTCGATGCGGGATCGGCAATAACCTGCGCCGTGCGCAGCCGTTCGGCCAAATAGCGAGCGTCGCGCAAGGGCACCGCCGACTGCCGGCGCTTCTCGTTGACATCCTCGATGGCTTGCGCAGCCTCATAGGCCTCGCGCGCCTCCTGAAGCTGCGATTGCAACGCCTGGAGGCCTGCTTCCGTCACGAGGTTCGGATGCGGCGAGATCGGGCGATCCGGCAGCAATGTCTCGGAGGCGGTTTCGGCGCTCTCTTCCTTGGTAAAGGCAACGCTCAATTCGGAATCCTGTCGAACAGTCTCGGGTGAGGTGACCACCGCGCCTTCACGCCGCGATTCAACAACGGGAATCGCGCCGCGCCGACGCCGGCGATTTGTCCCGGATCATATCTCAAGTTCGACGAAACGGCGCAGCTTGCAGACGAGGTCCGGCATGGCCTGGCGGAACCGCGTCGCATTCTGGAACGTGGTCGAGAACGGCGCGAAGGTGATCATGGCGTTCCAATGCCGGTAGCCGTAGACGGTGACGGAGGCGCCGGTCGCCGGAAAATCATCGATCTTGCGCAACTCTCCGAGCACGAGATCGGCAATCGCGTCCGCCGGCAGCAGTCGTTTGCCATCCGGTGTCGTGACAATTTTCGCCGGTTGCTCGACCAGCGTTACGGCGGCCGGTGCAACGTTGGACGCATCCTCATGCCTGATCGATGGCGCTTCGGGGATGGACGCTGCAACAGCCTCGAATCCGTTCGTCGGCGCGATTGGTGGAACTTCAGCGAGCAGTGGCGGTGCAACACTGTCTGCGCGCTTGTTGCCTCCAAGGATGCTGCTGATCATCGCCACAAGGCCAGCATCCTTCACGTCATCACTCATTACTCCCCCCGGGGCTTTGGCCTACTCTAGCACCGCTCTTGCAAAGCGCCACAACGGATGTGTGGCCAGATCCCCACCCGGCCAAGGCCGTCCTTATAGCCCCGGCGACGCGACGGCTGATCACCGTCGCGCCGCCCTGCGATCCGTCATTGCTTATCGAACGGAATATACTGCTGGTACTGCTTGGGCACCGAGCTGCGGTAGCGTGCCGGAACGGTGCCGGTATCGACTGAATGATCGATCTCCTGCTGCCGGGTCATCTTCTTCTTTGCCGGCTTCTTCGACGTGCTCTTCTTCGGATCGGGTGACGGAATGGAGTTAGTCGCGCCCGGCGCTGTCGTCGTCGCAGCCGGCGCGGTGGTTGTCGCTGCAGGCGCTGCGGCTCCGCCGGCGGTTGGCGCAGTCTGGGCCAGCGCGAACGGCGCGTGCATAATAAGCGCCAGCGCTGCTGTCACAGCCAGCAAGTATGACCTTTGCATCAGAACCTCCAAAATTTCCTGATCCGAAATGAGACGAAGCGTAGGCTTCCGGGATCGACACGTGCAAGTCTGCTCACGATAGGCGGAGCCCGGCAGCAAACTGTGGCCGAGGTCACATAGCCGGCCGCGGGCTGCGTCATGATGTGCCTCATCACGAACACATGCAGCGCGCCGACCCAAGACAGACATGACTCAGCATCGGTCGAGTTTCTTTGAACGTCAGTTCTCGGAACGCTGGCTCGGCCGACATTCCCATCCACTCATGTTCCAAGGAGATTGAAATGCGTCGCACCATTCTCACGCTCGCATCATTCGCAGCCCTGATCGCCGCGATATTCCCGGCGGCTCAGGCCCGCGCCGAAAGTGACAGATATTGCCTGCAAGGCCGCATCTGGGGCTATCCCGGCAACTGCCAGTTCGCGAGCTATCAGCAGTGCCTCGCCACAGCCTCCGGCACGTCGGCTTATTGCGGCATCAATCCGCGCTACGCGTTCTCGCAGCGGCGGGCCTACTGACGACGCGGCGCGTGTGCATGACGCGCGCGCCGCCACACGTCTTACGTGAAGACGATCTGCTGCACCGACGGCCCGGCGAACCTTCGCCCCGCGGAGTGACTTGCGCCTGTCGATGACGAGAATGTTATCCGTCGTCGCTCCGGGAAAAATTTGCAAAGCGCGGCCGCGGCTTGTTGGCAACGCGCCCTACCGGAACACATCGGAGCCGAGCGCTGTGTGAAGCAACGGCTTGTGGCGTCGCATCGCCCGATCTAGCCTAAAATGCATACCCTGTTTCGATCAACCTTAGCTCTATTCGTTTCCGTCGTAACTTTTTCAGGGAGATGTTTTCAATGAGCAGCCGACACAGCATTGTTCCGCGCGGTTTGAACGCAACGCGCTCGCCCCTTTCGCAAGGCCGCTTCGGCCGCATGTTCCGCAACGTCGCACCGGCAAAGTTCGGCCCGACCGACGCGGACAACGTCGCAAACCTTTCGGCGCTGGCCGACAAGATGGTCGCCAGCTTCGATCCACCGAAGGACGGACCGGACGCGGAAGAGAGCGGTATTCCCGCGCTCTACACTTACTTCGGCCAGTTCATCGACCACGACATCACCTTCGATCCAGTGAGTTCGCTGACCAAGCAGCAGGATCCGGACGGGCTCGTCGACTTCCGCACGCCGGCGCTCGACCTGGACAATCTCTACGGACGCGGTCCGAACGACCAGCCCTTCATGTATGACGGCATCAAGCTCCTCCTCGGCGAGAAGCTGACCGGCACCGGCGTGCCCGATGCCAGCGACCTGCCACGCTTCAAGGGCCGCGCACTGATTGGCGATCCCCGCAACGACGAGAACAGCATCGTCTCGCAGTTCCAGGCCTTGATGCTGCGCTTTCACAACCGCATGGTTGACGACAATGACAGCCTGTCGTTCGAAGACGTGCAGCAGCGCGTTCGTTTCCATTATCAATACGTCGTGCTGAACGACTTCCTGCCGCGCATCGTCCACGCCAGCGTACTCGACGAGCTGAAGACCGCGGGCCGCTACGACCGCAGCAAGCTCGCCTTCTACCATTGGAAGACTTTTCCGTTCATGCCGGTCGAGTTCTCGGTCGCGGCCTATCGGCTCGGGCACTCCATGATCCGCCCCGGCTATCGGCTGAACGATGCGGACAATATGCTGTTGCAGATCTTCCCCGATCCCAACAATCCCGATCAAAATGCCCTGACCGGCTTCCGCTCCATGGGCCCGGGGCGCGCCATCGACTGGGGCCGCTTCATCGATCTCGACACGCGAGCCTATGGTGTCGAGGATGACGATACCAATGCCGACAACAAGAGGCGGCTTCAGTTCGCCTACCGCATCGATGCGTCGCTGGTCGATCCGCTTCGCAAGCTGCCGCCGGAAGTCGCGTCCAATCCGGCGTCGCTTGCCCTGCGCAATCTCGAGCGCGGCTGGCGGCTCGGGCTGCCGTCCGGCCAGGCTGTCGCCAGGGCAATGCAGCTCACGCCGCTGACCGACGATCAGATCGTCATCGGCAAGGCCGTCGATGAGCCCGGCACGGGCGATCCGCAGACCCAGATCGCGACCATCGCGAACGGCGTGTTTGCCGACAATTGCCCGCTCTGGGCCTACATCCTGGCCGAGGCGCGGCAATTCCAGACCGCGGTCACGATCCCGGCCACCGGCGCACCTGGGCCCATCAACACGCCGCAGCTCGGGCCGGTCGGCGGTCGCATCGTGGCGGAAGTGTTCCTGGGCCTGATGTTCGGCGACAATTCCTCCGTGCTGTCACTCGACCCGAATTGGGCGCCGGTGACGGGCTCCAGCTTCGCGCTGAAGGACCTCGTAGCCTACGCGCTCGGTCAGGGCGATCCCCTGCACTAAGCCTGCGACGGTCGATGACGAAGGCCGCCCACGTCATGCGGGCGGTCTTCTTGCTGCGACGCAAGCTCAATGCGCGGCTCTGAGCCCGGTTTCCACCAGTCGCGTCGCGAACCAGCCGGACAGCAGCTGATCGACAATGCCACTGACATAGACTTCCGACGTCGTCACATTGTGCTTGTCCAGCACCAGCAGCACGCCGATCCAATAGGCGAACCAGACATTCGCGTCGGTCAGCGCCATCATCTTGTGCTGGTCGTGCTCGAGCGAGGTGTGATTGCTCGCCTTGCGGATCTCGACTGCGAGCAGATTGTTCGGGATCTCGCGCTGATGCACGACGACATCCGGATAGATCGACTTGCCCAGATGATCGTCGGTCGAGATGATGGTGCCGTGCGGCAGATGCAGCGTGCGCTCGCCGAGCCGGTCGTAGTTGCAGTCGACCGACCAGCCCGGTAACTGCCGCTCGAGATAGACAGCGAAGCGGTGGGTCACCGCCCGCTCGCCGATGTCCTTCTCGAACAGGAAGCCTTCGTGGGTGTATAAGTCCTGGAGCGCCGCGATCACCTTGTTCAGCTCGGTCTGCATCGTGCCCCCCGGCCTTCGGCGCTCTGTGGACTGCGCCCCTACATCTGGACTTCGATCAATCGAGGTCCCGGCTCGGCGACGGCTTCGGCCAGTGCCTTGTTGAACTCGTCGGCGTTGGTGACGGCGCGGCCGGGCACGCCCATGCCCTTCGCCAGCGCGACGAAATCGAGCGTCGGCCGGTCGAGGCGCAGCATGTCGTTGGCGCGCTGGCCGGGCTCGCCGGCACCGACATTGTCGAACTCGCCGCGCAGGATCTGGTAGATGCGGTTGGCGAACACGATGGTGACGATGTTGAGGTTTTCCCGGGCCTGGGTCCACAGCGACTGGATCGTGTACATCGCGCTGCCGTCGCCGACCATGCAGATCACCTTGCGGTCCGGACATGCGATCGCGGCGCCGATCGAGAGCGGCGTGGAGAAGCCGATCGAGCCGCCCATGTTCTGGAGCCAGTCGTGCGGGGCGGCCGCCGCCGTCGGCGGGAAGAAGCCGCGGCCGGTGGTCAGGGATTCGTCGACCAGGATCGCATTCTCCGGGATCGCGCACGCGATCGCCTGCGCGATGGAGGCGAAGGTCAGCGCGCCGGTCGGCTTGACCAGCTCCTGCAGGGCCTGTGGCTTGACGTCCTTTGCGCTTGCCTTGACCGCGCCGGCGAGTGCCTCCAGCGCCGCGACCGAGTTCTCGCCCCAGGAGGTCATGCGGTGCACCTCGCAGCCCTCGGGCTTGAGCATGCTCGGCTTGTTCGGATAGGCGAAGAACGCCACGGGATCGTCGGACTCGACCAGCACGATATGGCGGAACTTCGCCAGCATCGGCAGTGCGTTCTCGATCACATAGTGGATGCGGTCGATCGAGAAGCGGCCGCGGCCGCGCGCCATCTTGGGACGGAAGGTCGGGCCCATCACCGTGCAGCCGGTCTTGTTCGCGATGCGCTCGGCCAGCGCCAGACCCTGCTCGCTCAGCGCGCTGCCGGTCATCAGCAGCAGCGTGCCTTCGCCGTCACCGTGCAAAATCCTGGCGGCCTGCTCGACCGCCTGCGGCGAATAGCTGGCGCGCTGCTGCTCGGCCGGCACCTCGGCAATGCCGTCGGCCTCGTTCCAGGCGGTGTCCGCAGGCAGGATCAGGGTCGCGATCTGCGGCGGAGCGCTTCTGGCGGCGGCAATTGCCGCAGCGCCGTCGGCGGCAACCGATTTGGCATCCGGGGAGGTGCGGACCCAGGACGACATCGGACGGGCAAGGCCCTCGATGTCCGAGGTCAGCGGCGCGTTATAGCCGATGTGGTAGACCGCATGCTGGCCGACGATGTTGACGATGCCCGAGTTCGCCTTCTTGGCGTTGTGCAGGTTGGCAAGGCCATTGGCGAGGCCGGGGCCGAGATGCAGCAAGGTCGAGGCCGGCGTGCCCTTCATGCGGAAATAGCCGTCGGCGGCACCGGTCACCACGCCTTCGAACAGGCCGAGCACACAGCGCATGCCCGGCACGCGGTCGAGCGCTGCGACAAAGTGCATCTCGGAGGTGCCTGGGTTGGTGAAGCAGACATCGACCCCACCCTTGACCATCGTCCGCACCAGGCTTTCCGCACCGTTCATTCTTCAGCTCCTGCAATCGGCAATGTCCGAATATCCGTCCGATCAATCATTGTTCGCTGCCTCAGTCAAAGCAAGAGCGGGCATTGCGGCCCTGCCCCGCGCGACAATGCGCCGATTTGGCTAACGCTTTTCGGCAAACTGGCATGGTTGCCGATTTGGTAACGCCAATCGCAGGGGATGACGGCGCTCACGGGGCCGTGGCTTGCGGAATGCCCGCAAATATGGCCTCTGGCTTTGGTAGAAGCGATTTTTTGTTGGGGGAAACAATGATCCGGTTTTTTGCCGCGCCGATTGCCGCCATCGCACTGCTGACGGCCACGGCGGCCGGCGCCGTCGCCGAGGAGTTCGACTCGCGCGACATCATGGGCGGCGGCCCGAACTTCTTCCGTTCCGGCGCCAACCCGATCCCCCGCTCCACCGTGATGTACAACGGCAATTACGCGCCCGGCACGGTCGTGGTGAACACTAGGGAGCGCCGCCTTTATCTGGTGCTCCAGAACGGCCAGGCGCTGCGCTACGGCATCGGCGTCGGCCGCGACGGCTTCCGCTGGGGCGGGGTCCACAAGATCACCGCCAAGAAGGAATGGCCGGACTGGACGCCGCCGTCGCAGATGCTGGCGCGCCGGCCGGACCTGCCGCGTCACATGAAAGGCGGCATCGAGAATCCGCTTGGCGCGCGCGCCATGTATCTCGGCTCGACGCTCTACCGCATCCACGGCTCCAACGAGCCGGAGACGATCGGCCAGGCGGTGTCCTCGGGCTGCTTCCGCATGACCAATGACGACGTTACCGACCTCTACGGCCGCGTCTCGGTGGGCACCACCGTGGTGGTGCTCAACAACTAGCCGGGCGGCAACTGTGGCCGGGAACCCGCAGGGCACGTGAATTTGTGGACTTGTGCGCTCGCCGCGAATACGGCAGCGTCGGCGAGCAATGAGCGTATTGGCCCCGCCCTCGTCCGGCTTTCGTATCGCCCTGTTGGTGCTCACCGCCCTCGCGTTCGCCGCTGACATCGCTACCATGGCTGCCGCCGGCGAATTGCCGGCGGTCGCTTCGCGCCAGCGCTCAGAGAAGAAGAGCTTTACCGACGGCGAGATCGTCGAAGGCTTTCTGAAGACGGCGTTCGGCGCCGAATATCACCTCGCCGGTCGTGTCGACCGCATCCGCAAGTTCGACGGGCCGGTGCGGGTGTTCGCCGAAAGCGACCGCGCCGATCGCAAGACGCAGCTTGCAAAAGTCGTGGCCGACATCGGCACGCGCGTGCAGCATCTCGACATCGCCATGGCCGCCGCCAGCGAGGCCGCGAATGTGCGGGTGAAGCTGGTGCGCGACCGCGATCTCTACCGCACCATAGCGAGCTTCTACGGCGCCGAGAAGGCGCGCGAGATCCGTACCTCGCTCGATCCGCAATGCCTGTCCGGCTTCCGCAAGAACGACAATTTCGAGATCGAGCATTCCGACGTCATCCTCACGGTCGATAACGGCGATTTCACCTTCCTCGATTGCGCCTATGAGGAGCTGCTGCAATCGCTCGGTCCGATCAACGACACCGCGAGCGTGCCGTGGACGATGTTCAACGACAACGTCTCGATGGGCTATTTCGACGTCTACGACCAATACATCCTCAATCTGCTCTATGATCCCCGCATCAAGCCCGGCATGACCGTGCAAGAGGTCAAGGTAGTGCTGCCCGACGTGCTCGCCGACGTGCGCGCCTTTGTGAAGCTCGTGAACAATCTGACGGAGTAGCGGCGCGGTCATATTGAGGGGCGAGACATAGGTGACGTCAGGGGATGACGCTCGCGGCTTCTACCGTCATTGCGAGCGCAGCGAAGCAATCCAGAAATGCATCTGCAGCGACAGCTCTGGATTGCTTCGTCGCTCCGCTCCTCGCAATGACGGAGCACGGTACACCGCCAGCGATCGGCGCCATTGAAACGTTTCGCTTGATGAGGAAATCAGCGAACTACGAAATGACCGCTCTATTGCACGAGATCGGCCACAGTGGTTGCGGCCTTTAGCCCGGTGCCGGTGAGGACCGCGACCGTGGTCTCGTTCGCTTTGATGGCCTCGGCGCCAGAGAGTTTGTCCAGCGCCGCGGCCGCGCTGGCGCTGGTCGGCTCGGCGAACAGGCCCTGGCGCGCAAGACGGCGCAGGGCAGCAACGATCTCGTCCTCGGTCAGCGCCACGGTGCCGCCGCCACTCTCGCGCAACGCGCCGATGATCTCGCGCAGGCGCAAGGGATTCTTGATGGCGGTGCCTTCGGCGATGGTCTTGTTCACCTCGCGAGCTACAGGCGTATCCACGCCAGCCTGAAAACTCGCATCGATCGGCGAGCAGTTCAGCGGTTGCGCGGCGAACAGGCGCGGCAGCTTCGCGATCTGGCCGGCCTTGAGCAACTCGCGGAAGCCGAAGGCGCAACCGAGCAGGCTGCTGCCGGCGCCGACGGGGACGATGACGTTGTCCGGCGCGCGGAAGCCGAGGTCCTCCCAGATCTCGTAAGCGAGCGATTTGGTGCCTTCGAGAAAGAACGGCTGCCAATTGTGGCTGGCATAGAAGGTCTGGTGCGACTGCCGGATGGCCTCGGCCTCCGATTCCTCGCGCGGCCCTTCCACGAGTTGCACCGTGGCGCCGTAAGCACGCACCTGCGCAATCTTGGCCGGCGACGTCGAGGCCGGCGCCAGGATCTTCACGCGCATTCCGCCGGCGGCACCGAGCCCCGCCATCGACGAGCCGCCATTGCCGGAAGAGTCCTCCAGAATGGCATCGACGCCGATCTGCCGCAGGAACGACAGCATCACGGCGGAGCCGCGGTCCTTGAAGCTTCCGGTCGGGTTGAACCATTCGAGCTTGAACAGCGGCCGCAGGTCGCCCCAATCCTGCTGCACAAGCGGCGTGCAGCCTTCGCCGAGCGTGATCGGCTTTGCGATCCCGACCGGCAGTGCTGCCTTGTAGCGCCAGAGCGATCGCGTCCGGCCGTCGATATCCTCGCGCGAGATCCCTGTCCCCGGCGTCACCAGAAGCGGCGTGCGCTCGTCCGAGCACCAGCGCGGCTGGTCCAGCGGATAGAGCTTTCCGTTGCGGGGATCGATGTAGCTGGCGGTGGGCATTGGGGTCTCCGGGACAGAGCCGATCGGGTCGTCGATATGTCTGAATGGGCCGGTTTATCCAGTCAACGGGGCGACCGGGAACCGGTCGAGTGGTGTGGCCAAGCCTCTTAAAAACACAAATGATTCCATATATATAGCCCGCAGTCCCTTTCAGGAACCGCGGTCCAGAGCGGCGCGCTTGTGCTATTCAGGGCGGGCACGCCGATACCTATATGTATGGCATCGGCAACGACCGGCTTTGCCGCGCGACGCCATTAACTTGTCTGTCGTGGCTGGCCGCTACAATATGTTGGATTGAGCTTGCGTCACCGGTGTTCGTCAGCCGGCAACGCGACCGAGCCAGGCCCGTCCGAGCGGCGGGCCGTTGGCTTTTTGGGAGTTTGGTCATGAGCCGTGCGAACCGTACCGACCACATCCGCCTCACCTCCCATCCGGAGCCGGGCAGGAAGGCCGCCTTTCCGATCCACTGGGGCGCCGCGGACGCGCGCTCCCGCGGTCCGGTCATCGGCACGGTGTCGCGCGCGCAGGATCGCAACGTGATCGGCAGCCATGGCGGATCCTACGCGATGTACCGGGCGCTTGCCGTCTCGGCCGGCGCGCTGGATCCGATCCGGCGCCCTGATCTCACCAACACCTTCCCGGCAGCGACCATCGGGCCATTTCCGCAGTGGAGCGATCCCGCCAAGATCGTCGCGCTCGATCCCTGGGGACATCTCGTTGCCGAGAATTTTCGCAAAGAGATCGCCGAGGGCGCCGACATCAGGCCGAGCATCGCGGTGACGCGCGCACGGCTCGACCTGCCGGAAATCCGCGAGGCGCTGGAAGCAAAGCGGCTACGTGCCGACGGCGAGGTCGTGCACGCCAACGGCAGCGTGTCGGTGGTGAAGATCGCGATCGATCCCGTCTGGTATCTGCCCGGTCTCGCGCAGCGCTTCGGCACCAAGGAGACCGAGCTGCGGCGCACGCTGTTCGAGCAGACCGCCGGCATGTTCCCCGAACTCGTGACGCGGCCGGACATGAAGGTATTTCTGCCCCCGATCGGCGGCACCACCGTCTACATGTTCGGCGACGTGACCAAGCTGCCGGACCACCGCACCAAGATCACCTGCCGCGTGCATGACGAATGCAACGGCTCCGACGTGTTCGGCTCCGACATCTGCACCTGCCGGCCCTACCTGATCCATGGCATCGAGGAATCCGCGCGCGGCGCGCAGGAGGGCGGGCTCGGGCTCGTCGTCTACAACCGCAAGGAAGGACGCGCGCTCGGCGAGGTCACGAAATTCCTGGTCTACAATGCGCGCAAGCGCCAGGAGGATGGCGACGCGGCCGCGGCCTATTTCGAACGCACCGAATGCGTCGCAGGCGTGCAGGATGCTCGCTTCCAGCAATTGATGCCGGACACGATCCACTGGCTCGGCCTGAAGCGCATCGACCGTTTCCTGTCGATGAGCGACATGAAATATGACGCGCTCACCTCGCAGGGCATCGACATCGTCGAGCGCGTGCCGATCCCGCCGGAGCTGATCCCGGCCGATGCCTATGTCGAGATCGCCGCGAAAAAGGCCGCCGGCTATTACTCGACCGACATTGCACCGGAAGAGGACGTGAACGGCGTGGTCGGGCGTTCGCTGGAAAAATACTGATCGCGCGATGGCGGACGCTTTGGAACTGCAGGCACGTTCGCTGCTCACCGCAAAGGCGGTTCGCGCGCGCGCCGGGCAAATGCTCGAGCTGGGCCTCCGCGACGAGCTCCAGCACTTCACCATCGACCTCGACCGCATGAACGGCGTTGCCGATGCCGTGCTCGCGGTGACGCGCAAGGCCTATCCGACGCTGGACGTTCCCTTTCACGCGCGGTGGCGGCACTTCGTGCTCGGCGGCGTCGATCGCTGGGCGCGGCTTGCCGACCCTGTAACGTGGCCCGACCGCGCGGCGCGGGCGCGCGCGGAGTTCGACCTCGCCATCGTCAGCGTGCTGCTCGATGCCGGCGCGGGCGCGACGTGGCGATACCACGACACGGTGACGGGACAAGCCGTCGGCCGATCCGAGGGGCTCGCGATCGCAAGCCTCGACATGTTCGCAAGCGGCCTGTTTTCGCGCGATGCGCGCACGCCGTTCAGGGCCGATGCGGACGTGCTCGCACAATTGCCCCTCGCCGCGCTCACATCCGCCTTCCAGGTGACGGATGCCAATCCGCTGCTCGGCCTTGAGGGGCGCGCTGATCTGTTGCGGCGCCTGGGCCGGCTGGCGGCGGAGCGTGTGGCGGTCTTCGGCCTGCAAGATGCGCCGAGGCCGGGCGGCCTGTTCGATTTCATCGCGGCGCAGGCGACTGACGGGGCCATCGCGGCGCCCGCCATCCTTTCCGCAGTGTTGAACCAGCTCGGGCCGATCTGGCCGTCGCGCCTTGCGCTTGCCGGAATTCCGCTCGGCGATTGCTGGCGCCATCCGGCCATCGAGACGGACGACGCAACCACGGGCCTCGTTCCCCTGCACAAGCTGTCGCAATGGCTGAGCTACTCGCTGATCGAACCGCTCCAGCGCGCGGGATTCGAGGTCACCGACATCGACGGGCTGACCGGGCTAGCCGAATATCGCAACGGCGGCCTGTTCGTCGATCACGAGGTGCTGCGCCTGCGTGACGCCGGCGATGCCGAGCGCGCGCATGCGGTGGACTCGCTGCTCGTCGTCGAGTGGCGCGCGCTGACTGTGGCGCTGCTCGACCGGCTTGCCGAACTGGTTCGTGCAAAACTCGGCCGTACGCCCGAGTCATTGCCGCTCGCCAGCATTCTCGAAGGCGGCACTTGGGCCGCGGGCCGCGCCATTGCCTTCGCGCGCCGCCCCGACGGCGCGCCGCCGCTCAAGGTGCTCAGCGACGGCACGGTTTTCTAGC
>JAEYRD010000089.1 GCA_023435725.1 Pseudomonadota bacterium | reverse complement strand
CGACCGCGTGAATCACCGCGGCATGCCTGTCGCGATACATGCGCGCGAACTCGGGCATCGCCGGATGCAGCGCGAAGAAGGGATCGAGCATGATCGCGGGATGCGCGCCGTCGGCCGTGAGCGCGATCGAGCCATGCAGGCCGGCATAGTCAGGGTCTCCGATCGGCGCGACCGTCGCGAGGCCATCGAGCGCGCCGCGCAGGATCACCACGATCAGCCTGGGATCGCGCCCGTCGGCCGCGCGGACGAATTTCGGCAAATAGGCCCAGGCCGCGAAGGAGGCGCCGCCGAGCAGCAGGCCGCGACGCGAGGTGAGGAGCCGGTTCTCGACGCAATCCAACATCATCACCTCCTCTGCATTTCCGGCGACATCAACAGCAGTGCCAGCGCCTGCTGACGCGACTCCGCTCGCTCGATCGTTCGCCGCGTTTCGATCGAGGCGGCATCCGCCGCCGCGAATTCCAGGAGGTCGAGCGGGTCGATGTTGTTGCCGAGCCGCGCGCCCATTTGCGATGCGATGTCGAGCCGGAGCTTGATGCCTTCCGGCGCAGCCCAGGCCGCGCTGGTATCGGGAAAGCCATTGGGGCCGGCCGGCGACCACAGCGGCTGTCCCAGCAGGTTGAGACTGTTCAGATAGGCGCCGGGATCCTCCGGCACGCGCGCGAGCAGCCGGCCGCTTGCGACCACGAAGTCGTAAGGCGAGCGCATCTTGGTCAGCGGCGCCTTCCAGGCCTCGTCGGAATCGACGAGCGCAACCGCCATCGCCTTGAGGTCACCGTCGGTCTTGACGAAGACGTCGCGCAACCGCGCCACAAGCGCCGGCGGCGGATCGTCGGCGACGAAGTGGCGGGCCAATTTGGTGGCGATGAACTTCGCGGTCGACGGATGGCGCGCGATGTCGGCGAGCGCAGCCTCGCCCTGCGCAAGGCCCGTCGCCTCGTAGGTCTTGCCGAGCAGCACCTGCGGCCCGGGTTGGTGCGCGTTGGTGTTGAATGCGAAGGAGCCTGGGGTGCCGAGCTGCCCTTGGCGGCCGGCAAAGGTCCAGCCGGTGATGATGCGCGCGAGCGAGGTGACGTCCTCCTGCGTATAGCCGCCGCCGACGCCGAGCGTATGCAGCTCCATGATCTCGCGCGCGAGATTCTCGTTCAGCCCGCGCTTGCGGTTCTGCCCTGCGCGCGAATCCGGGCCGAGCGATTGCTGGTTGTCGAGAAAGAACAGCATCGCCGGATGCTGCTCGACGGACCTGAGCATGTCGGCGAAGCGCCCGAGCACATGCGGCCTGATCGCCTCGCGCTCGAACGCGCCGGCCCACATCCGCGCCAGCTCGCCCTTGGTCGCGGAGATGCAGAAATGGTTGGACCAGAATACGACGAGCCGCTCGGTGAAGCCGCACTCGACCAGCGTCGCGCGCTGCAGCCGCGCCAGCGCCTCGGCGCGAAAGGTTTTCTGGATGACGTTGAGCGGCTGCGGCGCAGGTTTTGCGGCAGGCTGCGCGGCCATGTTCGGCTGCATGGTCTCGGGCTTCGCTGCAGTCTCCGTCGGCTTCGGCTCGACCATCTGGCCGGCGATCTCGGTCGCAGCCGCATTCAGCGAGAGATTGCGGCGCACCGCTGGCTTCTGATCGGCTGGCCCCTGCTGTTGCGGGGCTTCGGCCGGCGCGGCGGTCTTCGCTGCCTCGCGCGCCTGCTTGACCTGGTCCTGATAGGCGAACACGGCCTGCGCGAGCTGCGGCGTCGACTGCAGGCCCGGCGCCTCCAGCAGCACCCCGTTGGGCCGGGCCAGTTCCGCCTTCACGAAACCGCGCGGATCCGACGCTGCGTTGATGAAATCGCCGGATGCGCCGCCACGGGCCCCGAAGCCGAAACGGTTGAGCGCAACGAGGGCGGCTTGCGAATCGCGGGCCATCGATTTGTCCTTCGCGCGTTGCCAACCGCTTTGCGAGTCCATGCGCGACGCGTAATATAGCGCAGCGACAGATGAACCCGACATGAAAATGAGGGCGAAGCCTTTGCGTAAATCATGACAAATCCGAAAGACTCTTCATTGCCGGAATCGCGCCGCCTCGCCTGTTCCCGCTGCGGCACCGAGTTCGGCTGCGACCTCTCGGGCACCTGCTGGTGCGCGGAGGAAACGGCGCGGCTGCCGATGCCAGTCGAAGGCGAGGATTGTTTGTGCCGGGAATGCCTGCGCAAGGCAGTCGCGGAGGCGACGCGTAGCCCGGATGGAGCGCAAGCGTAATCCGGGAATTGTCCTGCGGGCGCGAATCCCGGATTTCGCTTGCGCTCCATCCGGGCTACGAAGCTTAGACTGGATGCCCCGGCGACTTCCGCGCCATGCCGTCAAAGGCGTCCAGCAGTCTCTCCCGCCACGCGTAGACGAGATCATCGCTCTCCAGCAGCTTGAACGGACTGACCGCGCGCGCCCACTGAAAACCACCGAACACGATGTAGTCGGCATAATTCGGCGCGTTGCCGCCAATGAAGGGCTGCTTCTTGAAGGTCTGCCGCATCACCTCCAGCGACTTGCGGAAGGCGACCACGCCGGTGTCGCGGCTGGCCATGATCTCTTCCAGAGTCTTGCCGCCAAAGCGCGCCTCGCGCGACTTGCGGAAATAGGCGGCATCGACTTCGGCCAGATTCTTCGGGATGTCGGCGATGATCAGCGGAAAGATGCCGCCGACGATGGCGATGTCGCCCCATGCGTTGAGCATGCGCGCCATGGCGCGGCCGCCCTCGCCGCCGAACAGTGACGGGCTATCCGGAAAATTGTCTTCGAGATAATTCGCGATCGTCCAGGAATCGACCACCGGCCTGTCGTGATGCAGCAGCACCGGGACCTTCTCCGAGCCGTGCGGTGCGATCGCGCTCTTCTCGGTGAAGCGCCAGGGCATCGTTTCCGCAGACAGCCCCTTGTGTGCAAGCGCCATTCGCGTGCGCCAGCAATACGGGCTGAAAGGGCGCGAAGCGTCGGTGCCGACGAGTTCGAAAAGTTTGAGTGACATAGCGAGGTTCCGTCATTGCGAGCGCAGCGAAGCAATCCAGTCTGCCGCCGCGAGACATTCTGGATTGCTTCGCTGGCGCTCGCAATGACGATGTGGAGGCGTGTCCTACCTCACCACCGACGCCGTTTGCCCGAACAGGATCTTGCGCTCCTCGTCGGTGCGGATCGCGGGCTTGCCGAAGTTCGGATTGACCTCTTTGGCCAGTGCATAGGCACGTTCGGTGGCGGGACGGACGCGGATGGCTTCGAGCCAGCGCTTCAGATGCGGGAAGTCGTCGATGTTCTGACCCTGGTTCGCATAACCGACCACCCAGGGATAGGAGGCCATGTCCGCGATCGAGTAGTCGCCGGCGACGAATTCACGATCGACGAGGCGCTTGTTCAGCACGCCGTAAAGACGGTTGGTCTCGTTGACATAGCGGTCGATCGCGTAAGGGATCTTCTCCTGCGCGTAGTTGCGGAAGTGATGGTTCTGGCCGGCCATCGGGCCGAGACCACCCATCTGCCAGAACGTCCACTGGATGACGTCGTAATGCGCGTAGAGATCGGTCGGGAGAAACTGGCCGGTCTTCTCGGCGAGATAGAGCAGGATGGCGCCGGATTCGAAAATCGACAGCGGCTTGGTGCCGCCCTTCGGCGCGTGGTCGACGATCGCGGGAATGCGGTTGTTCGGCGCGACGGCCAGGAATTCCGGCTTGAATTGCTCGCCCTTGCCGATGTTGACCGGGATGACCTTGTATTCGAGCCCGGTCTCTTCAAGGAACATCGTGACCTTGTGGCCGTTCGGCGTGGACCAGTAATACAGGTCGATCATGGCTGTGTTTTCCGGCTTCAGGCGGCGGCACAAGAAGATGCACCTGCATGAACATTGCACCGTTGGGTGCGCCTGTCAATCGGATCGGCCTCACGCCGCGGTGATATGAAAATTTCCAGCAGCAATCCGCCTCGCACGTTGTGCCTGTCGCATATCGGACCTAAGCTCGCGTCATTTTCGAGAACTAAAAATATATCGCGGAGGAGTTTTTGATGAGCAGCATTGGACGACGCGACTTTCTTCTGGGCTCGGCGGCGCTGGCCGGCGCGGCCGCGACTAACGCCTTCACTTGCGTTGAGATTGCGAGTGCAGCTCCGATCGCGGTGCCGACAGTCGACAAATTATCGATGCGGGTGCTGGTCGATTCCAGCTACGATCTGTTCTTTCGACCGAAGCAGATCAATGGCGTCTCCATCGCGCCTGCGGCGCGCGCGGCCGATTTCCGTAAGTCGCTGCACAACGAATGGGGCCTGTCGCTGTGGCTGGAGTCGCAGGGCGGGGGCAACCAACGCACGCTGATGCTGGACTATGGCTATACGCCCGAGGTGCTGCTCAACAACATGGCGCTGATCGGCGTCGATCCCAGCAAGCTCGACGCGCTGATCGTCAGCCACGGCCATTACGACCACTTCGGCGGGCTCAGCGGATTCCTCGACAAGTTCCGCGACAAGCTTCCCTCCGACGTCAAGCTGTACGCCGGCGGCGAGGACAATTTCTGCCATCGCGTCAACCCGACGCCGACGCAAGGCCAGTTCGCCGATTTCGGAACGCTGGACCGCCGCCAGCTTGCCGCTCAGAAGGTGACGACCGTGCTCTGCGAGACACCGACGGTGATCGCGGGCCACGCCTTCACGACAGGCAAGATCACCCGCCGTAGCTCGGAACGCGTGCTGCCGAATACGCTGGTTGAATTCGGCATCAAGGACGGGCTTGGCTGCAACGTCGGACATTACCTTTCAGCTGAGATGGACGGCAAGATCGTGCCCGACGAACATATCCACGAGCATGCGACCTGCTTCAATGTCCGGGATCTCGGTTTGGTCGTGATCTCATCCTGCGGCCATGTCGGCATCGTCAATTCGGTGAAGCAGGCGCAGGAGGTTTCGGGCATCCAGAAAGTGCATGCCATCGTCGGCGGCTTCCATCTCGGGCCAGCGCCGAAGGACTACCTGGCGCATGTCGTGAGCGAGATCAAGGCGCTCAACCCCGACGTCGTCGTGCCGATGCATTGCAGTGGGCTCAACTTCGTGCAGGAGGCCAATGCGCAGATGGACGGCAAGGTGGTGGTGACGACGACCGGCAGTCGCCTCACTTTCGGCCTATGACCTTGCGCGTAGCCTGCTGGCTGGGCCTGTGGCTGGCGCTCGCGCCGGCCTGCGCAGGCGAGGCGGTTGCGCGTTCGGCTGCCGAGACCATGGACATCCTGATGTGGAATCGGGAGCCCATCGGCGGACCGATCGTGCTCGTCGACCACACCGGAAAGACGCGCACCGACCGGGATTTCCGCGGGCATCTGATGCTGGTCTATTTCGGCTTCACCTATTGTCCCGACGTCTGCCCGACCGATTTGATGGCAATCGGGCAGGCGCTGGAATTGCTGGGACCGGATGGCGACGAGGTGCAGCCGATCTTCATCACGCTCGATCCCGCACGCGACACGGCGGAGCATCTCGCCGAATACGTCCCGCTGTTCCATCCGCGCCTGATCGGACTGACGGGCAGCGACGATGCGATCCGCAAAGCGGCAGATGCCTACAAGGTCTATTACGCGAAGGTTGCTCTGGGCAAGGAGGCCGACGACTACACGATCGACCACACCGCCTACATTTACCTGATGGACCGTGACGGCAAATATCTCGGCTTCTTCCCGCCGGGCACCTCAGCCGAGCGCATGGTCGAGATCATCCGGCCACGGTTGACCAAGCCCACGCGTTGAGAAGTATCATCGCCCGTGCGTCCGTAAAAACCTCTCGCCGTCCTCCGTCACCGCGATGATCAGCCCAAGGCCGGGCAGTGTCTCGCGGGCGACGTAGCCGCGATCGGCGGCATCTTCCCAGATGGTGAGGCGCGGGCACGAGGTCTTCCAGGTCGAGATCACCTCGGCATAGGCGCGCGGCTCGCGCGCGACCCATTCGACGAAGTCCAGCACCAGCGGATCGGCGATCTCGCTCATTGCAAACCTCCCTTGTCGAAGGCCGCCGCGACCTGCGTGCCGAGCAGGAGCCAGCCTCCATAGCCGATGTAGTAGCAGGCAATGGTGGTGATCAGCTTGTTCGACCAGGCCAGGAATTGCTGATCGGTCATCGCTTCGAGAATGCGCCGCGCCAGCGTGGTGCCGAACATGGAGGCGAAGATCGCGACACCGGCGAGCACGGGATCGAGCGTCGCCGCCTGGTCGATCACGCCGCCGAAATAGACCAGCTTGGTGAAGTGGCTGACAAGCTGGCACATCGCTTTCGTCGCCACCTTCTCGCGCCGACCGAAATCGCCGCCGAGGAAGAAGATGTCGAGCAGCGGCCCAGACACGCCGGTCATCAGCATCAGTCCCATGCAGATCGAACCGTAGACGCTGCCCTGCCAGATGCTGTCGGGGTTGGGCTTGATATTGGCAGGCAGCAGCCGCGCCATGAACGGCGTGATGCCGAGCAGCAGAAGCGCAACCGGCTTGTCCGGCACGTAGCGGGTGATCGACCATGCCGCCAGCGCGACGGCGCAGCCGATCAGATAGACCGCGACCGGCCGCCAGCGGATATGCGCCCGCCACAGCAGCGCGCGCCAGCCGTTCGAGGCCATCTGCGTGATCGCATGCAGCACCATTGCGGTCGGCAGCGGCATCAGCGCCAGCAGCACGCCGATCAGGACCAGCCCGCCCGCCATTCCGAACAGTCCCGACAGGAACGCGGTGCCGACCATCAGCAATCCAAGGGCAACGATCACGATGGGCGTCACGAAGGGATTCTCCTGTGGTGGGCACGTGAGGAACGCGAACTGCCCGCACTCCCTCGCCCCGCTTGCGGGGAGAGGGTTGGGGTGAGGGGGAGCCTCCGCAAGGGAAGTAGCAGTCGGACTCGCGGAGGCTTCCCCTCACCCGCCACGCTTCGCGTGTCGGCCTCTCCCCGCGCGCGGGGAGAGGCGAAAGAGAGCGTGCCTCGCTTGCCCTGCCTTCGCAAACTGAGTTATCTTGGCCTGGCATCAGCTTTCCTGAGGGTCGGTCATTTGCGGCGGCTGCTGTTTCTCAACGGCATCAAGGCATTCGAGGCGGCGGCGCGGACCGGCAGCTTTGCCGCGGCCGGCGTCGAGCTGAGCGTGTCGGCGGCCGCGGTCAGCCGCATGGTGCATCTGCTCGAAGAGCGGCTCGGCGTCGCGCTGTTCGAACGCAAGGCCAACAAGCTTGTGCTGACGCAGGCCGGCCGCGCCTATCAAAGCGGGCTGACGCCGATCTTCGATGCGCTGGCCAGCCTCACCGCGCAGGTGACGGCGCCCTCAAGCGTCCGCGTGCTCACCATCGGCGTCGGCCACACCTTTGCGATGCGCTGGCTGATCCCGCGCCTGTCGGAATTTCGCGGCGAGGAGCCCGACATCGAGGTGCGCTTCACCACCGGCGGCGCGGCGGTGCCGTTCGGCGAGGACTGGAGCTGCGGCATCAAGCTCGGCACCGGCGACTGGCCGGGGCTCGTCGCCGAACCCTTGTTCGCCGGCGATCTCACGCCGGTCTGCGTGCCCCGCCTCGCCGCCGGCCTGAAGCGCCCGGCCGATCTCAGGGGACCGAGCCTGATCCGCGTCGCGCATTCACCGGAGGACTGGCCGATCTGGCTCAAGGCCGCGAGCGTCCCCCGCATCAACGCCCGCGGGCCGGAGTTCCAATTCTACGGCCAGGCGCTCCAGGCCGCCGCCGACGGGCTCGGTATCGCCATGGGCATCCGGCCCTATATCGACGACGACCTCGCAGCCGGCCGGCTGGTCGCCCCGTTCGACCTTTCGGTACCCAAGGGCATGCGCTGGTACCTGCTCTATCGCAGCTTCCAGACCGAGCAGCGCGATTTCGCCGCGTTCCGTCGCTGGATCATGCGCGCGGCCTCCGAGCCTGCAGCCCGCCCGGTGAGGCGGACCGGCCGCACTGCAGCGCGGAACTGAAACCGCGCGGGCAAAAAAGCCCCGCCGCTTGTGAACCGCTTCACATCCGGAAATCCGCAAACGTGGTCTCCTGACCCTCCAACAACACCTCTCCAACAAGACACCTTGGGGACACCAATGACGACCCTCTACGACGGCTTTGACATCGAATCCTTCGAAGCTGGCAAAGGACTTTGGCACGCCCGTATCCGGCGCGCCGATTTCAGCCCGGTTGCCATCGACGGCGTGCTGTTTCCGGCCATGGAAGTCGGTTTCGCCTGGCCCGACAGCGATGCCGCGATCGCCGATGCCAAGCACCACATCGATCGCTTCCGCCGGCGGTTCGACAGCGACGACGAATAAGCGGAAAATCTGCAAGCGAGCCAGGGACAGCGCGGGGTAAAGGGGGACCGGTCGTGTCAGTCGTCGAAACTGAAGATGCTCCGCGATCTCGGATCTACGCCCGCAACGTGCTGTCGAAATGCCCGGAATGCGACGGCGATCTCACGGTACTCCGTGTGATCGGCGGCCGCGCCGGATGCGAGTATTGGACCATGCGCTGCACAGGTTGCGGCAGCATCCATCTCGACATCCTCGAGACGCATCGGGCGCACGGGGACGATGAGGGCCCGCTGCCGGCGGCATGAGCGGGAGGCCTGCTGCCAACCTGCTGTCAGCAGGCTGCATGCGGAGGGGTCTTCGCCCTTTTCTGAAGGGCGGACTCGTCCCATATTCGCCCCATGGCGAAGAAACCTGCATCCTCCGAAAAATCCGGCAAATCCACGAAATCCAAGGCCCCGAACGCGAAGGCGCCAAATTCTCGCGCGTCACGCCCTGACGTGCAGCCGATCGGGCCGGCGCTGGCCGAACTGCTCAATCCCGCGATCAATCGCGGCGATGCCGGACTTGGATCGGGCACCGGGTTGCAGCCGCCGCCGGACAATTCGCGCGACCGCCGCGCCGGCGGCGAAGCCGCTGCGCATCGCGCGCGCGCCTCGACGCCGAAGGAGTTTCCGCAGGACGCGGCACGGCCGATGCCGCAGAGCGGTGGATTCGACGAAGCGCCGCAGGCCAATTACGGCACGGCGGCCACGATACCGACGCTCGATCCGGAACTGGCCCGTCAGCTCGGTCTTCCCACTGAAGAGGACGATGCCGAAGCGCTGGCGCGTCCGCCGCGCAGCAAGATGGAGGCGCTCGGTGTCAAGGCGACGGCCGACGCATTGGAATCGCTGATCCGCGAGGGCCGTCCGGAGTTCCGCAAGGACGACGGCTCCATGAAAGTGTGGACGCCGCACCGCCCGCCGCGACCGGAAAAGTCCGAAGGCGGCGTGCGCTTCGAGATCAAGTCGGAATACCAGCCGCGCGGCGACCAGCCGACCGCGATCGCCGAACTCGTCGAAGGCATCGAGCGCAACGACCGTTCGCAGGTGCTGTTGGGCGTCACCGGTTCCGGCAAGACCTACACCATGGCCAAGGTGATCGAGGCGACGCAGCGCCCCGCCCTGATCCTCGCGCCGAACAAGACGCTCGCCGCCCAGCTCTATGGCGAGTTCAAGAATTTCTTCCCTGACAACGCGGTCGAATATTTCGTCTCCTACTACGACTACTACCAGCCGGAAGCCTACGTCCCGCGCACCGACACCTATATCGAGAAGGACTCGTCCATCAACGAGCAGATCGACCGCATGCGCCACTCGGCGACGCGCGCGCTGCTCGAACGCGACGACGTCATCATCGTCGCGTCGGTGTCCTGCATCTACGGTATCGGCTCGGTCGAGACCTACACCGCGATGACGTTCGCGCTGAAGAAGGGCGAGCGCATCGACCAGCGCCAGCTGATCGCCGACCTCGTTGCTCTCCAGTACAAGCGCACGCAGGCCGATTTCACCCGCGGCACCTTCCGTGTCCGCGGCGACGTCATCGACATCTTCCCGGCGCACTACGAGGACCGCGCCTGGCGCGTGAACCTGTTCGGCGACACCATCGAGGCAATCGAGGAGTTCGATCCGCTCACCGGCCACAAGCAGGACGAGCTCGAATTCATCAAGATGTACGCCAACTCGCACTATGTGACGCCGCGCCCGACGCTGGTGCAGGCGATCAAGTCGATCAAATCAGAGCTCAAGCAGCGGCTCGACCAGCTTCACGACCAGGGGCGCCTCTTGGAAGCGCAGCGGCTGGAGCAGCGCACCACCTTCGATCTCGAGATGATGGAAGCGACGGGAAGCTGCGCCGGCATCGAGAACTACTCACGCTACCTGACCGGACGCCGCCCCGGCGAGCCGCCGCCGACACTGTTTGAGTACGTTCCCGACAACGCGTTGATCTTCGCCGACGAGAGCCACGTCACCATCCCGCAGATCGGCGCCATGTTCCGCGGCGACTTCCGTCGCAAGGCGACGCTGGCCGAATACGGCTTCCGCCTGCCCTCGTGCATGGACAACCGCCCGCTCCGCTTCGAGGAATGGGACATGATGCGGCCGCAGACCGTCGCGGTGTCGGCGACACCGAGCGGCTGGGAGCTCAACGAGAGCGGCGGCGTGTTCGTCGAGCAGGTCATCCGTCCCACCGGACTGATCGATCCGCCCGTCGATATTCGTCCTGCCCGTACCCAGGTCGACGATCTCGTCGGCGAGGTCCGCGCCACCGCGCAGGCCGGCTATCGCTCGCTGATCACCGTGCTGACCAAGCGCATGGCGGAGGACCTCACCGAATATTTGCACGAGCAGGGCATCCGCGTCCGCTACATGCACTCGGACATCGACACCATCGAGCGCATCGAGATCATCCGCGACCTGCGCCTCGGCGCCTTCGACGCGCTGGTCGGCATCAACCTCTTGCGCGAGGGTCTCGACATTCCCGAATGCGCGCTGGTAGCGATCCTCGATGCCGACAAGGAAGGTTTCCTGCGCAGCGAGACCTCGCTGATCCAGACCATCGGCCGCGCCGCGCGCAACGTCGACGGCAAGGTGATCCTCTATGCGGACAGCATGACCGGCTCGATGGAGCGCGCCATTGCCGAGACCAACCGCCGCCGCGAGAAGCAGGTCGAGTACAACAACGCCAACGGCATCACGCCGGAGAGCGTGAAGAAGCAGATCGGCGACATCCTCAACTCCGTCTACGAGCGCGACCACGTGCTGGTCGAGGTCGGCGGCCACGACATGACCGACGACGTCATCTCGATCGGCCATAATTTCGAGGCCGTGCTCGCCGATCTGGAAACGCGGATGCGCGAAGCCGCCGCCGATCTGAACTTCGAGGAAGCCGCGCGCCTGCGCGACGAGGTCAAGCGCCTGCGCGCCACCGAGCTCGCCGTGGTCGATGATCCCACCGCCAAGCAGCGCACGGTGCAGGGCAAGGCCGGTGCCTACGCCGGCACCAAGAAGTACGGCGACGCCGCCAACCTCCCCGTCAGCGCCATGAAGAAGAAGACCGTGAGCTCCGCGCTGAAGGCGAGCGGCGGCGGCAGTGGTGGCGGCTCGAAGGTCCACAAGCCGCATCTCGACGAGATGCACGGCCCGGAATCGCTGCCCTATCGCGAGGGCCGCGCGCTCCCGTCAAAGCCATTCGGCAGCACGAGCCGGATCATCCAGCCGACGGACTCACGGCAGTCCGGGCCGGAGTTCGGGCCCGCGCCTAAGTCGACGGGTGGTGCACCGGGGCGACGCGGGGGGTGGAAGAAGAGGTAGGCGGCGCAGTATCATTCGTGCCAGTCGTGGCTATGGATTCTCAGATGCGCAATTGCGCGTCATAGCTCGCCGCTTTGCGGCGCCCCGGAATGACGAGGCGCCCTCTCACCACACGCTGGCACCACTGCCATCACCGACAGCAACAGCACGATGGTCACGAGCTGGAGCGAGGCGACCGGTTGGGTACGCCACTCGGTGATCTTGTCGGCGAGCGACAGGGTGCGATCGAAGAACTTTGGTTCATAGGCGGCCTTGAAGAAGGCCGGGAAGCTCGGCCCGAGGGTTACCGCGAGCAGTGTGTGGGCGAGCGAGGCGAAGGCGACGAAGTTGGCAACGCCGGGATCGCCGACGAGGTCGTGGTTGCCGCATAGCTTGAGCAGAAAGGTCGCGGCTGCAAAGGGCGGGAAGCTCTGGAGCGTCGCGGTCAGTGCAAGGCCTTCGAGCGCATTGTGCAGGCGGGACTTTCTCGCGGCGATGGTGGCGGCCATGGCACGTCTCCCTGATGACATGCGCATGAAGCTAGCCCCGACGGGAAGTGGGCGATGTGAGTTGGGTCACGCCCTGGAATCGGCTCGGATGGGTCGGGGTTCCCGCGCTCGCGGCACGGTGAGCCGCGCCATGCACTGTGCAGGAGGCGTCACCGCACGGCGTCACAAGCGCTCAAATTCGAGCAGGCGGATGCCTGCGCAACTCACCATTGCATCCTGTGAACCGGCGTCCATCGAACCGAGACCAATCGCTGCATTCCTATGTTTTTGAGTGACGGCCGAGCGCACCGCGTTTGCGTTGCAATCGACGGCCAATGTGGGGCGGGCGGCATGACGGTTGAATCGCTGAACAGGCAACGCGTGCTGCATCTGCTCGACAGTTTTGCGCGCGGCGACCTCGAGGCCGCGTTGTCGTGCTGCACCGACGACGTCGACTTTCTCACCCACGCGCCGATCGATGTGCTGCCGCACATGGTGCCGCGCCACGGCAAGGCGGAACTGCGCGAGTTCTGGCAGACGATCTGGTCGCGCTATTCGGACGTCCGCTACAAGGCGCCGCATATCCTCGTCGAAGGCGACGAGGTCGCAACCTACCTGCACACGCACTTCAAGAAGCGCAGCAACGACCGCATCGTCCAGTTCGACATGGCCGTGTTCTACACCTTCCGGGGCGGGCTGGTGGCGCAGATCCGCGAGATCATCGATTCCTACGACCTGGTGCAGCAGGTGCTGGAACGCGAAATCGGTCCGCTGATCGCGGGAAAGCGGGTGGACTGATCTCTCTTCCTTCTCGCTTGTGGTAGAGGGAAAGAGCCCCTTGAACCTCCCTCCTTTGGCTTCAGACCCAATCCCGGGGCGTTGTGCACGCCGGCTGGATGAAGTTTGCCGATGAAGGTCTTGTTGCTTGCAATCCTAGGGCTGTTTCTGGGCACGCTGGGCGGGGCTGCGCTCGGCATCGGGGCCGGGCTCGCCTGGGTCGAAATCGCGCAAACCACGACTTTCGAGGGCTATAGCGGCATGCTGGTGTTCTTCACCTTCATGCCGCTGGGAGCCGCGATCGGCGGGATCGGCGGGGCGCTGCTGTTCGGCCTGCTCGCGCTGCGCGACGACGCCATCGCGATCGCGCGAGAACCGGCATGCGGCGGCGACCGGTAAAATACGGGCATCTATTGCAAATCTCACAAAGTGCGCTCAATTGTGCATTGCAAAAACGTGATTTGAGTTTTGCCGGAAATCCCGTATTTGTTCGTACACAAATGAATTGAGCAGCCCCGCGGCGCCTTGTTGTGCATGGGGTTGTTTTCCGTTTTTTCTTGCAAGCCAGTTTCAGGACCGCCCCAGATGACAGAGCACAGCCTCTGGCGTTTCTCGCGCGCGTTGCACCGCGCGATCAACGACCGGCATTTCGAGGATATCGAGGCCCTGATCGACGACGACGTCGAGTGGGCGCTGTACGGCCCGATCGACATGTTTCCGTTCCTCGGCGCACGCCAGGGCAAGGACGCCGTGCTCGACGTCATCCACCAGCTCGCCGACAACTTTCATGTCCGCCGCTTCGACCGCGAGAGCATCATGCTCGGCGTCGATTCCGCCGCCTCGATGCTGCGCTATTCGCTGACTGCACTGGATTCCAACAAGCCGATCTCGCTGCGCGTGGCGCAGTTCGCCCAGTTCAAGGCGGGCAAGCTCTCCGCCATGCGCGTGCTGATCGACACCTTCGACCTGGTCGAGCAGGCACTCGGCCGCGCGATTCATCTGCCGAAGATGAGCCGCGCCGGCTGAGGGGGACGCCAACGGGCCCCGCAATCCGGGACCGATGACGACGCTCACATGACGTCCTGGCCCCCAGCCCCGCCGGATGCCGTCGTGTCAAAAGCTCGTCATCGGGCGCGCGCCTTTCGCGCGGCCCGTTGGTTCGCAGCTCGCGGCGAGCCGCCACAATTTCGCAACGATAGATCAGCATGCATGGCACGGACCGAATGGCGCATGGTCATTGCGAAAGACCGTATTATATTGGCGAAAAGCATGCGCTGGGCTCGCGGGCAGGACGATGGAATTCTCGACAGGTTTTGGCTGGACCAGGCTGCCGGTGCTGGCGGCCGTATTCATTTTGGGCTCGGTGCTGACGGTTTCGGCGCAGATCATTCCGCCCACGGCGGCCGCGGCGCCTGACGAAGAGGCCGAGGCCGCGGAGACCCCCGACGTCAACGACCCCGACGTGCTCAAAGGCATCGACGTCGACAAGCTCGACTGGGGCCAGCTCGCAATCGATGCCGGCACCCTCAATGACGTCATCGCCGCGAAGAAGCAGGCGCAGGCCGCGGCCAACGACGGCCTCAACTGGTCGTCGAACGCCAACGCCAACGGCTCCTCCGCGGTGACGGTGAAGCAGTCCGTGTTCTCGTTCTGGGATACGCGGATCGGCGCCGACATGACGGTGACGAGCGAGCCGCGCACGATGTCCGAGCTGTTGGCGCAGAAGGCCGCCAATGGCGGCAGCCTGCCGCAATCCTCCGGCAGCGCCTGGGCGGCGGCAACCGCGCCAGGCGCGGGCGCGATCTGGGACAAGACCGCAGTGGAGGCCCGCGTCGATCCCGGCGCCGAGCAGAGCAAGATCGGGGCATCGCTGACCAAGTCGGTGCCATTGTCGAGCGACTATTCGCTGACGCTCCAGAACGGCTACAGCGTCAACCAGCAGGGCACGACCGCCGTCCCCGGCATCGGCGGACACATCACCCGCAATTACGAGACTGACCAGACCGCCAGGGTCACCCTCACCGACACCGGCACCAGCATCACTGCCGGCCAGACGCTGTCCACCACCGACGACAAATGGCTGCGCAAGGTCGGCGCCGAGCAGAAGCTGTTCGACAATATCACGGTCTCCGGTTCGGTCGGCGAGACCTCGCAAGGCGCGATCAACAAGAGCCTGACGGCCGGCTTCAAGAAGAGCTGGTAGCAGCTAGCCACGCGTCCCGCTCTTTCCGCTCGTCCTGAGGAGCGCTCCGAAGGGAGCGCGTCTCGAAGGATCGAGGCCCCGCTGCGTCAGTCGGGCCAGCATGGTTCGAGACGCCCTTCGCGCTCCTCACCATGGAGGAGAGAGGGGTTCGGTTCCTCGGTAGCGTTCAGACATTCCTAACCATACGCCACGGCAAAGCCCCCGAATCGTCCGCCCTTGCCGTACCTTGGCCAAGTTGCGGCCAAAATCCGGCGTCCTAGTCCGCTTGTAGACGTCGTCGGTGCGGGGGACGCTCGCGCTACGCCCAACGCGAACAGGGGAACTAACGATGAACGCCATTCGTCCGGAAAAGATCGAAGCCACCGAGACCGAGACGGTCGACAGCAACCTCGCCGCTGTGAACGAGGTCGAAGCCGGCATCCGTGATTTCGTCCGTAACGACATCGCCTATCTGCGCCGGCCGGCATCGACCGCCACCACCGACGCGCCGCCGCTCGATCCGAGCGCGGAGGCCACCGTTACCAACGTCAACTCGCTGATCCAGCGCGTCGCCGGCACGTCGCTCGCCGAGATCGAGAACCTGATCTCCGAGCTCGAGAGCCTCCGCGACCTGCTCCATGCAGAAGGCCAGCGCGTCCAGCGCGAGATCTCCGGCTATGCCCAACTCAGCCAGGCCGCGATGAAGTCGACCCGCATGATCTCCGACAACGTCGCGCAGTGGAAGCGCGCCGCCGACGGCCTGCGCAACAGCTGATCGCAAGCACCAGACATAACCTGCCGCCGCGTTCCCGAAAGGGAGCGCGGCGGTTTTGATTTGTGGCGCCACATTCTCGGTGTCATCGCCCGGCTTGACCGGGCGACCCAGTATTCCAGAGACAGTAGTGATTGAACCGAGAAGCCGCGGCGTACTGGATGCCCCGGTCAAGCCGGGGCACGACAGCGGTGGGTGTGGCCGCGAAGGGATGATAGCGCAGCGCGGATGCGGCCACGCATTAACGCGGCCCAAGCGTCCCGCTTTGAACCTTGCGCTTGCTCCGGCGACCAATGACGAGCGCCCATGGCCACTTACGGCCGGGCTCGGGGACACTTCAGATGGAAAGCATTCGGCCCGACAACACGGACCCGATTCCGCTGCGGCCCGCGCCGAACCAGTTCGGCACGATCATGCTGCGCTTTGTCGGATTGCTCGCCGTTGCGATCGCGGTGCTGGCGTTCGTCTATAGCCGTTGAAGACGGAGGCCGCGTCGCGGCCCCGAGAAGTTAACGAGCCCTTAACGGCTCGCGTCGACCACCGAGGCTTCCAGGGTGTAGGCGCCATCGGCATAGCCCTTCACCACCATGCCGGCGACCAGCATCACTGCCAGCGTCGCGGTCGCAAAGATAAATCCGACCAGCTTGAGTGCGCCGCGATCTGCCATGGTCCTCGTTCCCCTGTACTCTGCCCAATTCGGTTCAAATAGACAGCGACAGGTTCATAATTGGTTAGCAACTCGATGGTTCCGCCAACTGCTTCGCTGGTCGACCACGTTGAGCGGGCTTATGGCAGGCGCCCTAAATCGCGTCCATAGCGCGCGGGCAACACTCGCGCACTCATTTCGGCCGTTCATCTAGAACTGATCTAAGTGCCCTTCCGCATCGGCACGAAGGCGCTGGCGGTGATGGAGTAGACCTCCTCGCCGCGCTGGTTGGTGCCGGTGGTACGGGCCGTCAGAATGCCCCAGCCGGGGCGTGAGGCGGAGGCGCGCTTGTCGATGACGACATTGACGTAAGCGATGGTGTCGCCGGCGAGCACCGGCCTTATCCAGCGCAGGTCGCGAAAGCCCGGCGACGGGCCCCATACCGCGACCTCCTCGCCGCGCGCTGCGGTTTCCCGCGCCAGGCGCTGGCCATCCGCGACAAGCAGGCTCATACAGGCCGAGCCGACATGCCAACCCGAAGCGGCGAGCCCGCCGAACAGCGAGTTCTTGCCTTCCTCCTCGTCGAGGTGAAAACGCTGCGGATCGAATTTCGAAGCGAACGTCTTGATGGACTCCGCAGTGAACGTGTAGGCGCCGATCTCGCGGCGATGACCGATCTCGATCTCTTCGAAGAAACGCATCAGACCGCCCCCTCGCGCCGCTTGATCAGGATCGGCGAGGTCATCTCGCACAGCGCCTGCCCTGTCGCATTGCGCACGGTGCATTTGAACTTGACGATGCCCAGTTCCGGCCGGCTCTTCGAGGTGCGCGCCTCCACGACGTCGACATCGAGCATGAGATCGTCGCCGGGCCGGAGCGGCGACAGCCAGCGCACCTCGTCAACGCCGGGCGAGCCGAGCGAGGCGGCGCGGGTGATGAAGCCGTCGGCCATCATCCGCATCATCAGCGAGCAGAGGTGCCAGCCGGAGCCGGACAGGCCGCGCAGCATGCTCTTGCTGGCCGCCTCCTCGTCCAGATGCATCGGTTGCGCATCGAACTCGGCGGCGAAAGCCAGGATCTCGTCGCGGGTGACATGGCGCGGGCCGAACGTTCCGAACCGGCCGGGCGGGAAGTCTTCGAAGGTCAGGGCCATCTTGGGATTGCTAGCGGAAATGACAGATTGTGGCCGCACTTTGCAGCAATCTCAACCCGCCGGCCCGCATGGCTCGTGCTACATTTGGCGCGGGTGTCTTGGCCTGAGTCGGATCTACCTCGGGTCGAGGCCCGATTTGCCCTGGGGAGAGCAATGTTTTCATTCAGCGACCTGTTTCAGTGGGACCGCTTCATCACGCCGACGATCATCAAGACCTTCTACTGGCTGGTGATCGCGCTGATCTGCCTGTTCGGCCTCTCCGGCGTTTTCTCCGGCCTCGCGACGATGGCGATCAGCCCGTTCGGCGGCTTCCTGATGCTGCTGTCGTCGATCGCGAGCGTCGTCGTCGGAATCGTGTTCTCGCGCATCGCCGCGGAGCTGATCCTGATCGTCTTCCGCATTAACGAACATCTCGGCGCGATCAGGGATCAGGGCGGCGGGATGAAGTAGCTCTTCATTCCTGGGCGCGCCTCTTGGCGCGAGCCCGGAATCCATCAGGCCTCAGAGCAAGCGGATATATGGATTCCGGGCTCGCGCATAGCGCCCCCCCCAA
>JAEYRD010000073.1 GCA_023435725.1 Pseudomonadota bacterium | reverse complement strand
AGGCCGGTTGTTGTGGCTTCACCTGTATGCCGCTGTGCAACTTTTCGTAGCGCATCTTTCGCACAGTGGACCGTGGGTGCCCGGCCGGCACCCGGTCTTCCCTGCGCCCTCTGACATCGGAGGGTGAGACGCCGCAAAGCTCGGGCGAGAATCGTTGCGAGGCCGTGGCCTCATGTCCGCTTTTCAAAAAGCACGCAAATCTTGTCGAAATCGATCATCGTCATTGCGTTGCGAAAGGGCAACCAGGCGTCGTCCTTCGGTTCCGAGCTTGCGCGGAAATATATTGGCGCAATAATAGCGCACTACGTTGTGGCCAGGAATCAACCCGGTCCTGCTTTCTGGAGGGCGGCTAGGTGTTCGCTCGCTACACTGCTCTGGCAATCGCCATTGCCATCTTGGCCGTCTCCGATGGTGCCTCCGCACAAAGCACCAACCAGCCGCCGGATACGATGGCGGCGCGGGTGGAAGCCTGTACGCCCTGTCACGGCAACAAGGGCGAAGGCACCAGCGACGTCTATTTCCCGCGCCTTGCGGGCAAGCCGGCCGGCTATCTCTACAATCAGCTGGTTGCCTTCAAGAACGGCCGGCGGAAATACCCGCCGATGAACTATTTGCTGGAATTCCTCACCGATCCCTACCTGCAGCAGATGGCGGACTACTTCGCCGATCAGCATCCCGCACTCCCGCCTGCGGCAGCAAACGATGCAAGCCAGGAGGTCCTCCAGCGCGGTCAGTCACTGGTGACGCGGGGCGATCCCCAACGCCAGATACCCGCCTGCGGTAGCTGCCACGGCCCGGCCCTGACCGGTATGGAACCGGGAATCCCTGGCCTGCTCGGACTGCGCCCAAACTACGTCAGCGCCCAGCTCGGAGCGTGGCGCTATGGCACCCGCACGGCAAAGACGCCCGACTGTATGCAGCAGGTCGCTGCCCGACTCACGGAGGAGGATGTCACGGCGGTCGCGGCATGGCTGGCGAACCATCAGGCGCCCGTGAATAGCGCTCCGGCACCGAAGGGCACCTACGTGCTGCCATTCGCCTGCGGCAGCCAACCGGGTTGAGGAGACGAGGATGCCATCGCGCTCACCAATCCTGGCACTGTTGCTGTGGTCGCTGTTTGCCGGCTCGGCCGCCGAGGCGCAGCAGAAGGCCAGCCCGACCAGCGACAACATCGTTGCGCGCGGCGAGTATCTCGCGCGCGCCGGCGACTGCATCGCGTGCCACACCGCTCCCGAGGGCCGCACTTTCGCCGGCGGACGCGCCATGCCGACGCCTTTCGGCACGCTGTACTCGTCGAACATCACGCCGGATCGGGAGACCGGCATCGGCAAATGGACCGCCGAGGACTTCTACAAGGCGATGCACAGCGGCCGCTTCCCGGATGGTGGCTTGATGTATCCGGCGATGCCGTTCGCTTCGTACACAAAAGTCACGCAGGCCGATAGCGACGCGATTTTCGCGTATTTGAAGTCGATCCCGCCCGTGAATCAGAGGAACCGGGAGCACGACCTCCGCTTTCCCTATTCCAACCGCCAGCTCATTCTCGGCTGGCGCACGCTGTTCTTCAATGAGGGCGAGTTCAAGCCGGACCCGACCAAGTCGGCGGAGTGGAATCGCGGTGCCTATCTGGTCGAGGGCCTCGGCCATTGCGGCATGTGCCATTCGCCGATCAACGCGCTCGGCGGCACCTCGCAATCCGACGCCTTCAAGGGCGGCCTGATCCCGATGCAGAACTGGTACGCGCCCTCGCTCACCTCGAACCGCGAGGCGGGACTTGGCGACTGGAGCATCAAGGACATCACCGATCTGCTCCAGACCGGCGTTTCGGCGCGCGGCGTCGTCTACGGCCCGATGGCCGAAGTCGTGCACAACAGCCTGCAATATCTCAGCGACGAGGACATCAGGGCGATGGCGGTCTACCTGAAGGGCATCTCGGAGCCCTCGCCGCCTCCGCCGGCAAGCTCGGCGCTGCCGACCACCGAAGGCAGCCTGCTGATCAGCCTCGGCAAGACCGTCTACGACAAGCACTGCGCGAGCTGTCACGGCCCGCAGGGTGAAGGCAAGCCGCCGCACTGGCCGCCGCTCGCCAACAACCAGTCGATCGAGATGCAGTCGGCGGTCAATCCGATCCGCATGGTGCTCAACGGCGGCTATCCGCCGGGCACCAAGGGCAATCCGATGCCCTACGGCATGCCGCCGTTCGCCGGACTCCTGTCCGACAACGAGGTCGCCGCCGTGGTCTCCTACATCCGCACAGCCTGGGGTAATCGCGGCACGCCGGTCTCGGCGCGCGAGGCCAACGAGCTGCGCTCCGCACCGCTGAACTGAGATCCGCCATGTTCAATTCCGATCCGCCGACCAGCCCAGCCGCCGCCGATCAGGTCGTCGACGAAGTCGTCGCACGGGGCCCGTCCGGCGCGATCGTTCTCGCCGGCATCGCCACGGCCTGCGTGGTCGCGATGTGGCTGGCGTTCTATCTGTTCGTCTTCCTGCCGCGCGGGGCGCTGCAATGAGCGCAGAGGAAACCCATCACGGCGCAGACATCGCAGCCCGCGTCGAACGGCGCTGGGCCACCGTTGCCGTCATCCTCATCGTGATGATGGCCGTGCTGGCGGCGTTCGCCGGCATCCATCGCGCCACCATGCCGCAGCCGCGCGTCGAGATCACCGATCCGTCCCGGCTGCATCTGTCCGGCGAGTTCGTCGAGAGCAATCTCGGCAGCGTGCTGGAGGCCAATGGCAACGTGACCGTGCGCGCGATCGGCCAGCAATATTCCTTTACGCCGGCCTGCATCGTGGTGCCGGCCGATACGCCGATCACACTGCGCGCTACTAGCGCCGACGTCGTGCACGGCATCCTGATCCAGGGTACCAACATCAACACCATGCTGGTCCCAGGCTACGTCTCCGAGCAGCTCATGCGCTTCACGAGGACCGGCGACTATCTGATGCCCTGCCAGGAGTTTTGCAGCTTCGGCCACGAGGGCATGTGGGGCAAGGTCAAGGTGATCGACAAGACCGAATTCGCTGATCGCGCGAAGGCAGGCGGGAGGCTGAGCTGTGTTGGTCAATAGGAAGCTCATTCTCGCCCATTTCTGGTTTGCTTTCGCCGTGTTCGGCGTCGCGCTCACGCTCGGCGCCTGGCAGATGTTCATTCGCAGCCCGATCGGCACCTGGCTCTCCAATCCCGAGCTCTACTACCGTTCGCTGACCGCGCACGGCACGGTGATGGGCTATGTCTTCCCGACCCTGGTCGCGATGGGATTCGGCTATGCCATCAGCGAGTCCGCACTCGAGCAGCGTCTGGTCGGCGTCCGCTGGGCTTGGGCCGGGTTCTGGCTGATCGTCGGCGGCAGCATCATGGCGGTGATCCCGATCGCGCTTGGCCGAGCCTCGGTGCTCTACACCTTTTATCCGCCGCTGATCGGCAACCTCTTCTACTATCTCGGCGTCGTGCTGGTCGTGGTCGGCTCCTGGATCTGGGTCGCGCTGATGTCGATCAATCTGCGCGTCTGGCGAAAGGCCCACCCCGGCGCGGCGGTGCCGCTGGCGATGTACGCCAACGTCGCGGGTTCATATCTGTGGGCATGGACCGCGGTCGGCGCCGCGCTCGAGCTGTTGCTGCAGATCATTCCCGTTGCGGCGGGGCTGAAGGCCACCATCGACGCTGGACTTGCCCGCGTGTTCTTCTCCTGGACGCTGCACGCCATCGTCTATTTCTGGCTGATGCCGACCTACATTGCCTATTACACGATCGTGCCACGCGCGATCGGCGGCCGCGTCTATTCCGACAATATGGGGCGGATTGCGTTCATCCTGTTCCTGGTCGTGGCGATGCCGATCGGCATGCATCACACCTTCGCCGACCCGCAGGTCGGTGCCGGCTTCAAGTTCGTCCATTCGGCCTTCACGGCGCTGGTCACGCTGCCGACGTTCCTCACCGTCTTTACGATCTGCGCATCCGTCGAGATCGCTGCGCGCCTCCGCGGTGGGCGAGGCATGTTCGGCTGGATCAGGGCGCTGCCCTGGGACAACCCGATGATGCTGGCGCTCGCGTTCTCCTTCATCATGCTCGGCTTCGGCGGTGCCGGCGGGCTCATCAACATGAGCTATCAGCTCGATGCGTCGATCCACAACACGCAGTGGATCACCGGCCACTTCCACCTGATCTTCGGCGGCGCGATCGTGATCATGTATTTCGCGATTGCCTATGATCTGTGGCCGCATCTGACTGGCCGCGAGCTGATCGATCTCCGCCTGATTCGCACCCAGCTCTGGCTGTGGTTCATCGGCATGATCGTCACCACCTTCCCATGGCACTGGGTCGGCATTCTGGGCATGCCGCGCCGCATGGCCTATTTCGACTTCGGCGATCCCGCGATCGCACCGCAGGCGCTGTCAGTGACCTTCTCCGCGATCGGTGGCTTCATCCTGCTGACGTCGGGCATCATGTTCCTGGTCATTCTGGCCCGCGGCATGCGCGCGCCTCAGGCCGACGCCGGCGCCTATCGCTTCGCGCTTGCCGTGCATCAATCGGCGACCGTTCCGCTCGCGCTCAACACGCACGCGCTGTGGGTGGCGCTGATGATCGCCCTCACCATCGCCAATTACGGCTATCCGATCCTCACCTTGGCGACGACCGAGGGCACCTCGGTGCCCGCCGTCTATGTGGGAGCGCAGTGATGAGCGCGCGCGACCTCTTCACCTTCCGTAATCCCCATTTCACACGAGGCGTCGGCATAACCGCCGCGATCCTGATCGTGACGGTGATTGTCGGCTTCATCGTGCTGCCCTTTGCGCAGCCCTGGGTCCAGTTCGCAAATGTCTGGGATGCGATCTGCAGCGCCGCCGGTGTGCCGCAGCGCGCGGCAAGCGTCGCGGTCCCCGAGGAGAGCAAGCGCCTGTCGGAGGTCGTGCTGACCTCCCACACGCTCTCGCGTCCAAGCCAGGAGGCAATCGGTCGCGGCGCAACGCTGGCGCAGCGCTGCGCGATCTGCCACGGCCCGACCGGTCTCAGCCGCGCGGATTCGCCCAACCTCGCGGGCCAGTACGCGGCGGTGATCTACAAGGAGCTGCATGACTTCCGCTCCGGCGCGCGCACCAACGCCGTGATGTCGCCATTCGCGGTCAACCTGACGGACCAGGAGATCGCCGATCTCTCGAACTACTACGCCTATCTGCCCCGGCTTCCGGCCTATCACCCGACACCGCAACTGCCCAAGCCCAACATCGTCATCTACGGCGCGCCGATGCGCGGGATCGCGCCCTGCGGCTCCTGCCATGGCAGCCTCGACAACAAGACCGGCAGCCCGTGGCTCGAGGGACAGTCGGAGGCTTACCTGAAGGCGCAACTCCAGGCCTTCGCGGCCGGAGAACGCCGCAACGACATCAGCCAGCAGATGCGCAACATCGCACGCGCGATGACGCCGCAGGAGATCGAGCAGGCGGCGGCCTATTACGCCTCGCAGCCGCCGGATATCGTGAAAGCGGTGGATTGATTTGGTACGTCTGTCTCCCATCGTCATTGCGAGCGAAGCGAAGCAATCCAGAGTCTTTCCCGCGGAAGGATTCTGGATTGCTTCGTCGCAAGAGCGCCTCGCAATGACGATGTGGAACGAGTGTACCGACCGAAATGGCTACGACGATGCCAGCTTCGGCCGCCCGTAGATTGCATCCGCCCGCTTCTCGAACGCGGTTGAAAAGCGCGCGAATGCGGCGTCGAACATCGAGCCCATCAGCATCGCCAGCATCCGGCTCTTGAACTCGTAGGCGAGGAAGAAGCCGACGTCGCAGACGCCCTCGCCCTCCTTCTCGCCCTTGGGCTCGAACGTCCAGCGATTTTCCAGCTTGCTGAACGGCCCCTGCAGATATTCGACGAGGATTTTCAGGTTGGCGCGGTCGAGCGTGACGCGACTGGTGAAGGATTCCTTGACCAGCTTAAACGACACAGTCATGTCGGCGACCAGGACCTCGGTGCCGTCGGGCTTCGCCATGCGCTGGCGCACCTTCAGCGCGCTGCACAGCGGCACGAATTCCGGGTAGCGCTCGACATCGGCGACCAGATCAAACATCTCGGAGGCGCTGTGGTTGACACGGCGCTTGCTCGAAAATTTCGGCATGGCGATTCAGCGGGCGTGCGCGGCTCGCGCAGCCTTTAGTCTGGCAAAGTCCTCGCCGGCATGATGCGACGAGCGGGTGAGCGGGCTCGCCGACACCATCAGGAATCCCTTGGTGTAGGCGACCTTTTCGTAGGACGAAAACTCGTCCGGCGGCACATAGCGCATCACCGCATGGTGTTTGCGGGTCGGCTGGAGATACTGCCCGATGGTTAGGAAGTCGACGTCGGCCGAGCGCAGATCGTCCATCACCTGCTGCACCTCGTGGCGCTCCTCGCCGAGGCCGACCATGATGCCGGACTTGGTGAAGATGGTGGGATCGAGTTCCTTGACCCGCTGCAGGAGCCGGATCGAATGGAAATAGCGCGCGCCCGGCCGCACGGTAAGATAACGCGACGGCACGGTCTCGAGGTTGTGGTTGAAGACGTCGGGCCTTGCCGCAACGACGACCTCGAGCGCCCCTTCCTTGCGCAGGAAATCCGGCGTCAGGATCTCGATCGTGGTCGAGGGACATGCGGCCCGGATCGCACGGATGGTCTGGGCGAAATGCTCGGCGCCGCCGTCGGCAAGATCGTCGCGGTCGACGGAGGTGATGACGACATGGGCCAACCCCAGCTTGGCCACGGCCTCGGCGACGTTCTGCGGCTCGGCCGCATCGAGCGCATTCGGCAGGCCGGTCTTGACGTTACAGAAGGCGCAGGCACGGGTGCAGGTATCACCCATGATCATGAAGGTCGCGTGCTTCTTGTCCCAGCACTCGCCGATATTCGGGCAGCCCGCCTCCTCGCACACCGTGTGCAGTCCGTTGGACCGCACGATGTTGCGGGTGTCGGCATAGCCGCGGGTGTTGGGCGCGCGCACGCGGATCCAGTCCGGCTTCGGCGGCGAAGCTGAATCGGGACGGTTCACCTTTTCGGGGTGACGCGGGCGCAGGGGATTCGAGATGGTATCGACAATAACGACCATGGGGTGTCCGGTCTGTTCAGGTCCTACCTAGTCGGTCTCGCCGCGCATCGCAACCCGGCTCGCGCCGCTTCATGGAACATGGCAGATATGGGCAATATCTTGCTCTGTTCTCTGGCGATTCTCACCTCGAATGGCTCCAACCTCGAAGACCTCACCAGCGCGGCTCGGCAAGCCGCTGAAGCGCGCCTTTTTCGCGCGCAGCGTGCACGAGGTCGCGCCCGACCTGATCGGTGCGACCATGCTGGTCGACGGTGTCGGTGGCCTCATCGTCGAGGTCGAGGCCTATCATCATACCGAACCGGCGGCACACTCCTACAACGGCCGAACGCCGCGGAACCAGGTGATGTTCGGCCCGCCCGGCTTTGCCTATGTCTACCGCTCCTACGGCATCCACTGGTGCGTGAATTTCGTCTGCGAGGAGGAAGGCTCGGCCAGCGCCGTGCTGATCCGCGCACTGGAGCCGACTCGCGGCATCGCCGCGATGCGCCGGCGCCGCCATCTCCAGGACGTGCATGCACTGTGCTCTGGCCCGGGCAAGCTGACCGAAGCGCTCGGCATTACGATCGCGCACAACGCCCTGCCGCTGGACCGGCCACCGATCGCACTGCATGCGCGGACGGAGGACGTCGAAGTCGCAGCAGGCATCCGGATCGGTATCACCAAGGCCGTCGAGTTGCCCTGGCGCTATGGCGTCAGGGGTTCGAAATTCCTCAGCAAGCCGTTTCCGAAATAACTGCCATTCCAGGTTCGGCTCTTTGAGTCGCCCCGGAATGACCTGATGTCACGACGCCTGCTTCAGCCGCTCCAGCGCCTCGAGCAGCTTGGCCTTGCGCGCCAGCGCTGCCTCGCGCTTTTCACGCTCCTCCTCGACGACCTCCTCGGCCGCGTTGGCGACGAACTTTTCGTTCGCCAGCTTGGATTCGGCGCGTTTGATGTCGGCGTCGGCTTTCGCGATCTCCTTGTCGAGGCGGGTGCGCTCGGCGGCGACGTCGATGACGCCCTTGAGCGGCAGTGCGGCGACCTCGCCGCGCACGAGGAGCTGGACCGCTCCGTCAGGCGCGCGGTCGGCGAAGGAGATGTCGGACAGCCGGGCCATGCGCTTGATGACGTCCGTCCAGCGCGGCGCGCGTTCCCTGGTCTCGGCCGAAGCGCCCGCGAGCACCAGCGCCGTCAGCGTTGCCGGCGGGATGTTCATCTCGGCGCGTACCGAGCGGATCTGGGTGATGAGGTCGATGACCCAGCCGATCTCGGCTTCCGCTTTTGGATCGGTGAAATCGGCATGGTCGAAGATCGGCATGATCAAGGTCGGCGAGATCAGCGGATCGGTTGGCCCGGCCGCCGCGGCCAGCATTGCGAGCTGCTCCGGCGTCGGCTCAGCCGGCTTCAGCGGCCATGGAGCCAGCGCGAGCAGGCCCTCGCGCTTGGCCGTCACCTCCCACAGCTCTTCGGTGATGAAGGGCATGAAGGGGTGCAGCAACTTCAGGATCTCGTCGCGCGCCCAGGCGACCATAGCGCGGGTTTCGTCCTTGGCGGGGCCGTCCGGACCGAGCAGCACGGGCTTTGCGAGCTCGACATACCAGTCGCAATAGACGTTCCATACGAAGCGATAGATCGCGCCTGCGGCATCGTTGAAGCGGTAGGCTTCGATCGCCTCGGTCACCTCGCGCGTGGTGTGCGCGCTCTCATGCGCGATCCAGCGGTTCAGCGTCTCCTTCGTCTTCGCCGGCTCGAAGCCGTCGGGCACGGCGCAGTGGTTCATCTCCGCGAAGCGGGAAGCGTTCCAGAGCTTGGTCGCGAAATTGCGGTAGCCCTCGACACGGCTGGTGGCGAGCTTGATGTCGCGTCCCTGCGCGGCCATCGCAGCCAGCGTGAAGCGCAGCGCGTCGGCACCGTATTCGTCGATCAGGTTGAGAGGATCGATGACGTTGCCCTTCGACTTCGACATCTTGGCGCCCTTCTCGTCGCGGACGAGGGCGTGGATGTAGACGGTGTCGAACGGCACCTCCTTCATGAAGTGGAGGCCGGCCATCATCATCCGGGCGACCCAGAAGAAGATGATGTCGAAGCCGGTGACCAGCGCGTTGGTCGGGTAGTAGCGCTTCACCTCCGGCGCGTCTTCGGGCCAGCCGAGCGTCGAGAACGGCCACAGCGCGGAGGAGAACCAGGTGTCGAGCACGTCTTCGTCACGCGTGATGAAGCCTTCGCGCTTGTTGCGGTCGAGCGCCATCTCGCGCCCCTGCTCGACCGTGATGACTTCCTGCTCGACGTAGTAGCCGAGCGCGTTACTGACAGCTTCCTCCTCGGTCTCGGCGACGAACACCTTGCCGTCCGGGCCGTACCAGGCGGGGATCTGATGTCCCCACCAGAGCTGGCGCGAGATGCACCAGGGCTGGATGTTCTCCATCCATTCGAAATAGGTCTTCTCCCAGTTCTTCGGCACGAAGCTGGTTTCGCCCGAACGCACCGCCGCGATCGCGGGCCTCGCCAGCGTCTTGGCGTCGACGTACCACTGGTCGGTCAGGTACGGCTCGATCACCGTGCCCGAGCGGTCGCCATGCGGCACCATGTGGGTGTGCGGTTCGATCCGCTCGACGAAGCCGAACGATTCCAGCCGCTCGACGATGCGCTTGCGCGCGACGAAGCGGTCGACCTTGTGAAACTCCTCGGCGAATTGCGAGGCGCCTTCGGGCAGGTCGCGCAGATAATCCTCGTTGTCGAGGAGATCGAGACAACCTTCCTTGTCGATGACGCTGATCCGGCCCAGGCCGTGGCGATTGCCGACCTCGAAGTCATTGAAGTCGTGCGCCGGCGTGACCTTCACCGCGCCCGAGCCCTTCTCCGGATCGGAATATTCGTCGGCGACGATCCGGATCTTGCGGCCAACCAGCGGGAGGATCACGCTCTTGCCGACCAGCTTCTGATAGCGCTCGTCGTCGGGATGCACGGCCACGCCGGTGTCGCCGAGCATGGTCTCGGGCCGCGTGGTGGCGACGACGATGAAGCTCGAGGGATCCTCGGGGCTGAACGTCTTGCCCTCGATCGGATAGCGCAGGTACCAGAGGCTGCCCTTGACCTCGGTCTGCTGCACTTCGAGGTCGGAGATCGCGGTCAGCAGCTTGGTGTCCCAGTTCACCAGCCGCTTGTCCTTGTAGATCAGGCCGTCACGGTGCAGCTCGACGAACACCTTGACGACGGCCTCGGACAGGCCCTCGTCCATCGTGAAGCGCTCGCGCGACCAGTCGCAGGAGGCGCCGAGCCGCTTGAGCTGGTTGATGATGGTGTCGCCGCTCTCGGCCTTCCACTGCCAGACCCGCTCCAGAAACTTCTCCCGGCCCATCTCGCGGCGGCCGGGCTGCTGGCGCTCCATCAGCTGCCGCTCGACCACCATCTGGGTGGCGATGCCGGCATGGTCGGTACCGGGCTGCCATAGCACGTCGCGGCCGCGCATCCGCTCGAAGCGGCACAGGATGTCCTGCAGCGTGTTGTTGAGGGCATGGCCCATATGCAGCGAGCCCGTCACGTTCGGCGGCGGGATCACGATGGTAAAGGGCACCGCGTCGCGGCGGTCGGGACGGCCGGCCTTGAAGGCAAGACTGTCCTCCCACACGACGGACATGCGGGCTTCGATATCGGCGGGTTGATAATTTTTCTCGATCATGGGGCTGCTAGAAAGCCGCGCGAGGGGGCCAAGTCAACGAAAACGTCAACGGAAAGCAACGCGGCAATGGGACTCCCCGGTCCGGCCGGAAGGCCTGTTATCAGGCACAAGCGGGCTTTATGAGGGCTCTGCGGCCGAATCTCACCGGCTGCCGCGCGAGACTCGCTCGATTTCGGCCTTCACGATGCGTTCAACAAGGCCCGGCAGGTTGTCGTCGAGCCAGGACTTCAGCATCGGACGCAGCATCTCCTTGACGAGGTCCTCCAGCGTCCGCGCATTGCTGCTGAGCACGGTATGGGCCAGCGAGTTGAAGGCGGATTCGACCGCCGAGACCGTCGATTGCGCGAGGATCGGCTGCTGCGGCGGGAGCGGCGGCGCATCGAAGTCCACCGGCGCATAGGACGGCGCCGGGCGCGGTGGTGGCGATTCGGCGAATTCGAGATCGTCGCGCGGATCGACCCTGTGGAAGCTCGACGGCGACGGAGGCGGTGTCGTGTCCATCGCCATATCGTCGGTCAGTTCGAGCACGTCGGGCTCAGGCTCGGGTTCCGGAGCACGGAGCTCGGGCGCAGGCGTGGCGGCGTCGAGCCCAGCCAGCAGCGCATCGATATCGTCCTGGCCGTTGGATGAATTCGTCGCGGGTGCTGTGGGTGCCGGCGGCGGCGCCGGCTTTGCGGCCGATGGCGGTGGCGGGGCGGGCTTCTCCGCGGCAGGTTTGGCCGGCGCGACCTTGGATGGCGGAACGGCCTTGATCGCCTGCGGCTTTGGCGGCGCAGCCGGTGCAGCAGCCTTCTCGGGCTTGGCGGCCTCCGTCGGCGGCGGCTTGGCCTCATCGTCGGCAATGATGCGCCGGATCGAGGCCAGAATCTCCTCCATCGAGGGTTCTGTAACCTTTGCAGGCTGCGTCATCTCCGACTCCACATGATCAACGCCCTCGCATGCGTTGTTTTACACCAAGCACGACTGGATTGGCTGGTTCCGGACAGGCGTCCCGACATTTTCGTCGCGACAACCCGACTTGTCCCCAGTTCACGGCTCAACGTGCAGCGGTGCGCCCCTGCCCTCGGCACTCAAGCTTTACGCACACGACAAACGAATGCGGAGCGAATCGACCCGCAACTTCTTGGCAAGGCTATGTCAGGGATTTTGACGATTGCAAGCAAAGCGCAGGTCGGCCTCGACTATCTGTCAGGCCGACCTGATTGCAGTGATCAGCGACCGTCCGGCGTGCGCACACCGGCCCAGCTGTCGCGGACCTGCTGGTAGTGAACGCTGGGATCGTAAACCGTGGTCGCCAGGCCGAGGACCTGCGGTGACAGACGGCCGACGGCGGCGAGGACGTTGTAAGACGCAACGACCCGGTCGTGCTGCGCGGTGACCAGCGCAACGCGCGCATTGACCAGCGCCTGCTGCGCATTGAGCACGTCGAGCGTGGTACGCTGGCCAGCCTTAGCTTCTTCGCGCACGCCATTCAGCGCGATCTCCGACGCCGTGACCTGCGCCTGCGCGGATAGCACCTGCGCCTTGCCGGCCTGCAAGTTCCCCCACCACTGCACCACGGTCGCGCGGGCCTGGTCGCGGGTCGTTTCGAGGTTGAGCCGCTGTTGTGCCAGGTTCTCTTTCGATTGCCGGATCAGCGAATATTCTGCGCCGCCCTGATAGATCGGCACGGAGGCTGTCGCGATGGCGGAAGCGCTCGTCTGTCGGAAGATCGTGAGCTGCTGCTGGTACGCTTGAGTGACGCCCGCCTGGAGCGTGACCGTCGGCAGCAGCGCGCCTTCGGCAACCTTGACCTGAAGATAATTGACGTCGATGCCGAACATTGCGGCCGTGACGTTCGGATTCTCGACAAGGCCGAGCTCGACCGCCGAGGCGAGCGTTGTGGGAAAGAAGCGATCGACCGGCGAGCCCGGCGCCAAGTTCGTCGGCTCGTTGCCGATGATGCGGCGGAAGTTCGCGCGTGTCGTGGTAAGATTCGCTTCGGCGGTGAGTGCCTGCGTCTTGCCGGCCGCCAATTGCGCTTCCGACTGCGCAACGTCGGTGCGCGTCACTTCGCCGACGTTGAAGCGATCGCGTGTCTGCTTGAGCGTCTGTTCGAGCACGCGCACGTTGCTGCGCTGGACCTCCAGCGTGGCGGCGTCGCGCAGATAGTCCATGTAGATCGTGGCGCCGTTCAGCAGCACACTCTGATCGAGGCTGCGCAGCGCTTCGCGCGAACCGGACACCTGGCTCTCTGCCGCGCGCGTCCTGTTGGCCGTCTGATTGCCGTTGTAGAGCGTCTGGTTAATGGTCAGGCTGGCGCTGTTGGGCTGAAGGGTACCATGGATCGGGTCGCCCTTCTGCAACGGTTGGGAATCCTGATATTGATAGCCGGTGCTGAGGGTCACACCGACCTTGGGGCGATAGCCCGACAGGGCCTGCGGCACGTTCTCGTCGGTGGAGCGAACCTGGGCGCGCTGTGCGTTGAGCTGCGGGTTGTTCTGATAGGCACGTACCAGCGCGGCATCGATCGTATCCGCCAACACAGGCGTCGGCCCGGCAAGAGCCAGCAACAGGACCGAAACCGCAGCTCCGGTGAAGAGCTTCACCCCATGCATCCAAAAATTCCGTTCATCTAACGCCCGGCTCGTGCCCGCGAGCCGGGTTACCGTCTACCGAGTGGAGTCGTTGCCCCGCCGCAACATAGGACGCCGATCGGCGCGACGGAACTACCTCCAGCCAGTTCCCGGTGGAAACTCTTCACGTGCAGCATCCGGGCCACACTTCTGATTCAGAATGGGATTTTAACAGGCTATGCCCGCTAGAATACAAAGGCAGCGGCCCGTTCCAGCCCCGGAAGAACCGGGGCGGCGGCATCGAACAGCGCCCGATGGCCGAATTCCCCGTGGGTATGGGTCACAATCATGGCCCGCGGCGGCTTGGATACGGCGGACACCCCGACCAGCCGCCCGCCTTCCTTGAGCTGCTCGAGCAGCCCTTCCGGCGTCACCTCGACCGCGCCATTGAGGACGATCACGTCATAGGGAGCGGCAGAAGGGTCACCCTCGGTGCAGGCCGCGGCCTTACAGGTGACGTTGGTCAGCCCGAGCGCCACAAAGGCGTCCTTGGCTTTCGCCGCCAGAGCCGAATCGCATTCGGTCGCGGTGACCTGGCGCGCAAGCTTGGCCGTCAGGGCGGCGAGATAGCCCGTGGCGCAGCCGACGACCAGCACATTGTCACCCTCGCCGATCTCGGCGGCCTGAAGCAGCTTTCCGGTCAGCGCCGGCTTGATCAGAAACCGCTTGGCGGCACCCTCGCTCACATCGAGGTCGAGGTCGAGATAGGCCAAAGCCTGCCTGCTGGCCGGCACGAAGGCTTCGCGCGGAACCGTGAGCATGGCGTCGAGAATACGGCGATCGGTGACATCATTGGTGCGCACCTGGCCATCGACCATTTTTTGGCGCGCGGTCGAGAAACCGGACATTTGCGGACCCTGAAATGCGGACGACGCCGCGGACAAAAGTTGGCGGCATCTTTGGAACAGGCTCGGGGAAAACGCAACATGGCCGTTGGCCCCGAGGAGCCGGCGCCTTCCGCGTTCACCGCATATCGAGGGTCGAAACGGCCTATTCGATCGTGACCGCGAGCCGGCCGATCAGCGCGGCGACCTCGTCCAGCCGCGCCGAATCATGTGCCTCGACGGCGCGCGCGAGACAGGCCAAGCATTCATCATCACTGAGCTCGGGAACGTCTGCCGGAAGAATCGAGGGTGCCATATGGGTACGGTCGACCTGGATGTCTGGCATTGGAATCAGCTCCGTATGAATCCGGCACCCACGAAGCTCGATTTGGATTGAGTCGATTTAGCGCCGCCCGCGTGGCACGACCGCGCCATTGCACACATATCCTTGAACGCGATTCTGCCTGGATCCGGCTGGAAACCAGGCTTGAGGGATCGCTCAAGCGACTCCGTGCGTCACATTAAGGCGCAACAGCAAGTGATTGAATTTGCGGAAAAATTTGGCTCCCCGGGCTGGATTCGAACCAGCGACCATCCGATTAACAGTCGGATGCTCTACCGCTGAGCTACCGAGGAAAAGAGCGAACCAGTCGTTCGCGCGCGCTGCGTATAACAAAGCCGGTTGCGCTTGCAAAGGACGAATTCAACTTCGTCCGCAACGCGGCGAGGAAGGGCCTTGTGCGGCCCCCTCCTCCGGGCCGGGTCAGATCAGACTACTCGGCGATGAAGGACGTGGTCTTGGTGCCGGGGTCATAGCGCAGCCGCAGCACGTTGAACTTGCAGAGGTTGACGTTCTTCCACAGAACCGACTCGTCATAGTTCTGCCAGTCGACGCGGATGTTCCAGACGCAGCCCTCATCATCCTCGTCGAACTCGACATAGGTGCTCGCCTGGTTGCGCAAGACCTTGTCGAGCTCGTTCTCCCATTCGTCCATGCCATCGTCCGGCGCGTTGAAACCGAGAAACTTGATGGCATAGCCGGTCTCATTGACGACGGAGATGTTGCGGGAGTCAGCCGCGAACGACGGCGCAGAGGCGATTGAAAGACCGATCGCGATCAGTCCGGACAGCAAATACTTCATAAGAATCCCCCGATCGAAACAGGCTTTCAGCGCCCGACGTCGACCGGCGCAGGCGCCGCGGCAACCAATGGCGTTGCCTCGAAGATTCGTCCGGAGCCAGATCGAAAGGCTCAACACGTGATCGATCCGCACTCCGGCTCGTTGCGCGACGCGAGACGCGCAACGAGCGAGTTCATATCGATTCGAATTCTCCGCAGCAATGAATGGGCATTCATAGATCGGCGGTGTTTGCTTTCTCCGGTGCAGGCGCGGGCACCGCGGCGCCGTTGCTCTTCCCGGTCACGGCGCCGACCAGCGCCTCTGAAGCGCTGCGCTGCACGAGACCGAAGTTGACGCGCCGCACTCTCCACACGCGTCATTGCGAGGAGCTCTTGCGACGAAGCAATCCAGAATCCCTCCGCGGATAGTTCTGGATTGCTTCGCTTCCGCCTTCGCTCTTCGAGCTTCGGCGGACAAGTCGCTCGCAATGACGGAGCAAGCGGCATTCGCAATTATCCGATAATTCGCATCTCAACTCGCGGACACACATCGGCATCCTCGCGGCTTGCCTCGCCCGAGCTTTGCTACGTCACCCTCCGATGTCAGAGGGCGCAGGGAAGACCGGGTGCCGGCCGGGCACCCACGGTCCACTGTGCGAAAGATGCGCTACGAAAAGTTGCACAGCGGCATACAGGTGAAGCCACAACAACCGGCCT
>JAEYRD010000060.1 GCA_023435725.1 Pseudomonadota bacterium | reverse complement strand
CGCACGTACCGTGCGCTGCGCAGCGTCAGCAGAGCAAGCAGCATCGCGGCGATGGCAACCAGCAATGAGGGACCGGCACTTGTCGCGAACGCCACTTTCCAGGGGGCGATGGTCACGAGACCCGTCGGCGGCAGGCCGAGGAGATCGAGGCCCAACGCCCCCAGAGAGACAATGGCGCTCGGGAGGCCGATGGAGAGCGCCATGCGCGGAACGACCATGCCAGTCATCGACCACGCAACCCAGCTCGCAAAGAACACGCCGCCGACGCCGACGAACAGGCCGAGATAGAGACCGACGCGCGCCAACCAGATCAGCGCATTCATCCCTCTGTCAGCATTTGCGGGGGGCTGCGTCGCAGTTGGCATGCCGATCGAGAAAATGACCGATCCCGAGACCGGATGGCCATCCTGCGAAATCACGCGATAACTCACGACGGCCGTGCCCTGGGGCAGGTCCGGCGGCATCGCAACCGAAATAGTCTCTCCCGATACAACGACGCGCGTGTCATCCCGGGCCCTGCCCGTGCCATCGATCAGCTGAATCGCGCCCGGCGTCACCGCCTCGTTGAAGCGCAGCTCCACTGTCTTCGGCGCGCTCGGAAGCATGCTGCCGCTCGCCGGCTCGACCGAGACGAGCGCCGCATGCGCGCGGGCGCCGGTCGCGAAGCCGACAACGAAAAGCAGCGTCGCGAACGCGGCGAGGAAGCGCATCAGGGTTTTGGCAGGAGCTTCACGCCAGGTGCCGGCGACTTGCCCTCATGCGAATGCTCTGCCTCCTCTGCCGGGATTTCGATCCAGCGGCTGACGCCGGTCTCGCATTCCTGGACGACCGGGAAATACAGAATCGTGTTCGGCTTGAGCGAGTCGGTTAGGACGGTGTGCATAGTGAACTCGTCATAGTTCTTGTCCAGCAGCTTGCCGCCGGACCACATCACCTCCTTGACGCCGGAGGAGAGCTTGTTGCCGTGATAGTCGTATTCGCTGGCATATTTGCCCTCGACGGCATCGACGTTCCAGCCCGCCTTCGGCATCGGCTTCACCGCGATCACGCCCTCAGGAATCTGCACGCGAATCTTCACCGTAGGCGAACCCGCGCAGCCGTGCGGCACTGTGAAGACAGCCTTGTAGGACGCCCCGACCGTCGCCTGTTTGGATTCGAGCGTGACATGCGCCGCCGCGGGCGATGCGGCGAGTGCGGTCATCAGGATCAGGCAGGATCGCTTCGACATGTTCGACCTCCTTGGCGTGCTCATTTGATCAAGATGGGCGATTCGACGCTGACGTGATCGGCCTCGGAGATCGAGATTCCGAGGCCCAGCATCCAGCGTCCGGGCGTCAACTGCGCCACCTTCACGCGCCAACCGTCCTCCCCGTCGCGCAAGGCTTCGACCGGCGCGAGCCTCCTGCCGGTCTGCGTATCCACGAGCGTCACCGATACTGCTCTTGCCGAAAGCGGCGTTTCGTCCGTCGTCTCGAGCTGGATCGCGATCTCGACCGGGCCTGCGCGACCCGGCGAGATCGTGACATTGGCCATCGCCTTCTCGGTATGCAGATGAGTGAAGAAGCTGTCGTCGTCGGTCGCTGCCGCGAGCGGGGTCGCAGCAATCGACAACAACGCAGCCACCGCGAACGCGAGGCCCGTGAAGTTTCGACGCGAAGTCATGGGAGACTTGATCTGTTTCATCACATCTTCATTCCCGAATGATCCGGCATTTTCTTCATCATGTGTCCGCCATCGCCGGGCGCCTGCGCGCCGACACCCTGGACATCAAGGGAGACGGCGACCTTGCCGGCCTTCTCGAATTCCAGCGTCACCGCCACCTTGTCACCTTGCTTGAACGGGCCCTTCAGCTCCTGGAGCATCAGGTGATAGCCGCCGGGGGCCAGCTTCACCGTCTTGCCGGGTTCGATCACGAGGCCCTTGTCGAGGGCGCGCATCTTCATCACCCCGTTGTCCATCGCCATCTCATGGACCTCGGCCTTTCCCGCGATATCAGCGGAAACGCTGACCAGCTTGTCCGGCGCCGCCCCCTTGTTCTCGATGGTGAGATAGCCGCCGGCGACCTTGGCGCCGCCCGGCGTCGCCCGGCTCCAGGCCTGCGAGATGACGAGATCGCCGGCCTTGACGTCGTCGGCGCGCACCGGGGCGGCGAACATTGTGGCGGAGAGCGCAGCGAGCGCGAGGATGCGTGAGAGCTTGTTCATGTCATTTGCCTTTCTGTCGTCGTCAACATCGTCCCACCCGTCAGAACGTATACTTGCCGGCGAGAACGAAAGTTCGCCCCGGGAACGGATGGAACAGGAAATACTGATCGTTGAACAGATTATCGATGCCGAAGTCGAACGCGAAATTCTTCGTCGCGTTGTAGTGGATCTTCAAGTCGACAACGAAAAAGTTATCGAATGCGCCGTAGACGTGAGACACGCGATCCGTGTTGTCCAGCGTCGAGTACTGCTTGCCGCTGTAACGTGCGGCAACAGTATAGGCCCAGCTGTCGTTCGGCCGATAGGTGACGCCGAACTTGGCGCGCCAATCGGGGACGTAAGGCACGCGTTTGCCGACCACAGTCGTGGCCCGGTTCGTCAAGGGATCGACGCCGGCCCAGCCCGCATCGGCCAAGATTCGGGAATCGACATAAGTCAGGCTGCCGAACAGCTGTAGACCGCTGACGAGAATGTTGTCCTTGTCGGCGGACAACTCGACACCCTGCATCCTGATCGCATCGACATTGCTGAACGTAGTCGCGCTCTGGGTCGCGTTGATCATGTTGGTCTGCGCAATGATCGCGTTGTTTGTCCGCTCCCTGAACAGGGTTAACCGGACCCGGCCGTCATTCCAATGACGCTCGATGTCGATCTCTCCGGTGAAATCTTGCTCGGGTTTCAGGAAAGGATTGGCCACCGTGATCGTATTGCCGACGGTCACGTTCTGATAGAGTTCGAGGACCGTCGGGTAGCGATAGGCCTCACCGAAATTGACCGTGACGTTCCAGTCCTTGTTCGGGTCGTAGGAGAGCGACGCCTTCGGCGAGAAGCTCGTCGACGCCAGGCTCGGCTGGTTGGTCGTGAACGACGAGGTGATGACACCCGCTGCATTGGCCAGGGTGACGACGTTCTGACCATCCAGCGATTGCCAGGTCTCCAAACGCCCGCCCAACGTCAGTTTCAGATTGGGCTCGATTTTCCAGGCATCCTGAAGCCAGAGCGCGCCGGTACGAGTTTCGCCCTCACTGTTTGCATAAACCTGCCCCGTCCCGGTCGAGGCCTGATACCAAACCGTCGAGCCAAATGTCGGGTTTTCCAGGCGATACCGGTCGCCGTGGAGGCCAAAGCTGATCTCGTGCGCTCCGCCGTAACCGAGCGGACGCCAGATGCCCTTCGCGTCGGCGTTCTGCCAGTTGGTCCCGTCCATGCGCTGGATCTTGCCGTTCTGCGAGAAGCCGACGCCGGTGGGAGTTACAGTGTAGGGATTGAGCTGGGTGTCTTCCAGATAGTTGTAGCTCGAGGCGGAAAGATCGAAATCGAAAATTCCCTTGGTGTCGCTCTTGATCGCGACCGCGTTGCTCACATGGGTTTCGTCCCAGATATATTTGGCGTTCGCGAACGTCGAGATGTTGTTGAAAGTCGGCAACCCGGTCGCCGCCGACCGGAGGTAGGTCTGGGGATCGGAGACCTGGTGGTTATTCCAGATCCCGAACGAATAAGTTGCCTGCACCTGAGCCGACAGGTCATAGGCAAGGCGGATATTGCCGGATGTCTGCTGCGAATGCGCGAGGATGCCCGTGCCAACCACATTTGCCGGCACGCCCTGCTTGTTCAGCGCGGGAAACGTGCCCGTCGTGCCGGCCGGGATTACGCTGCTCGTCGTGTAGGTCAGCGGCTGCTGGTAGCTGTCGAGATAGTTGGCACTCACCAGCCAGGATAGCTTGCCATCGCGATTGCCCGCCGCCACGCTGGTCTGGCTGGTCACATACGTGTCCCTGGTGCCGTACTGATTCCACGGCATCACCGAGACCGTCTCCTTCGCGGTCGCGAACGGCTTGTCCGGCATCTTGGACGTGATCAAGAGGACGCCCCCGATCGAATTGCCCGGATAGGCGGCGGCGAACGGACCGTTGAGGTAGTCGACCCGACCGATCGCTTCGGGCGAAATCAGGTTCCACCTTGGCGAGGAGTTCGTATTGTTGTTGCCGATCAGCGCCGAGATGAGGAGATCGTCGTAGTAGATCAGCGTGCGGGCGCTGGAATTGAGGCCCCAGCTTCGCGTCGCCAGCACTGCCTGGTTGTCGCCGTCGTTCCGCTTCCGCACGAACAGGCTGGGCATGTATTTAACGGCGTCCTCGGGGTCCTTGAGGTTGATCGTTTCCTCAACCTCCTTCGCCGTGACGCTGAAGGAGCGCTGGGGCAATTGATAGCGCGCCACCGCGGCCGGCGTGTCGACTGACGCACGAACGCTGCCCGCGCCCTGCTCGCTGGCCGCGGCCGGAGCAACCCGCTCGGACGTATTAAGCGGCTTTGCCGATTGCCCCCTCACCGCGGCTGAATGCACCGTCGGCTTGCGCGGTTTGGGCTTTACTGTGGCGGGCGCATCGACGGTTACTGGCGGCAGCACCGCGCTGCTGCTCTGGGCGAAGGCACCGCCCGACGACGCAAGCAAGGCGGCCTGAACGGCAACGACGCTCACGCCTCGGCGGGCATGACAACTTATCATGGGCCATTCCTGACGCCGGCTTTCTCTCCGGCAATTCGACAGCATCAATCGCCGGCGGGCGGATCGCGGCGATCACGAGGGTCGTCAGGAAAAGCGTGGAGGTGCGCGCGCCCGGGCGTTTGAGCCCGTATGGACAGGGACGGCGGATAGATCCGCCGCGTGCCACATCACGCGTTCGGCGTGGCGGAAGGGAATGGCGAGAGCGGCTTGCGGCGGCGAATCGAGCGATGCATTGGCCTGCGCCAGACAGCACAGCGCGCACGCACCGGCGTGGGCTGGCGTGCCGGTCTGATCGTTCAGACCACCCAGCTCGCCCGTACTGTGGCAGATGACACCGGCGGAAAGTGGATCGGCCGCGGCCTGGCCGGCCGCCAGGCAGGCGGCAATCGGCGCCAGCACCTGCATCGCCAGGGCGAGCAGGACGATGGGTAGGAATCTTTGCAGCCGTGCGCGCATCCACCGAACCATTCGTTCGTGCGCTAACTAAACACCTCGCCGTGGGCCGAGTCGAGGTCAGTTCCGCCGCCTTCTTGGTCCAGCGCAAATTTCTCGAAAACTGTGGTCGGGCCGCTCCGCCGGCAGGAAGACCGGCATTTGAGGCAATCGGACACCCCTGCCCCGTCCACAGATTTCTTATGTTTGTCATACGCTTACGAGGTAAAGAGCCTGATCATTTCGTCTACTGCTCGAATTTTGAACAATCGTTGCTGAAAATGATGACAAGCGCGAAAAGTTGATCTAGCATCGCTCTTGCTCAGGCTGGCCGCGAGGTCGAAGTCTGGTGGTCCAAGTCTCGGGAGGAGCCCCTGGCGCGCAAAATGCAGCGTCGCCCCGTCAATCAAGAGCAAATCTTAGAATCGGGGATAATAGGGTCGACACAATTTTTGAGCGGGGCCAGGGCCCCGCTCTTTTTTTATCCGCGGGGCTGAACCGCCGATGAATGCCTCTCCCATTCTGATCGAACAAAGCTTTGAACTCGCGGCCTCACGCTGCGCGGATCTCACGCCGCTCGTCTATCAACGTCTGTTCAAGACGCATCCCGAAGCGCGGGCGATGTTCCGCGCTCAAGGCAGCGAGCTCGTGATGGGATCGATGCTCGCGCTGACGATCGAGGCGATCCTAGACTTCGCGGGCCAGCGCAGCGGGCATTTCCGGCTGATCACCTGCGAGGTCGCCTCGCACGACGCCTATGGCACGCCGCGCGACCTCTTCATCGCCTTCTTCGCGATCATCAGGGATACGCTACGCGATCTGCTCGGCGATGAATGGTCGGCCGAGATCGCGCAGGCCTGGGACGCATTGCTCGTCGAGATCGAGGCCTTCGCTGGCATCGCAGCGTAACGCTTCGCGCTGCACCAACGCGGCTACGGCGATCTTACGATTGATTGCAGATTGAGTGGCAACAACTCTTGTGAGAGACTTTCCGCATCGGTCGCGCAATCAATGACGCGCCGACGATAGAATATATGGGAGCGAGCGATGTCCGGGACGAAAGATTTCTCGACGACGAGGCGCGATCTTCTTCAGGCGGCAGCGACCGCCGGCGCCGCGACTGCCATCCTCGGCAGCATGGGCATAAACCCCGCACTTGCAGCCGAAGTCGGACGATCCGAGAAACCGCTGAAGGCGGCGTTCTCCAATGCGGGCCTCCAGGCGACCTGGTGCGCGCAGGGCAAGCAGGCCGCGGAATTCTGGGGCAAACTGTTCAATGTCGACGTGACCTGGTTCGACGGCCAGCTCGACGCGGTGAAGCAGCGCGCGGCGATCGACAACATGGCCTCGCAGAAATGGGATTTCGTCGCGATCCAGGCTTTTGGCATCGGCACCCTCACCCAGCCCGTGCAGAAGATGATCGACGCCGGCACGCCCGTGATCGACATGGACACGCTTATCGCTCCTCTCGATCAAATCAACGTCCACTCCTTCCTCGCCCCCGACAACGAGTTCATGGGCGCCTCCGTGACGCAGGCGCTGTGCAACGCCATGGGCGGCAAGGGCAAGATCATCATGACGCAGGGCGCGCTCGGTCACACCGGCGCGCAGGGGCGCGCCAAGGGCTTCAATTCGGTGGTCAAGCAATTCCCTGGCATCGAGGTGCTCGACACCCAGCCGGCCGACTGGGACGTCTCCAAGACCGCGCGGCTCTGGGAAACATATCTGACCAAATACCCGCAGATCGACGCGGCGTTCTTCCACAATGATGACATGGCACTCGCCGCCTACAACATCATGAAGGCGCGCAACCGCACCAACATCCTGATCGGCGGCGTCGACGCCATGCCGCCCGCGATCCAGGCGGTGAGCGAGGGCCGGATGTTCGCGACCGTCCGCAACCCGTCCTGCCGCATCCATGGCGGCGCCATCATCGCCGGCGTAGCCGCAGTGGTCGGCGGCGAGAAGAGCGGCCAGGGAATCCCTAAGAACGTCGTCACCGACGGCCCGGTCGTGACCAAGGCGAACGCCCCCGGCATGCAATGGATGGAAGACCACTTCCTGATCTAGTCCTCCATGCCTGAGGTTCGTTCACCCATCCTGGAACTGAAGGGCATCACGAAGAGCTTCGGCGGCGTCGAAGCGCTTCGTGGTGTCGACTTTGCGCTGTATCCCGGCGAGATCCACGGTCTCGTCGGCGAGAACGGCGCAGGAAAAAGTACGCTGATGAAGATCATCGCCGGCGTGCACCCCGAATTTTCCGGCCACTTCCTGATCGTCGGCCAGGAGACGCATTTCCGCTCGGCCCGCGACGCGCACGCGGCCGGCATCGCCATGGTGCATCAGGAGCTCAGCGTCGCACCCGACCTCACGGTCGCGGAGAACGTGTTCCTGGGCAACCAGCCGACCAACTGGCTCGGCCTCGTGCAGTGGCGACGCATGGCGCGCGAGGCCGGCGAGCAGCTCGCCCGCTTCGGCATCGACGTCGATCCGATGTCGCGGCTCGGCGACCTCCCGATCGGGCTGCAGCAGCTGATCGAGATCGCCCGCGTGTTGTTCTCCGGCGCCCGCATCGTCATCCTGGACGAGCCGACCTCCGCCCTCTCCCCGCCCGAGGTCGAGCGCCTGTTCGCGACGCTCCGGCGCTTACGCCAAGAAGGCACCAGCATCGTCTTCATCTCGCATTTCATCGAGGACATCTTGCGCGTGTCCGACACGGTGACCGTGTTCCGCAACGGGCGGAAGGTCGCCGAGACAGCTAGCGCCGCGACCAGCAAGGGCGCGCTGATCGAAGCCATGATCGGCCGCGGCGGCGAAGCGCTCGAGCACAGCTATACCGACGACCTGCTGCTGCCGCAGCCGAGCGACAGGGCGGTGGTCCTGAAGGTCGACCAGCTTTCGCTGGCCCGCAGCCTGCAGGACGTCTCGTTCGAAGCACGCGCCGGCGAGGTTCTCGGCATCTACGGCTTCATGGGCTGCGGCCAGCAGGAGCTGTCGCGCATCCTGTTCGGCAAGCTGAAGCCGGACGGCGGCACGCTCGCCGTCGAGGGGACGCCGAGGACTTTCGCCAGCACGGCCGCGGCACGGCGTGCCGGGGTGGCGCTGGTGCCGGAGAGCCGGCGTGACATGCTGTTTCATCAGGAGCCGGTCTACAAGAACATCTCGATCAGCCTGCTGGACCGCATCTCGGCGCTGCTGCTCAAGCCGGCGCAGGAGCGCGACATCGCGCAGCGCCAGGTCGAGCAGCTGCAGATCAGACCGCCGGTGGTCGGCCTCGACCTCGGCATGCTCTCCGGCGGCAACCAGCAGAAGGTCGCGCTGGCAAGATGGCTGACCTATCCGCCAAAGCTGCTGGTGCTGTGCGAGCCGACCCGCGGCATGGATGTCGGCGCCAAGAACGACGTCATCAACATCGTCCGCGACCTCCGCGCCAAGGGGCTCGCGATCATCGTGCTGTCGACCGAGCCGGAAACGGTGCTGTCGCTAGCTGACCGCATCCTCGTCCTCAAGCGCGGCGCGGTGGTGCGGGAGTTCAAGAACGAGCCGGTCAGCAAGGACCGCCTGCTGGAAGCGGCGTGACGGAGAAACACAATGGCGAGCAGTGAGACGGTTCCAGCGGCGGGTCGGCGGGCGCGCGGCCTTGGGCCCTTCCTGCGCTCGCAGATGCGCAACATCGCGCCGTTCCTGACGCTGATCCTCCTGTCCGCCTTCTTCGCCTTCGCCAGCCCCTCCTTCGCCACGCTCGACAATCTCGGCAACATCCTGACCCAGGTGTCGGTGACAGGCATCATCGCGGTCGGCCTCACCTTCGTGATCCTCTGCGCGGAGATCGACCTCTCGATCGCCAGCATCGCCAACGTCACGGGCATCGCGGTCGCCTACTTCACGCTGCAGGAATCCTACGTCAACATCGCCAATGTGCCGCTGCCCGGCGCCGTCGCGATCCTACTCGCCATCCTGCTCTGCGCGCTGCTCGGCCTCGTCAATGCGCTGGGGCTGACGGTGATCGGCATCCCCTCCTTCATCATGACGCTGGCGATGCTGCAGATCGCCGCCGGCATCTCCGCACTGCTGGTGCGCGGCCAGATCGCCTACAAGGTGCCGGACCTCATCACCACGCTCGGCTCAGGCTCGATCGGCGGCATTCCCTGGATCGTCATCGTCGCGGC
>JAEYRD010000051.1 GCA_023435725.1 Pseudomonadota bacterium | reverse complement strand
GATCCTGGAGATGGCGGCGATCGCCAATGACGTCGAGAACTTCACCCTCGAGCTCGGCGACAGCCTGATCCTGCCCTCGCGCGTCGCGGCCCAAATCGTCGACGATCCCGGCGGCGAAGCGCTTGCAGTCGCCGCGCGCGCGCTCGACATGCCGAGCCCGAACTTCCAGCGCATCTTGCTGTTCTTCAAGCCGGAGATCGGCACGTCGGTGAACAACGTGTACCGGCTGTCGCGGCTCTACGATCGCCTCAGCGACCGCTCCGCGCTGGTGATGCTCGCGGCCTGGCGCGACTCCACGCTCGCAGTCACGCGCGCCAAATACCAGTCGTCGCTGCATGACGGCGAACGCCAGCGCGCGCGCGCGGGCGCAAGCCAGACGCGGCCGGGCGTGCAGCCCGGCTCCAACCCGGCAGTGCGCACGGGCGCTGGTTCATCGGATCGCTGATTTGCTCGCGCCCAGGCGCTGACACTGAGTATGAGACGCGCAACACGTCCCCAGCCCGTCATTGTGGCGGCGGCTACATCTTCGCCAGCTCAAGAAAATGCCGCCCTGCGCGATCTTCGGTCTCGACGATCCAGGCGTCCGGATCGAACCGGATTTCCTTGGTCAGACGCTCCTCGATGGCCTGCTCCGGCATCGGCTGCGGGCCGGCCGGCACGAAGAAGCGATCGATCGGCCGGCCGTCCTCATAGGCGGCCTGCGGCGCCGGCACGTAGAGCATCGCGTTGCCGTCGAGCAGCGATACCTTCACGAACACCGCGCCCGCCTCCTCGGCGCCGCGACGGCGCACCGCGCCGAACACGCCCTCGGTCTGGCATCGGCGCAAATAGGCTGAGACCCAGATGTTTGATTTCAAACGCATGAAGCGCACGATAGGCCAGTGCCGGGATCAGCACCAGCCTCCACGCAAGCGTGACAACTAGAGCCATTTCCGTTCCGATGGAATCGGAACGGGGCTCTAGATTCTAGTTTTGACGCGTTTTCTTTACGCGAACCGGTATCCACTTCGCTCGAAAACGCTCTATTCGACGGGATGGCCGATCGCGGCCCCGAGTTCGCGCAGCAGGCGATCCGATACCAGCCCGGTGACCTGCATCTTGTGCTCGCGCTCGAACTTCTGGATCGCGGCCTGAGTCTCGCCGCTCATCGTGCCCGTGACCTTCAAATTCCCATAGCCGTATTCGGACAGCGCGCGCTGCACGCCGGCGATGCGCCGTGCGGCCGGGCTCTGCTGCACCGGAACAGGTGCTGGCGGACGCACGATGGCGACGGAGGGCGGCGTCGAAGTCGTTGCCTTGACCAGATTGGTCAGAGGATCGCTTGAGCGCGGCGCCGATGCGGTCGCCTCGACCGGCTTCTCCGGCGCCCTCTCGGCGGGCTTCGGCTCGGCGCGAAACTCCGTCGCCTTCGGCTCGAGTGGCGACATGTCGGCGCCGACGGGACGCGGGCGCGGCATCGGGTTCGACAGGGCGGCGGATGATGGCGCAGGAAGATTGATCACGGTACCGAACATCGGCGCCGGGTGCCGGCCGGTCTGGAGGAACAGCGCGTTTGCAACGATGGCGCTGATGGCGGCGACCGCGACGAGGCCGGCCAGCGTATCCTTGGGGCTGTGCAGCAGAACGCGCATCACGAGATTGCGCTCGGTCTCGATGTCGACGACCGCGGCCTTGGCGCCACGGCGGCGCGGAGCGGCTCCATCCTTTGCAGACTTCTTAGGCACTTTTCTTCACCAGAGCGGGTTGGTCCTGAAGTTCGTGAAGTTGGTCGTGACGTTGGTCTTGCAATTGGCTTTGCAGTTGGTTTTGCAGCTCCTGGCGCGGCAGCGGCATCAAGGTCGCGATCTTGTTCTCGGCCGTCTTTCTGTCGGACGCCCTGGCCTCTGGCTGTGCGTAGACGAGCGGCAGATTGACGGTGACGGCAGTCCCCTCGCCGAGCCTGCTTTGTACCGTCAATTCGCCGAGATGCAATGCCACGAGACTCTTCACGATCGAAAGTCCGAGGCCCGTGCCTTCGTGACGACGCTGATAGGTCCTGCCTGCCTGGAAGAACGGCGCGCCGATGCGCTTGAGATCGTCAGGCGCGATGCCGACGCCGGTGTCGCTGATGCGCAGCGAGAGCTGCGAGCCCGACACCGCAGCGGCGACGGTGACCTGACCGCCGCGCTCGGTGAACTTGATGGCGTTGGCGACGAGGTTGAGCACGATCTGCTTGAAGGCACGCGGATCGCCGGTCATCATCGGCAGGTCCTGCGGCGCATCGGTGATCAGATCGATGCCGTTCTCCCGCGCCTTCAGCGCAAGCAGATTGCAGCAATGCAGCAGCGAGGCGCGCGGCGCGAACGGCTCCGACGCGATCTCGAAATTGCCCGATTCCATCTTGGACATATCGAGGATGCCGTTGACGACCGACAACAGATGCTGGCCGGAATCGTTGATGAGCTGCGCGTATTCCTTGCGCTGGGCTGCACCCAGCATCAGGGTCTGCTCCTGCGCGATCATCTCGGAGAAGCCGATGATGGCGTTGAGCGGCGTGCGCAGCTCGTGGCTCATGGTGGCGAGGAAGCGCGTCTTGGCGGCGTCGGCCGCCTCGGCGGCGCTGCGGGCCTGATCGAGCGCCTGTTCCCCAAGCTTGCGGTCAGTGACGTCACGCATCACGCCGACGACTTCGGCCTCGTGCGTACCGTCTCGTCCCAGATCCTGATCGAGCGGCCGGCATCGCATCTCGACCCAAATGAAATCGACCTGGGCGCGCTCCGAACCAACAGGCTCGCGGCGCAACCGGAATTCGACGCTGCGCACGTCGCCGCGCGCGGCATCCGACAAAGCGGTTAGATAGGCCGGACGATCGGCGACATGGACGCGGTCGAACAGGCCATGGCCGAGCAGTTGCGCGACGGGTATGCCGAGCATGGCTTCCACCGCCGGCGAGATGAACTGCACCGCGCCGTTGCGCTGATGCCGCGAGATCACGTCGCTCATGTTGCGCGCCAGGAGGCGGTAGCGCTCCTCCTCGCGCGACAGCAGCGCGACGCTGGTGCGCGCGAGCGACTCCGCGCCGAAGGCAAGACCCGCGGCATAGAGCGTCGCCGAGGCGACGCCGAACGCCATCAGCATGCCGCGTTCCGCGGCGCTGGCGTCTGCGGAGGGCAGCCAACCGAACTGGCTGACGAGGATCAGGATCCCGGCGCAAGAGAGCGCAAGCACGGAGGCGAAGGCAGCGACGCGGCGCGAGGCCGACAGCGCGGCCTCGAGGGGAACCACGACCAGCCAGATCGCGGCGAATGATTCGATGCCGCCGGTCGTGCCCGCGATCGCCATGATCAGGCCGGCGAGCGCCAGCGACGACAGCACATGCGCGCCTTCGTAGCGGCCGGTACGCGACAGGAACCAGGACAGCAGAATCGGCGCGATCAGCCACGCGAAGGCGGCGACCTCGATCGCGCTCGGCGCGCCGCGCATGGCGAGATAGATGGGAAATGCGGCGAAGGCAGCCAGGCTGCCAAGCAGCCGCGGCGCCATGAAGGCACGATGGCGCGCTCGCGTCAGCGCATCGTAACGCGCGGAGGGATGCAGCAGCGCATCGAGACAATCGCGGATGATACTCAAAACTGTCACGGGTCTCGCGCTTCGGCTCATTCGTCAAAAGACGCGCCGGAACGCCTCCTTGTCGTTGGGCCACCGTGTCAGAGCGATCTTAAACGAGTGCTAAGGCGGAGCGTTCCTGCGCCGGGCACCGTGTCATCGCGGGGCTTTTTAGACAATTTGACGACGTCTTCCGTGCGGATGGTGAACACAGGGTTTCCCCTTGTCCCTCATGGTTTCGAATTGGTGGATATGCGGATGGCGGAGTAGCGGGCGCGGAGCGTCAATCAAAAATTTACGAGACCACGGCTTGTGAAGATTTTTGCGTGAATTTTCCGCAAATTAAGCTCAAGGCAATCACTTGCGATTTATCGAGAGTTGCTAGGTCCGACGCCTGCGGGGATCGCCGCGGCGGGATCTAACCTACAGGTCGCAAGATGCGCTTTCTGCTTCGCATCATATTCTGGCTCGGGCTGGTGCTGGTGCTCCTGCCGCGGGACAAGACACCCGAATCGGAGAAGCTGCCGCAGATCGGCGCCGCCGACGCGGTGCAGGCTGCGACCGCGGCCGTCTCCGACATGAGCCAGTTCTGCAAACGCCAGCCGGCGGCCTGCGAGGTCGGCGGACAGGCTGCGACCATCATCGGCCAGCGCGCGCAGGACGGCGCGCGCAAGATCTACCAGATCATCAACGACAAGAAGGAGCAGATCACCAACGACAAGAATGACAACAAGAATGAGAAGAAGGCTCCCGATCACACCGGCTCGATCGCGCTGGCCGGCGAAGGCGATGCCGCATCGAGCGGGGCGGCGCACGACACCCTGACCCAGGACGATCTCGCCCTTGAATGGCGCGGGCCGACGGCCGCGAATTAGCCCCCAAACCCTATCGATTTCACGGCTTCGCGTCCCTATATTGGCTTGAATGGGAACACGGGCCAGCATGACGACGATCGACGAAATCAGGGACAATTTCGAGGTTCTGGACGAGTGGGACGACCGCTACCGGTACGTCATCGAGCTTGGCCGCACCCTGGAACCGATGCCTGAGGCGGAGCACTCCGCCGCCAACAAGGTGCAGGGCTGCGTCAGCCAGGTCTGGCTCCAGAAGCTGGTCGATCGCAGCAATGGCGCGCCGATCCTGAAATATCGCGGCGACAGCGACGCGCATATCGTGCGCGGGCTGGTCGCAATCGTGCTGGCGCTCTATTCGGGCCGCACACCGCAGGAGATTCTTGCGACCGATGCGATCGCGGTGTTCGACGAGTTCGGCTTCCGCGATCATCTGACCCCGCAGCGCTCCAACGGCCTGCGGTCGATGGTCGAGCGTATCAAGACCGACGCAAAAGAGGCGCTGGCGGACGCCTCCTGAAGACCCTCATGGCGAGGCGCGCGGAACGCGCATCTCCGGACGATGCTTCGCATCGCCGGGCGAACCATGAAGGCCCGGATCTCGCGCGCAGCCATCCTTCGAGACGCCTGCTTTGCGGGTTCCTCGGGATGAGGACGGGGTGCGTTGTAAGCTACAGAGACTCTACTTCCGCTTCCGCTGCTGTTGTCCCAAACCCATCTGCTTGGCCAGTTGCGAGCGCGCGACCGCGTAGTTCGGGGCAACCATGGGATAGTCGGCCGGCAGTCCCCATTTCTCGCGATATTGCTCCGGCGTCATGTTGTACTGGGTGCGCAGATGGCGCTTCAGCGACTTGAATCGTTTGCCGTCTTCCAGACAGACCAGATAGTCCGGCGCGATCGACTTCTTCAGCGACACCGCCGGCTTTGCGGGCTCGAGCGGCGCTGTCTCGGTACGGCCTGACGAAACCCGCACAAGCGCGCCGTGCACCTGGCTGATCAGATTTGGAATCTCGGTGGCCGGCGTCGGATTGTTGCCTACATAGGCCGAGACGATACTCGCTGTCAGCTCAATGAAATTCTTGGCCCCAGCATCCGACATGGGCTCGACCTTTCTTCAATTTTGCGTCTCGGGGGCGACGCCGAAGTATTCGGTGTTAACAATACGTTCGACTTAAATAAGACGGCTGACGAATATCAACCGATTACTGTTCTCAAGGCAAGAATTGCGGCGTTTTACTAGTGCGCCGCACGTTTCAGGACCGCTGGTCCAGATGGGCACGCAATTCGTCGATCGAGGCAAAGCGCATCATGCCTTCCGGCATCTGCGCTTCGATAGAGCCGTCGGAATAGAGCGAATAGGCCATGCCGTCGACGATGCCGGACTTGAGCACCGTCACGGGCACCTGCTCGGGCGGAGGCGGCGGCTCGGGTGCCGGCGGCGGCTCGATTGCAGGCGGCGGAGCGGCCTCCGCAAAGGTCGATGGCGAGCGCGGCGGCGGACGGCGCGACGCGGCCGGCGGCTCCGGTGGGCGCATACGGTCCGGCTTTGGCCAGGCATCGTCGAAGCTCGCAGACGGAGGTTCCGCGGCGCCAAGTCCCGCAGGCTCTTCATGCGGTGGCTGCGGCGAGCCCTCGGCGGCCTTTGCCTCGGCGCGCTCCCGCTCCTTCCGGGAACTCGAGGCGAACAGCAGGTTGCGACGGCGCGGTGCTTCAGGAGCCGCAGGCGGCGCTGGAGCTTCCGGCTCCGGCGGCGCCTCGACGCGCGGACGCTCGCGCGCGGCTGCTTCGCTCTGCCATGGCAGTGGGCCCGCGGCCGGGGGCGGCGGCGGTTCGACTCTCGCCGCCGGAGCAGGCGGAGGCTCGCGCAAAAGGGCTCCGGGCATCTCAAGGCCCGGCAGCACGGGCCTGACCCGGACCTCGGACGGCGCGATCGATCCGGCCAGCCGGCGAGCGATGCCCTTCAGCTCCGTCACCACGACGTGGAGACCGGCCAGTAACATTCCGGAGCAGACGCCGATCGTGCCGGAGATTATGAGGGTGCTGCCGAGACTGAACTCCCTGACGGAGAAGCCAAACAGGATCGTAAGGAGGCCCGCCACGACGGCGAAAATCCCCGCGATCAACAATGCCAAGGTCATCGAACTCACCCCCGGCCGCGAATCCACACGCGACACCCGTCGCGCCACGATACCGTCATACTGCGTTCCACGCCAACGCCCAATTGTGGGCAGCGTTCCTAAAGGGAAGGAAATCAGAGACTTATTCACATTCCCTTCAGCTGCGGATCGGTATTGCTAGCGTGCTCTCAAGTTTCTGGAATTGCTGCGTCGCATCAGGAATTTAGCCATAATGCCCAATTACTTGGTAATGGAACTGCGCTATAGGGATTCCGGGGAGCAGGCCCGCGCGCACCAGCAGGGCCAAGAGGGGATTCCGGGTCACCAATAGCCATGACATCCATCACGACTTCGGCGATCGACACGCCGGCGCGGCGCTCGATTGAGCGGAACTGCGACGACCTCGCCATGCTGGTGTTGGCCGCAGTCGCCGTCCTTGCAGGCTTGACCTTCCGCGACTACGGGCTCGGTTGGGACGACTACACCCACGCTGAGTACGCCGACCTGCTGCTGCGCATGTTCGGTTCCGGCTTCAAGGACACCGCGGCGCTGTCCTTCGCGAATCTCTACATGTACGGCGGCGGTTTCGACATGGTCGCCGCCCTCCTGCACAAGATCATTCCGCTCGAGCTGTTCGAGACGCGACGCCTGGTCGGCGCGATCGTCGGCGTGATCGGACTTGCGGTGACGTGGCGGCTCGGCCGCCGCATCGGCGGCCCCCTTGCCGGTCTTGCCTCACTCCTGCTGCTCGCGCTGTGCCCGATCTTCTACGGCCACATGTTCATGAACCCGAAGGATGCGCCCTTCGCAGTGGCCATGATCATCCTGATGCTCGGCCTGGTCCGCCTCGCGGAGGAATATCCGCAGCCGTCGCCGCGCACGATCCTGATCGTCGGCCTGGGTGCGGGCCTCTCGATCGGCTCGCGTATCCTCGGCGGCCTTGCGCTGGTCTACGCCATGATCGGCTTCATCCCGCTGTTCCTGGAGGAACTGCGCAGCGAGGGCCTGCGCGAGTCGGCCCGCCGCTTCGCCCACGTCGTGTATGTGCTGCTGCCCGGCCTCGTGTTCGGCTACCTCGTGATGGGCCTGATCTGGCCGTGGTCGATCATGGAACCCGGCAATCCCTTCGAGGCCCTGACCTACTTCTCGCATTTCTTCGAGAAGCCCTGGAAGGAGATGTTCGACGGCGCGATCGTGTCCGTGCCCGACATGCCCTGGTCCTATCTGCCGACGCTGTTTGCGCTTCAGCTTCCCGAGGTGATGCTGGTGCTGATGATCGGCGCGATGTTCAGCACCTTTGCCATGCTGCCGCGCCGTGAGGTCCCTGCCCGCCGCAAGACCATCCTGCTGATGCTGACGCTCGCCGCCACCCTGCCGCTCGCGATCGCGATGGTGAAACGGCCGGCGCTCTACAACGGCATTCGCCATTTCGTCTTCGTGATTCCGCCGATGGCGGTGCTCGGCGGCGTCGCCTTCGCCTGGACCATGGAGCGCCTGCGCGCCAATCACCGCAGCTGGCAACCGGTGGCGCTCGCGGCGTTCTGCTTCGGCCTTGCGCTGCCGCTCGCCGAGATGATCCGGCTGCATCCCTATCAATACACCCACTTCAACTACATCGCCGGCACCGTACGCGGCGCCGACGACCGTTTCATGCTGGACTATTGGGGGCTCGCGCTGAAGCAGGCGTCCGACGGGCTGCGCGAGCAACTCGTCGAGCGCCAGGAAGCGCCACCGGCCAATCGCAAGTGGAAGGTCGCGGTGTGCGGCCCGCAGCGCCCGGCGCAGGTCGCACTCGGGCCCGACTTCACGATCGGCTGGGATTCCAACGCGGCCGATTTCGCCATGACGCTCGGCGAGTTCTACTGCAAGGGCCTGACCGCGCCTGTCATGGTCGAGATCAAGCGCGATGACGTGGTGTTCGCCAGGGTCTACGACATCCGCGGCCGCAGCATTTCCAGCCTGCTCTCGATCCCGGCGCCGTAAAATTCTTCTCCGGGCCCCTAGCCGAATGAGCCAACGGGTCGGCGCGAAGCGCCGCCCGATGACGGGCCCCGCAACATCCGGAACCACGAGACTCGCCGCATTGCGCCTGGCTCCATGCAGGCGAAGCTTGGCTGCCGCGATTTGATCGCCTTGCCGCCAGGCATCACCGGGACTAGGCTCCTGCCCCGCAACAACGATGTTCGGAGAAATTGCCATGTCGCCAGCTGAAGCGCGCCTGAGGGAAGTGCCGTCGAACATGACGGAGGCCGAGTGGCAGCAGCGGGTCAATCTCGCCGCCTGCTATCGTCTCGTCGCGCTGTACGGCTGGGACGATCTGGTCGACACCCACATTTCCGCGCGCGTGCCCGGCCCCGAGCATCACTTCCTCATCAACCCCTACGGGCTGATGTTCGATGAGATCACCGCCTCGAGCCTGGTCAAGGTCGACCTGCACGGCAACCAGCTCTCCGAGAGCGAATACAGCATCAACCCCGCCGGCTTCACCATCCATTCGGCGATCCACGAGGTGCGCGAGGACGCGATCTGCGTGCTGCATCTCCACACCCTCGACGGCACCGCGGTGTCGAGCAGCGCCGAGGGCCTCTTGCCGCTGAACCAGACCGCCCAGCTCGTCACCCACGACCTCGCCTATCACGACTATGAAGGCATCGCGCTCGACCACGACGAACGCCCGCGGCTGCAGAAGGATCTCGGCGACCACAACCACATGCTCCTGCGCAACCACGGCACGCTGACAGTCGGCCGCTCGGTCGCCTCCGCCTTCGAGCGCATGTATCACCTCGAGCGCGCCTGCTCGATGCAGGTGCGCACGCGCGCGCTCGGAACGCCGGTCTACCCGGTAGACGATGTGGCGATCGACAAGAACACCGAGCTGCTCTCCAACCGCGACCGCGCCGAGCTGCGCGCCACCAACCTCGTCTGGCCGCCGCTGCTGCGCAAGCTCGACCGGGTCAATCCCGGCTACCGGTCTTGAGATTTTCGGGGTTTGGCGTAAGGTGGACGCCAACTACCTCTGCACGTTTTGGAATGAAACGCCGCCCAATTCCGGGCGGCGTTTTTATTTGCGGCGACCGCCCCTCCCGTCATTGCGAGGTGCCCGCGACAAAATTGCGAAGCAATTTTGCGCTGGCGACGAAGCAATCCAGACTGTTTCCGCGGAGGGATTTCTGGATTGTTTCGCGGAGCCTGTCATCGGGCCGCGCTTCGCGCGGACCCGTTGGCTCGCAATGACGAGGATGGAGCGCCTTATTTCACCTCCGCCAGCGCGGCGAGGATGCGGGCCCAGGAGCGGATGCCCTTCTGGAAGCTTCGGAGGTCGTACTTCTCGTTCGGCGAGTGGATGTTGTCGTCATCCAGGCCAAAGCCGACCAGCAGCGAGTCAAGGCCAAGCGTGCGCTTGAAATCGGCGACGATCGGGATCGAGGCGCCCGAGCCCATCAGCACGGTCTCCTTGCCCCATTCCTCCGCCAGCGCCTTGCTGGCGGCGGCGAGCGGCTTCATGTTCCAGTCGAGCGCGACCGCAGGCGCGGCGGAATGGTCGCCGAACTCGACCTTGCAGTCGCCCGGGATCCGCGCGCTCACGTAATCACGGAAGGCCTTGCGGATCCTCGCGGGATCCTGCCCCTCGACCAGTCGGAACGACACCTTTGCGGACGCATGCGACGGAATCACCGTCTTGG
>JAEYRD010000198.1 GCA_023435725.1 Pseudomonadota bacterium | reverse complement strand
CGCCTACACACCGAGCTCGGCGACATCCCACCGGCCGAGCACGAAGCCAACCACTACCGTCAGATCACCGCGTCGACGACGCTGGAAACCAAGGAACCGAGCCTCCACTGAACCCGGGGCGGTTCAGAGCGTCCGCCTGGGCGCACGCACCATCGAGGCCTTGGACGGGGCCAGGGTTGTCGCGTCCCACGAGCGGGCCGCGGGCAAGCACGTCGTGGTCCTGACCCTGGACCACTTCTTGGAGGTCCTGACGGCCAAGCCCGGGGCGTTGCCCGGAGCGACAGCACTGGCCCAGGCCAGAGCCGCCGGGACGTTCACCGCCTCCCACCAGCGCTACTGGGACGCGGCCCGGTCGGCTCGCGGAGACGGGCCCGGGACCCGGGCACTGATCGAGATCCTGCTGGCCCACCGCACCCTGCCCGGCCCGGCGCTGACCGCGGCGATGGACCGGGCCGTGACGTCCGGGGCGTTGGACCCCCAGGTCGTGCTGATCGACGCCCGAGCCGCCACCCACCCGGTCGCCCCGGTGATCCCGATCGGCGCGCTGGCCCGCTACGACCGACCCGCACCCACCCTGACCGGCTACGACGACCTGTTGACCAGGAGCAGAACATGACCACCACCACGAGCTCGGCCGCGCTGGCCTCGATCGGCGCGTCCACCCGGGCCCTGGCCCTGCCCACGATCCGCACCGAGGCCGAACCCCTGGCCCAGATCGCCGTCCGCGAGCACCAGACCCAGCAGCGAGCGGACGCCTGGAGATTGGAGCACTCCGCGAGGACCGATGCGGATTCGGTGAATGGGCTTGGGCCCGTAGCTCATGGTGGCGGCGCGAACGGATCCGCGGGGCTTCCGCGGCGAGCGATCCGGGAGGCGGCGATTCCGGCCCTGCAAGGCCGCGCCCTGCCTCGTCCGAGTAGGTTCTGGACATGACGGACCCGGGACACGTCTTCGTGGTGCGAGGCCGGATCGAGAACCTCGACCACGACGCGACCATCCTGCCGACGGACAGCGTCTTCTCCATTGAGAAGCAATGGGCTGCCGCGCTGGGCGCGAGCGCTGAGCTGGCTGGCTCGAGCGCATGGAAGCCCACCGCGAGGGCGCTCCGCCCTGCGGCTTGGAGCGAGCGGGGCTGGGGCCGGACACTCGAGGGCGCCGACGAGGTCCCACTGCTACGACCGACGTGGTTCCTGGATGCCGTCAGGTACGGCGACGACGGCGACCACTCCCTGGCGCTGGTGGTCGACCGCCTGTCGGCGACGCTCGCCGCTGTGGCCGCGGCCGCCGTCGAACCGGGGAGCCGCCGTCCCCGCCCACTGGTCGCCGTACCTACCCTCGGCGTCGGCGGGGGCGGATTCGGCCACATGCGAGGCCAGGTCATCGACCGGCTTCTCCGTGCCTGCGAAGAGGCGGTGGCGACGCTCACGATCGACGTGGTGATCGTGGCCGCCAACCCGTCCGATCACGCGGCGTTCGAGGCCCGGCGCCGCGCATCGGCGTCCACCCATCAAGTACACCTCGGCAAGGACCTGACCGATGCCGCGGAAGCACTCGCCGACCGAGTGACGGACGGATCTCTCGCGCTCTTCCTCGGTGCCGGCGTCAGCATGTCCGCCGGGCTGCCTTCCTGGGACGAACTCATCCGCGGACTGTCGACGACTGCCGGGGTCGACCTCAAGGGCATCACCTCCCCTCTCGACCAGGCGGAGCTGCTGCGCCGCAAGCTTGGTGACCGACTGGGGAAGGAGGTCGCCGCATCCGTCCTTGACCGCCAGCGGTACGGGCTCAACCACGCGCTCCTCGCAGCGCTGGACTGCCAGGAGGTCGTCACCACCAACTACGACGGGCTCTACGAACGGGCGGTGGCCGACGCTGGACGCGGTGTGATTCCCGTCCTGCCGTTCGACCGCGTGCTGCCGCGCTCGCCCTGGCTGCTGAAGATGCACGGCGACGCATCGCATCCCGAGACGATCGTGCTCTCTCGTTCGGACTTCGTCGGCTACGACGCACGGTCCCGACCGATGGGTGCTGTGGTCCAGGCCCTGCTGATGACCAAGCACGTGCTGGTCGTCGGCTCGTCCATGACGGACGACAACTTCCTGAGGCTCGCTCACGAAGTCGTGTCGTTCAAGTCGAGCGGCAAGGCCAAGGGCTACCTCGCTGACGACCAGGACGCCTTGGGCACTGTCGTCACGCTGGTGGAGAAGCCCGCGGGCCGGCTCATCTGGGAGGGGCGGTTCGACTACGTGGCGGCCTCCCGCTACAAGAAGGAGTCCGGAGCCTCAGCCCGCCATCTGGCGATCTTCCTTGACGCCCTCTCCATGCACGCCACACCCTCGGCGCACCTCGCCGATCCCCGATACGCGGCCTTGCTGCCCGACGACGAGGCGCGCGGGATCGCCCAGGCGGCACGGGACCTCAAACGTCGAGTCGACTCCTCGACCACGCGCGAGGACTGGCGAGGGCTCAGCGACGCACTAGGTGCCCTGGGAGCCGACCGGGTGGAGCACTGACAAGCCGCGCTTCGGCAGCACCATCAGACCGCCCGGCGGCCCCGGTGCACGTCGACGACCCTGCGCAGCTCGCTCAGGTTCCTGAGCCCCGGCGGGTTCCCGCTCCCACGCTGCCAGCTGACCATCACCGGGCTGCCCGCAGGTGACTCGAAGACGCGCACCCGCCACTCGCCCCTCGTGGCGTCGGCCAGAGGCGCGGCGCCGGCGCCGCCGTAGCTCGCGATGAGCGGCATCCCCATCGACTCGCAGGCGTCCCGCCACGGCGCCCCGAAGGCGAAGACGTC
>JAEYRD010000135.1 GCA_023435725.1 Pseudomonadota bacterium | reverse complement strand
GCTACGGCGGCGACATCACGCGCAAGCGCAAGCTTCTGGAGAAGCAGAAGGAAGGCAAGAAGAAGATGCGGCAGTTCGGCAAGGTCGACATCCCGCAGGAAGCCTTCATTGCCGCGCTGAAGGTGGATAGCTAAGGCGACAGCTCGAGCCACACCCGGCGTGACGAGATGGCTTCGGCCCAGTTATCAGGGGCCGAAAAACTAAAAACCGCAAAAATAGCCCCATGCACAGTAGCCGCCTCCTTGGCGGCATTGCTATTTTTCGATTTTCAGAAATCCGTTTGACCTCGTCGGGCAAAACAGTTGCATGATGCCATCATCGCGATGTGGCCGAATTCTCACGGCTACGCATCTTCGCAGCGGCTCTCGATTTGTCGCAAAGCTCCAGTCATGAGGCTGGTCCGCATTGATGTTTCCAAGCAATCGGGAGCCAATGGCTCGTCCCGGCCCAGCCTGGATTGACTTGGGTCAAAGGAGCTGACAGCTTTTTAAGCGACCTTGAGGATTGGGGCCGCCGATGAGGAGTTCCAATTCCTTGATTCTCTCTCCTTCTTAGTCATCCAAGCCCAGCCCGCATTGCAGGCATGCTTTGATGCAGTGCGACGCGCTCGCCAGATCGCGCAACCGAGAAAGCGACCACGATGGTCCATTGTCAGCGGACAAGAGGGGCATTCGACGCGCCCGTGCCGCCATTCCAGCGAGGCGGACGGAGCTGCTTTACATGCGCACCCCGCTGACACTTCTTTTGATATCGCTGAGCGTTATCGCCTCCGTGTGGGGCTGGTTGGGACGACCGGCCAACTTCGCGCGCGCACCGATCGATCCGCATGACAAGCTGCAGTGCATATCGTACGCCCCCTTCCGCAGCCATCAGACGTCACTCTCGCCGGCGACGCAGGTGTCGCGGGAGCAGATCGCGGAAGATCTCGCCCAGCTTGCGAAAATATCCGACTGCATCCGCACCTATGCGACCGACCTGGGTCTCGATCAAATCCCGGAACTTGCGGCGAAGGCGGGTCTGAAAGTCATTCAGGGCATTTTTCTTGACAAGAACCAGGAAAAGAATCGGGCGCAGATATCGACGGCGATACGCCTCGCCAGGGAATATCCAGGAACCATCATTGCGCTCGTGGTCGGCAACGAGACATTATTGCGGAAAGATATAACAGCCTCCGACCTCGCCGCCACGATCCGCTCGGTCAAGACGCAAGTCACCGTCCCCGTCACCTACGCGGATGTCTGGGAGTTCTGGCTGAGCAATCGCGAACTTTATGACGCCGTCGATTTCGTCACGATTCATATCCTCCCATATTGGGAGAATGATCCGGTCCAAGCGGAATTTGCAGCCGCCCACGTTGCCGAGATTCGCCGTCGGGTAGCGGCAGCCTTTCCGGGCAAGGAAATCCTGATCGGAGAAATAGGTTGGCCAAGCGAGGGGCGAATGCGGGAGTCGGCGCTTCCGTCGCGCGTCAACCAGGCCCGCGTGGTCTCGGAAATCCTCGACCTTGCGCGGCGCGAGAATTTCCGCGTCAACGTGTTTGAGGCCTATGATGAATCGTGGAAGCGAGAGATCGAGGGCACAGTGGGCGGATCCTGGGGCCTGTTCGATTCCGTGCAGCGCACGCTGAAATATCCGGCCGGCATCCCGATCAGCAACTTTCCGCTCTGGAAGTTGCAAATGAGCAGCGGAATGGCGTTGGCGACACTGGTGTTCGGCGCAGCATGGCTGACTTCACGGCGCAAGCCCGGGACGTCCGGGCCGGTTTCATGGTTTGCGGTCGGAATAACGGCAACCATGGCCGGAATCCTGTTTGGAGTGGCCGCCCAAAAGATGTTCTATGAAAGTTACGGAGCAGGCGGCTGGCTGCTGTGGGGCTCACTTCTGCTGGCGGCAACTGCTTCGCCCGTGTTTGGTGCGATTGCCCTGATGTCGGGTCGCCCAGCGACCAGTTTGCTGGAATTGCTGGGTCCAAAAGGCTACCGGACTGAATCCGCGCTGGCGATCATGCACGGGCTCGTTTGGACCGTAACCATCGTGATCGGCACGGCGACCGCACTCGGCCTTATATTCGACCCGCGCTTTATTGATTTTCCTTTTGCGGCTCTCACCATGGCGGCGGTGCCCTTTGCGGCTGTGACACTGCTCAATCCCGCCAAGAAAGAGAAACGCCCTCTGGCAGAGTCGATGTTTGCCAGCGTTTTTTTGGTGGCGGCGATCTACGTGGGGATTAACGAAGGGCCGGCCAACTGGCAGTCGCTGTGGACTTGCGCCGCCTACCTCTTGCTCGCGCTCACGCTGTGGCGCGTGCGTGCCTGAGATGATTGAAAAGCCGGCAAGAGGCGGCCTGACAGGGTTTGCTTCCTGCGCATAGCAGGTAGCCTTGCCCGCAGCCGACAGATGGGCCACCATCCCCTCGCGCACCATCAACAAGACCAAAAGCGCAGAGGAAACGCATGAACAAGTCGTCTGGCTTCGATTATGGCTGGGTCGTTGTCGCCGCGGGCGCGCTGATGACCTGTGTCGGCTTCGGCACGATGCTGTCGCTCGCGGTCTTCCTGCAGCCGATCTCGGAATCGATGGGCTGGTCGCGCGCCGGCGTGTCGGCGGCGGCGACGTTCGATTTTCTCTGCATGGGCGTTGCCGCGTTCTTCTGGGGCGCGCTGTCGGACCGTTTTGGCACCCGCATCGTGGTCCTCGCCGGAAGCGTTCTGCTGGGGCTGGGCCTCGTGACCGCGAGCCAGGCCGCACAGCTGTGGCAGTTCCAGCTTTTCTTCGGCGTGCTGATCGGCGTTGCCGCCGGCAGCTTCTACGCACCGATGATGGCGCTCGCGAGCGCCTGGATCGAGAAGAACCGCAGCCTCGCGGTGGCCCTTGTCTCCGCCGGCATGGGCGTGTCGCCGGTGACGATCGCGCCGACCGCAAGCTGGCTGATCTCGACCTATGACTGGCGCACCGCGATGCTGGTGATCGGCATCGCCGCGTGGGTGCTGCTGATCCCAGCCTGCTTCCTGGTGCGTCCGGCGCCACGAACCGCCGGCCCCGCAACCGCGGACGCGGCGCCGGAAACGGAGATGACCGCGGCGCAGGCGCTGCGCACGCCACAGTTCATCGCGCTCGCAGCGGCGCATTTCGCCTGCTGCGCAGCGCATTCCGGCCCGATCTTCCACATGGTGTCCTATGCGATGGTGTGCGGCATCGCGCCGCTCACGGCGGTGACTGTCTACAGCGTCGCCGGCGTCTCCGGGCTCGGCGGGCGCCTGCTGCTGGGCGCGCTTGCCGATCGCGTCGGCGCGAAACCCGTGCTGGTCGGCGGCCTGTTCGTGCAGGCGATGTGCATCGCGACCTATCTCGCGGTGGCCCAGCTCGGCGAATTCTACGCGCTCTCGGTCGTGTTCGGCCTCGCCTATGGCGGGGTGATGCCGCTCTATGCGGTGCTGGTCCGCGAGTTCTTCGGGGCGCGCATCATGGGCACGGTGTTCGGCGCGGTGTCGGCGTTTGCGAGCCTCGGCATGGCGCTCGGGCCCTGGGCCGGCGGGCTGGTGTTCGACACCTTCCAGCAATACACGTGGCTGCACGCCGGCTCCTTTGCGATCGGGCTTGCCGCCGTCGCGGTGGCGCTGAGCTTCCCGACCAAACGCAGGCAATCGCTCGAGCTTGGCCGCGCCGCGGCCTGACGAGGCAATGCATGAACAGGCCGCAGGGTTTCGATCAAGGCTTTGATCTCGTCGAACGTGCCCGGGCGATCGCGCCGCCATGGGCAATCGCGTGGGGTTGATCCCTGGGGAGGTCAAATCGCGTACCGGCTCATTTTCATGCGTGCTACCTAGTCAGGCAGCAAAACGGTAGCAGGAAAGCAGACCATGACTGACGATCAGGTCAATCTCGTCGTTCAGCACCTTTGCGAGCAATTGCATTTGGCACTCCGATTGAAGGGCAGCGAGGCGCATCCACCAAATGCCAAGGACATTGGATTCGATCGTACCTCTGTAAGAACTGTATTGCTGACCGGGTTACGCTCGTCGGGTGTCACGATTCACCACGAGGCACCCGGGACCAGCGAAGAGCCGCCGTGGTCCTAAGCGCAAAGCGCTGGGAGTCAAATCGCCGATCTGGCGCCAGGCTGGTCATGCCGGCTTTTCCATTGGAAGCCGACGTCGAGGCTATTGCCGGCGGCGGTCGAGAAGGCCAGAAGCAGCCCCCGCTGACTCGATCGCCTGAAGAAGGACAATGGTCGGCGGTCTCCGCCTTGTGATAGGGTTCGGTCGCGGCCAATGTATTTCGAGGGCATTGCATCATGATTGGCAAAGCTGATGCTATCGTAATCGGTTCCGGCGGATTGGGCGCTGCCACCGCATATTACTTGAGCAAACGCAAAGGTCTCAGCGTCGTCCTCGTCGATAAACATGATATCGGATCGCAAACCTCGCCCCGCGCTGCAGGCATGGTGAGCTGCGCTCGCAAAAGCGACTTGATGATTGGCCTCATCAAGGATGCGTGTCGCAAGATTGAATCGTTCACGGAAGACACCGGGCAACCTCTCGATTGGGTGCATTCGGGTAGCCTGAAGATCGCGCGTCGGCCGCAGGACGCGGAAGTTATCAAGGCGGACTTTGAGCGCGGTCGCCGTATGGGCCTTGACGTTGAGCTGGTCTCTCCTGAGAGCCTGACCGAAAAAGGTGAGCGGTTTTGGCGGGCCTGTGATTCCTTCGGATTTGCGAAGATTCGAGGGAGGACACCATGCCGTGGACCAAAGCCGCTCGTATCCAGTATCAGCGCAGTG
>JAEYRD010000097.1 GCA_023435725.1 Pseudomonadota bacterium | reverse complement strand
TCATAGCTCGCGATGCGCGCGCCCCGGAATGACCGGGGAAGTTACATCGGCTGCGACATCCACCCGAAAAGCCGCTGCATCAATCCCGGCCGCCGCGGCAATTCCGGCGGCTCGTCTGCCGCCAGCACGCGTTTGAAGAAGTAATCCAGGAACACCATGTCGTTCGGCTCGGTGACGGTGAACTGGTCGTCACCGAAGAACACGCTGTAGTCATAGAAGAACGGCCCGACGAACGGTACCGTCGCGGTCGAGGCGTTGTCCTTGGAGATCACGAATTGCGATGGTTCGAGCCCGTGGTCGCGCATCGCCTGCTCGACCAGCGGCAGCTTGCGCATGAACTGGGCGGAGAAGCCGCCGACGGTGGATTGCAGGATGATCGACACGGCGCCTGTCCGTCCGCTTGATGCTGTCGGTTCGATATTCCTGGGTCGGTCGACCGGCAGCACCGGTTCAAGGCGGGCTCGGTTCTGCCTTCGGCAAGCGGGGCGAGGTGAAGACCTTCACCGCAAAACAAAAAAGCCGGCGTTGCCGCCGGCTTTCCGTCACTTCGATCCGCCAATCTGTGGCGCGAAGAAGCCGCGCTTAGTGCGCGGCTTCCAGCGCGGCCTGTTCCTGCTTTGCGATCGTGCCCTTGACCGCGGACTGTACCTTCTCGAAGGCGCGGACCTCGATCTGGCGGACGCGTTCGCGCGACACGCCGAACTCGGCGGCGAGGTCTTCCAGCGTCATCGGTTCATCGGCGAGGCGACGGGCCTCGAAGATGCGGCGTTCGCGCGGGTTGAGCACGCTCATGGCGCCGGTCAGGGCGTCACGGCGGTGATCATACTCCTCGTGCTCCGCCAGCATGGCTTCCTGGTTGGGCGAATTGTCGACCAGCCAGTCCTGCCATTCGCCGGCTTCGCCGTCGTCGCGGATCGGTGCGTTCAGCGACGCGTCGCCACCGAGGCGGCGGTTCATGTCGATGACGTCCTGATCGGTGACGCCGAGGCGCTTGGCAATGGTCTTCACCTGATCGGGGCGGAGATCGCCCTCGTCCAGCGCGTTGATCTTGCTCTTCGCCTTGCGCAGGTTGAAGAACAGCTTCTTCTGGTTCGCGGTGGTGCCCATCTTCACGAGCGACCAGGAACGCAGGATGTACTCTTGAATCGACGCCTTGATCCACCACATCGCATAGGTGGCGAGACGGAAGCCCTTTTCAGGCTCGAAGCGCTTCACCGCCTGCATCAGGCCGACATTGCCTTCCGAGACGACCTCGGAGATAGGCAAGCCGTAGCCGCGATAGCCCATGGCGATCTTGGCCACGAGCCGGAGATGGCTGGTGCCGAGCTGGTGCGCGGCGTCGCGATCATCATGCTCGCGCCAACGCTTGGCGAGCATGTATTCCTGCTGGGGTTCCAGCATCGGGAACTTGCGGATTTCGCCGAGGTAACGGGAAAGGCCGGATTCTCCATTGAGGACCGGCAACGTAGCGGTACGGGCCATTGTGCGCCCTCCAAAAGGTTCAGGCCCCCGATAGCGGCGGGCCAGGCAGACGACCACTTTGTTAAAGCCAGTCGTAGCTGCGATGTTCCGCGTTGGTCATTTCAACGCAGGCGCAATATACCCCATGGGGGGGCAAAAAGGGAAGGATTGCTGACGTCACGTCCCCGTGTGGCAGCTATAACTTTTTGTAAGGTAAGGGTTTTCTGAAGCAGCCTGCGTCATTGCGCCGCTTTCAAAGCCGCCTCCAGGAGAAGCAAATCCTCCGGCAGAGGCGCTTCCCAGTGCAGAAGTTCTCCGGTCCTCGGGTGCTCCAATACCAGCAAGTAAGCATGCAGCGCCTGCCGACCGAGGGCCGCCAAAGCGGCCTGGGATTCGGGGCCGAGCTGGTTCGCCTTGGTCTTGAAATGGGGGCCATAGACGGCATCGCCCATCAGGGGATGGCCGATATGGGCGAGGTGGACGCGGATCTGGTGGGTGCGCCCGGTCTCGAGCTCGCAGGCCAGCAGTGCCGCGACCGGCTTGCCGTCGCGCCCGGTAAAACTCTCCAAAATCTCCCAATGCGTCACCGCCTCGCGGCCGCTCTGGCGCACCGCCATCTTCTCGCGCGCATACGGATGGCGGTCGATCGGCGCATCGACCGTGCCGCGGTGGCGGCCCGGCAGGCCCCAGGCGAACGCCATGTAGCCGCGGCGCATCGGCCCGGTGCGGCCGTGGTCGGCGAATTGGGCGGTCAGCGAGGCATGCGCGAGGTCGTTCTTGGCGACCACCATCAGCCCGGTGGTGTCCTTGTCGAGCCGGTGCACGATGCCGGGCCGGCGCACCCCGCCGATGCCCGACAGCGAGGTGCCGCAATGGGCGATCAGCGCATTCACCAGCGTGCCGGTCTCGTGGCCCGCCGCGGGGTGCACTACCAACCCCCTGGGCTTGTTGAGCACGACGATGTCGTCGTCCTCAAACACGATATCGAGGGCAATATCCTCGCCCTTGGGCTCGGCGGGCGCTGCCTCCGGCACGTCGATTATGATCGTATCGCCGGATGCGACGTGATAAGCGGGGTCGCGCACGGCGGCGCCCTTGAGGCTCACCGCGCCCGCCAGGATCAGGGCTTTCAGCCTCGATCGCGACAGGTCCGGCAGGCGCGCCGCCAGCACGCGGTCGAGCCGGGCCGAGCCCTCGTCGCCGGCGACGACAACCTCCAACCTTTGCGCAGAGCCCGAGCTTTCCATGACGACGTCTGATACCGCTGTTCCCGAACCGAGCCCCGAGCAGGCCGCGCTGTTCGCGCGGGTGCGGCGGATGATGCTGATCGCGGGGTTGACCACGGCGCTGGCGATCTGCGCCGTGCTGATTGCGGTGGGCTACCGCCTTTTCAAGTCGGAGGGAAGGGCGGTCGAAGCCGTCGGCGACGTCACCGCCACCCTGCCGAAGGGCGCCAGAATCGTCTCGACCGGGGTCGCCGGCGACCGCCTCGTGGTCACGCTCGACGTCGGCGGGGTCACCGAGATCCGCACCTTCGACGCCCACACGCTCAAACCGGCCGGAAAGCTGAAATTTGCCAATGAACCGTAAAACCTCCGTTCGGTCCTTGCGGCGAACAAATTTCGAGGCTATTGGCTAGCCCTCACGCTCCCTTCGTCTAGCGGTTAGGACGCGGCCCTCTCAAGGCTGAAACAGGGGTTCGATTCCCCTAGGGAGCGCCATTGTCTTGAAACCAGCTTTCCCCTGACTTTGATCTGATTGTTCCACCGCCGGGTGAGCTTCTTGGCATTGGCGATCAACATCCGGGCCGACAACAGTTCAGCTGGCGAGATCGAGCGGCTGTGGGACCGGGTCGGCGATTTCGAAGTCGAACCGTCAATGCGTGCGCTCGGTTACCGGCCGCATTTTACTTTTGCGATCTACGACTCGCCCGCGATTGACGAGAAGACCGCATGGGACGCCATGCTCAGGGCGGTGACCGATAAAACGCAACTGCGCATCGAATTCCGGCGCATTCGCTGGTTCGAAGGCACTCCCCTTGTCCTTTGGGCGGAGCCGATGGCCACAGATGTCCTGGCGCGCATCCACGGCACTATCAGCGCCGCAATCGATCCGGCGCATTGTCGCGCTCATTACCGGCCCGGCGCGTGGACGCCACATTGCACGCTCGGCTCGCGGATCGCTGACGATCGGCGCGGTGATGCCTTTGCCTTTGCACGGTCGTTCGACCGCAAGATTGAAGTTTTGTTCGACGTGGTGGACTGCGTCGATTTTCTGCCTGTGCGGATCATCACCGAGAAGAAGTTGCCGCCGGAGTTGGCGGTTAGTTAGGGACGATGTGGGGCGCTAAATTCGTCCAGACGGGACGGTCAGTGCCCGCAATTCGTCTCGTACGCGATCAAGCACGCTCTCGAATTCACGACTTTCGGTCTGTCGGAAGAGCCGCACGCTGGGATACCAGGGACTGTCTTCGCGGCCGAGCAGCCAGCGGTAGTCAGGCGTCCATGGCAGCAAGATCCAGGTTGGACGGCCAAGGGCGCCGGCGAGATGGGCAACGCTGGTGTCAACGGTGATCACAATATCAAGACAACTGATCAAGGCAGCGGTCTCGGTGAAGTCGGTGAGGTCCGCGGTCAGGTCGATGATGTCGTTTCGCTCGCGCAGGACCGCCGCATCGCTCGGGCGCGGGGCCTTCTGCAGGCTGACAAAGGTGGCATCGACGTCGAGGATACGGCAAAGCGTCCGCAGCGGAATGGAGCGCGTGTGGTCATTGACGTGGCCCGGATCGCCGGACCAAACGAGCCCGACCCGGAGCCTGGTTCGAGGACCAAGTCGATTTTCCCAGGCCTGAATGCTGCTGTCTGGAGGGGAGGGCAGATATTGTGCCGACGGGATCGTTTCGAGGCGGGTTTTGAAAGCGAGCGGCAGGCTGGATATCGGACAGTGCAAATCGAACGCCGGCAGCGTGCCTGCAGCTGACATCGGAACGCAGCGAGATACACCGCTCAGAGTCGACATGAGGCCACGCAGCGGATCTTGAACGGCAAGAAGGACGCGTGCACCGCGCTCAGCCAGCATTGGGACGTAGCGGACGAAGTGGATGGTGTCTCCCAGTCCCTCGTCCGCAGCGACAAGGATCGTCTTTCCTTCAATGTCCTCTCCACCGAGCCACATAGGTCGTGCAAGCTGTGCGTATTTTGCCGAATGCAGTTTCAACCGGGTCTGGTGTCCGAGCCAGCCGGCTTCGAAATTGCCGGTCAGGAGTTGAGCCAGGGCCACATTCCACTCTGTCACCGTATTGCTCAGCCCGAGGGACTTCATTTGATCGAATAGCGCGAAGACCTCGTCGAAGCGATGCAGGTGGTAAAGCGTGGTCAGCTTGTTGTCGAAGGCATCCGCAAGGCGCGGTCGAAGCTCTATGGCTTTCTCGAACCATGCCAGGGCCTCTTCATCCTTGCCGAGCCGCCGCAACGAAAGACCCAGATTGTTGCAGGTGTCGGCATTGTCGGGATCGAACTGATGCGCCCGCCTACCTTCGGTCGCGGACTCCTCGAACCGTTTCAGGGTATAGAGAATCCAGGCGCGAGCCTGCAGCGTCGGGGCATGGTTTGGGAACAGTCTGTCGCTGAGATCGAGACGAGCAATAGCCTCCTCGTTCCGCCCGAGCTTGTGGAGGACGATCCCGCTCTTATGCAGGGCGTCGTGATGATGTGGATTGAGCTTTAGCGCTTGCTGAAAGCTCAGGAGGGCTTGATCGAGGCGCGCGAGCTGAACGAGAATGTCGCCCTGCTGTCGCCAGAACTCGGCGTCGTCCGATCGAAGCTGTATCGCCTTGTCGAGGACGTTGAGTGCTTCCTCGAAGCGCCCAAGCCGATGCAGTGCCGTTGCGAAGCTTGCAAGATATTCGGGCTTGGGTGCTCGCTGGATCGCGCGGACGATCCATGCCAGGGCATCGTTGTATCGTTCGTCGTGGAGAAACAGCAGCCCCATGAGGTGCTGGGCGTCCGCGTGCTCCGCATCGATCGTGAGGGCCTGCTCGCAGCAAGCGCGCGCCTCGAGATGCCGCCCGGTCTGGAAATGCTGAAGGCCTGTTTCATAGAAATCGGCTGGTATCCCCATCGCCGGCGCATTGCGGGCTGTCATTGAGCTCTTTCACGATCAATTTTCGATGTCTAGACCGACGAAAATGCATGATTCTCGTTATGGTACAAAGCTGGACGGCCGAACATTCTCTTGGGATGCAGGCCGAGTGCGTTCAGGTCTCTATCCTCAGTCCCGTTGATGGCGAATGTCCACCTCGGTGGCGGCAGCGGCTTCTGTTCAAGTTGCAGATGAACGGGCCCAACTCCGCCTCTTTGGCACGCTGCGGCCGTAGGGGGAGGCCGAAACAGTGCGAAATTCCGAAGTCAAGCCGCCTCGCCGAAAATATTCCACTTTACCGAAATTCTGGTTTATCGCAATCATCGCTCATCCCAGCCTACCGAAGGGGCGGTCGTACGTCGTCACGAGCGCGGGCTGGATTGCGGTGGACGCAGCAGTGCCGATGCGGGCTCCAGCATGCAGGGCGAGATGAACCTCGTGAGCATGCGACGAACCGTGCTTGCGAAGCCTCTTGGCTCGCGTACGGCGAGACCGTGTGGTCCTGTAGCGCCGCGCTCCTGGCGCACCGTGCAGCCTTCCTACTTCGCCTTACGCTGCGTCCAGTGTGCTGCCGTTCCGGGAGGTCGAACTGTCCGCGTTTTCAGCGGGCGTCGCCCGCGCATTGTGAGGGGTCATGGGGACACTTCCCCCGCAGGATCGATGCGGCGCGCACGCCCGATGGCGTCTCGCCGAAGCGCCGGCGGAACGAGCGATTGAAATGAGAAACATCGCCAAAGCCGACTGCAAACGCGATATCGATGATGGCCAAATGCTGGTGGTGCGGGTCAGTCAGCATCGCGAAGGCACGCTCGAGCCGGCACCCTGCAAGGTGCTCGGTGAACGACTTTCCGGTCCCCTCGAGCAATTTTTGCACGTATCGCCGCGACATACCGAGCGCTCCGGCGACATTGTTCAGATCGAAATTGGGATCGCTTGAGCGTTGCGCGACCTCCGCAAGGATTGCCTGCAGCTTGGCTGCCTTCACACCGCGCTCCGCGACGATGTTTGCAGCTTCGGAGGTCGGTCCGAGCGTCGCGGCCACGAGATCGAGGAGATGTATCCCGACGGTGGAGGCGAGCTTTGATGATGGAGGGTCTTTGAAAGATGCGAGCGACCGCAGGTAGCGGTGGAGCAGTCGAAGCGCCGGTCCGGGACGCACCGGCCGACCTGATAGATCTTCCGGCTGCGCAACGAGAGACCTAAGGGCGGCAGCCTGCACTGTCACGAATTTGACGCTGGCGCCACGCGGCCCAAATACGCGCAGCAGCCTTCCCCGGTCAACCAAGCACGCGGAGCCGGCCTCATAGACATGTTCCTGGCCAGCATTTGCAAATTGGACCGGCCCAGCCTCGACGATGTTCAGTCCGAATTGGTCACGGCTATCCTTGAGGTGGTGTTTGTGACGGATAAACTCCACCGGCGTGGTGACAATGCTACAACCGCCCACCGGGCCGAGCGGCAAGTAGGTGACATTGATACGCGGGCGGCCGCCGCTGTGATCTATCACGTCCAACGCGAGGTTCAGCCGCGCAAACTCTTCACGGAACGTGGAGAACCGTGTGCGCTCCGGCAGCATCTCAGTCGACCACCGCACAAGGGGAGATGACGTTGGCATGCTGGCCTCCCGTTTCGGTGCCAAACCACGCAAGAACGACTGAGCCGCCCGATCGAGATTCTGTAAACTCGTCGAATGACGCCGAGACAGCCTCAAGAGACAATATCGGACCGCAGCTTCGCTGCAGGTGTGATGTGGATTACAAATGGAGGTAGGGACCTCAAGAAAATGATGAGGAATTTCCCGTCAGGCTTTCGATGCTGACACGGTTCGCATCGAGGTTGCTATGATATGCGAGAATGCCGGAGGTGGGCTGTCCGCAAGGTCGTCCGGGTCCTCTGGCCCGCGTGCCTATGCCGAGGCGCAGCATGATGCGCAGCGGGACAAGCGCGGTCTCTGGAAAGGCAGCTTCGTCCAGCCGTGGCGCTAATCGCACCTGCTTGCGACAACCGGGCCTGCGACCGGCCGCGTGCTCGGACGAGGCGGGCTGAGGCGATTGCGGCGCGGTACATCGGCTTTTGGGCCGGAGCACCGCAAGATTGTTGGTGATGTCCTTTACACCAACCGCGCGAATCGCGTTTCTATATAGTCCGTTGATCAGACTGTCTCTGGAGGCTCCCATGCACAGACACGCTCTCATTGCGATCGTCACGGTGTTGAGTTTCCTGACGCTTGATGTTTCCTCAAACCCGGTGTTCGCGCTCGGCCACACCTACCTCGGGTCACATTCAAAGCAGGACATCAAGAATCACTGCGACGCGGCCGGCGGCACCTATTTTGAAAGTGGCGGAACCTACGGCTGCTGGGGGCCAGGCGGCGACGTTACTTGCAGTGATCAGACCGGGACATGCTATGGGACATGTGAGAAGTGCGGCCGGGTAGTCAACTTGGGCGGCATCTCAGGCGTCATAGTATCTGGAAGCTGGCTCCCCGAGTTTGCACCCCCACCCGCAGCCGGGGTGAGGAGGCCAATGAACCCCTTTAGGGAGGGCCGTCGCGGAATCCGGTAATCAGCCGGCCCGATTGTCCAAAAGTGAACAGACGAACCCGAGGAGCGGTCTACGCTTCGCGGGCTCGGCGACCCCGTCGAGCAACCTCCAACGGCCCCGGCACTGTAGGGAGTGCTGGGGCCGTTTCTCCGCTTAACGCTTTAGGCGGACGTAGGTCCCGCTCTCGTGCAGTTCGAGCCAGCCCTGTTCGACGGCGCACCTGATGCCGCCGCCGAACTCCGGCCCGCTGCCCTTCAGCTTGTAGAGCAAGGGCGCGTTGATCTTCTCGATATGAATGCGGCCGTCCCTGCACCGGCTCGATTCCGGTCGCGAGTTCGACCATCGTGATTCGCCGATTCCGGTCGCGCTCTGGGCGGGATTGTCCCTCGCGAAATTGTTCCAGCGGCTTCCCATGCAGGCGATGGAGGGAAAGCGGACGAACCCCCTGCGCCCTTTCCTTGGGACGAGGGTGAAGAAGCGCAGCTCGGGCGAATTATGCCGCGAGGACGCGGGCTCATGTCGATCTGACTGCAACGGATTTCGGAGAGCATCACGTCTACTCACAGCGCGTTGAGTGCCTTGCGCGACGGTGCAATCGGCAGCCAGTCCGGGATGCGGCGTTTGGCGAGCCAATATGGCCGCCACAGCGACATCCAGCTTTCGCGGTCGAGCGGCGTCGTTCCCCAGTGGCGTTCCCTCATATCGATCTGCGACAAGTCGTGCCTGTGCAGCCATTGGCGTGCCGCCCACCACAGCTCGCGCGATACTTCTACATTGCCGGGCCCTTTGAGTTCGACGATGTTCGGCAGTGGATCGCGATAGCTGAGAGCGATCCGCAACGTCGCGACCCGTTTGCCGTCCTTCCGTATGCTCCAGATCCGCGATCGATTGTGTGCGAGGTTCTGGCCATAGGTGTTGAGGCAATTGCGCATCGCCTTCGCCTCTGCAGTGATGGCGGCAATCGAATCCAGAGGCATGAATTCGTAGCCCGCCATCAGACCGGACCGCAGCCACATGTCGGCGATCGGCAGGCGGCCGAGATTTACATGCAGGGCAACGACCGTTCGCCAATCGTCTGCCGCCGAACGTGCGGCATCGATGCGCATGTCCGGCGTCCAGGGCCTCTCGATCAGATCACGCCCCAATGTCACGGGCTGGGAGGAAAACCATGCCCAGAGACCGATGCGTCGCAACCGGGCAGGATTCACCCGCCCCGGCTCGCGCGCGAATTCGCGTGCGATCCACGCCGCCATCGGCTCATGCGCGAGTTCGGAGGCGTCAGCCACGAGCTGAAGCCATGTCGGCGCGAGGGTGGGAGAGCGCGGAAGGTGGTTCGCGATCTGTCGCCGGAAAAGCTCACCGTCGGGCAATCGCAAGATCGGACGCGCAAACGCTTCTGGAGACAGCTTGCGCAGCCACAACGGTATGTCGGCGGCAGCCGCCGCCTCCGCGAGGGCGAGCCCATCGATTACAGAGGCAATCGCGCGTGCGGGATCGAGCCCTGGCCGAGGAACAGCCAGCGCGAAGAGAAGCGCGGGAAAGCTCGCGGCGAGATCGGCAATGCGCGCGTGTCGCAAAGCCAGGGTGCGCACCGCTCCCTGAAAGCGCGGATGATATCGCCGAAGCCGGCGTTCGAGCAGGTCGGAACGCCCGGCCACCCGACAAGGGGCCAGTAGGAGATTGGATGTCATGACAACAGGTTCGCAAACGCGCGCGCGATAGGCCGCGGCAGATTCGATTTGATGTAGGGCTTTGTGATTTCGCCCGGGAATCTATCCCGGGGGGTACGCGTCAAATATCGCGCGTTGAACCCGGGAAGCGTGCAGTCGTAGACATGGTCGCCTCCAGAAATGAAATTGCGCGCATCCCATAGCTTGGCACTGGCCGAGATGCAACCCGAGACTGCAACCGATCTGTGCGACCCCACCATATCCGCGCAGCAACATGCATGCTGTATCGGCATCGACGGAGGTGGTCGTTCGTTCCAAAATCTGCCTCTATGCGCGCGGAGACGGTGCGCGATGCGGCCGGTCTCTGCCTCCAAAGCTGCTGCCGGGCCTTTGGAGACCATGGCTTTCTACTTTCGGGAGTTTTGATATGAGCGGCTTGGTGATCTCTGGCGGCCGGGTGGTGGATCCGGCGAGCGGCATGGACGCCGTTGGCGATGTGGCGGTGGTGGATGGCAAGGTCGCCGCAGTCGGCTCCTCGCTCGGCAGTGCCGAGCGGGTGATCGACGCGACCGGGCTCGTGGTCGCGCCCGGCTTCATCGATCTGCACGCGCATGGCCAGTCGATCCCGGCCGACCGCATGCAGGCGTTCGACGGCGTGACGACGACGCTTGATCTCGAGGCCGGTGTGTTACCGGTCGCGTCCTGGTATGAGCGCCAGGCCAGGAAGGGACGCGTGCTGAACTACGGTGCCGCCGCCAACTGGGCCTTTGCGCGCATCGGCGCGATGACGGGCTCCAATGCTGAGAGCTCGCTGGAGGCGTTCGGCAATGCCATGCGCGATCGCCGCTGGATCGAGAACGTCGCGAGCGATGCGGAGGTCTCCGGCATTCTCGAGCGCCTCGCGCGCGGACTGAACGAGGGCGGCATCGGCATCGGCATCCTCAACGCCTATGCGCCGGGCGCCGGCGTGCAGGAATTGACCGCGGTGTGCCAGCTCGCGGCGAAGCAGGACGTGCCGACCTTCACCCATGTCGCCTTCATGTCGCGCATCGATCCTGAAAGCGCTGCGGAAGCCTATATCCGCCTGATCGGCTATGCCGGCGCCACCGGCGCGCATATGCACATCTGCCACTTCAACTCGTCCAGCAAGACGGATGTCGAGCGCTGCCGCGTGCTGATCGAGAAGGCGCAGGCGCAGGGCCTGCCCATCACGGTCGAAGCCTATCCCTACGGCACCGGCTCGACCGTGCTGGCGGCGGCCTTCTTCAGTGATCCCCAGTTCGTCGAGCGCAACGGCACCGGTTATGATTCCGTGCAGCGCGTGACTGACGGCTATCGCTTCCACGACCGCGAGGAGCTGCTCAAGGCGCAGGCGGATGAGCCGTCCTCGCTGGTGCTGTGGCACATCCTCGACACCGAGAACAATGCGCATCACCGCGATCTCCTCGACATGTCGGTGCTGTATCCCGGTGGTGCGATCGCCTCCGACGCGATGCCGTGGACGCTGTCGGACGGCACCACCTACACCGGCGATGCCTGGCCGCTGCCTGATGACGCAACCTCGCATCCACGCTCGGCCGGCTGCTTCACCCGCTTCATCCGCGAATGGGTGCGCGAGCGCAAGACGGTGTCGTTGCTCGAAGGCGTCCGCAAATGCGCGCTGATCCCGGCGGAGATCCTGTCGCAGAGCACGCCGGCGATGCGGGCCAAGGGCAGGCTCGCGAAGGACGCCGATGCCGATGTCGTCGTGTTCGACTACGAGAAGCTCAGCGACCGTGCGACCTTCACGGCGATGAACCGCCCGTCGGAAGGTGTGCGACATCTGATCGTCAGCGGCCAGGTGCTGATTAGCGACGGCGTGCTGGATGTGGCGGCGCGGCCTGGTCGTCCCGTGCGCCGCCCCGTCGTCGAGGGCTGAGGCATGCCGGTCCCCATTCTCCTGGTGACGGGCTTCCTGGGGGCGGGCAAGACCACGGTCGTAAACCATCTGCTGGCACATGCGGAGGGGCGGCGGATCGCCGCCGTCGTCAACGATTTCGGCGCGATCAACATCGACGCGGAGCTGATCGCGGGTGCGAGCGACGGCGTGGTGAGCCTTAGCAACGGCTGCATCTGCTGCTCGCTCGAAGGCGATCTGTTGCGCACGCTGTCCACCCTGCTGCGGCGTGATCCGAGACCCGATTACATCGTCATCGAGACCAGCGGCGTCGCCGATCCCGCCGACATCGTGCGCAATCTGATGGACCCGGTGATCCTGCGCGAGACGCCGCTCGAGACGGTGCTTTGCGTGATGGACGCGTCGGCACCGCCGGCCGCCCTCGACGACGCGCTGGTGCGCTCTCAGCTCAGGGCGGCCGACGTGGTGGCGCTGAGCAAGATCGATCTGGCGGACGAGGGGGCCGGTGCGCGAATGCGGGAGGCCATCCGCGCGCTACGCTCCCCCGCCGTGGTGGTCGACGCGCTGAATGGCGAGATCCCCTCCGCGCTGCTGTTTCCCGCGGATGTCGCTCGTGCGCCCGCGCCTCGCGAGCCGGGGCCGCGACGACCGGCAGAAGAGCGCTTCGAGACGCTGAGCTGGACGTCGGACCAGCCACTCTCGCTGCCGCGTTTGCAGCAAGCGATCAATCGTCTGGCGCCGAAGCTCGCGCGCGCCAAGGGCCTGTTCGAGACCGTCGAGCAGCCCGGGCGGCCGATCGTGCTTCAATTCGCCGCGGGCCGCGCGACACTCGCGCCGGGCGAAGCGCCGGCTGCAGGCATGCCGCGAGCGCGCATCGTCTTCATCGCAGAGCTCGGCGTTCTCTCGAAGTCCGAGCTTGATGGAATCATGGAGACCTGCGTCGCGCATGGATGATGTGCGTCATCGATGTCCAGTGCGTTCAACGAAGCACAGCATTGCTGCAACGCGCGGCACGCGTCTTCCTAAGGACAAAAACGCGCAGGAGTTTTCGATCCGCCTGATCATGGAGTGAAATGAAATGCGTCGATCAATCGGAGTTGGTCTGCTGACCGTTGCGCTGGCGTGGCCGCTCGATGCCACGATCCTGATGTCATCTGCGAGTGCGGAGCCGGCTGCTTCAGTCACCGACTTCAGTGCGCAGCGGCACGGGGGTGGCGGCCATCGCCCTGGTGGTGGTCGTCCGCCCGGAGCCCATAGGCCGACACCCCGCCCTCCGGGCGCGCATCGTCCACCGGGAGCACACCGTCCACCCGGCGCCCACCGTCCGCCGGTCCATCGGCCCCGTCCCTGGGTTCGGCCGCCGCGCTATTCCTGGCGCCCGGGCGGTGCGATTGCCGCGGGAGCGGCGCTTGGCTTTGTTGCGGCGGCAACCGCAGCCGCGTGGGCCGGGCAACCGCCGGCGCCGGGCCTGTGCTGGTACTACACCGACTTCACGCGAACCCAGGGCTTCTGGGATCGGTGTCCGTAGAGGTTTCGGCAGCGGCCTCACGCAAATTGCGCGAGGCCGTGGCCGACGGACCAGTTCTCCTTGGGGGCGTCGAGCACGTCGACGAACACGTCCTCGGGCCGGATGCCCGGGTTCTCGCCGAGCAGGTCCGCGATCCGGCGATACAGTGCCCTCTTCTGCTCCGCGGTGCGCGAGACGAACACGGTGATCTGGATCGGCACGGCGTCGTCGCCCCGCTTGACGTCGTAGGCATTGCCGCAGCGGAAGTTTGCTGCGTCAAGCTCGCTGATGGTCATGAACTCGTCCAGGATACGTTGTCGGCCGGCGCCGAGCGCGGCGAGTTCAGCGGCAACCCCGCGGCTGCAGCGCTGCACATCATCACGGTGACGCGGGGCCTCGCGGTGCTCGAACGTGCCTTCGGTGACGAGCCGCAGCTTCGCAAGATCGCCGCTCACACGATCGATCTCGTGCTCGACAAGAAGGGCGGCTAGGCAGGAATGCCAGAACGACGACCCCAGCGACGGTCACCGCCAGGGTCGTCTGGAGGTTTTATGGAGGGCACGAGCTCTGCGCCTCCACGGACATATCAATAGCGCAAAACAGCTCTGCAAGCGATTAGAACCCGTCAAAGCGTCAGCACAAGGCAAGCGCGTTGACCGCTCGCGTCGCCGCATCCTCCGTCCCGGAGCCGACGAACTGGCCGACGACGGACTCGAGTTCGCCGGGCTGTCTGCGGCGCGCGACCGCCAGCAGCCGCATCAATTCCGCCTCGTCCTTCGAGAGGCGGCGGCAGGACGGCGGCATGAAGCACAGCTCGCATGGCCGGCCGCTGCGGAGGATTCTGACCAGTGCGGCAGCCCGCGCGACCAGCAGCGGACTGTCGGCAATGCCCGGCGCCTCGTCGGCGAAGCGATAGGCCGCTTCCCAGCAATCGGATGCGCCGGTCGCATAGGCGGCTCCGATGAACCGGAACAGCGAAAGCGCGACGCGGCAAAAATCATCGTAGCTTTCAACGCAGGGGCGCGTCGAAAGCGCGGCCTGGAGAGAACCGCGCGCATCCTGCATCATGAACGATCTCGTCAGTGCAATGTGGGGCTACCCACGAGCCAGCTTTTCATCGCCATCGTCCGATCGTGATCGAGCGACCGAACATGTCGATCGGGAAGAATAAGGCCAGCCATGCGGAAGATCGTTGCGAGTCCCCGCACAGGCGCCAGCACCCAATCCGCGCCGATCGGCGGCAGCCAACATTCGAACTGCTCCCGGGCGATATCAGCGCGCTCCCGCTGTGCCGCAGCGATGGCGTGCAGAATTCCATGCTCGCTGTCCGACATCCGCGGGCACGTAGGGCAGTGCACCTCGATTGCCGTATGCGCCGTGCACGAAAAGATCTCGATCAGGGATTCGAGCGAGGGCACCGCGCCGCCCACGCGGAAATGGTCATACACCTCCTGGATGTCGGCGGCGGTCGGAACGGCGCTTCCGCTGCGTGCCTTTGCCCGAAAGCCCCAGATGAAGAGCCGCTCCGCCGCGCATAGCGCGGGAAGGTCGAGGGGCCTGGCGTATGTCGATTGATGCATTGAGCCTCCGGCCCTTGGCTGCGCTCACGCCGCAGTTGGTGCTGATGATCTGCGCCAATCGTTCTGCCAGAGGCTCGTGCAAGTCAACGTCCGCAGGGCCGATATCGAGGTCTTCTAGATTTGGCGGCTGCGTGAATGTCGACGAATTCTAAAGTCCGCTCACATGAACGCGACGTCGACGGCAATTGCGGCGAGGTCTGTCAAAATAGCGAGCGCGTCCGCAGCGCTTTCGTTGCGGGTGTGCGGGCGGCCTAACGCGGCGGCGCCTTCGCGACCTTGCGAAAATGTGCCGCGATGTCGGCGCGTGTTGTGACCCAGACGCGACCTTCGAGTCGCGCAAGCTCGGTGATGATGGCTTTCACGGCGCGGAACCGAGCGGGCCTGCCGCAAATGCGCAGGTGAAATCCGATCGACAGCATTGCGGAGCGGCCGCGCTCGGCTTCCTCGAGCAATGTTGCGAGCGCCGCACTGACGTAGCCGGAAAAATCCTCCGGTTGCACAAAGCCGTTCGGATGAAAGAACTTCATGTCGTTGGTGTCGAAGCCGTAGGGCAGGATCAGCATCGATCCATGCTGCGACCGGTTCCAATAGGGCAGATCGTCGTCGAGCGCGTTGGAATCGTAGCCGAAGCCGAGGTCGATCAAGATGTCGCGCGTCCAGGCGCTCTGGCTGCCGCGCGTCATGAAGCCGACCGGCGTGACGCCGGTCGCGCGGGCAACGACGTCGCGCGTTCGCTCGATGTCGCCGCGCTCGGTCTCGGCGCTGTCGTAAAGAGCGTGCGGGAGCCAGCGCCAGCCGTGCACGGCCGGTTCATGTCCCGCTTCGACCACGGTGCGCGCAAGCTCAGGCACACGCTCGACCGCGCGGCCGCACATCATGAAAGTTGAGCGGACATCGGCGTCGGCAAAGGCGTCGAGGAAGCGCCACAGGCCGGCGCGCATGCCATAGTCGAACACCTGCTCCTGCACCAAATCGCGCACGCCCGGCAGGAGTGTGGATGCGACCTCGCCGTAGCGCTCCGTCTCGGCGTCGCCCTGCTCGACGGCGAGTTCAGCGCCCTCCTCGAAATTGACGACTAACGACACCGCGACGCGGGCACCGTTGGGCCAGACGATATCCGGGCGTGTCCGGCCATATCCGTAGAGATCGCGCTCGATCGGCATGGTCAACGGCTCCCGATCTGACGGCTCACGCCGCCGAAGATCTCTGCACAGATAAGGCCGGCCAGCGTCACCAACACGATGACGCCGGAGACAGCCGCAACCCGCACATCGAGGCTGCCCTCGAGGATCGCCCAGAGCTTGATCGGCAGGACTTCGGTTCGCGCATCGGCCAGGAACAGCGAGACCGGAACGTTGTCGAACGAGGTCAGGAATGCCACGAAGCAGCTCGCGACGATACCGCGACGGATCAGCGGCAGCGTGACCCGGCGGAATGTGTACCAGTGACTGGCACCGAGGCTGAGCGAGCAGGTGATCAGAACAGGGTTGAGCTGTTGAACCGAGGCGCCGACCATTCTGATCACGAAGGGCACGCAGATGATCGTGTGGCCGAGCACCAGCGTGGCTGCCGACAGGCGGATGCCGAGGAGGTTGAAGACCAGGAGCAGCGACAGGCCGAACGCCATCGCGGGCAGCACCATCGGAGACATGAACAGCGCATCCAGCAACCGTGCGATCTTCAGCCTGCTGCGCGCGAGCCCGAGCGCCGCCGCTCCGCCCAATATCGCGGAGATGACCGTCGCCGCCGCCGCGACCTTGAGACTCGTCAGCGCGGGTTCGATGATCTCCTGCGACTGCAGAAGCTCCATATACCAGCGCAGCGACCAGCTCGGCGGCGGGAATTTCAGCGTGATACCGCCGGTGAAAGAAATGATGAGGACGACCAGCGTCGGTGCCAGCAGCAACAGCATACCGAAGCCCGTGATCGCGCCGATGACGCTGGAATAGACCCTGTCAGTGAGGCTACGCTGCATCGACGCCCCGCACGTAGCGGCGGGACCATGCGCCGATAGCAAAGACAATGCCGGTCACGGCGAGCGTAAAGATCAGCGAGAGTGCGGCGGCAAACGGCCAGTCCTGTACGCCGACGGCTTGCTGGTAGATGTAGGATGGCATCAGAATGATGCGTCCGCCGCCGACCAGCGTCTGTGTGATGAAAGCGGTTGCGGCGGCGGCGAACACCAGCAGCCAACCGGCAATGGCGCCCGGCAGAGTCAGCGGCAGAATGACGGTGAGGAAGATGCGGGCGCGGCTAGCGCCTAGCCCTTCCGCAGCGCGTGTCAGATTGCCGTCGAGCCGCAGCAGGCTGTTGATGACCGGGAGGGCCATCAGGGGAAGCTGGATCTGCGTCAGCGCCAGAACCATGCCCTCCCAGGTGTAGAGTAGCCGGGCAGGCGCCTGCCAGAGCCCGAGCGACAGCATCGTCGTATTGATGATACCGTCGCGGCCGAGGATGACGATCCAGGCGAAGGTGCGCACCACCGTGCTGGTCAGCAAGGGCAGCATGATGAGGAAGGTGATCAAGGTACGCAGAACCTGGCCGCTCGCGACATAGACGAGCGCGAGCGGATAGGCGAGGACGAGCGTTGCCAGCGCGACCTCCGCGCCGAGCCAAAGCGTATCCGACAGTACCTTGATGCTGAACGGGTCAGACAGAAATCGTAGATACTGCACCAGCGACGGACTTGAGAATTGTGGGTCGCGGAACAGGCTGACCACCACGAGCGCAGCCAGCGGCAGCACGAAGGCTGCGAAGAACAGCGCCGCTAGCGGGATCACTGGCAGCAGCTGTCTGGAGACGGTCGCGCTTGCCGGCGTCATCTAGATCTTCACTTCCTTGCTGAAGCGGGTGATCCATTCGCCGCGCAGCGACTGGAACTTGGTCCAGTCGAGCAGGACATTGTTGGCGACGAGATCGTCGATGCTCTTGGCGACGGTGAGGTTTGCGCCGGTCAGCGACACCTTGGCGTTGGTCGGCATCATCACCCAGGGTGCGGCCTCGAGCCCCTTTTGCGTCTCGACTGACATCACCGTGTCGAGATAGTCGAGCACCAGCTTCGGGTCCTGGTTGTTCTTCACGATCTGCGCGCTGGTGCGGATCACGACGGCACCGGATTTCGGCTTGGCGAAGGCGATATCGACGCCCTTGGCGGCGAGGAGCGCCACATTGTTCCAGAAATTGAAGGCGATATCGATCTCGCCCTGCTGGAACAGCGCCGCCAGCGCACCGGGCGAGGCCGCGATCGCGCCGACGTTCGGCAGCAGCTTCTTCATGGCCTCGAAAGCCGGCTCGATATTGGTCTCGGAGCCACCGTTCAGCTTCGCGATCTCGACCATGAAGGCGGTGCCGAGGCTCGAACCTAGTCCGGTGATGCCGACGCGCCCCTTGTATTCGGGCTTCCACAGATCCTCCCACGAGGTCGGCGGCGTCGTGATCTTCTTCGGGTTGTAGGCGATGCCGATCAACTGCACGGTGATGACAGGCGCATAACCGTCGGGATGCCGGAACACGCTCGGGATGTCGGCATAGGACTTCGACTGCTCGACCGGGAATTTTTCCAGGACGCCGCTCGCGATCGCCGGAATCAGCGGGCCCTCGTCGAACAGCACGACGTCGAAGGGTGGCGCATTGCGCGAGGCCTGGATCTTCCCGATCTGGTCGACACCGAGCAGCGGCGTGAACGTGACGCCGCTGTCACTGGCCTTCTTGAAGGCCGGCCCGACCACGGCGCGGAACGCTTCGTCAAAGCTGCCGGGATACGTCGTCGCCACGATCGAGGTCGCGGCGCGCGATGATCTCGGCAGTCCGAAACCTGCCGCCGCAAGGGCGGCAGAGCCTGTGGTGAGAAACGATCTCCGGGATAGGCTCATGTCAAACACTCCTTTGCTGATGAATTGAGGCGTCGTCGACCGGCGTGCTGAAAATGCTGACGCGAGAGACATCGGAGATCGCGAGCCAGGCGGTCGATCCCGCCTGCGCCTTCGCCATCGCCGACGCGCGTGCCTGGCTGATTTTCACGGCCTCACCGCTCGCGGTGATGCCTTCGGTGACGCTGACGGCACCGAGCGGCACGGTGGCGCGGATCGTGATGGGAATTGCGCCGGGCCGTTCGGCGGCGCCGAACGCAATATTCTCGGGCCGGACGGAGATCGTGACCGGCGTGCCGCGCCGGCGTTGCACGGAGCGCCCGAGGTCGATCTCCGGACCCGCATCCAGCCGCACGCGGTCCGCCGCGGTCACGGTGCCGCGCAGCAGGTTGGTATGGCCGATGAAGCTCGAGATGAAGAGGCTCGCCGGGCGGTCGTAGAGCGCGTCGGGGCTGTCGATCTGCTCTATGCGCCCCTTGTTGAGCACGACGATGCGGTCGGCCATCGACAGTGCCTCCTCCTGATCGTGCGTGACGATGATGGAGGTGACGCCGAACGTTTTCAGCAGGCTCTTGATCTCGATCTGCATGTCGAGACGCAGATTCTTGTCGAGCGCCGAGAACGGCTCGTCGAGCAGGACGAGGCCCGGATCGATCGCAAGCGCGCGCGCGAGCGCCACGCGTTGCTGTTGTCCGCCTGAAAGCTCTCCCGGCAGCCGGCGCGCAAACGGCGCCATCTGGGCGAGGCCGAGCATCTGCTCGACCTTCGCGGCGACCTCGGCGCTTGGCGTCTTGCGCGCCCGTAATCCGTAGGCGACGTTCTCGGACACGGTCAGATGCGGAAACAGGGCATAGTTCTGGAACACCATGCCGATGCGGCGGCGGTTGGCGGGGATGTGCTCGACTCGCGCGCCGTCGAAGCGGACTTCGCCCCGGGACGGACGCAGAAAGCCCGCGATGATCTGGAGCATCGTGGTCTTGCCGCATCCGGACGGCCCGAGCAGGGCGATCAGTTCTCCGGCCGCGACGGCAAGATCGATCTCGTCGAGCGCGACCGTCGTGCCGAAAGCGTGGCCGATGCCCCTGAGATCCAGCGAATGTCCGCGCGTGTCACTCAACGCCAGCTCCGTCGTTCGTGTGTCCCAACACGAAGGAAAGTTAGCAAGCACTGTGCCAGCGCGATCTCGTCGCTAATGCGTTGTAAACACATCGATAATATTTAGGCGCCAGAAGTTGGCGCCAATAATCTGTCCATATTGTAAACATTGAAACTGCTTTTTTGTGCAAAAAATGGGCTCCGGCAACTTTGCAAAACGCTGTAAAATGCGAAGCATGAAGCGAAGCCGTCCCATCAAGCGCAAGTCGAAGCGTCCCGAGCCGAAGCGCCAAGAGCCTGAGGCGGTCGACCTCCGCAGCATCGACGACGACCCTGTGGTCCAGGGTATCTTGACCGCGATCAGCCAGAAGCGGCTCAAGCCCGGCGCGAAGCTCGGCGAGGACAAGCTCGCGGCCGCGTTCGGCACCACGCGGATTCACATTCGCCAGGCGCTCGCCCATCTCGCCTCGCGCAAGGTTGTGATGCAGATCCCCAACCGTGGCGCGTTCGTGTACCGGCCGAGCTGGGAAGAGGCGCAGGACATTTTCGCCGCGCGCCGCATCATCGAGGTTGCCGCTGTCGCCGCGGCCGTCGACCGGCTGGACAAGGCCGGCAAGGCCGAACTGAAGGCGCACATGGAGCTCGAGGCGCGTCACGACCGCAACGACCGCTGGGCCTCGCTGTCGCTTACGGCGGAATTCCATATCCTGGTGGCCAAGCTCGCGGGCAATCGCGTTCTGCTGGATATGTCACGTGAGCTGATGCTGCGGACGTCACTCGCGATCGCAACGTTCGAGCAGCCTGGCGAGCCGGATTGTTCTCCCGACGCGCACCCCGACATCGGGGCGTTGATTCTCGCCCGGGACAAGGCCGGAGCGATCCATGCGATGCGGCATCACATCGAGGAGATGGAGCGGCGGATCAGGCCGCAAGAAGGCAAGGACGAGGTCGACGAACTTACCGCGATCTTCAAGGAGATCGGCGCGCGTGCGCGGGCGGGCGGATAGTATGACCGGCCGCCGCATCCTTCTGATCAATCCGAACAGTCTTGTGTCAACCACTGCGAAGATGGTCGCCATCGCCAAGTCTGCGGCCTCCGACGGCTTCGACATCTTCGGCGCAACGGCAACGCGCGCGCCGTCCATGATCGTGTCGGCGGAGGCTCTGGATGCGGCTGCGCCGGAAGTCGAGGAGATAGCGCTCGCCCGCAGGGGCGAGTGCGATGGTATCATCGTCGCGGCGTTCGGTGATCCAGGTCTCGCCGGGATCAAGGTTGGCATGACGTTGCTCGCGGTCGGCATCGGCGAGTCCGCGATGCTGGAGGCAGCCGAAGGCGGTCGCCGTTTCGGCGTGGCGACCACGACGCCGCTGCTGGGACCGAAAATCGATGCGTTGCCGGGAGCACTGGGATTGCGATCCCAGTACACCGGCACGCGTTTCGCCGGTGGGGATCCGCAACAGCTCATGCTCGATCCGGCGCGGCTGCGCGCAGCGCTTGCGGATGCCGTCGAGGCCTGCATTGCGCAGGATGGGGCGGAAGCCGTCATTATCGGCGGTGGGCCGCTGGGCGAAGCCGCACGTGAGCTGCAGCCGATGTTCACGGTACCGGTCGTCGCGCCGATCACGTCTGCCGTGACGCGGATTATTCGCCTCGTCAGCGAGCGCATCGGCAACTGATATTCCGGCTCGCGGGAACGGCTGTCGCGACTGGCTTTCCCGCTCTTGACGGCTGCGTCTAAAGTGAAGAAGCAGGATGATCGAACCTGCCGACCCGCACCTCGCTTCGCGGGCATGGAGACCGTTGCATGTCCTTCAAGAAGCTCCTGATCGCCAATCGCGGTGAGATCGCCATCCGTATCGCCCGTGCCGCGGCCGACGCAGGCATCGCGACAGTCGCGATCCATCCCGCCGACGATGCGCTGTCGCTGCATGTGCGTGTTGCCGATGAAGCGATCGAAATCCCCGGTCGGGGCGCGCGGGCCTATCTCGACATCGACGCTGTGGTGAATGCGGCGAAAAGCGTCGGCTGCGATGCCGTGCATCCCGGCTATGGTTTCCTCAGCGAGAACGCCGCCTTCGCAAAGGCCTGCGCGGATGCTGGTATTGCCTTCGTCGGGCCGAAGCCGGCTGCACTTGAGCTGTTCGGCGACAAGGTTGCGGCGCGCCAGCTCGCAAAGCGCTGCGGCGTGCCGATCATCGCCGGCACCAGCGGCCCGTCGTCGCTGGAGGAGATCACGGCGTTCTTCGCCTCGCTCGGCAGCAATGCGGCGATCGTGATCAAGGCGATGGCCGGCGGCGGCGGCCGCGGCATGCGCGTCGTGGAGAAGGCGGCCGATCTCGCGGAGGCCCATGCGCGCTGCCAGTCCGAGGCCAAGGCGGCGTTCGGCTTCGATGGCGTCTATGCCGAGCGGCTGATCCGGAAGGCCCGGCATATCGAGGTGCAGATCATCGGCGACCGCCATGGCGCGATCTCGCATCTCTGGGAGCGTGAATGTACCATCCAGCGCCGGCACCAGAAGCTGATCGAGGTGGCGCCGAGCCCCTCGCTGAGCGATTCCTTGCGCGGCCGTATTATCGAGGCGGCGAAGCAACTCGCGGCGGCTGCCTCTTACGACAATCTCGGCACGTTCGAGTTCCTGGTCGACGGCACAGCCGAGGACAGCTTTGCCTTTATCGAGGCCAATCCGCGGCTCCAGGTCGAGCATACCGTGACCGAGGAGGTGCTCGGTCTCGACCTCGTCCGCGCCCAATTCGCGGTCGCCGCCGGCGCTTCGCTGGCATCGCTCGGCCTTGCGCAGGGTTCGATCCCGAAGCCGCGCGGCTATGCGATGCAGCTCCGCGTCAACATGGAAACGCTTGACGAGCTGGGGGCGACGCATCCGACCGGTGGTGTGCTTGCCGTGTTCGAGCCGCCGTCGGGGCCGGGCGTCCGCGTCGACAGCTTTGGCTATGCCGGCTACAAGACCAGCGCCGCCTTCGACTCGCTGCTCGCAAAGATCATCGTGCATACGCCGGGTGAAGCCTGGCACGACGTCGTCGCGAAGGCCTCGCGTGCCCTGCGCGAATTTCGGATCGACGGCGTCGTCACCAACATCGCTTTCCTCCAGGCCGTGCTCGCGCATTCCGATTTCAGGATCAATCGTATTGCGACCGATTTCATCGACCGCAATATCGCAAAGCTGGTCCAGGCGGCCGATGGTGCGGCCAAGCCGCTCTACTTTGCCGCGACCGAGCGAACCGGCCACGGCGCGGAGGCGCCCGTCGCGCAAGCCGTGCCTGAGGGCGCGGTGATGGTCGCAGCGCCGCTGCAAGGAACCATCGTCACCATCCAGGTGAAGGAAACCGAGATCGTACGCCCTGGTCAGCAACTCGCCGTGATCGAGTCCATGAAGATGGAGCATCTGGTCATGGCCGAGCAGGGTGGCCGCGTCATGAAGCTCGTCGCAAGCGACGGCATCACGCTGATGCATGGCGAGCCGATCATGTATCTGGAGCCGCTCGACGTCGCGGCCGATGCATCGGCAACGGAAGCCGACATCGATCTCGATCACATCCGCCCCGATCTTGCCGAGCTGATCGCGCGCCAGGCCAATACGCTCGACGCGAACCGGCCGGCCTCGGTCGAGCGCCGCCGTAACACCAACCAGCGCACCGCCCGCGAAAACGTCGCACAGCTCGTCGACGAAGGCTCCTTCATGGAATATGGCAGCCTCGCGATCGCAGCGCAGCGGCGCCGCCGCAAGCTCGACGATCTCATCAAGAACACGCCGGCTGACGGTCTCGTCATGGGCGTCGCCACGGTAAATGCCGAGAAGTTCGGCCCGGAGGGCGGGCGCTGCATCGTCGTGGCCTATGACTACACCGTGCTCGCGGGCACGCAGGGCCACATGAACCACAAGAAGATCGACCGCATGCTGACGCTGGCGGAAGACTGGCGCGTTCCGCTGGTGTTCTACGGCGAGGGTGGCGGCGGCCGGCCCGGCGACACCGACCGGCTCGGCATGACCGGGCTCGACGGCCCGTCCTTCGTGCAGTTCGCAAGACTCTCCGGCCTCGTGCCGGTGGTTGGCGTTGTCTCCGGCTATTGTTTTGCCGGCAACGCTGCGATGCTCGGCTGCTGCGACGTCATCATCGCCACCAAGAACGCCTCGATCGGCATGGGCGGCCCCGCGATGATCGAGGGCGGCGGGCTCGGCGTGTATCATCCGGCCGAGGTCGGCCCGGTCTCGTTCCAGGCGCCGAACGGCGTCATCGACATCCTCGTCGAGGACGAGGAGGAGGCGACACGCGTCGCGCAGAAATACCTGTCCTATTTCCAGGGCGCGGTGACGGAGTGGCAGGCGGCCGATCAACGCCTGCTCCGCCGTGCCATCCCGGAGAACCGGCTGCGGGTCTACGATATCCGCAGCGTGATCGATCTCGTCGCGGACAAGGATTCCGTGCTGGAGCTGCGCCGCGACTATGGCGTCGGCATGATCACCGCGCTGATCCGCATCGAGGGCAAGCCGTTCGGCCTCATCGCCAACAATCCGCGCCATCTCGGCGGCGCGATCGATGCCGACGCCGGTGACAAGGCCGCACGCTTCCTCCAGCTCTGTGACGCCTTCGACCTGCCGATCGTCTCGCTGTGCGACACGCCCGGCTTCATGGTCGGCCCGGAAGCCGAGAAGACCGCAATCGTGCGCCACGTCTCGCGCATGTTCGTGACAGGCGCCAGCCTCACCGTGCCGCTGTTCGGCATTGTGCTCCGTAAGGGATACGGGCTCGGCGCACAGTCGATGATTGGCGGCGGTTTCCACGCTTCCTTCTTCACTGCAGCCTGGCCGACCGGTGAGTTCGGCGGCATGGGGCTCGAGGGCTATGTCCGCCTTGGCTTCCGCAAGGAAATGGAGGCGATCGCCGACCCCGTGGAGCGCGAGACCTACTATCGCAACAAGGTCGCCGAGCTCTATGCCAATGGCAAGGCGGTCTCGATCGCCTCGGTGTTCGAGATCGACAACGTCATCGACCCCGCCGAAACAAGGCGCTGGATCATGGCGGGCCTGCGCTCGGTGCCGAAACCGCCGGCGCGGACGGAGAAGAAGCGGCCGTGTATCGACACGTGGTGAGGGCAGTGCAGCAATAGCTGCGTTCCGGTTCCCGATTGACATCCCCGCCCGTGCTGCCAGACTTTGCACAATAATACAGGGTGGAGACGTCCGCGATGGCCAGCCTTTCGGCCTCGAACCATGTCGCCCGTGTCTTGTCCGTCGCCAACCATGTGGCCGACGTCGATGCGGAGTCGCGGATCGCGACATCCTGGCGGCGCTGCCTGATGAGCCACAAGCTCGATCCTGCCCGCCAGGGGCCGCCGCAGACGCTCACGGAGGCCGAAGTCCGCCACATCGCCGCGCCCATGGAGGAAACGATCAGGCTCCTCACGCCTGAGCTCGACGATCTAGCCCGCGTGCTGCGTGACGCGGGCTATTGCGTCAATCTCGCTGATGCGAACGCGACGATGCTGTTCAGCCGCCTGCCGGGCGAGGCCGACGCCAGAATGTTCATGGACTGGAAGATCTATACCGGCTCGAATTTTGCTGAAGCCTTTGAGGGCACCAACGGGCTCGGCACTGCGCTTGCGGAGCAGAAGCCGATCCTGGTCCATCGTGACGAACATTTTCGCGAGCAGTGGCACATGTTCTCCTGCGCCGTGGCGCCGCTGTTCGACCATGCCGGCCGTCTCGCCGGCGCCGTCAATATCACCTCCTGCCGCGAGGACCTCGAACGCACCGCGCATCAGCTTGCGCTGGCTGTGACGATGGAGGCGACGCGGCGCATGGAGGGTGCGATCTTCCGTGGCCATTTCCGCAGCGCCTGGATCGCGACCGTGCCGGGTGACGGCGGTAGCGGCCTGCTCGCCTATGACGACGATCGCCGCATCGTCGGCGCCTGCCGCTCGGCGCGTGCGTTGCTGGGCCTGACCGACGGCATGATCGCATCCGGCATCGATTTGTCGCGCTATATCAAGTTTGACCACCATGGCGCGCGCAACGCGGACGAGACTGTCGAACTGCGCAGCGCCGACGGCAGTCCATTGGGCCGGGGCCAGATCGCGCCGCCGCTGCGCACCAGGTCCTTCATGCGGCCCCCGGCGTTGCGCCGAGATGCGCCGGCCGATCGCTTCGACGCGTTGCACCGGCTCGCCGGCCGCGATCCCGGCCTGATCAGGAGCGTGAAGCGGTTGCGAAGCATCGGCGACCACAATCTGCCGGTGCTGCTGCATGGCGAGACCGGGGTCGGCAAGGACGTGTTCGCGCGTGCCATTCACACGGCCAGCAACCGCGCGCGCAACAATTATGTCGCGCTGAATTGCGCGGCGATGCCGGAGAGCCTGATCGACGCCGAACTGTTCGGCTACGAGGCCGGCGCCTTCACCGGCGCGCGGCGCGACGGTTCGAAGGGCCTGATCGTGCAGGCCGATGGCGGCACGCTGTTCCTCGACGAGATCGGCGACATGCCGATCACGTTGCAGACACGTTTGCTGCGCGTGCTCGAAAACCGCGAGGTCTGGCCGCTCGGCGCGCTCAAGCCGGTGCCGGTCGACATCCGCCTGATCAGCGCGACCCATCGCGACCTCGGCCGCATGGCGGAGCAGGGAGTCTTCCGCGCCGATCTGTATTTCCGTCTGCGCGGCATGGAAGTGCGGCTGCCGGCTTTGCGCGATCGAGCCGACCGGGACGACGTCATTCGCCAGATCGCGAGCGAGGAAGCGCCGAACTGCCGCCTGTCGGACGAGGCCTGGGTGTTGCTGTCAGCCTATCCATATCCCGGCAACATGCGCCAGCTCCGCCACGTGCTGCGGCTCGCCGGCTGCACCGCGGAGGATGGCGTGATTATCGATGCCGACCTTGATCTGCCGCCGTTCGGCGGAAGGGCGGAGCCTGATCTTGAAGCCGCCGAGCGCGCCGCGATCGTGGAGGCCTTGCGCAAGCATGGCGGCCGCGTGACCGAAGCGGCACGCGCGCTGAAGCTCAGCCGCGCCACGCTCTATCGGAAGATCAAGCAGTTGAAGATCGAGACGGCGCAGTAGCGCCGTTTGTTCAAGACCAATCGAGGAGCGAGCCGTGGTCTTTTTGCCTCTCCCCGCGCGCGGGGAGAGGCCGGATTGCATCTGGCGATGCAATCCGGGTGAGGAGGAATCCAACTGTCACCGTCCCCGTGGAGACTCCCCCTCACCCCAACCCTCTCCCCGCAGGCGGGGCGAGGGAGCGCACCGGCGATGTGGGATCTACGAAAAATCCGTCCAGCTCAGATGCCTTGCATCGAGGTCGCCGAGCGCGATCGCTTCACGCATCTCCTGCGGCGTATGGAAATTGCTGCGCAGGTAAACCAGCGGCGTGACTGCCGCCGAATGCGACGCGCCTCGTACCTCGCCGACGAAGATCGAGTGCGTCTTGGTCTCGAATTCCTGCGCCAGCACGCAGTCGAATGCCGCGACCGCGTCCATCAGCACGGGAGCACCGGTCTCACCGCGCGTCCATTGGCCGAAGGCGAACCGGTCGTCGCCGTTGACGCCCTTCTGGCCGCTGAACGTGAGTGCGAGCAGGGCGTGATCCTCGTGCAGGAAGTTGATTGCGAATGCGCCCTCCTCGCGAATGCGCGCATGCGCGCTGGCATTGCGGTTGACGCAGACGATGAGCGACGGTGGATTGTCCGAGAGCGAGCAGGCCGACGTCACCGTCAGCCCGGTGCGCTTACCGTGCTCGGCGCCAACCGTGACGAGCGCGACGGCACCGGCGCATTGGCGCATTGCCTGTTTGAAATCCTTTGCATCGACCGTCACGCGGAAATCTCCGAAATAAGCGCGGGTGCGACACGATTGCGCCGCACCCGGCTCTATGAGTCAAGCATGATTTCTTCGGAAAACCGCTGCGCACTTTTCCGAACCATGCATCGGGTCAAGCTGCCTTCTTCGCGGAGCCGAGATGCTTCAGGCGAGGCATCACCTCGTTCTTCAGCAGCGAGAGCGAGTGGTGCCAGGCTTCCGGCTTGTGCTTGTAGTCGAAGCCGAACACGCAGAGCACGCCGAAGCCGCCGACCTCGTCGTAGATCTTCTCGATCTTCTCGGCGACGGTCGCGGGCGAGCCGACGATCCAGTTCCGCTTGGCGCAATATTCGACGGTGACGTCGCTATCGGGCACGTCGGGCGCGTGCTTCAGATAGTCCTTGAAGCCGAAATGGCCGAGCAGCGGCAGGAAGTACTCGCCCATCATCCGGCCCATCATGTCGCCGGTCGAGAGCTTCCAAGCCTCCTCGTCGGTATCGGCGACGAACACTTCGCGCACCAATCGCCAGTCCCGGCGGTCCGGCGTGCGGCCGGTCTTGGCGGCGCCTGTTACGACCGAGTCCCAATGGCTGGAGACATAGGCCGGGTTCAGGTTGAGGCTCATCGGGATGAAGCCGCGCTCGCCGGCGAGCTTCAGCGTGTCAGAGTTCTTCGAGAGCCCGGCAACGCCGATCGGCGGATGCGGCGCCTGCAGCGGCTTGATGTGGGGCTTGAGGAAGTCGAACATCGTGTCGGGCTTGGTCACCGTCCAGAACTTGCCCTTGTGGGTGAAAGGTGCCGGTTCGGTCCACAGCTTCAGGATGATCTCCAGCGCCTCGCGGGTCATATCGCGGTTCTGTCCGCTCATGCCGTCGACGTTGAACATCGCCCAGTCGCTCGGCAGGCCTGAGGCGGCAACGCCGAAATTGAGCCGGCCTTCGGAGAGATGGTCCAGCATCGCGACGCGGTTGGCGAGCTCGGCCGGGTGATGATACGGCAGCAGGAAGCCGCCCGGGCCGATGCGCAAGCGCTTGGTCTGCATCAGCGCCTGTGCGATCAGGAGGTCCGGCGTGGGATTGGGTTCCCATGGCGCGGTGTGATGCTCGCCAATCCAGGCTTCCTGATAGCCGAGCTCGTCGAGCCAGCGCAGGACCTGCAGATCCCAGTCGTGTCCTTCCTTCAGGCCGCACTCCGGCGGATGCGAAGGCATCGTGAAATAGCCGATCTCCATGGGTTTCCTCATCTGATGTTGACGCGTCTTGTTGCGCGGCTCCTGGACTTGAACAGGACAGCTTCAGCAAGCGGTGTGCCAGTGCAGGCAGCGCCCCAGACCTGCGAGAAAGGGCTGGTTTGGAGCGGCAATAGCCGATATCCCGGGGCGGATTTGCGAAGAGCCGTCTCATTGTCGCGAGACGGTGTCTTGCCGGTGAGACGAGGACACGATTCGAAATGACCGAACCCGCCTATGTCGCGGTGGACTGGGGCACCAGTAGCTTCCGGCTTTGGCTGATCGACCGCGCCGGCCAGGTGGTGCTGGCTGAACGCCGCAGCGGCGAGGGCATGCTGGTCGCGGCCAAGGCCGGCTTCGCCGCCGTGCTGCAATCGCATCTCACCGCGGTCGAGTCGCCCCATCATCTGCCCGTTCTCGTCTGCGGCATGGCCGGTGCCCGCACCGGCTGGGTGGAGGCCGGCTATGTCGACACGCCGGCACCGTTATCGGCTGTCCTGAAGCAGGCCGTGCGGGTGCCGGGCGAAGCGCGCGACATCCGCATCCTGCCTGGCATCGCGCAGCGCGAGGCCAGGGCGCCGGACGTGATGCGCGGTGAGGAGACGCAGTTGCTCGGTGCGCTCGGTCTCGATGCCGCCGGCGAGGCGCTGGTCTGCATGCCCGGCACGCATTCGAAATGGGTGCGCGTCAAGAACGGTACGGTCGAGCATTTTTCGACGTTCATGACCGGCGAGCTCTTCAGCGTGGTCTCGCGTGAGACGATCCTGTCGCTGGCGGTTGCCGGTGCCGATGATGCCGAGGACGTTGCGAGCTTCAAAGCGGCGGTGAAGGCGGCCTATGATGCACCGGCCTTCGCGGCCAATCTCCTCTTCGGCGCACGATCGCGGCAGCTCCTGTTCGGCGGCACACCGGCCGCGGCGCGCGAAACGCTGTCGGGGACGCTGATCGGAGTCGAGCTGGCAGCGGGCCTTTCCGGCACCGTGCCGAAAGCTGGCATCACGCTGATCGCCTCCGGTCGGCTTGGGGTGCTGTATCGGCTCGCCTTCGACGCGCTGTCGGTGACCGTGAACCCAATCGATGCCGATGAAGCGGTTCGCCGCGGCCTGTCGATGGCGGCTGCGGCGATCTGGACGAATTGAGAGGATTGTTGAGATGAGCGTTCCCTTTCCGCCGATGAAGCGGCCGTTGGTTGCGATCCTGCGTGGCGTCAAGCCGGAGGAGGCCGAGGCCATCGTCGGCGTGCTGATCGAAGCCGGCATGACCGCGATCGAGATTCCCTTGAACTCTCCCGATCCGTTCCGCTCGATCGCCTCCGCGACGAAGCAGGCGCCGGCCGGCGTGCTGATCGGCGCCGGCACGGTGCTGACTGCCGCAGATGTCGATCGTCTCAACGATGTCGGCGGCAAGCTGATGGTCTCGCCGAATGTCGACACCGAGGTGCTGGCACGTGCGCATCAGCACGGCATGGTGACGATGCCCGGCGTGTTCTCGCCGACCGAGGCGCTGCTCGCCGCACGTTCCGGCGCATCGAGCCTGAAGTTCTTTCCGGCGAGCGTGCTTGGCGCGTCCGGTATTGCCGCGATCCGCGCCGTGCTGCCCGCGGGCGTGATGATCGCCGCTGTCGGCGGCGTCTCCGACCAGAATTTCGCCGAATATATCAAGAGTGGCGTGACGGCGTTCGGGCTCGGCTCCAGCCTCTACAAGCCCGGCATGTCGGCCGCAGATGTGGCCGCTCGCGCGAAAGCGACGATCGCGGCCTACGATCGGGCGATTGCGAAAGACTGAGCCGGCAATAAACAAGCCGTGATGCTGTCACGGCCGCGCTTTATCCTATCTTGCTCTACCGGTGAGATCAGGAGACTGGCATGGCGATCAACAACGTGGCCGATTTGTTCGTGGCGACGCTCGAACAGGCCGGCATCAAGCGCATCTACGGCATCGTCGGCGACAGCCTCAACGGTCTCACCGAGGCGCTGCGCCGCCGCGGCACCATTGAGTGGATCCATGTCCGGCACGAAGAGGTCGCGGCGTTCGCGGCGGCCGGCGAAGCCGAGATGACAGGGAGCCTCGCGGTGTGCGCGGGCTCCTGCGGCCCCGGCAATCTGCATCTGATCAACGGCCTGTTCGACGCGCACCGCAGTCGCGTCCCCGTGCTGGCGATCGCGGCGCAGATCCCGTCGGCCGAGATCGGCGGCGGCTATTTCCAGGAAACCCACCCGCAAAACCTGTTCCGGGAGTGCAGCCATTATTGCGAACTGATCTCGGATGCGAGCCAGCTTCCCTTCGTGCTGGAGAACGCCATTCGCGCGGCGGTGGGCCTGCGCGGCGTCGCCGTCGTCGCCATGCCCGGCGACGTTGCTTTCCGTACCCCGCCCAAGCGCGCGCTGTCGACGACGCGCGGCCTTGCGCTGGCGGCGCCGAAGGTCGTGCCAGCGGCTAACGAGCTGAAGGCGCTTGCCGATCTTCTGAACGGTGCCGAGCGCGTGACCCTGTTCTGCGGCCGTGGCTGCGCCGGCGCGCACGCGCCGCTGATGCAGCTGGCCGAAGCGCTCAAGAGTCCGATCGTCCATGCGCTCGGCGGCAAGGAACATGTCGAATACGAAAATCCCTACGACGTCGGCATGACCGGCTTCATCGGCTATTCCTCGGGCTATGCCGCGATGCACGCCTGCGACGCCCTCGTGATGCTCGGCACCGATTTTCCCTACAAGCAGTTCTTTCCGACCGACTGTCAGGTCGCGCAGGTCGACATCCGCCCTGAAAATCTCGGCCGGCGCTGCAAGATCGATCTCGGCCTCGTCGGCGACGTCGCGCTGACGATCGAGGCGCTGCTGCCGCTGCTGAAGACCAAGACCCAGCGGAAGCATCTCGACGATGCGATCGCGCACTACAAGAAGGCGCGCGAAGGCCTCGACTCGCTCGCCAAGGGGACGCCGGGCAGCAAGCCGATCCATCCGCAATATCTGGCAAAGGTCGTCAGCGATTATGCGTCCGACGATGCCGTCTTCACCGCCGATGTCGGCACGCCGACGGTATGGGCCGCGCGCTATCTCGAGATGAACGGCCGCCGCCGGCTGATCGGCTCGTTCGTGCACGGCTCGATGGCCAACGCCATGCCGCAGGCGATCGGCGCGCAGGCCTCGCAGCCCGGCCGCCAGGTCATCTCGCTCTCCGGCGACGGCGGCTTCACCATGCTGATGGGCGATTTGATCACGCTGACGCAGATGAAGCTGCCGGTGAAGATTGTCATCTTCAACAATGGCGTGCTTGGCTTCGTCGCGCTGGAGATGAAGGCCGCGGGATTTGTTGATACCAACGTCGATCTGGAGAACCCCGATTTCGCGGCGATGGCGCGCGCGATGGGCATCTTCGCCAAGCGCGTGGAGGATCCGGGCGAGCTTCCCGGTGCCATGAAGGAGATGCTGGCGCACGACGGACCGGCGTTGCTCGACGTCGTCACCGCCAAGCAGGAACTGTCGATGCCGCCGACCATCACGCCCGAGCAGATCAAGGGCTTCAGCCTCTGGGTCCTGCGGGCGGTAATGAACGGTCGTGGCGACGAGGTGCTCGACCTCGCCAAGACCAACCTGCTGCCGCGATGATTTCGGCTGAGGCGCGTTCGGTTCACCTCTCCCCGTCGGGGAGAGGTGGACAATGGCGCTAGCTTCGCTTGACCGAGGGTACGGTCAGCCGCTCGTGGCGGCGCTGGAAGCGCTGCCAGTGCAGCACGATGCCGATCAGCAGGGCCGGCAGGAAGCCGAGCGCGATCAGGAAATGTGGCAGCTGCGTCGGCGAGATGAATGCCATGGCGATATCAGAGATCAGCCACAGCGCGGCGAACATCACCGCGAAATCCGTACGCGCGCAGCGCAGATAGTAGAACACGGCGGTGATGACGATCGCGGGCCCGATCGCAATGCCGATCATCACCGCCGTCAGTTCCTTCGGCGTCAACGCGTCGAGCACCATCGAGGCCAGCAGCCACAGCGCGGCGAACATGGCGATGATGTCGAGCGGATGCCGCAACCCAATACCTCTCGCAGGGAATGGGCTATCGTTGTGGCCCGGACCCCGGTCGTCAAGGGAAAATACGCCTATTCCTCGTCACTTCCAGGCGTCGGCCGCAGCATGAAATGGCCGAAAGCGGTGGCGATCGGCTTGTTCGTATCGTCCTGCCAGGCCCTTGCCTCGAAGGCGACGATACGCCGGCCCTGCTTCACGATGGAGACGTTGCCAAAGGTGTCGACGGCGCGGCCGGAGCGCAGATAGTTGACGGTGAGCCCGATCGGCTTGGGCAGCGTGGCGATCCCGAGCTCGCGCCTCACGCCGACGATCGCGGTGGTCTCGAGGAATGCGCCGGTCATGCCACCATGGATCGCGGGCAGGATCGGATTGCCGATGATCTTTGGCGAGAACGGCATCGTCAGCGTGCCGTCGTCGTTGACGCGAATGCCGAGACAGCGCGCGAACGGACTGTTGGCGAACGGGCCGTCCGGATCATCCGGCGCCTCCAGCGTCGGGATGCTGCGCGAATCCATCCTGCGATCCGCGAGCATGTTGGTGCGGTTGGCACCGATCATGAAGCAGGCGGTCGCGGTCGCGACCGGATCGTCCTCGGACTCTTGATAGGCGGTCGCGCGCACGAAGGCGATCGAGCGGGTGGTGCGATAGCAAACCGAATGCGCCTTGATGTCGAGGCCGGGCGTCGCCGGCTTCTGATAGTCGATACGCAGGTCGAGCGTTGCGATCGCGCTCGTGCCGTCGAGTGCCAGCTGCACGGCCATGCCGCAGCTCTCGTCCAGCATCGCGGTGACGACGCCACCATGCAGCACACCGGTCTCGGTGTCGCCGACGAAGACGGGGCGGTAGGGCAGGCGGGACCAGGCCTCGCCGGGTGCGAAGCGGTCGAGTTGGAGCCCGCTGATATGGCCGTAGTCGGAGCGGCGGCCCTTGATCGCCTCGGCGAGTTCCTCGAACGGGAGCGTGGTCGGTGAAGTGGACATGGCGATGTTCTAGACCAGTGTCGGGCGGGGCGCAAAACCCTGAATGCGCGCCGCACGGCAGGTCTGCGAGCGGCCGGTTTGGCCTCGACAGCGCGGGCCGAAGCAACGATGGTGGGCGTTTCGTTCGTTGACCAGCCTTAAGGAGTGCCCATGGCCGACCCCGAAACACCCGCCACCAACCAGGGGCCCGTCACCATTTCGAACTCCAGCGCCGAGCGGGCGCCGATCATCTATTTCGACGGCGCATCCTGCTTCGGTCATCACAACGGCGCGATCCAGATCGAGCTCGCCGCGAACCTCTTGATGCCGGTCGGTGCCGCCGTCAGGGTCGACGTGGTCCAGACCGCGCATCTGCGTTGCAGCGTGGCCGCCGCATTGGCCTTGCGCGAAGCGCTCGACAAGGCTCTGGCGATGTACAAGCAGGGCCAGCAGCAGCCGGCCGAAGTGATCCCAACGGTGAAGAACTGAGGCCGGCTCGACCCCATGGTTCGTGACGCGCCGCGAGCAGGGCTCTCACCATGGAGGTCCCGGGACTGGACCGCGAAACGACACCTCATCCCGAGCAGCCCATCGACGGGCGTCTCCAGGAATGGACGACAAAGAAGCTGACGCCGACCTCAGCTCACATGCACCTTCGGCTTCCTGCCGCCGTTCCACTTGCCATCCAGCGCGCGCTCGATCTGGGCGGCGAGTTGCAGAAGCAGGCCGTCATTGGCCTGCTTCGCGATCGCCTGGATGCCGAGCGGCAGGCCGTGCTCCTGGGTTGCCATGGGCATCGAGATTGCGGGCATGCCGCAAAGATTCGCGAGCGGCGTGAAGGCGAAGAAGCGCCAGAGATTGCCGAACCAGTCGAGAACGTCGGGATTGTCGGAGATGGTGAGATATTCCCTGGTGCCGACCTTCGGTGTCGGCAGCGCGGTGATGGGCGTCAGGATCACGTCCCACTGCTCGAAGAACGCTCCGAAGCCGCGCGATGTGGTGTTGAACACCGCCTGCATCTTCGCCCGCTCGGCGAAGCTCGTGTTGCGCCCGGATTCCCAGATCCGGATGTTGACGGGCTCGATCAGATCCTCCGGCGGCCGCTCCAGTCCGCGCGCCGCCAGCATGTTGGAGATCACCACGGCAAAATTGCTGATGTAGCAGGTGGTCTGCGCCTCGAACGCGGCGCGGAAGTCGAGCTCGGGCAGCGCGTAGTCGACGTGATGGCCGAGGCCTTCGAGGAAGCGGCCTGCCTTCTCCAGCTCGGCGGCGATCTCCGGTGTTGCGGTGTAGTCGCCCCAGGTGTGGGACAGCGCGATGCGCAGCTTTGCCGGATCGCGTTTGATCATCTCGCCATAGGGCTGAGCCGTGGTCCAGAACGGCATGAACTCGCCGGGCGCGGGCCCGCGGGCGTGATCGACGAAGGCCGCGGTGTCGCGCACCGAGCGCGACTGGCAGCCCTGGATCGAGACGAGGCCGGAGAGATCGGACATGTGCGGTGCGAGCGAGAACACGCCGCGCGAGACCTTCAATCCGATATTGCCGTTGACGCCGGCGGGAATGCGGATCGAGCCGCCGCCATCGGTTGCATGCGCGATCGGCACCACGCCAGCCGCCACCATCGCCGCGCTGCCCGCCGACGATCCGCAGGTGGTGTAGTCCGTGTTCCAGGGATTGCGCGTGACATAAACTGCGGGATTGTCGGCCGAACTGCACACGCCGAACTCCGGCGTCGTGGTGCGGCCGATCAGGTTCAGTCCGGCCTGGCGGAATTTTCCGGTCAGGAACGTGTCGGCCGCCGCGCGATTGCCGCGCATCAGGAGCGAGCCCATCTCCTGGAGACGGCCCTTCATAGTCGGGCCAAGATCCTTCATCAGGAATGGCAGGCCGGCGAACGGGCCGGACAGATTGGCGCCGTCCTTGGCCGGATCGGCGATCACGTCCTCGAACAGCTCGACCACGCCCGACAGCGCCAGATTGACCTTGGCGACGCCCGCGGCGGCCTGGCGTGCCAATTCCTTCGCCGTCAGCTCACCCTTGCGGACGCGCGCGGCCAGCGCCACGCCATCGTGCTGCGCCCATTCATTCCAGCTCATCGGCAAGGTCATGAAGTCAAAATCCCCTTTGGTGCGGCGTCACCTTTTTCGCAAGGGCCCGCGTGAATCAACTGAGCCGGCGCGAAGGGCAGGGTTGCGCCGGGCGGAGAGGTCGCGGCGTCATTAAGACAGCCGCGCGATGACCGCAACCGGGCCGCCGCCAGCCGGCCCCTGATGCTCGGCGCCACCGGAAACGTAGACCGCGCCGGTGCCGGCGAGCCCTGCGATCAAGCCGCCGACGGCGGCGCGGGCATGGCGTGTCGAACTGATGTCGGTATCTTCCAGCATGGTGTGACGGAAGCCGCGCACGCTGCCATCAGGCGAGGCCTCGGCCTTGGCGAAGATGTTGACGAGCTCGCGACCCGCGGCGGTCTCTGGCGCGGTGCCAAGTCCAACGCTGTTCAACGCCGACATGACCGCCGCGGAGTCGATGGCGTCGCTCATGACGGCATGCCCGATCTCGAATTCGCTCGCCGATGACACGGAGTTGCCGAGCACGATGACGACATTGTGCATGAGTTCGATGCCGGATGAGGTCGAGGCGACTTTCGAGAACAGATCGTAGCGTCGCAGCACGTCTTCGTTGCGGATGTCGGAGGCGATCTCGCCGAGCGCGACCGCAACACCGAGCGCGGAGGCGCCGCGCGAATAGGCCATCGAGCCATAAGCGCTGATCGTCGCCGTCTCGTTGCCGCGCGCCGCTGCGGCCTCGATGCGATCGCTGGTGAGCAGCGGGCATTTGATCTGCACGAAATGGACATCAGTGGGATCGGTGATGCCGGCATCCTCCATCGCTTCTTTCACGGCCGTGGCGGTCTCGGTGATCTGTGCGGAGCGGCCGAGCTCCTCGGGCAGGAAATCCCTCGTGTGCGCCATGCCGATGCTGAGACGCTTGCCGGCAACGCCTGCCGGCCGCGCCTCGACTTCCTGACGTGTGAATACCGTGATGTGCGGGCTGAGCACGCCCTCTGTGCCGCCCGACATCACGAAGGCGATGCGCTGTTCGACCTCGTGCGCTGTCAGGCCGAGCCGCGGCGCCAGCGCCGTGCACAGCGCGGCGACGGCATACTCCCGGGTAAAGTCGTTGACGCCGCCATTGCCCTCGGTCTTGCCGAGAACGGCAAGGATGGATTTCGGATCGATCGCGCCGGAGTCGATCATGGCCATAAGTCCGGACACGTCGCCGGGGCCCTTGGTAGCGATCCTGATGACGCCGACCGATGATGTCCGCATGACTGGTCCTCACATGGAGTTCGCTGGTCCGGCGGACCAACCAGCCGTGGAACCGTGGCATCTGTCAAGCCGCAAGGGCTGCGCTTTCACCGTGGGATAACTGACGCTCGCCTTGGGCGACACGAGAGAGAAAGCCGCGACACCCGCAGGATTGTGGCGAGATCGCATCGTTTCAACAAAAATCCTCTGTCGACGGTTCCGCACCGCACCTTGATGAATCAACCCTGGTTGGTCCATAAGCGGCGTCCCGCAGCCGGTGGTTCGCCCCGCGTTGCGTGCTTGGATAGAGGGAATCTCGCGTGGCAAATATCAACCAGAAGATTGCGCAGGAGCTTGGGGTACGGGCGGAGCAGGTCGAGGCGGCGGTGACGCTGCTCGACGGCGGCGCCACGGTTCCCTTCATCGCCCGCTACCGCAAGGAAGCGACCGGTGCGCTCGACGACGCGCAATTGCGCACCCTGGAGGAGCGCCTGGTTTACCTGCGTGAGCTCGAAGACCGCCGCAAGGCCATCCTCGAATCGGTCCGTGAGCAGGGCAAGCTCGATGCCGCGCTGGAGGCCACGATCATGGCGGCTGACAGCAAGGCGCGCCTCGAAGACATCTATCTGCCGTTCAAGCCGAAGCGCCGCACCAAGGCCGAGATCGCCAAGGAGGCCGGCCTCGAGCCGCTCGCCAATCAACTGATGGCGGAGCCGGGCAACGATCCGAAGGTCGTGGCCGAAGCCTTCATCAACGCCGAGAAGGGCGTTGCGGACGCCGCGGCCGCACTCGACGGCGCCCGCGCCATCCTGGTCGAGCGCTTCGACGAAGACGCCGACCTGATCGGAAGCTTGCGTGAGGAGATGTGGACCAATGCGCGCATGGCCTCCAAGGTGCGCGACGGCAAGAAGACCGAAGGCGAGAAGTTCGCCGACTATTTCGAATTCTCCGAGCCGCTGACGAAGCTGCCCTCGCACCGCATCCTCGCGATGTTCCGCGGTGAGAAGGAAGAGATCCTCGATCTCCAGATCCAGGCCGAAGCCGAAGCGCCGCCGGCGGGCGTCCCGGGCGCCTATGAATTGAAGATCATGAAGCGGTTCGGCATCGCCGACCTCAAGCGCGCCGGCGACCGCTGGCTGATCGACACCGTGCGCTGGGCCTGGCGTACCAAGATCCAGGTGCATCTGAACATCGATCTGCGCATGCGGCTGTGGAACGCGGCCGAGACCGAGGCCGTGCGCGTGTTCGCCTCCAACCTGCGCGACCTGCTGCTGGCCGCGCCCGCCGGTACCCGCGCCACCATGGGGCTCGACCCCGGCTATCGCACCGGCGTCAAGGTCGCCGTCACCGACGCGACCGGCAAGGTCGTCGATACCGCTGTGATCTATCCGCACGAGCCGCAGCGGCAGTGGAACGAATCGCTCGCGATTCTCGGCAAACTTGCGCTCAAGCATCGCGTCGAGCTGATCGCGATCGGCAACGGCACCGCTTCGCGCGAAACCGACAAGCTCGCAGCCGATCTCGTGAAGGGCCTGGCCGAGCTGAAGATGACCAAGATCGTCGTGTCCGAAGCCGGCGCGTCGGTCTATTCGGCCTCGGCTTTCGCCTCGGAGGAATTGCCGGGCCTCGATGTCACCCTGCGCGGCGCGGTCTCGATTGCGCGGCGGCTCCAGGATCCGCTCGCCGAGCTCGTCAAGATCGAGCCCAAGGCGATCGGTGTCGGCCAGTATCAGCACGACCTCGGCCAGGCCAAGCTCGCCAAGTCGCTCGATGCCGTGGTCGAAGACTGCGTTAACGCGGTCGGCGTCGACGTCAACACTGCCTCCGCACCGCTTCTGGCCCGCGTGTCGGGCGTAGGCTCCGGTCTTGCGCAGAGCATCGTGGCACACCGTGACGCCAACGGCCCGTTCAAGTCGCGCAAGGCGCTCAAGGAGGTGCCGCGTCTCGGGCCGAAGGCGTTCGAGCAGTGCGCGGGCTTCCTGCGCATCCTCGGTGGCGAGGACCCGCTCGATGCCTCCGGCGTGCATCCGGAAGCCTATCCGGTGGTGCGCCGGATCCTCGCCGCCACCAAGAGCGACATCAAGGCGCTGATCGGCAGCAGCGACGTCGTGCGCACGCTGAAGCCGAAGGATTTCGTCGACGAGACCTTCGGCCTGCCGACCGTGACCGACATCCTGCGCGAACTTGAAAAGCCCGGCCGCGATCCGCGCCCAGCATTCAAGGCAGCGGTCTTCAAGGAGGGCGTCGAGGAGATCAAGGATCTCCAGAAGGGCATGATCCTCGAGGGCACCGTGACCAACGTCGCCGCCTTCGGCGCCTTCGTCGACATCGGCGTGCACCAGGACGGACTCGTGCACATCTCGGCGATGTCGAAGACCTTCATCAAGGATCCGCGCGACGTGGTGAAGCCCGGCGACATCGTCAAGGTGAAGGTGCTGGACTTCGAGGTCGCGCGCAAGCGCATCTCGCTGACCCTGCGCCTCGACGACGAGGTCGGCGCCAAGAAGGACGCGCCCGGCATGCAGCGGGACAACAACTCGCGCAATGCCTCCCGCATGACCTCGTCGGCGCCGCGCAAGCAGGAATCCTCGGGCGGCGGCGCGCTCGCCGAAGCAATGCGGCGGGCTGCCGAGAAGAGTAACGGGAAGCGGGCGTAAGCTCGCATCTGCCTTGACCTCTCTCCGCTCTTCTGCGGGGAGAGGTCGGAATTCGCGCGCAGCGCGGATTCCGGGGCAGGCGCGAGGTTGACCAGATCAAAGGTCCCTCCGACTCGCACGCGCCGCCCTCCAACTCAGATCGAATTCGCGGACGCAGCCCCTCACCCCACCTCTCCCCGTAAGAACGGGGCGAGGGAGTGAGAGAGCTTGCCTCCCTAACTCCCGCGTCAGAATCTGGCGCATTTGTAAGTTGAAGGGGACGACGCATTCTCCTCTTCTGATCCTCCGGGTGCGGTGGGGTGACCACCGCACGGCAAGGAGGATTTTCCGATGAACAACAGGCTTCTCACAGGCCTTGTCGCAGCGGCGGTTGTTGCAACGCTGGCGCTCGCGCCGCCCGTTCTCGCGCGCGGCGGCGGTGGCGGATTCGGCGGCGGCGGACATGGCGGGTTTGGTGGTGGCGGGTTCGGAGGCGGTGGACACGGCGGATTTGGCGGCGGCGGTCATTTCGGTGGTGGCGGCATGCATGTCGGCGGTTGGGGTGGCGGCGGCATGCGAGTTGGCGGCATGGGCGGTGCTCGTTTCGGTGGTGCCCGCTTCGTCGGTTCGCCAATGGCGGCCCACGCAGCCATCGGGCCGCGCTTTGCCGGTGCTCCGCTAGCGACCCGCGCCGCCTTCGGTCCGCGGTTTGCTGGCACGGCTTGGCGCGGTTCTTGGCACGGCAGACCCTTCATCGGCCGCCATGCCTTCTTCTTCCGCCATCATCGCTTCAACCGGTTCGCCTTCGTCGGCGGTCCGTTCTTCTATGCCAACTATTACGATGACGGCTGCTGGCAGAGGAGCTGGACAGCCTATGGCTGGCAATGGGTCAATGTGTGCGGAGACTATTGGTAGTCGCATCACCGTACCGCACCATTGGTCGCGATCGCCATCGGGCAGTTCCGCTCAGCCCCGGAACGGGATAGTCTGATGGCGATCGTCGCGCGGAGTTTCGCATGACCGGAGGTCACCGCCGCATCCTGGTCGTCGAGGACGATCCGGAAACCGCAGGCCAGCTCCTCGAGGAGCTGACGACCTCGGGCTACGACGTCGATCTCGCAGCCACGGGGCGAGAAGCCCTGAGCCACGGCGCCGCGCGCGAATATGCCGTGATCACCATCGATCGCATGCTGCCGGATATCGACGGCATCACCGTGATGCGCCAATTGCGCGATGACGGCATCGCCGCGCCGTTCCTGATCATCTCAGCGCTCGGCGAGGTCGATGACCGCGTGCGCGGCTTGCGCGCCGGCGGCGATGACTATCTCGTCAAGCCGTTCTCCTTCGTCGAGCTGCTGGCGCGGCTCGAGGCGCTCGGCCGCCGTAGCGAGACCATCGCCAAGGAGACGATCTTGCGGGTCGGCGACCTCACCATCGACCTGATCGCACGCAACGCGAGCCGCCGCGGCCGGAAGATTCCTTTGTTGCCGCGGGAATTCCAGTTGCTCGAATATCTCGTCCGCAACGAGGGCCGCGTCGTTTCCCGCGCGATGCTGCTGCAGCACGTCTGGGACCTGCATTTCGATCCGTCCACGAACATCATCGATGTCTATGTCGGGCGCGTGCGCCGCAAGGTCGATGACAGCCAGGCCTATCCGCTGATCCATACCATCCGCGGCATCGGATATTGCATCCGTGCTCCTGGCTAAGACGCTCCTCTCCTCGACCTTCCGCCTGGCGCTGATCGCGATCGGGGCGTTCGGGCTGATCGTCGCGGCGATCATGGGCTATGTCTATTTCGGCACCATCGGCTATGTGCAGAGCCGGGTCGGTGATGCCGGCGATCATGAGGCCTTTACGGGCATGATCGAGCTCGCGATGGTCGCGGTCGCCGTGCTGCTGCTGGTGCTTGCCGGGCTCGCGGCCGTGCTGGTGACGCGCCGGACGGTCGGGCGGATCGAGGAGATCAACGCGACCAGCCGCGCCATCATGCTGTCCGGCCTCGACCGGCGGATCCCCTTGCGCGGCAGCCACGACGAGTGGGACCGGGTCGCCGAAAACCTCAACCAGATGCTCGACCGCATTGAGACGTTGATGGGCGAGGTCAAGCAGGCCAGCGACAATGTCGCCCATGACCTGCGCACGCCTCTGACGCGCATGCGTGGCCGGCTGGAGAAGGCCTATCACGCGCCGCGCAACAGCGAGGTGGATGCGGTGCTGATCGGCGACACCATTGCCGATCTCGATTCCGTGCTGGGCATGTTCGCCTCCATCACGCGGATCTCGGAGATCGAGACCCGCGCCCGCCGGAGCGCGTTTCGGACGCTCGACCTTGCCGAGATCGCCGGCGAGGTCGTCGAACTCTATGATGCCGCGGCCGAGCAGGTCACGACCCATCTTAGCCTCGGTGGCGACCGCAAGGTATCCGTGACAGGCGACCGCGACCTCCTGTTCGATGCCATTGCCAATCTCGTCGACAATGCGATCAAGCATGGCCGTGCGGGAGGACAGGTCACCGTGACTTGTCGCAGCGCCGGCGGCGGGGCCGTGATCGCGATCGCCGACGATGGTCCGGGCATTCCGGCCGACCAGCGCGATCACGTGTTCAAGCGCTTCTACCGGCTCGAACAGAGCCGTTACACACCGGGCAACGGTCTGGGCTTGAGCCTGGTCGCGGCGGTTGCCGGCCTCCACGGCGCCGAGATTGCGCTGCACGACAATGCGCCGGGCCTCACGGTCCGGCTCAGCTTCCCTGCGACATCGGCGCAATAAAGCCCGACGGCTTCAGAGCTCGATCACGCCGCGGCGCGCCGCGTGCGCCACCGCATCGGTGCGGCCGGTGGCATCCAGCTTGTCGAGCAGCGAGCCGACGTGGAATTTCACGGTGTGCACAGAGATGCCGAGTTGACGTGCGATCATCTTGTTGGAAGCGCCCTCGGCCATCAGCGCCAGTACGTCGAGTTCACGCTGCGTCAGCGCGATGTCCTCGGGCATGTCGCGCGCGACGATCGTCGCCGCGGGCTGTTCGCCGGGCGCGGCAAGGCGAAGCCCGGCGACGTTGCCGAGCAGCGTCGCCAGGCGATCGGCAAGGGCGGGATCGTCGATTTCCAAGGAAAGGACGATCTCCTGTGCGTTATCCTCGCTCACGCCTCCGGCCTCTCGGCGACCGTGACCTTGAAGCTGACCGGCTCGCCGCCGCGACGTACCGCGACGACGACCACCGCGCCGACGCTCGCCGGACCCAGCATCCGCGACAGCGCGCGTACGCCCGAGAGTTTCTGATCGTTGACCGCCACGATCACGTCGCCCTGGCGGATGCCCGCCGCGGCCGACGGTCCGGTCTTGTCGACACTCATCACCATCGCGCCGATACCGTCGTCGAGCCGCACCGGCTGGAGCCCGAGGCCGAGATATCCACGGGAGATCCGGCCGCGTGTCTCGAGCTGGGCCGCGACGCGCTCGATCGTCGCCGTCGGGATCACCAGCACGCGCCGAGGTCCGAGCACGGCCATGCCGAAAGCCTCGCCTGATGCATCCAGTGCGAGGCCACCCTGTTGGGCGGGATGCAGGCGAGCGTCGAGCTCGATCCGTGCATCGATGTCGCCGCCACGCAGGCTTCGCCAGCTCTTACCGGACAGCGAAACCATCCCGAGCGCCGCGCTCGGCGCATCGCGATTAGTCGCGACCACGACCGACAGCGCGCCGAGGGGCGGGACCGTGGCGGCCAGCTTGACCGGGGCGATACCGGCATCAGTGCGCAGCAGCGCGATATCGGTCGTGTGGTCGCGGCCAGCGATCGTGGCGGCCACGGTGTTGCCGTCGGGGAGGCCGATTTCGACCTCGCCCTCATCGGCCAGTGCTTCGTCGGCGGTGACGATCAGGCCGGACTTCCAGACGAAGCCGGTCGCGCGGGAGCGATGCGAATGCACGGAGACGATGGACGGCGCGGTGCGCGCCACGACATCCGCGAGCGCGGACGACAGTGAAGACAGCGGAGTGGGCTCGGTCATGGAAGGCTCCTGTAAGTTGCCCTCAATCTGGGATGTCACGGCCGATCCGGAAACTGGCCGGATGGGCAGGACCTCCGTAGCGCTACGGCCGACGAACATGTGATTGGGAGCTGCTCACGCGAACGTGTAGCAATCGGCCCGACATTGCGCCGCATTGCCCCAAGGACTTCAGCGAGCCCTAACCCATGACCATCGATCTCACCCGCCGCACCCTGCTTCAGCTCGCCGGTGCGACATCGCTCGCGATGGCGGCCGCAGCCGCGGCGCGCGCCGAGGGCACGCCGCAGGGCGGTGGCCCGACTTACGCCAGCCGTACGCCGATGCGGGTCGGCATGGTGACGCTTCGGGTTAAGAATCTCGACAAGGTCGCGGACTACTACCGCGACGTGATCGGGCTCGCCGTGATGGAGCGCTCGGCGACCGCCGCAAGGCTCGGCACGGGCGGCATCACGCTGCTCGTGCTGGAAGCCCGTCCCGATGCCGCGATCGAGCCGCGCAACGCCGCCGGCCTCTATCACACTGCCTTCCTGATGCCGACCCGCAAGGACCTTGCGCGCTGGCTGGTGCACGCCGCCTCGCATCGCGTGCCGCTGTCGGGCTTTGCCGATCACCTCGTCAGCGAATCCGTCTATCTCGACGATCCCGAAGGCAACGGCATCGAGGTCTATGCCGACCGCGATCCCTCGCAATGGCAGTGGAGCCAGGGCAGCGTGCAGATGGCGACCGACGAGCTCAATATCCCGGACTTGCTGTCGCTGACGAATCCGCGCATTGCCGACTATGCCAAGGCGCCGGACGGCCTGCGCGTCGGCCACATGCATTTGCGCGTCGGCGATCTCGCGCAGGCGGAGAACTTCTATCACGGCACGATCGGCCTCGATCCGACCCGCAAGCGCAACGGCGCAGCGTTCCTGTCGTCTGGCCGCTATCACCATCACCTCGGCATGAATGTCTGGCAAAGCCAGGGTGCCGGCCAGCGGGACGATCAGACGACGGGTCTCGCCTGGTTCTCGCTGGTGACGGAGAAGCAGGAACTGCTCGCGGCGCAGGAAGCGCGCCTGCGCAAGGGCGGTGCGCAAGTGACGGCGCTTGCGAATGGCGTGGAGGCGATCGATCCCTGGGGCACGCGGGTGCGGCTGCTCAAGGTGTGATCGAACCGGGCTGTTTCAGCCTGCCGCGCGTTCGGGAACGGCACCTTCGTCCGACCACATCCATCGCCCGCCTCCGGCGCGCTTGGCCGCATAGAGCGCGCGATCGACCCGCTCCAGGAGCTGCGCCGTCGAGCCGGCGCTCGCCGTGCCAGTGCTGACGAGGATGCCTGCGCTTGCGCCGATGTGGACGGGAATGTCCGACAGCAGGAACGGCATCGAGAGGTCCAGAATGGCCTGGCGCGCCAGCGCGAGCGCTTCCTCGCGCCCGGCTTTGCCGGCGGCAACCGGCTTCAGCACCATGAACTCGTCGCCGCCGAAACGCGCGGCAAGGCCGGTGTTGCCGACGCAGAAGGACAGCCGCTCCGCCACCTGGCGCAGCAGATCGTCGCCGGCGTGATGGCCGTGACGGTCGTTGACCGGCTTGAAGCCGTCGAGGTCGACGGCGATGATGGCGAAGTCTTCGCCCGTCTCCGCCAGCGCCTGGAGAAACGCTGCGCGGTTCGGCAGCCCGGTGAGGAAGTCGTGGGTCGCCTGCCGCGCCAGCCGATGCTTGGCCTCGAGTCGTTCGACGAAGGCGGCGCTGAGATGCTTCGAGGCCTCCCGCAAGGTCAGCCAGAAGAACACCAGCATGACCGCGCCGAGCTTGTAGGCGAGTTCGGGCCGGAGCAGGCCGGCCACGATGGTCGGCGTCAACAGGACGGCGGCGGTTGTGAGGATGATCCAGGGACGGATCGCTGCACGCGAGACCATGCCGACGCAGAACGACATCGAGAGTCCGAACGCGATCCAGGCGCCGGGTGCGTCGTCGAGCTGGAGCGCCCGATAGGACAGCATGCCGAGCGCAAGGCCGAAGGCTGAAGCGCCGGCACTGTAGAGCCGTTCCCAGCGTACCACGTCGGCATCGGAGAACTGCGCAGCGCGGGACTTGTAGAGAAACAGCGAGTAGATGCGGGCTACGGCCGTGATGAGGATGAAGACCGAGATCACGGCATAGCCGATATCGCCGCTCATGAGGGCCAGCGTCGCGGCACCCGTCACGGAGGTGATACCGATGGCAAACACTTGCGGCAGCGAGGTGTACAGGAGATCGACGAGCTCGCGCCTGATACGCGGATCGGGATGCAGGAACTTGGACAATACCGTGAGGGGCATGGCCGGCACCATCGCCGTGACTCCCTAACAAGGGGTGGGTGAGGGGCGTGGCATGATGGCCGGGCGCGCAACGTCCTTAAGAAGTGGTCAATGCCCAACTTGCTGGCGTTTTTTCCGCGTGTTAGCACCGATTGCGGGGCGCGCGGCGCCCGATGCTCCGGAGCGTTCCCCGACATGCCCGACTTCCACGGCGTCTTTCCCTATCTCGTCTCTCCGGTCGACGCCGACGGCGCGGTGCGCACGAACGTGCTCGGAAAACTCTGCGACGATCTGATCGGCGCCGGCGTGCATGGGCTGACGCCGCTCGGCTCGACCGGCGAGTTTGCCTATCTCAATGCCGCGCAGCGGATGGCGATCGTGCAAACCACGATCGAGGCCGCGAAGGGCCGCGTGCCGGTCGTGGCCGGCGTTGCCTCCACCTCGACGGCGGATGCGGTGGCCCAGGCGAAAGCGTACCAGAAGCTCGGCGCCGACGGCATCCTGGCGATCCTGGAGGCGTACTTCCCGCTTGCCGACGCCCAGGTTGAATCCTATTTCCGCAGCATCGCGGACGCGGTCGATATTCCCGTCGTCATCTACACCAATCCGCAATTCCAGCGCTCCGACCTCACCCTCGACGTCATCGCGCGCCTCGCCGAGCATCCGCGCATCGGCTACATCAAGGACGCCTCGACCAATACGGGCCGGCTGCTCTCGATCATGAACCGCTGCGGCGACGCCTTGCGGGTGTTCTCGGCCTCAGCCCATATTCCGGCCGCGGTGATGCTGATCGGCGGCCTCGGCTGGATGGCGGGCCCGGCCTGCATCATCCCGCGCCAGAGTGTCGCGCTCTACGATCTCTGCAAGGCGGGCCGCTGGGACGAGGCCATGGCGCTCCAGCGCAGGTTGTGGCGGATCAACGAGGCCTTTGCCCGCTTCAATCTTGCCGCGTGCATCAAGGCCGGGCTCGCGATCCAGGGCTACGACGTCGGCGACCCCGTCCCGCCGCAGGCCGCGCTGACGGCCGATGCGCGCAAGGTCGTGGAGGCGGCCCTAAGAGAGCTGGGCTGACCGTTTCCGCAATCGTCATGGCCTGGCTTGGCCCGGCTCCGTCATTGCGAGCGCAGCGAAGCAATCCAGACTGTCACCGCGGCGAGATTCTGGATTGCCTCGCTGCGCTCGCAACGACGAGATTGGGGCAGGTGCCAACCACACATTCGCTCTCATTGCCCACGACGAGCCCGGGCATGACGAATCCGTGGGTTTGTCGCCCAAAACCGCGGCTGGCTTCACATGCCTCGATCCGCTAAAAGGCGGCCGCACTTTGAGGCTTAGAGGACCAGCGGAATGAACATTCTTCCCGGCAATTTGCGTTTCGGAGCGGGCCAGCCCGTCAAGCGTTTGGAAGACCAGCGGCTGCTCACCGGGAAGGGGCAATTCATCGACGACAAGCCGGAGGATGGCGCGCTGTGGCTGTACGTGCTGCGCTCGCCGCATGCACACGCGAAGATCGTATCGATCGACACCAGCGCCGCGGCTGAGGTGCCCGGCGTCACCGCGGTCTATACCGGTTCCGACCTCGTCAAGGACGACATCGGCAGCATCCCGACGCTGAGCATCTTCAAACGTCCAGACGGCAAGCCGATGACGGTGCCGCCGCGCCGCCTGCTTGCGCATGAGATCGTGCGCTATGCCGGCGAAGCGGTCGCCGCGGTGGTCGCCTCCTCCCGCGCGGAAGCGCAGAGCGCGGCCGAAGCGATCGTGGTCGAATACGAGGTGCAGCCGGCGGTGGTTGACCCGGTCGAGGCCGTAAAGCCCGGCGCGCCCGTGGTGTGGCCGGAGGCGCCCGACAACATCGTCGGTGCGATGAGCTATGGCGATGCCGCCAAGGCGGACGAAGCTTTCGCCAAGGCCGCGCACACGGTCGAGCTGGATATCGTCAGCCAGCGCCTGGTGCCATCGGCGATGGAGCCGCGCTCGACCATTGCCGAGATCGACAAGAAAACCGGCCGTCTTCTCCTGCATGTGCAGTCGCAGACGCCGGCCTCCACGCGCGACGTGCTGGCGGAGGCCGTGCTGAAGCGTCCCAAGGACAGCGTCCGCGTGCTGGTGGGCGACATCGGTGGCGGCTTTGGCCAGAAGACCAACCTCTATCCCGAGGACGGCATCGTTGCCTACGCAGCAACCAAGCTGAACAAGAAGATCCGCTGGCGCGGCGATCGCACCGACGAATTCGTCGGCGGCACCCACGGCCGCGATCTCACCTCGACCGCGTCGTTCGCGCTCGACGAGAAGGGCAAGGTGCTGGCCTATCGCGTCAAGTCGATCGGCTGCACCGGCGCCTATTCCTCGGGTGCGGCTAACATCATTCCGCTGGTGCTCGGGCCGTTCGTGCAGACCGGCGTCTACGACCTGCCGCTGGTGCATTTCGAGATCAAGTCGGTGATGACCCACACCGCGCCCGTCGGCGCCTATCGCGGCGCAGGCCGTCCCGAAGCGGTCTTCATCGTCGAGCGGCTGTTCGACGCTGCCGCGCGAAAGATCGGCATGGACCCGCGTGCGATCCGGAAAGCCAACTACATCAAGCCGGCGCAGCTGCCCTACACCAATGCGGCCGGCCAGGTGTACGATTCCGGCGCCTTCGCCCACATGCTCGACCGCGCCGTGAAGCTTTCGGATTGGGACGGTTTCGCCGCGCGCAAGAAGGCCGCGAAGAAGAAGGGGCTGCTCTATGGCCGCGGGCTCACCTCCTACATCGAGTGGACCGGTGGTCGCGCCCACACCGAGAAGGTCAGCCTGCACGCGACCTCGCAGGGCCGCGTCATCCTGCACTCCGGCACTATGGCGATGGGGCAGGGGCTGCAGACCACCTACACGCAGATGATCTCCGACACGCTCGGCATTGCCATGGACAAGATCGACGTCGTCCAGGGCGACACCGATCTCGCGCAGGGCTTCGGCAGCGTCGGCTCGCGCTCGCTGTTCGTCGGCGGCACGGCGGTCGCGGTTTCGTCGAATGATCTGATCCAGAAGGCGCGCGAGAAGGCGGCGAACGTGCTCGAGACCTCGGTCGAGGACATCGAGTACCAGGGCGGCATGCTTACCGTGGTCGGCACCGACCGCCGCATCAGCCTGTTCGATCTCGCTGAGAAGGAAGGCGACGCCAAGCTCAGCGTCGATTCCGAAGGTGAGGTCGACGGCCCCAGCTGGCCGAACGGCACGCATATCTGCGAGGTCGAGATCGACCCGGAGACCGGCGTGTCCAAGGTCGTGCGCTACACCACCGTCGACGACGTCGGCGTCGCCGTGAACCCGATGCTGGTCACCGGCCAGATCCATGGCGGCGTCGCGCAGGGTATCGGCCAGGCGCTGTATGAAGGCGTCTCGTACGACGCCGACGGCCAGCTCCTCACCGCGAGCTACCAGGACTACTGCATCCCGCGCGCCGACGACGTTCCGCCGATCGTGGTGACGCTCGACGATTCCGCGCCCTGCCGTACCAATCCGCTCGGCGCCAAGGGCTGCGGCGAATCCGGCGCCATCGGCGGCCCGCCCTGCGTCACCAATGGCGTGATGGACGCACTCGCCGAGCTCGGCATCGCCCAGCTCAACACCCCGCTGACGCCGCAGAAGATCTGGAAGGCGATCAGGGACGCGAAGGTGGCGGGCTAAGCGCCGCGCGCTGGCTGTCGCCACATCCTCAACCGTCGTCCCGGGGCGCGCGCAGCGCGAGCCCGGGACCCATAACCACAGGGTGTGGTTTGGCACGAAGCTTGTAACTCCGAGTCCCCGTGACCATATCCGCCTGTGATTATGGGTCCCCGCCTTCGCGGGGACGACACCGAGTAAGTAGCTCCATCCGGGCTACAAGCTTCAAATTCCCAGCATCATCTTCGCGATGATGTCGCGCTGGATCTCGGATGTGCCGCCGAAGATCGTCCAGGCCCGGCCGTTGAGATATTCTGGCACGACCGTCAGCATCTCCTCGGCAAGCGCCGGCTCGTGGTTGAGCTTGTAGAGCGGCCGCATCGGCTCGACGACAAGGGCGTCGTGACCGATCACGTCGACGCCGAGGCGCGTCACGGCTTGCCGGATTTCACTGTTGCGCAGCTTCAGGATTGAAGACACCGCGCCGGGATTTTGCCCGGTCTGGAGCGCCGAGAGCACGCGCAGCTCGGTCATTTCCAGCGCATCGATATCGACCTCGACCTCGGAGATGCGCGCCGCGATGTCGGGGCTGTCGATCGCGCGGCCCGTCAGGTCCGACTCGGCGAGGTCCGCGATCGCCTTCAACCCCTCGCGCAGCTTTGCCGAGGCGATGCCGGAGCCACGCTCGAATTCGAGCAGATATTTGCCGTAGGTCCAGCCCTTGCCTTCCTCGCCGACGCGGTTCGCCATGGGCACGCGTACATCGTCGAAGAACACCTGGTTGACCTCGTGGTCGCCGCCGATGGTGAGGATCGGGCGCGTAGTGATGCCCGGCGTCTTCATGTCGATCAGGATGAAGCTGATGCCGTCCTGTTGCCGCGGCCCGTCGCTGGTGCGCACCAGCGCGAACATGCGGTTGGCATGATGGGCATGCGTGGTCCAGATCTTGGTGCCGTTGATGATGTAGTCGTCGCCGTCGCGGACCGCGCGCGTCTTCAGCGACGAGAGGTCGGAGCCGGAGCCAGGCTCGGAATAGCCCTGGCACCAATAATCCTCGCCGGAGAGAATACGCGGCAGGTAGAAGTTCTTCTGCTCGGGGCTGCCGAAGCCGATGATGACGGGCCCGACCATCTTCACGCCCATCACGTTGACATTGGGCACGCCGGCACGCGCGCATTCGGTCTCGAAGATCCAGCGCTGAGCCGGCGTCCAGGCCGGACCGCCGTGGTCGGCGGGCCAGCCCGGCGCGCCCCAGCCGTTGGCGTGCAGCGCGCGCTGCCAGGCCATGCCGATATCAGGATCGGAGAACACCGACGGCGTCAGCGCCGTCGCGCGTTTCATCTCCTCGGTGAGATTTTTCGCAATGAAGCCGCGCACCTCGTCCTGGAAGGCGCGCTCTTCGGCATTGAACGACAGGTCCATGATGCGCTCCTCGTGTCAGGCAGGCACGGCGTTGCGGGCAAGCTCGGCATGGCGGCTATAGTGGTGCGCGCTGTTGCCGAACAGCGTGTCGAAGGCGACCAGCCGTTTGAAATAGGCGCCGACCTCGAGCTCCTCGGTGACACCCATGCCGCCATGAAGCTGGATCGATTGCTCGCCGACAAAGCGCGCGCATTTGCCGATCTTCGCCTTGGCGCCGGAGGCGGCCCGTGCCCGCTCGATCGGCGGGCTATCTGCCTTCAGTGCGGCGCGCAGTGCCATCGAGCGGGCCTCGTCGACCTGGATCGCCATGTCGGCGAGGCGATGGCGGATCACCTGGTTGGCGGACAATGGCCGGCCGAACTGCTTGCGGATCTTGGTGTATTCGAGCGTCGTCTCCAGCAGGGTCTGCATGATGCCGACGGCCTCTGCGCCGAGCGCCGCCATGGCGCGATCGACCGCCCATTCGATCGCGGGCAGCGCGTCCTTGCTGTCCCCGAGCAGGGCGTCTTCAGGGAGATGCACATCGGATAGTTCGATGTTGCAGGCGCGCCCGCCGCCGAGGCGCGGATAGTCGGAGAGCGCGAGGCCCGCCGCCGTCGCCGGCACCAAGAACAGGCCGATCCGCCCCGATGGCCCCTGATGATCATGAATGTGCGCGGAGACGATGATCTCGTCGGCGGCATGGCCGTCGAGTACGGCGATCTTGGTGCCGGCAAGACGCCAGCCCTGCGCTGTTTTGTTGGCAACTGTTGCGACCTTGGTAAGATCGAACCGCGCTGCGCGCTCCGAATGCGCGAAGGCGAGTTTCAATGATCCGTCCGCGATCTTGGGCAGGCTCTCCTGCTTCTGCGCTGTGCTGCCGCATCTGTCGATCAGCGCAGCCCCGAGCACGATTGTTGCGACATACGGCTCGGACACCAGCCCGCGGCCGAAGGCTTCCATGAGAATGCCGATTTCGACTGCGCCGCCGCCGAGTCCGCCAAAGTCCTCCGGGATGGGCAGCGCGAGCCAGCCAAGCTCGGCAAACTGCCTCCACACCGCCGGGCTGAAGCCGAGCGGATCGTTCGCCATCTTCCGGCGGTGATCGGCATCGTAGCTTTCCGCCACGAAGCGTTCCGCGCTCTCGCGCAGCAGCCGTTGTTCGTCACTGAGGTTGAGGTCCATCGTGTCTACTCCGCGGCCGCCGGCGGTTTGCGCACGGAGGGATGCAGGCCGGATGGATCGACCACCATGCCGAACTCCTGAAGATTGTGGGCGTGACAGAGCTGATGCAGCGCAAAGGCCTGGTCGATCGCGGCGGGCTGGCCCATCACGTCGACCGAGCGGTTCACCGCCTCCTTGGTCAGTTTCAGCGCAAAGGACGGCTTTGCCGCGATCTTGCGTGCCAGCGCCAGCACGGCGGAAGACAGCTCCGCGCGCGGCACGACCTGGTTGACCATGCCGAGCTGGTGCGCTTCCTGCGCGCTCCATGCGTCGGCGGTGAACAGGAATTCCTTGGCCTTGCGCGGCCCAAGCTCCCAGGGATGCACGAACCATTCGACGCCGCATACGCCCATGGTGACGACGGGATCGCAGAACTGCGCATCGTCGCTCGCAATGATGAGGTCGCAGGCCCAGGCCAGCATCAGGCCGCCGGCGATGCATTTGCCGTGCACCTCCGCGATGACAGGCTTGGCGAGGTTGCGCCAACGCCGCGTGATCTGGAGATAAATTTCCTGCTCGCGGGCGAATCGGCCGTGCGCATTGGGCTCGGCGAAACCGCCCCAATTTCCGATCGGCGGAAAATCGACGCCCGCGGCATTCTTGCCGCCCGGTCGCAGGTCATGGCCGGAGGAGAAGTGCGGACCATTGCCGGCGAGGATGATCACCTTGATCGCATCGTCCTGCACGGCCGCATCGAAGGCGGCGTTGAGGTCGTAGGTCATTTGCAGGTTTTGCGCGTTGCGCGCATCGGGCCGGTTCATCACGATCCGGGTGATCGCCGGCTCCGGCCTCTCCACGAGGATGGTCTCGAACGAGGTCATCGCGTTTCCCTAGCCTTTCCGTTCTTGTTTTGCCTGAGTTGACTATGTCGGCCAGTGATAGGCAAGAGGCTTGCGTCAGTCGGCTGCTTTTCGCGCCTCCGGCGTAAGACGTCTGGGTCTCGCGCGCGCAATCTGATAGTTTGCGTCAGATTCCACCGGGAGAAATTTGATGCGCAAGATCCTGACCGTGCTGGCGGCGCTCGCCTCGCTGAGCCTGACCAATTGCGGCTATAACGCCATCCAGAGCGAGGACGAGCAGATCAAGGGCAACTGGTCCGAGGTGGTCAACCAGTATCAGCGCCGCGCCGATCTCGTGCCCAATCTCGTCAACTCCGTGAAGGGCTTTGCGCAGCAGGAAAAGGACGTGCTCCTCGGGGTCACCAATGCCAGGGCCAAGGTCGGCAGCATCCAGGCGACACCCGAAGTGCTGAACGATCCCGCCGCTTTCCAGAAATTCCAGGCCGCCCAGGGCGAACTCTCCAGCGCGCTGTCGCGCCTCCTGGTCGTCACCGAGAATTATCCGCAGCTCAAGTCGGATGCCCTGTTCAAGGATCTGATGTCGCAGCTCGAGGGCACCGAGAACCGCATCACGGTGGCGCGCAACCGCTACATCAAGTCGGTGCAGGACTATAACGTTACCATCCGCTCCTTCCCGAGCAACCTCACCGCGATGATGTTCGGCTACAAGGAGAAGCCGAACTTCGCGGTCGAGAACGAGAAGGAAATCTCGACCGCGCCGAAGGTCGATTTCAATCCGGCGCCGGCGCCGTCGAAGTAAACGCGCGCTGTTTCACGATGCGCTTAGCTTCACCCAGCGGCGTCATTCCCCGCGAAAGCGGGGAATCCAGTACGCCGCGGCTTCTCCGTATCCCGCTGGCGTCTCTGGAATATTGGATCGCCCGGTCAGGCCGGGCGATGACAGCGAGGTTGTGGCGGGCTTGTTCGGCCTTCTGCTCACGCCTCGTCCTCGCTGCCGCGCTCATCCTCACCTTTGCCTTTGCAGCTGCAGCCGACGTCGCCGTGCCGCAATTGACCGGCCGCGTTGTCGATCAGACCGGCACGCTCTCCAGCAGCGACATCGCCGCACTGTCACAGAAGCTGCGTGACTTCGAGGCGCGAAAGGGCAGCCAGGTCGCCGTCCTGATCGTCCCGACGACGGACCCGGAGACGATCGAGCAGTACTCGATCCGCGTCGCGGACGCCTGGAAGGTCGGCCGCAAGAAGGTCGACGATGGCGCGATCCTCATCGTAGCCAAGAACGACCGGCATCTGCGCATCGAGGTCGGTTACGGCCTCGAAGGCGCGCTCACTGACATCACATCGCGACGGATCATCGATGAGGTGATCACGCCAAAATTCAGGACGGGCGATTTCAGCGGCGGCATCTCGGATGGTGTCGATCGCATGATCAGCGTCATCGACGGCGAGCCGCTGCCGGTTCCCTCGCCCAGCGTCAACTTCGGCAACCTGGAGGACATTGGACCGATCATCCCGGTCACGCTGTTTGCATCGCTCGTCATCGGCGGCTTCCTCCGCTCGATCCTGGGGCGGTTGCTGGGCTCGGTCGCGACCGGCAGCCTGATCGGCCTGTTGGCGTTGCTTATCCTCGGCTCCGCTGGCGTTGCCGCGATCGCCGGGATCATCGGTTTCGTCCTGGCCTTCATCGCAGATATCCTTCCGGTGTCGAGCGGCCCTTCGCGCGGTGGGTCGTGGTCGAGCGGTTCCTCGTCGGGAGGCGGCTGGAGCAGCGGTTCGTCGTCGAGTGACAGCGGCGGTTTTAGCGGCGGTGGCGGCAGCTTTGGTGGCGGCGGCGCCTCGGGGAGCTGGTAGCCATGGGCATCAGGCGTATCAGCAGGCATCTGGTCCAGCATCACTGGCGGGCAAAGCACGCGTTTCCAGAAGCTGTGCTCGATCGCATCGAGCAGGCGATCGCGCGTGGTGAAACCACCCATTCCGGCCAGGTCCGTTTCGTGGTCGAAGGCGCGCTCGACGGCGCGCCGCTGTTCCGTAACCAGCCGGCTCGCGAGCGCGCGCTCGACGTATTCTCGCATCTGCGCATCTGGGATACCGCGCACAACAACGGCGTCCTCATCTATCTCCTGCTCGCCGACCGTGACGTCGAGATCGTCGCCGACCGCGGCATCGACGCGAAGGTGGGGGCTGAGTGTTGGGAGCAGATCTGCCGCGCCATGGAGGCCGAGTTCAGGTCGGGCCAATTCGAGCGCGGCGTGATCGGCGGCATCGAGGCGGTGTCACGGGAGCTCGCAAGGCATTTTCCGTCGAGCGGACCGCATCCGAACGAGCTGCCGGATAAGCCCGTGGTGATGTGATCCACGCGTGGGTGCCGCCCACTCCGTCATTGCGAGCGCAGCGAAGCAATCCAGACTGTCACCGCGGTAAGACTCTGGATTGCTTCGCTGCGCTCGCAATGACGAGGCTGGAAGAGCAGCATGCAATATCAATCATCCAGCTTGTTCAGGTCCCGCACCGACTGCATGATCGGCTCGAAGTTCGAGCGCGCATCCAGCGCGTCGAACAATTGCGCAGTGTCCTCCAGCAGTCCATGCGACCGCGCGATCGCGATGCGGACGTCGTCCTGCGGCGTGTCGGACAAGCGGCCATGGCCTGACAGCAGGATCTTCGAATCCAGCCCCTTCAACCCCTTCGGCTGACGCACGCGGTCTGCTGCGGGCAGCATCGGCTTACAATTTGTTTTGCGCCCGCCACATCGGTTCCACTTTCCCGGCCAAATTCGGCCCCGGATGAGTTCCTAAAATTTTAGTAAGCGGGTCCAGAGTAAGGATTTCGCAAGCAATGAAAGTTACCAAAAGGTCAACCTAGACTGGAGTATTTGAGCTGTGAGTGAAGCAATGCCCGAACAGGCCGGCCAGGACACTGGCGCCACCGAACCTGCAGCGATCGCGCCGCAGGCCGTCGAGGCTGCCGCCGGCATCGAGGCCCCTTCGATTGCCCCCGACCACGAGGCGCCGCCCAAAGCTGACATGGTCAAGGCAGACATGGTCAAGGCTGACCTGGTAACGCCGGATCCGTCCCAGGCTGAGCCGCCTCGGATCGTGGTACCGAAGCTCGGTGCCCAGCCCGAGTCCGAAGCCAAGGTTGAACCAAGGGCCGGGACCAGGCCCGAGCCGAAGCCCGGCAAGCTCATCGTGATGGCGCCCTCGGACCACTCCTGGGACCGCGAGGACTTTGCCCCGCATGTGAAGCCGGACGAGCCGCGCGAGGCCGGTGGCAAGCGCCGCCTGTCGGCGATGGCCGCGGTGGTGGCGATTGCCGCTTGCGTCGGCGCGATCAGCGGTGCGCTCGCGACCGCCGGCATGATGCACTTTGCCGCCAGTCCGGCCCCGGTCCAGGTTGCCGACACCAGCGCGCTGGAATCCTCGGTCGCCCGGATCGATGCCGACGTGGTCGCGCTCAAGGCCAATGTCGAGCACAGCTCGAAGACCGGCCTTAGCCAGTTCAACCGGGCCAATGACCGCCTCGACAAGCTCGAAAAGGCGCAGGCCGAGCCGATGGCCAAGCTGGCAAAGCTGTCCGAGACCGTCGACAAGCTCCGTGCCACGCCGCCCGCCGCCCCCGCGCAAGCCGCGGCCGCGGCACCCGCCAGGGAGACCACCGGCTCGATCACGCCGGCCGCTGCTCCAGTACCGGCTGCCCCCAAGACCGAGGTCGGTCGGCTGCCGACAATCGAGGGCTGGAGCCTGCGTGACGTTGCCAATGGCGGCGCTTTGATCGAAGGCCGGGGAGGCCTCTACGAAGTCTATGCCGGCGATCCCATCCCCGGCGTCGGCCGAGTCGATGCGATCCGCCGTCAGGACGGCCGCTGGGTGGTCGTCACCAGCAAGGGCCTGATCGTCGCGCGCTAAGCGCTCGGTATCCGACCTCGAACAGGCGCTTCACCGTGATGTGAAGCGCCTTTTTTCTTGAATAGGCGTCCCCGCGCGGTGTTACTGCAGGCATGGGCCGCGCGTTGCGAATTCTCATTGCTGTCGCCGTATTATGCGGCGCGCCTGTCTCGCTTTTCGCAGCCGAGAACGCGCCGCTCACTCGCGGCACGGCGATCACCGATCCCGATCTCCTACGCAAGCTCGACCAGCACGACGCGCTCACGATCTCGCGCCTGCTGTGGCCGGAGCGGAACGCGGACTTTCCGCTCACGACCGATCTGCTGTTCTCGCAGGTGCCGCAGCTTGCACCAATTCCGCCGGCGATCGATGCCGAGTTCGATCGCTACATCGCTGAGCACAAGGCGGCATCGCCGAGCGAAACCGTCGGTGTCGGCGAAGGTTTTGATGTTCAGCTGTTCGATCGGGCCAATCTGAAATCGCGCAACACGCGCTTCGTGCTGGCCGGCATCGTCAACCGCATGGACCGCGCCTACGTGGCCGAAGACTCATGCGGCGAGATCCGTCTGATCTACCGGCTGGCGCATTTCGAGACCAGGCCGGATGGTAGCAAGTCGGCAACGCGCCTGCCGATGACGCTGAACTTGGTGATGAAGGCACGGGATGCGCGCCAGACGGATGGGAACGGAAGGCCGGTCAGTTGCGCCGAGGTCGCGCGGCGCTGGCTTGACAATGGCGATTGGCAGGGGCTCATCGGCAGCCACTTTGAGCCGTACGATGCGATGCTCGATCGCATCGAGACCAACATCCAGATCTCGATCGCGCCGAAATCGGCGCTCCACGATTTCCGCTCCGACTACCTGCTCAAAGTGTTCAAGTACGATCCCGCCACGAAGCAGTTCGTGGAGTCGACCCTGGAGAACCAGATCGACCGCGACCGGATCCTCGCGAACGACGCGCTCCGGCACGACTTCAAGGCCTGGCTGCTGGCACCCGATCATTTGCGCGAATTCGACCTCGGCACGGTGCTGATCCCGGAGCAGTTCCTGGCCAAGGCCGCGCTCGTGCCGACGCCCGCCGGCCTCGATGCCTCAACGCTGCAGCCCGAGTTCGGGATGATTCAGGGCGAGGACAAGGCTGATCCCGTCTTCACCGACAATGATGTGGTCGGCGCGCTGAAGCAGGCGGCTGCGCGCGGCATCGAAATTCAAAACATCCGCTCGGTCGCGGGCTTCCAGCGCCGCCTCAATGACGTCACCTGTGCCGGCTGCCACCAGACCCGCGGCATCGGCGGCTTCCATTTCCCGGGCGTCGACTGGCTGGCCGACAAGCCGTCCAATTCGACCATCGTGCCGGCCTCGCCGCATTTCTTCGGCGACCAAGTCCGGCGCCGTGACATCCTGGCTGCGTTCGCGGCGGGCAAACGCCCTGATTTCTCCCGCGGATTTGCCAGCCGGCCGCAGACCCGCGGCAGCCAGGAGCTCGCCGGCACCGAATATCAGGACGGCTGGGGCGCGCATTGTTCCCTGCAAAACGCGGGATCGGGAACGGCCGACAGGAGTTTTACGTCATGGAGCTGTGCTAAGGGGCTGACCTGTCAGGCTGCCGCGGCCTCCAGCCGCATCGGCATGTGCTTCATCAAGACGCGCTAAACCGATCTGGATGACCCATGACGGACACGAGCGACGCCAACAAGGAGCGCAATCGCGAGATTGCGCGCAATGAAGCAGCCAAGCAAGTCACCGGCAGCATCCGCGTCAGCACCTGGGCGCTCGCGGTGGCCGTTATCATCGGCGCGATCCTGTTCACGCTCGGCTGGGCGGCGTTGCGGTAGCGGGGCGAACTCTTTCGATTGAATCGCGCTTTAGCCGCGGGTTCACCTCGCCCCGCTTGCGGGGAGAGGTCGGATTGCATCGAAGATGCAATCCGGGTGAGGGGGTACAGCTCCCTCGACGATCTCACGTGTGGAGAGAGGCCCCTCACTCCACCCCTCTCCCCGTAAGAACGGGGAGAGGGAGAAGAAGAGCCCTCACTTCGCGTAGTTCGTCATCCGCTTTCCCGGCAGCAGCTCATACGCCGGCTTCCAGCCAGGCAGCGCGGCCATGCGGCCGAGCCAGGCGTGGATGGCGGGATAGCTCGCCGCGAAATCAAAGCCATGCTCGTCGCTCGGATAGTGCAGATAGGCCATCATCGAGATATCGGCGACCGTGGACTTGGCGCCGATCGCGAAGGCATTGTGCTGGAGATGCTCGTCGAGAATGCCGAGAAAGTCCTCGAGTCTCCGCCGAAAATGCTTCAGTACCTGCGGATCGTTCTTCTCGGTGAAGGCTCGCATGAAGCGATAGGTCGCCATGTAGCCGGTGAGCTTGTGGTTGTCCCAGAACAGCCAGCGCAGCAGCTCGAACTTTTCGTCGGCCGTGTCGCCGCCGAAGCGGCCATATTGCTCCGCGAGCTTCAGCAGGATCGGTGCAGTCTGCGTCATTTTCACGCCGTCGACCTCGAGCACGGGAATCTCGCCCATCTCGTTCACGGCCTTGCGCCATTCCGCGGTGCGCATGACGCCGCCGCCAAAATCGGTCCAGACCGGCTCGAACGTTTCGCCGCAAAGCGTCAGCATCAGCGCCAGCTTGTAGCTGTTGCCGGATTCGGGGAAGTAGTGAAGGCGGTAGCTTGGCATGGGACCTCACGCGGCGATTATTGGCGATGAAGCTACATCGTCCCGCATCGTCATTGCGAGCGCAGCGAAGCAATCCAGCATTGCATCCGCGGTAGGAGTCTGGATTGCTTCGCGGAGCCTGTCATCGGGCCGCGCTACGCGCGGACCCGTTGGCTCGCAATGACGGAGATGCGACGCCGCCGCCTCTAACCGACCGCCCCCGACGATCGCAGTTGCTTGATCGCCTTCTCGTCGTATCCCGCCCCGCGCAAAATCTCGTCACTGTGCTCGCCGACGGCGGGCGGCTTGCGCGGCTGCACCTTCTTGGCGCCGTCGATCCAGATCGGGCTGGAGATGGTGAGCATGGTGTCGTTCTCGAACGGCACCAGCACCTCGTTGTCGAGCATCTGCTTGTCGTTCGGAATGTCGTCGAGAATGCCGACGATGCCGAACACGAGGCCGTTGCCGTCGAGGATCTTGCGCCATTCGGCGAGGTCCCTGGTCGCAAAGGTCGCGTCGAAGATCTTGATCAGCTCCACCGAGCGGGCGTGGCGGTCGGGCTTGGTGGCGAAGCGCGGATCGGCGATGAGGCCTTCGAGGCCAAGGCATTTGGCAAGCGTCGGCCATTGCCGCTCCTCGTTGAGCAGCGACAGGATCAGCCAGCGTCCGTCCTTGCACTGGTAGTGATTGGCCACCGCGTTCAGTGCGCGCTCGCGCGGGCGCCGCTCGCCGAACTTGGCTCCGCAGAGCTTTGCCTGCGCCAGCACGCTCGCAGCCCACACCCCGTTCGCCATCAGGTTGGAGGCGACATGCGAGCCCTTGCCGGTCTTCTCGCGCTGATAAAGCGCGGTGACGATGGCGCCGTAGAACGCCATGGCGCAGGGGTGGTCGCCCATGCCGGCGACCGAGCGGGCCGGCGTTGTGTCGGTGTCGGCGCGGACGAGGTCCATCAGGCCGGAGCGCGCCCAATAGGCGTTGCTGTCGAAACCGGGCTTGTTGGCTTCTTCGCCCTTCTCGCCATAGCCGGTGAAGGAGGCGTAGATCAGCCGGTCGTTGAGATGGGCGAGGTGGTCATGGGTGATGCCGAGCTTGGCCCGCACCGGCGGAGGCATGTTCGTGATGAAGACGTCGGCTTCTTCGACGAGCTTGTAGAGCACCGCCTGCGCTTCCGGCTTGGAGAGGTCGAGCGCGATGCTCTTCTTGTTGCGGGCTTCCAGCAGCCAGGCGAAATTGTGCTCGCCGGTCGGATAGCCGGGCAGGTTGGGCAGATTGCGGTAGGGATCGCCGGCGCCGGGCGGTTCGATCTTGATGACGTCGGCGCCGAAATCCGACAGCACGGTTGCGGCCGCGGGCGCAGCGATGAAGCTCGCGCAGTCCAGAACCTTGAGCCCTGCAAAAATGCCCTTTTCCATCGCGGCGTTGCTCCCTCGCTCTTGTTGTTTCCCGTGCGCTGGAATTGGCGCGGGCAGGTCATGGGAGCATTAGACCGATGTTTCGGCGGGATGCAACGCTCCTCCCACGCCTCACTCCTCCCCTGCGAGCAGGGCAGCGTTGCCGCCGGCCGCCGCGGTGTTGATCGTCACGGTCTGCTCTGTCGCAAAGCGCGCGAGATAGTGCGGGCCGCCGGCCTTCGGGCCGGTCCCGGACAGGCCGTTGCCGCCGAATGGCTGCACGCCGACCACGGCGCCGATCATGTTGCGGTTGACGTAGATGTTGCCGACCTGAACGTGATCGATGATCGCCTCGATCGTATCGTCGATGCGCGAATGGACGCCGAGGGTCAGTCCGTAGCCGGTGCGCTCGATCGCCTGCAGGACATGTTCGAGGTTCTCGGCGCGATAGCGCACGAGGTGGAGGATCGGGCCGAACACCTCCTCGGTGAGCTGGCCGGCGTCCTTGAGCTCGAAGATATGCGGAGCAACGAAGCAGCCTTCCGGCGCGGTGCCGGCAAAATGCAGCCGCGCCTCCGTCTTCATCTGTGAAACGTGCGCGTCGAGGCGCTGCTTGGCTTCGCGGTCGATCACCGGACCGACATGGGTCGCGACATCGCCGGGGTCGCCGATCCGGAGTTCACGAGCGGCGCCCGCGATCATCTCGATCATGCGGTCGGCGACGTCCTCCTGCACGAACAGCAGCCGCAGCGCCGAGCAACGCTGGCCGGCGGAACGGAAGGCCGATGTGACGACATCGTCGGCGACCTGCTCGGGCAGCGCGGTGGCATCCGCGATCATGGCGTTGATGCCGCCGGTCTCAGCGATCAGCGGCACGATCGGGCCGTCCTTGGCGGCGAGCGTCCGGTTGATGCTGCGGGCGACCTCGGTCGAGCCGGTGAAGACGACGCCGGCGATGTCAGGGTGCGCGGTCAGCACCGCGCCGATACGGCCATCACCGGTGACGAGATGCAGCGCGCTTTCCGGGATGCCGGCCTCGTGCAGCAGGGCTACGGCCTCGCGCGCAATGCGCGGTGTCTGCTCGGCGGGCTTGGCGACCACGCTGTTGCCGGCCATCAGCGCCGCCGTGACCTGGCCGAGGAAAATCGCCAGCGGAAAATTCCAGGGCGAGATCGCCACGAAGACGCCGCGGCCGCGCATGGCCAGCGCATTGCTCTCGCCGGTCGGGCCCGGCATTGCGGCCTCGGTCCCGAACAGCTTGCGGCCCTGCGCGGCATAATAGCGGCAGAAGTCGGTGGCTTCGCGCAGCTCCGACAACGCGTCGTCGAGCGTCTTGCCGCCTTCGGCTTGCAGTAACGCCATGAAATAGGCGCTCCGGCTCTCCAGCAGATGCGCTGCCTGCTCCAGCGCCGCCGCACGCGTGGCTGCCGGAGTCCGGCTCCAGGCGGCAAAGCCCGCGCGCGCAGCAGTCACTGCCGCATTGGCCTGATCCGGCGTTGCATCGGCGATGGGCTTGAGATCGGCTGCCTCGGCCTTGACGTCTGTCAGTAACTGGTTGAGCGCGGCGCGCGCGCCGAATTCGACGCCGCGCGAATTCCGCCGCTCCGGCGCGAAGAGATCGCTGGGGAGCGGAATCCTGGGATGGGCGGCCTGTTGCGGCTGGGCGACGGCGTCCGCCGGACGTTGCAGCAGGGCCGGGACCGGCACGCGATAGTCCGCCGCCTGCGCCACGAAGGAAGAATTGGCGCCGTTTTCGAGTAGCCGCCGCACCAGATAGGCGAGCAGGTCGCGATGACTGCCGACCGGCGCATAGGTGCGGTAGGCGATGTCGGGGTGATCCTTGGCGAGCTGCTCGTAGAGTGCTTCGCCCATGCCGTGCAGGCGCTGGAATTCGAAGCCGCCGCTGCCCGCGGCAAGCTCCAGCACGGTCGCGACCGTCAGCGCGTTGTGGGTGGCGAATTGCGGGAAGATGCGTGGCCGTAAGCCGAGCAGCTTCGTGGCGCAGGCGACGTAGTTCAGATCCGTCATCGCCTTGCGCGTGAACACGGGATAGCCGTCGAGCCCGCGCTCCTGCGCGCGCTTGATCTCGGTGTCCCAATAGGCGCCCTTGACCAGCCGCACCATCAGCTTGCGGTCATGCGCGCGGGCCAGCGCGTCGATATAGTCGATCACCTCGCTTGCGCGCTTCTGATAGGCCTGGACCGCGAGGCCAAATCCGTCCCAGCCTTTGAGCGAGGGATCGGCAAGCGTTGCCGCGATGACGTCGAGCGATAGTTCCAGCCGGTCCGCTTCCTCGGCGTCGACAGTGAAGTTCAGGTCATGCGCCTTGGCGCGCTGCGCCAGATCGAGCAGCAGCGGGACCAGTTCGGCCATCACTCGGTCGCGGCTGATCGCCTCGAAGCGCGGATGCAGCGCCGAGAGTTTGACGGAGATGCCGGGCCGGTCGGGCAGGGGATGGGGGCCTGCCGCCTTGCCGATGGTTTCGATCGCGCTGGCATAGGCGTCGAAATAGCGCTTCGCATCGGACGCCGTACGGGCGGCTTCGCCGAGCATGTCGAAGGAGTAGCGTGGCTTCTGGCCGGAGCGCGGCCGGCCCCGCTCCAGCGCCTGCTCGATGGTCTCGCCGAGCACGAAATGATTGCCCATCAGCCGCATCGCCTGCCGCGTGGCGCTGCGCACCGCCGGCGCCCCCAGCCGCTTCACCAGCCGGCCGATGGTGCCGTCGGGCGTCTCGCCGGGCTGGATCACGCGCGCCGACAGGCCGAGCGCCCAGGCCGAGGCGTTGACCAGGAAGGCCGTGGACTTGGTCTCGTGGTGGATGAAGTCGCCTTCGCCGAGCTTGTCCTCGATGAACTGGTCGGCGGTGCGCGCGTCGGGCACGCGCAGCAGCGCTTCGGCCAGCACCATCAACGCCAGCCCCTCCTTGGTCGAGAGCGCAAACTCGCGCAGCATGTCCTCGACTCCGCCGAGCCGGTCGTCGCGCTTGCGGATCGCCTCGATCAGCCGTGTCGCGGTGCGGTCGATCCGCGCCTCCTGCGGCGGGCTGAGATGCGCCGAGGGCAAGAGGCGCGCGGCAATCTCAGCGTCATCGGGCGCGTAGGGAGCGGTGAAGGGAGGCGGGATGTTCGGCATGGCGTGTCCTGTGGCTGCAATCCAGGATAATGCCCGCATCACCGTAGTTCGATAGACAAATTAGCTGTTTTGCCTTAGAAAATGAGGATGCCTGACAAGAAGGCCATATAAAATATGGAAATTGACCGGACTGACCGGAAAATCCTCTCGATCTTGCAGCAGGATGGGCGAATCGCCAATGTCGAGCTCGCTGAGCGCATCGGGCTGTCACCGACGTCGATCGGCGAGCGGCTGAAGCGATTGCAGCGCGAGGGCTTCGTCGAAGGCTACGGTGCGCGGCTCAACCCGCACCGTCTCGGCCTTGGGCTTCTGGTGTTCGTCGAGGTGCTCCTCGACAAGACCACGCCCGACAATTTCGAGCGCTTTGCGCACGCGGTGAAGCTCGCGCCCGAGGTGCTGGAGTGTCACATGGTTGCAGGCGGCTTCGACTATCTCGTGAAGGCGCGGCTTGCCGACATGACCGCGTATCGTCGCTTCCTCGGCGAGACGTTGTTGTCGATGCCAGGCGTGCGCGAGACGCGAACCTATGCGGTGATGGAAGAGATCAAGCGCGACGCACCGTTGCCGGTGGACTAACGAAGTGCCGTCGCGATTGTCATTGCTGTGGCGTTGATCGACTGGTTTTCGCTGAAAAATAGCTCTCCGTGTGCAGTCGCAACGCCTGTCGTCGAATGCACTGACCAACTTCTAAAATTTTCTTGGCCCCGCTCCCGGATCAATCCGGGAGGCAGCAAAGGCTGGCGGGCTTATACTTTGAGGTTCTCTGCGGAGGTCTTGCCCCGGTTTGCGATCTCTTCGTATTCCACCGTCTGTCCCTCGTTGAGGGTGGACAGGCCGGCTTTCTGCACTGCCGAGATATGCACGAACACATCCTTGCCCCCCGACGCAGGCTGGATAAATCCATAACCCTTCGTCGGGTTGAACCACTTGACCGTACCTTTAGCCATCACGACTTCTCCGCGGGTCTTCCTCCGAGATCTCGAACCGCCAGTCCCCGCCAACCGGCCGGTTCGGTCCTACAGGATACGCGGAATGTGGCAGGCTTGGTAGCTCAAACCACATCGGCATTTCGCCGAATTCCGCTCAACTTCGCGGCGTTTTTGCCAGTTTTGCCCGTTTCGCGGTCAACCGGTCCCATACGCCGCGCGCCATCCGTCAATAAGTTGCGGCCAGATAATCGACGATCTTGCCGACATCGGCATCGTCGATCGGTGCGCCGTAAACCTTGATCATCTTGGTCACCTCGGCTTGCCAGAAGCCCTTCCTGTCCTTCATCGGCGGCTGCGTCTTGATGTAGTCGGCCGAATGGCAGGCGCTGCAATTGCCCTGCACGACCTCGATATTGGGACCGGGCTTGAAGGCGGCGACCTCGTTCGGGAGCTGGTAGTTGACGGGCGCTGCGGTCACTGAGCCGAAGCCGGCGGCAAGTGCGATCGCGAGGAGAACGGTGCGCTGCATGATCATTCTCCTTCAGGCCACGGTGACGCGAACAGTTTCGACGACGTTGCGCAAATAACCCGCCGGATTCCAGCGCGGCGTGTCCGGCTGGGTCTCGCCGCCGTTGCCGGTGGCGCGAACCTTGAGGTCGTAGGAGCCGGCTGCGAGCTTCACCGGCAGCTTCCATTCGCGGAATGAGTATTTGCCGAGATCCTTGCCGAGCTTGGCGCTCGACCAGGTCTTGCCGCCGTCGGTGGAGACCTGCACGTCCTTGATGCCCTTGCCGCCGTCGAAGGCGATGCCGCGCAGCGTCGTAGCTCCCGCCTTCAGCTTGGCGCCGTCGCCGACGCTGGTGATGAAGGAGCGGATGGTGAAACGGTTGATCGGGATCGTTGCCTTCGGCGCGGTGCCTGGCTCGACCGCATTGTTCGGCGTGTCCGGAATGCGATAGGCCGACTTCATCCAGAAGCCGTCATAAACATTGTCGATGACGGTGATCTCGTTGAGGTGCTTGACCCAGTAGGTGCCGTAATAGCCAGGCACGATCAGGCGCAGCGGAAAGCCGTTGAGGAACGGCAGGTCCTCGCCGTTCATGCCGTAGGCCAGCATCACCTCGCCGTCGGTGGCATGCTCGATGTCGAGCGCCTTGACGAAATCAGGTGTCTTGTCGCTGACCGGACCATCCATGCCGTTGAATGTCACCTGCTTGGCGCCGGCCTGCACGCCCGCCATGTCGAGCACTGCCTTCAGCGGCACGCCGCGCCAGCGCGCATTGCCCATCGCGCCGTTGGCGAGTTGGCCGCCGGCGACGCGCGGCTCGAAGAAGCCGCGGCTGTTGCCGGAGCACTGGTTGACGGCGACGATCTCCGTCGCCTTCATCTTCTTCATGTCCTTGAGCGAAAGCTTGAGCGGCTTGTTGACCTTGCCCTTGACCTCGAGCGCGAACTTGTCGGGGTCGAGATTGTAGGGCAGGTCCGAGAGGTGATAGCGCACGAAGAACGCATTGTTCGGCGTGATCGGCCCGTCGTTGAACACCGCGAACGGCGTCTCGAGCTGTGGCGGCCGGCTGGTCAGGCCGATCATTGGCCGCTTCTGCGGATATTTCACCAGCGGCCGTTGGCCATTGGCGAAGGGCAGGGTGACGGTGTCGAGAGCCAGCGCTTTGGTGGAAGTCAGTGCGGCGGCAACTGCAGCAAGGCCCGCTCCTTTGAGCAGGTCGCGTCGATCGAACATTTGGTCTCCTCCCGGAGCTTTTTGTTGGACAGCAGTCATCACCGCGATCCCGCGCTCATCTGTCGCAACGCCCCCGATGAAGTCAATTCGTGCTTTCGCAGCAGGCCCATGCCGCTGCATTGCAGCAAGCCGGTGTTACGCGGCGATGATCTTGGTTGGTTAGATCAATCGCGCCGCAGACTCCGGTGACCTCTCCCGCTTGCGGGAGAGGCATAGGCCGCCTTCGGCGGCCGTTCTCTTAAGGACGTCGAGGCGGAGCCTCGACTGTGGCGAAGCGCCGGGTGAGGGCTTTCTCCTCTAGGGGACTGTCCCGTTGCGGAGACACCCTCTCCCCACCCCTCTCCCGCGAGCGGGAGAGGGAGCGCACTGCCTGCGCAGCCTGGACTCTACGCCGCGACGCGCTCGCTTCGGTCAACGAGGGCGGACAACTGTCTCGTATCCGCAACTACACGCACGGCCATCGGCTCGTCGCGCCCGCGGATCGCGACCTCCTGCTGTGGCAGCGCGCCGTCGGCGAGGCCCGCGGTGCGGCGGACTTCCTCCGAGACGATCGCCTCACAGGCCAGCGTCTTGGTCATGTCCTGGAGGCGGGCGGCGACGTTGACGGCGTCACCGAGCGCCGTGAAGACGATATGATCGCGATAGCCGATGTCGCCGATGATGACTTCGCCGCCGTGAATGCCGACGCCGAAGCGTATCGGCTGACGCAAATCGTGGCTCAGGAGCTGGTTGAGCTCGTCGATATGCGTGGCGATGCCCGCTGCGGCCCTCAGAGCCTGCCGGCAGGCGGTGTGCGGATCGGCGGTGAGGCCGAACAGCGCCAGCATGCCGTCGCCGACGAACTGGTTGGGCTGGCCGCCGTGCTCGATCACGGCCTGCGATACCGCGCCGAGGAAGCGGTTGACGATGAAGACGGTGTCGAACGGCAGCCGTTTTTCGGCGAGTTGCGTCGAGCCGCGCATGTCCACGAACAGGCTGACGAGATAGCGCTCCTGGCCGATCCGTGCCGGCGTCGAGGCCTGGGCATTTCCCGTCAGCGTGTGCGGCGTGAACAGCTGGAAGAAAGAGAGGTCGGACGTGGGCCGCAACTGGCAGGCCAGGCGAATCGATGGATCGGTGGTGCCGACGCGGGACAGTACGAAGGCCTCGCGCTGAGACGGCTCGGGCAGACCGCTGTGACCGCCGATGACGCGGATGCGGCAGGTCGAGCAGCGGGCACGGCCGCCACACACGCTGGCATGCGGCACGTTGTGGCGCAGGCTCGCTTCCAGCACGGACAGGCCCTTGGGTACGCGCACCGTCTTGCCGTTGCCGTAGGACAGCGCGATCATGCCGCCACGCCGTTCGCGCAAGGCGCGCACGCCGCGCGCCAGCAGCACCAGACCGAGCAGGCCGAAATAGCCGATGGTAAGGTCGTCGGTGATGCGCTCGAGCGTATTGCCTTCGGCCGCGGTTCCGAATTGCCGGGCGAGATTGTGCGTTCGCCACGCGCCGTCGTCAGCGTCCGCCGCGATGCTGCGGCCACCCTGATAGATGCCGAGCAGCGCCAATGTCGGGATCAACACGGCGGCGGCGAGCAGATAGGGCGCGGCGCGCGTGAAGAACGATTTGAGCCGGAGCCAGAAATAGATCCCGATGCAGCCATGCACCCAGGCGATCACGAGCAGGATCGTCATGGTCCAGAGCCGATTGGGTGCACCGACGAAGAAAACGTAGAGCTCCTGGGGATAGAGCTTCTGGTGCCCAAAGAGCGTCTGGCCGAGGCGTACACCGACGACATGCGCCATGACGAGGGCGGGAATGCTCAGGCCGAGCACGAGCTGCAGCGGCTCGATCGTCTTCCAGCGGAACTGCCGGCGCTGGTACAGCGCGTAGACGCCGAGCCCCATATGCGTCAGCGCCGCCGTGTAGAACACGACCGCAACCGGCAGGAACTGCCAGAAGGCCATGTGGTAATAGATCCCGGCCTGCATGGCGTCGACCGAGATGTTGCCAAGCGCGTGGTTGAGGAAATGGCTGACCACATAGGAAAACAGGATGACGCCGCAGACCAGCCGCACCTGCCGCAGGCTGATGCCGCGGAGGAGTTCGGATAATCGTGCAGAAGCGATGGCCATGATTCGGTCGTCTCAGCTCAAGGAAGGAGAACAGCCAGCGTAGCGGTTAATTCCGGGGGCGGACAGTTTCTCCGATCACATACGCGGCAAGCCGCCAAGAACTCCGGCTATAGATCCCGGGCTCGCGACGTCGTGCCCCGGGACGACAGCGGTACTACCCCCGCATTGACTCCCCCTCCCAAGTTGGGGCAAAGCGCGGCCGTGACGACAGCTCCCGACATCACCATGCCCTCCGGCGCCACGCGCCGGCCCCTCGTCATCGCCGTGCTCGTCATCGCCGCGATGACGGTGCTGCGCATCGTCTACGCCTCCGTGATCGAGCTGCGTACCGACGAGGCCTATTACTGGACCTGGTCGAAGGAGGGAGCGCTGAGCTTCCTCGATCATCCCCCCGGCGTCGCCTGGCTCATCCGCTTCGGCACCGCGATCTTCGGCGACACCACGCTCGGCGTCCGCTTCGGCGGCATCGTCGCGATGCTGGTGACGCAGATCCTGCTGGCCGACATCGTCCGCCGCCTCACCCATGATGCCCGCGCCGTCATGTTCGCGGTGCTGATGCCGGAGGCCGCGCTCTACTACGGCCTGCTGATGGCCAAGGTCGCGCCCGACGTTGCCATGATCCCGTTTGCGGTGGCGATGATGTGGTCGCTGGTGAGGCTTGCGCAGAGCGGTGATGGACGCTGGTGGCTCGCTGCCGGCTTGTTCGCCGGGCTGTCGATGCTGTCGAAGTTCACTGCGATCATGTTTGCACCGGCGGTCGCCGCCTTTCTGCTGGTGCCGGCTTGGCGCTGGCGCTGGTTGCGCAGCCCTTATCCTTATCTTGCCGTGCTGATCGCGATCGTGGTGTTCTCGCCGGTTCTGATCTGGAACGCGCAACACGACTGGGCATCGTTCCGTTTCCAGGGCGTGCGTGCCACCGCCAATTACGGAGTATCGCTCCGCACCATCGGCGACTACCTCGGCCTGCAATTCGGCCTGGTCGGCTTCGTCATGCTGCCGGTGGTGCTGTCAGGGCTCGTGATGACGGCATGGCGTGGCTATCGCAAGCGCGAGCCGGTCGCGATCCTGTTGTCGACCGCGGTGCTGGTGCCGTTCCTCTATTTCCTTGCGAAGTCGATGACGCTCAGGGTGGGTGACACCTGGCCGATGTTCATGTGGCCGGTTGGCTTTGCCGCGACAGCCGTTAACCTCGCGATGCTGTCGCGTGAAGGCTGGTCGGCTCGGATGATCGAGTCGTCGTTGTTCTGGGCCAGGACGGCGGTGGTCTCGGGCATCGCGTTTGTCGTCATCGTGTTCCTCTATTACGTCGCCGCGCCCTGGAATTTCCTCGGCAAGATCGATCCGATCGGCGCGGAGGCCGGCTACGAGCAGGTCGCGGTGCGCGTGCAGGCTGCGCTGGACGAGACCGGCGCGACCTGGATCGCGACCACGGACTATCGTACCTACGCCATGATGCGCTGGCTGTTCAGAGGCCGCGTGCCTGTGATCGAGATCAACGAGCGCGGCCGCTTCCAGGATTTTCGCGATCCCGGCATGGACCGGATCAAGGGACACGCCGGCATCTATGTCGGGCGTGAGCCGGACAATCGGTCAACGCTGTGGGACAATATCCCCGTCAGGCGCGAGCCGCTCGGCCAAGTCGAGCGCCGCTGGCGCGGTCTCGTGATCGATACTTACGCGCTGGACAAGCTCACCGGCTGGACGCCCGAGCTCTCGCCGCCAAAGGACTCGCCGCTGTTTCAGTGGCGCGTGCTGGCCCTCTTCTCCCTCTCCCCGCTGGCGGGGAGAGGGTTGGGGTGACGGGGGAGTCTCAGCGGAGGAGGTGACAGTTGGACTCGCGGAGAGTCCCCCTCACCCGGACCGCATCTGGCGATGCGCTCCGACCTCTCCCCGCAAGCGGGGAGAGGCGAATAGCACTACTCCTCGTCGTCTTTCTTCCGCAGCAGATCCGTCGCCAGGTCTGTCAGCTTCGGCTGCGGTAGCGCAGCAAAGGGCAGCGGCCTCGTCACGTCGATCGCCGCCAGGCCCAGCCGCGCCGTCAACAGTCCATTGAGCATGCCTTCGCCCAGCCGTTGCGACAGCTTTGCCGCAATGCCATGGCCGAGCATCTGCTGCACGAGGCTGTCGCTCGCGGCCATACCGCCGGTGATGGCGAGATGGGCGATGACGTGGCGGATCAGGCGGATCATCCCGAGCGCGCCGGGCCGGCCACCGTAGAGATGCGCGAGCTGGCGGATCAGGCGGAGCGAGGCGACGAATACGAACATCACGTCGATCAGCGCGCGCGGCGAGACCGCCGTCACGATCGAGACGCGTTGCGCGGCCGACGACACCAGCCGCCGGGCCTCCGCGTCCAGCGGCGACATCAACTCGCGCTCGGCGAGCCGGATCATGTCGGCGCCGTCGATGATCTCGCCGGCATGGCTCTCCAGCGCGGCGCGGGCGCGCGCGAGCTGGGGATTCTGGTGTGCGATCTTCAGGAGGTCCTGCACGATCACGCGGCTCTCCTTGCGGTCGTCGCTCGCAAGGACGGCGGCGGCGCGCTGATGCAGTTTCTCGATCGTCGCAAGGCGCGCCAGCCCGAGCGCCTCGCGCCCGATCATTACCGCGAGTGCCAGCGCGGTGACGAGGGCGAGGGCAAGGCCGACGAAGCCCAGGCTTTCGCTGCGCGCAAACAGGTCCTCGATCAGATGGACGACGCCGAGACCGACGCCGAGCAGCGTCAGCCCGGCGACACCGGACCAGAACAGCGTGCCCCAGGGAAAGCGGCGCCGTGCCGGGAGCGCCGGTTCAATCGGCACCGGCAGCGCCAGTGGATCGGGTTCCGGCGTGATTTGGATGGTGGCGCGGCCGAGCCGGCTCGTCTCGTCGGCTTCCGTGACGACGACGCCGGGATCGTCGAGCCGGAACGTCGCCGGGCGCCGATGCTGGGATCGGTCGTTCATAGCAGCTTGTCTCCGATCAGGAACTGCAGGGCTCGGTCAAGGCGGATGTGAGGCAGCGCGGGCTCTTCACTGCCCTCGCGCTCGAGCTTTGGCGGGCGGAAACGCAGGAAGCGGAAATCGCTCTTCTCGGCGGCCGACGTCGACAGTCCGCGAAACGCATCGCTGCCGTTGAACAGCGGTTCGGGATCCAAGGGCAGGTCGCCCGGAAATGTCGCGACCTCGGTATTGCCGTCGAAGAACTCGCCGCCGGCGCTTTCGCCCGCGGCAGGCGTTCCCAGGATCGACGGCAATTTGTCGCGGCCATGCGCGACCTGCGCTTCGCGCGTGGCGCGGACGGCGGCGAGCGCCACCACATCGATCTCCGCGCCGGTATCTTCCGCGCGGGCGGCGGCGCGGGCGACCGCACGGCGCAGCACGGCCTCGAGCCGGTCGTGGCTGGAATGATGCAGATGGTCGGCTTTGGTCGCCGCGAACAGGATGCGATCGATGCGCGGGCGGAACAGGCTGGAGAGGAAGGTGCTGCGGCCGATGCGGAAGCAATCGAGAATGCCGGCGAGCGCGGCTTCGAGATCGTGCAGCGCTTCCGGTCCCGAGTTGAACGCGGCGAGCGCATCCGCCAGCACGATCTGGCGGTCGAGCCGGGCAAAATGGTCGCGAAAGAATGGCCGCACCACGACGTCCTTGTAGGCCTCATAGCGGCGAACCATCATCGCCCATAGCGAGCCGTCCGGCGCCTGCCCGTCGATGGGCAGGTCGAGGGGCGCAAAGGTCAGCGCCGGCGTGTCGGCGAGATTGCCGGGCATCAGGAAGCGGCCGGGCGGCAAGAGGCTCATCGCAAAGCGCTCGTCCCGGCAGGCGCGTAAATAGCTGGTGAAGAGCTTTGCCGCCGTGAGCGTTGCCTGCTCGTCCTCGCGCGCCTCGGGCTTGAGCGTTGCGAGATGCGCGTGCCAGTCGGCCGCAAGATGCGCGCGCGGTGCCTCGCGCGAGAGTGCCAGGCTTTCGGCGGACCATTGCTCATAGCTCTTCTGGAGCAGCGGCAGATCGAGCAGCCATTCGCCGGGATAATCGACGATGTCGAGCGTCAGGGTGCGGTCGGCGCCATTCTGGCGCTGATAGTCGATGATGAGGCGCAGCTCGCTGATGTCCACGGTCGAGTTCGGCCAGCGCCGCTCCTCGACCAGCGCGCGCAGATGGTTCTCATAGGCAAAGCGCGGCACGGCGTCGTCCGGCTGCGGCGCCAGATGCGCCCGCGCGATCCGGCCCGAGGCATAGGCCTCGAACACCGGAAAGCGGCCGCCGCGCGTTAGCCCGTGGATCAACGCGGTGATGAACACCGTCTTGCCGGCCCGCGACAGGCCTGTGACCCCCAATCGTACCGTCGGGTTGAAGAAGTGCTCGCCATAGTCGAGCAGCGCCCGGGCCGACAGGCGCGCCTCCTCGACCATATCCTGGAAACTGAATGCCATATGAACGTGAGGGGGCTCGGGCGAGGGATACGCAAAACGGACTAGTCACAAAAGTGGCAACTGCCTGACGAAAATCAAGCTTCATACTTCCACCGCGTTTGTCGGTAAATCAGCCGTTTGAACGTCGCGACGATCCCGAAAGACCCATACAAGAGTGCATCGCCTCCGGATTGCCATGACCGTCTTCCGACTGAAACAGCTCGCATCCAGCTCCGTCCACGCCGCGGCCGACGTGATCGGCTGGGACTACGACCGCGCCGAGCTGATCGCCGACGGCGTCATCCACGCAATCGGCGTGCTGTGCGGCATCATCGCCGCGACGGTTCTGGTGGTGCTGACGTCGGTCTATGCGACGACGACCGATATCGTCGGCGTCTCGATCTATGTCGCCGGCCTGCTCTCGATGCTGGTGCTGTCGGCGACCTATAATCTCTGGCCGGTCTCGCGGGCAAAATGGCTGCTGCGCCGGCTTGACCATTCGGCGATCTATCTCCTGATCGCGGCGACCTATACGCCGTTCATCCTTGAGGTGAAGGACAGCGTTTTCGCACTGGTGCTGCTTGCCGGCGTCTGGTGCGTCGCGATCCTCGGCATCGTGCTGAAGCTCTGCTGCCCCGGCCGGTTCGACCGTGTTTCGGTCGGCATCTACCTCGCGATGGGCTGGAGCGGCATCATGCTCTACGACTCCGTGGTCAAGGCGCTGCCCGCGCTGGCACTGGGTCTCGTGCTTGCGGGCGGCCTGCTCTACAGCTTTGGCGTGATCTTCCATGCCTGGCGACGCCTGCGTTTCCAGAATGCGATCTGGCACGGCTTTGTGTTGGCCGGCGCGGCATGCCATTATACCGCGGTGCTCGACCTCGTGTTGAGCTAAGCAAGACCAATACGCGGTATAAGGAAAAGAGGAGACGTCGCATGCAGGTGACCGGCAAGGTCGTGGTCGTCACGGGCGGCGCAAACGGCATCGGCAAGGCGCTGTGCGAGGCCTTCCACAAGGCCGGCGCGGCCAAGGTCGTCGTCGCGGACATGGATGCCGCCAATGCAAGGACGGTCGCCGCCATGGTTGATGGCGCCGCCTTCAAATGCGACGTCGCGCAGGAAAAGGACATCGCTCACGTCATCGAGGAGACCGAGCGGCAGTTCGGCCCGATCGACCTGTTCTGTTCCAATGCCGGCATCGGCGGCGGTTTCGATCCCATGTCGGTCAATGCCGGTGGGGCGTCGGATGAGCCCTGGCAGCGGAGCTGGGCGATCCACGTCATGGCGCATGTCTATGCGGCGCGGCATCTCGTGCCGCGCATGAAGGCGCGCGGCGGCGGGTATTTCCTCAACACCATCTCGGCCGCGGGCTTGCTGTCGCAGGTCGGCAGCCCCGCTTATTCCACCACCAAGCATGCCGCGGTGGGCTTTGCCGAGAATCTCGCGATCTCGCACAAGGCTCACAACATCAAGGTCTCGATCCTCTGTCCGCAGGGTGTCGACACCAACATGCTGCGCTCGATCCCGAAGGGGCCGCAATCCGGTGACGGCGACCTGACGCCCGAGCAGGTCGCGAAAGACGTTCTTGCCGGCCTCGAGCAGGAGACGTTCCTGATCCTGCCGCACCCCCAGGTGCTCGCCTACATGCGCAAGAAGACCGAGAACTACGACCGTTGGATCGGCGGCATGGCCAAGATCCAGGCCAAAATGCGGGAAGAGTTCGGGAAGTGACCGTCGGGTCGGTACGCTTGAGGCACACTTGCGCCAACTACTCGCTGTCGTCCCCGCGAATGCGGGGACCCATAACCACAGGGCAAAGTTTGGCGACGACCGGTAGCTGTTCCTTCCCGCGGTACTGACACCGGCGCCACGCCGATAGACCACGCGGTATGGGTCCCCGCGTTCGCGGGGACGACAGTGGTAGTTACGCCGCCGACTGCGCCTCGTCCTCCACGCGGCTCTGCCGCAACGCCCGCGCATAGAGCATCATCCCCTCGCGCACCGTGCGCCGTTCGGCCTCTGTCAGCGCGGCCAGCGCCCCGCTCACCTGCTGCCTTCCGAATGCGTGCAACGCCTCCAGCGTGCGCCGTCCCTTCGCCGTCAGCGACAAGAGCTTGCTGCGGGCATCGGCCTCGTCCGGCGTCTCCCTCAGCTCCCCGCAGTCGATCAGCTTGCGCACCATGCGGCTGACGCTGGATTTTTCCAGCCGCAGGAAATCACCGAGCTCGCCTGAATTCATCGGTCCGCGGATGCCGATCTCCAGGATCGTGTGCACGGCCGAGGGCGGATAATCCGACGCCGCCACCGTCGCATCCATGAAGCCGAGCTCGCGCACCATCAGGCGCGAGGCAGCGCGAATGTCGTCGATAAGGGCCAGCTCAACCACGGCTTGACTCCCGGCATAAAGTTGTATCATACAACTATATGCGCGCAACGACGCGCGCAAGCGTTTTGGAGTGCCCATGAGCGGAACTTTGCCGGCCGGGATACGGATGAGGGGCAAGGTCTGCCTGGTGACGGGCGGCGGCAGCGGCATCGGCCGTGCTACGGCCTTGCGGATGGCGTCCGAGGGCGCTGAGGCAATCATCGTCGCGGGCCGGCGCGAGGCCGAGATCGAGGCTACGGCGGCGGCGTGCCGCGAACTCGGCGCCGAAGCGATCGCGCTGAAGACCGACATCACGCAAGAAGATGACGTCGGGCGCCTCGTCGGCACGGCCATCGAACGTTGCGGCCGGCTCGACGTCGCCTTCAACAATGCCGGTTTCCAGGAGCGCCGCGCGCCATTGGAAGAGCAGGGCACGGACATCTACGACAGCGTGTTCGACACCAATGTCCGCGCGCTGTTTCTGTGCCTGCGCCATCAACTGCGGGCGATGCTGGCGCAGGGGCACGGCAGCATCGTCGTCAACGCCTCCGTCAGCGGCGTCCGCAATCCCAATCCCGGCTTCTCGCTCTACTCGGCTTCGAAGGCCGCGGCGATCTCGCTGACACGCTCGGCCGCGATGGAGAACGCTCCGCGCGGCATCCGCATCAACGCGATCGCGCCCGGCCGCGTCGTCACCGACATGATGCTGCGCGCCGGCGTAGGCGATGTCGCAACCGTCAGCGCAGGCCTGCCGCTGCGGCGGATGGGCAACCCGGAGGAGGTAGCGGAGGCGGTGGTGTGGCTGTTGTCCGACGCGTCGTCCTATGTCGTCGGGCATGTGCTGGCGGCCGATGGCGGATTTCTGGCGTCGTGATGCCCTAGTCGTAGTTCGTAGCCCGGATGGAGCGCAGCGCAATCCGGGGTTCTTGCCACAAGCTGGAGTGGCCCCCGC
>JAEYRD010000075.1 GCA_023435725.1 Pseudomonadota bacterium | reverse complement strand
CTTGAGGAAGGCGAAGCGGCAGCCGCAGATGCCGCTCTTGTCGAGCGCCGCCAGCTCCTTCTCGCTCATCTCGTCGTTGACGTTGGCGATGCCCTTGTAGGCACCCTCGCTCTGGGCGATGGCATCGGTGACAACGCGATTGTCGGTGCCGTGCACTGTGGCATTCACGATGACGCAGCGCTCGACGCCGATCTTCTCATGCAGGCTGCGGAACACCTCCAGCGGCGCATCAGCCGTGTTGTAGGGTCGCTTCTCGGCGAAGGGGTAACGGGACGCCGGTCCGAAGATGTGGGTATGGCTGTCGCAGGATTTCGGCGGCAGATTGAACGACGGCGTCTTGGGATTTGGGTCCGGCGGCGCGATCGTCGGTATCGCCTTCGGCCCGGCTCCTTGCGCGCACGCTTCATTTGCGAGCGCCGCGCCGGCCAGTCCGGTCAAGAGATGCAAGCACTCGCGCCTGTTCATTTCCTCGTCACCCAGTCACATGGCCCGCTCGCGAGCGAAAGCGCGAGGCCGCGCCTTCTCTCGGGCAGTTTCTTTCAAGTCTTGCTGCTTGCAACAGTCCGCCGCCGTGCCGGAGCGGCCTGATCCAACGCTGGAGCCTGGAACGCGGCGACGGTGGCCTGCACCAATTGCTCGATAGCGCTGGCGGCATCGTTGCCGTCGGCCTCGCCGCGCGACAGGCGCGAGACGCGATCCGGCGTCACCAGCGAGTAATAGAGCGCGCCGAGCAGGAAGTGGCTGCGCCAGACGATGTCGGTACGGGGAATGTGCGGCAGGCTCTCGTGGACCGCATCGATGAAGGCGTGGCTGGTGTCGTCGAAGGTCTGCGCGATGATGCGACGCGCGACCTCATTGCCCTCCGCCGACATCACGGCACGCAGCCGCGTGAAGCGCGCCCCGCCGCCGGTGAGATCACTGCCCGAGGTGAAGGCCGGCACGACATAGGCCCGCACGATCGCTTCCAGCCGGTCCTGCAGATCGCGCACGCGCCTGGCGGCCGCGAGCAACTCGGAACGCCGCAGGTTCATGGGCCCGCAATGGCGCCGGTAGATCTCCAGCAGCAGGCCGTCCTTGGTCTTGAAATGATAGGTCACGCTGCCCGGATTGGCCCCGGCCGCCTGCGCGATGTCGCGGACCGACACGGCATTGAAGCCGTTGGTGGCGAACAACTCCTCGGCTGCGGCGAGGATCGCCTCGCGCATATTCGGCTTGCGGGCCGTTTCCTTGCTGGTGGGCTTGCGTACCATGTGATTTGTACTATCGTACAAAAGATCAGGTCTCGTCAACAAAAAACATGGGCAACGACCGGGCAGCTCAGAGACAGCTGCCGGCGCGCAAATGCCCTGAAGGAGTGCTGGAAAATGCTGGGTTTGAACAAGAAGATCGGCCGTCTCATGCTCGGCGCCGGCCTGCTGCTCGCCGGCGGCACTGCACAGGCTGACAACTACCCCAGCAAGCCGGTCCACATCCTGGTGCCCTATGCGGCGGGCGGCGCGGTCGACGTGCTGGCGCGCACGCTGGGCCAGGCGCTGGCGAAGACCTGGGGGCAGCAGCCCGTGATCGACAACCGTCCCGGCGCCGGCGGCATCGTTGCCTCGCAGACGCTGACGCAGGCCGCACCTAACGGCTACACGCTCATCCTGGTCGCGAGCGGTCACCCACTCAACCAGTTCATCTATCCGAGCGTGCCCTATGACACGTTCAAGGACTTCACCGCGATATCAGAGGTCGCCTCCTCTCCGCTCGCAATCGTGGTGGCGAAGGACAGCCCCTACAAGACGCTCGGCGACCTCTTGGCAGCGGCAAAGAAGGACCCGGACAAGCTCTCCTACGGCATGTCCGGCAACGGCACTTCGGCGCATCTCGCCGGCGAGCTGTTGAAACACATGTCCGGCACCAAGATCGTCGCGATCCCCTACAAGGGCGGCGCACCGGCGCTGACCGCCGTGATCGCCGGCGAAATCCCGCTGAGCATCAATCCGCTCGCGGAAGCGATCGGCCAACTCGAAGGCGGCCCGGCGCGCACGCTCGCGGTCACCTCGGCCGAACGCTCCAAGGCGCTCCCCAACGTCCCGACGGTCGCCGAGTCCGGAGTGCCCGGCTATGACGTCTCGGTCTGGTGGGGCGTGCTTGGTCCGGCCAAGATGCCGCCGGAGATCGTGGCGAAGCTCGAAACTGATTTGAAGGCGGCGCTGCAGGACGCGAACGTGCTGTCGACGCTCGGCAAGATCGGCGCAGCCCCGGTCGGCTCCTCAGCGAAGGATTTTGATGCCTACATGCATGCAGAGGCGACCAAGTGGGAGCCGGTGCTGAAGGCCGCCGACATCCGCGCACAGTGAGGCTGACATGAGGACCTCTTCTCATCGCGGCCGCCTTGCGCGCACCACCCTGCTCGCGGTCACAGTCGTCAGCCTGCTCGGCGCGTCTGCGCAGGCCGACGGCGAAGCAAAGCTTCTGGCGCCGAGCGGCAGCTTGCGCGTCGGCATCTATTCGGGCAGCCCGACCTCGATGGTATCAGACGCGGCCGGCAGGCCGCACGGCCTCGCCTACGATCTCGGAGGCGAACTGGCAAAACGGCTCGGCGTCGGCATCGACTATGTCAGGTTTCAGCGTGTTGCCGACATCGTCAGCGCGATCCACGACGGCCAGGTCGACTTCACCGTGACCAATGCCACGCCGGCTCGCGCGAACGAGGTCAGCTTCAGCCAGCCCGTGCTGGCGATCGAGCTTGGCTATCTCGTTCCAGCGAACTCGCCGATCGGCAAGATCGAGGATATCGGCAAGCCCGGCGTGAAGATCGGCGTCACCAAAGGCTCGACCTCCGAGCGCACGCTGCCGGCGAAGTTCAGGAACGCGACCATCGTTCCCGCCGAAAGCGTCAAGGTCGCCATCGGCATGTTCGGCCGCGGCGAGATCGATCTTTATGCCACGAACAAGCCGACGCTGTTCGAGATGTCCGACCAGATGCCGGGCGCGCGCATCCTCGACGGCAATTGGGGCGCCGAGCACATGGCCATTGCCATTCCCAAGGGACGCGAGGACGCACTCCCCCTGCTCAACCGCTTCGTGACGGAAGAGCAGTCCTCGGGCGCACTGGATGCGATCCAGCAGCAGGCGGGCCTGCGCGGCGCGACCAAGCCGACGCGCGAATAACGCTCAACTCGCCGCCGGCTCCGCCGACCGCCAGACGATCTCCGGCGAAGCTGCGAACGATTAGCGTTCCGAGCATCGCTGCGGACTGACTCCATTTGCTGCAAATCAATGCGGGCAACATGGACAAAGCGTCATTGGTCTTCGGCGCTGCGTTGGGCAACCAAAGCCTGAGATCGCCGGAGTCCGAGAATGAGCAAGCCCGTCCTGTTGACACTTCATCGCTGGATCACGCTGGTCTTCGCCCTGCCTCTGCTCGCGATCATCGCCACTGGACTCATTCTGTCCTTCGAACCTCTGGTGCAGGTCAGCGGCATAGGCGGACCGGCGATCGATTCCGGACGCATCGTCGAGCTGATGAAACGCTATGATCCGGACGGCAAGGCGCGCGGATTTGCGATCAATGCCGGAGCGCAGCGGATGACGCTGCAAGGCGCCGACACCCCGGCGATCGACCTCGCAACAGGCGAATCCGCCGCCGCCAGCTCCCGCCTCCCCGATCTCTTCCTGTGGGCGCGGTTCACCCATGAACGGTTGCTCGGCCAGGCCTGGCTGGTGACGAGTTCGACCATCGCGATGGTGTGTTTGATGGTGCTCGGCATCCTCATGGGACTGCCGCGGCTGCGCAACACGCTCTCGGGATGGCACAAGGGCACCGCATGGTTTGCGCTGCCGCTGATCCTCCTCTGCCCGCTGACCGGACTGTGCATGGCGTTCGGCCTGACGTTCCAAGGCGGGGCCGCTCCAGCCGGCGGCGGGCGTCCTCTCCCCCTGCCCGACGCGGTTCGCATGGTCGCGGCCTCCCATGACCTCTCGCACGTGATCTCGATCGGCGCGCGCGGCGGCCACATGATGGCCCGCATTTACGAGGGCGGAGAACTGCGCGCCTACGCCGTCACTTCATCAGGCGTCGCACCGCTGCCGCGCAACTGGCCGCGCCTGATCCACGAAGGAAACTGGTCGGCCCTGATCGCCTCGCCGCTGAACGTCGTGACGTCAATCGCACTGCTGACCTTACTGTCGACCGGTCTCCTGATCTGGGCAAGGCGAAAACTGCGCAAGCCGCGATCGCGCCCCAATCGGCAAGCCGACGCGGCTGTGGTCGGCGCCGGCTGATCCCGCCGAGATTCAATTGTGGGCGCTACCCCGCCCGGTTCAATGCACCATTCCACTGATGCAACCGTCGCAGAACTGCGCTAATTTACGACGCGCATGACTCGACGTACCGGCAGCGCCGATCTTCCTCTCCACACCGGGCGGGTTCCGCCATGGCTTGCGAGCCGCATGGCCTCGCTCGGCACGATCGTGACGCAGGCGATCGTGCATCATTACGGGCGCGACGCATTCCTCCAGCGGCTCTCGCATCCGTTCTGGTTCCAGTCGTTCGGCGCCGTGATGGGCATGGACTGGCACTCCTCGGGCATCACGACCTCGGTGATCGGGGCACTGAAGCGCGGGCTCGGACCGCTTCAGGACGAACTCGGGATCTACGTGTGCGGCGGACGCGGGCAGCATTCGCGCAAGACACCCGACGAGCTGTTGCAGCTCGGCGACCGCGTCGGCTTCGACGGCGTGGCGCTCACGCGCGCCAGTCGCCTCGTGGCGAAGGTCGACAGCGCCGCGGTCCAGGATGGGTTTGACCTTTATCTCCACGGCTTCTTCGTCACCGCCGACGGGAAGTGGACCGTGGTGCAGCAGGGCATGAACGGCGACAAGCGCCAGGCCCGGCGCTACCACTGGCATTCAGAGGCGCTGAAGAGTTTTGTCGATGCGCCACACAGTGCCATCGATGGCCCGCAGCAAGGCGAGATCGTCAATCTCACGGACCATCGCGCCGACGTCTCGCGTGCCGCACAGCTCGAGCTCTTGAGCGATCTCGGCCCCGATCGGATCGTCTGCGAATTCGAACGGCTCACCGGGATCACCCCCGAGCCCGCGCAAGAACCCGCACAAGCCATGCTGCCGCATCTGATCATGCCTGCGCATCATGATGTCAGGCCCAAGGACGTGTTCGCGCGCCGCCTGCACGGCACGCTGGCCGCCGCGGCCGAGCGTGGCCCGGTCGATTTCCCGGAGCTGTTGCTGACGCCGGGCGTCGGCGCGCGCACCGTGCGCTCGCTGGCGATGGTGGCCGAGGTCGTGCATGGCGCGCCCTACCGCTTCAGGGATCCCGCGCGCTTCTCGCTCGCCCATGGCGGCAAGGACAGGCATCCCTATCCCGTTCCGATCAAGGTCTATGACGAAACTATTCGCGTCCTGAAGGGCGCGGTCCAGAATGCAAAGCTCGGGCGCGAGGAAGAGATGCAGGCACTCAAGCGGCTCGATGATCAGGCACGGCGGCTTGAACGGACCGCGCGCGGGCCATCCGTCGACGCCTTCATCGCGACCGAGCGTGCTGCGTCACCGGATCTCGACGGCCGATCCGTGTTCGGCTGGGAGCGCGACCTCGTCGCTTCGAAGAAGTCGACCGGCTCCTGATCACGCCGCATGAGGGAACGGCGATCACGTTTCGCCTCAACTGGCGAGCAATTGCTCGACATCGGAACTCGGCTGGCGTCTGTCGCCGGCATCGGCAATGACGGGGAGTTTCGCGATCGCGCGAAGGCCCGGCCGCTTGCGCCAGTGAATCTGTGATGAATCGACGGCGAGGCCAAGCCGCGGCCATCGCACGAACAGCGCTTCCAGCGCGCAGGCCCCCTCGATGCGCGCGAGCTGATGGCCGAGGCAGAAATGGATTCCCGTTCCGAACGACATGTGACGGTTCGGCTTGCGTTCGAGATCGAGCCTCTCAGGCTGGTCGTGCACCGCCGGATCCATGTTCGCGGCGGCGAGCATCACCATGACGCGATTGCCCTTCTTCAACTGCACGCCTTCGAGCTCGACATCCCGCCGCACATAGCGCGGCTTGGAAAACTGCACCGGCGACACGAAACGCAGGAACTCCTCCACCGCAAGCCCAACGCGGCTCCAGTCCTGTTCCAGCCAGTCGCGCAGACCGGGATTCCTGAGCAGTTCGTATATCGAACCGCTGATGAGATGCGTCGTGGTCTCCGAGCCTGCCGCGAGCAGCAGAAACACCATCGACACCATTTCATCCGGCGTGATCTGGCCGCCCTCGCACTCGACCTGGACCAGCTCGGCAATCAGGCCCTCGCCACCCTGCACGCGTGCGATCTGCAATCGCTGTGCGAGGTAGGCCCGCATCTTCCGGAACGCGAACAGCAGCCGAAAGAAGCTGATGACATTCGTCAGCGAGGACATCGTATTGGCCCAGGCGATGAACCTCGGACGATCGGCCGGAGGCAGGCCCAGGAGCTCGGAGATCACCGCGAGCGGCAGGATGCGTGCATAGCGCTGGACGAGATCGGCCGGGCTTCCGTTCGCAAAAAGCTCGCCCGCGAGATCGTCGGCGATGGCCCGGATGCGGGGCCCCATCGCGACGATCGCACGGCGGCGAAAGGCCTCGTCCACGATGCTGCGCAGCCTGGTGTGGTCCGGCTCGTCCATCGTCAGCATGTTGTTGGCGATGGTCTTGACGTATCTCGGCATCCACCAGCGCAGTCCCGCGACGTCGCCATCCTCCTTGCGCAGCGTGAAGGTGGTGCTGTCCTTCAGGACCTGGGCCGTCGCATCGTGGGTCGTGGTGATCCAGACGTCGCCGACGAGAGGAAATCGCGTTGCAACCACGGGGCCGGACATGCGCAGCGTCGCGATCGCCTTGGGCGGATCGCGAAAGAAGGCCTCGCTAGTAAAATCGAGGCGCGGTGTCATGGGATCACCGGAGCGGTTGTTGGCGTCTCACGCAGATGGTACCCGGCGCGGCCGGCGCAAGGGGCCTAACGCGCCCCTCTCTTCGTCCAGAGACGAGCCCTAACCGCGTCCCGGCGAGCGCTGGCCGGTCTTGCGGTGCTGCTGCGTGTAGGCGTCCCAATGGCTCCAGCTGCCGTTGCTGAGGCTTTGCAGGTCAGTAGCAAGCGGACGGCGCGTGCGCTTGTCGTAATCGGCGATCGCGCGCTCGGACTGCGTGATCTTGCGCTTGAGTTCCACGATCGCCTTCTGGGTCTGTCCGTCGCGCTTCGAGGATGCGATCTCGCCCATTGTGAAGCGCGCTGTCTCAAGCGCCTTCAACTCGGCGCGGTTCTTCTTCAACTGGACCCGGTGCCAGGCGATGTTGCTGTCGCTGTCCGCAACCATGTGGGAACTCCGTTGATTCGCTCCCACATAGTATCAAGCGCCGAATCGGCGCCGCAACGGGTGCGCGGCGGCGAAAATGCGGTCTTAATGCGCAAGAATTCGGGGCTTAGCGCTCGGCAAAGGCCTTTTCGACCACGAACTGGGCCGGCTCGCCATGATTGCCCTCGACGAAGCCGCGCTCGGTCAGGAGCAAACGGGTGTCTGCCACCAGCGCCGGGCTGCCACAGATCATGACGCGGTCATGGGCGGCCTCGATCGGCGGCAGGCCGATATCCGTGAACAGCTTGCCGGAGGTGATGAGGTCGGTGATGCGGCCGCGGTTGCGGAAGGGATCGCGCGTCACGGTCGGATAGTAGATGAGCTGGTTGCGGATGTAGTCGCCGATAAGTTCGTCGTTCGGCAGTGTCTCGGTGATCATCTCGCCATAGGCGAGCTCCTTGACGTGACGGCAGCCGTGCAGCAGCACGACCTTCTCGAAGCGCTCGTAAGTCTCGGGGTCCTTGATCACGCTCAGGAACGGCGCGAGGCCCGTGCCGGTGCCGATCAAATAGAGGTTGCGCCCCTCTTCCAGGTTGTCGATGACGAGCGTGCCGGTGGCCTTGCGGCTGACGATGATCTGGTCGCCCTCCTTCAGGTGCTGGAGGCGCGAGGTCAGCGGACCGTCCGGCACCTTGATCGAGAAGAACTCGAGCGTGTCCTCGTAATTGGCGCTGGCGACGCTGTAGGCCCGCAGCAGGGGCTTCTCGCCGACCTTGAGCCCGATCATGGTGAACTCGCCGTTGCGGAAGCGGAAGGTCGGGCTGCGCGTGGTCTTGAAAGAGAACAGCGTGTCGGTCCAGTGGTGGACGCTCAAAACGCTTTCCTGATTGAAATTGCTCATCTCACCTTCCTTGTCGCATCGTTGCGGTTCCGAGGCGGTCAGCTATGCGTCGTTTGTATACGATCATTCGTATACTAATGAATAATCCTGCTTGATCCCGGGGTCAAGGCTGCCCAAGATCGCGAGCGTTGCAGTTAGGAATAAGGAGCCCTTCCATGGCGCATGACGCACCCCAGGCCACCGGACCCTCGAAGCTCGTGATCCGAAATATCGGCCTGATCCTGTCCGGCGCCCTGGAAAAGCCGATCCTGGACGGCGACACCATCGTCGCCGAGAACGGCAAGATCACCGCGATCGGCCGCTTCAAGGACGTCGACACGGAAGGTGCGACCACCATCGTCGATGCCCACGGCACCACGGTGGCGCCGGGCCTGATCGACAGCCACGTCCACCCTGTCGCCGGCGACTGGACGCCGCGGCAGAACCAGATCAACTGGATCGACAGCTACCTCCATGGCGGCGTCACCACCATGATCTCTGCCGGCGAAGTGCACATGCCCGGCCGGCCCCGCGACGTCGTCGGCCTGAAGGCGATGGCCGTGTTCGCCCAGCGCGCGTTCTGGACCTTGCGTCCGGGCGGCGTGAAGGTTCACGCCGGCGCGCCGGTGATCGAATGCGAGATGGTCGAAGAGGACTTCAAGGAGATGGCCGCCAACGGCGTCAAGCTGCTCGGCGAAGTCGGCCTCGGCGGCGTCAAGGACGGTCCGACCGCGCGGAAAATGGTCGGCTGGGCCCGCAAGTACGGGATCCAGAGCACGATCCACACCGGCGGCCCGTCGATCCCCGGCTCCGGCCTGATCGACAAGGACGTGGTGCTCGAGGCCGACACCGACGTGGTCGGCCACATCAACGGCGGCCACACCGCACTCCCCGACGACCAGATCCGCTGCATCTGCGAGGGCTGCAAGCGCGGGCTCGAGCTCGTGCACAACGGCAATGAGCGCTCGGCCCTGTTCACGCTGCGCACCGCGCGCGAGATGGGCGATCTGCACCGCGTCATCCTCGGCACCGACGCTCCCGCCGGCTCCGGCGTGCAGCCGCTCGGCATTCTGCGCATGGTCTCGATGCTGTCCTCGCTCGGCGAATTGCCGGCCGAGATCGCGTTCTGCCTGGCCACCGGCAACACCGCGCGGATGCGTCAGCTCGACTGCGGCCTGATCGAGGTCGGCCGCTCCGCCGATTTCGTCATCATGGACCAGGCGCAGCACTCGCCCGGCAAGAACATTCTGGAGAGCGTCCAGCTCGGCGACCTCCCCGGCATCGGCATGACCATCATCGACGGCATCGTGCGCACCCAGCGCAGCCGCAATACGCCACCGGCCGGCAAGGTGCCGGAGGTGGTGGGGAAATGACGGCTCTCGCGCAGCTGTCATTCCGGGGCACGACGCAGTCGCGAGCCCGGAATCCATACTCACGATAGTGGTTATGGATTCCGGGCCTGCGCCTAAGGGCGCATCCCGGAATGACGAGGCTGGATCATCTCAACTTGTTCAACAGCGCCATCAGCATCTCGCGCTCCTTGGCGTCGAGCGGCGCAAGTGTTTCGCGGGTGATCGCGAGCGCATTCGGCGCCAGCTTTTCCGCAAGCTGCTGACCGGCACGCGTGAGGCTCACCAGCAGGCGCCGTCCGTCCTCTGGGTCCTGGCTCGTCTCGGTCAGGCCGCGCGCCGTCAGCCGGTCGATCACACCCTTGATGGTCGCGACATCCATCGCCGTGAGCCGCCCGAGCTGGTTCTGCGAGCACGGCCCGGTCTCGGCGAGCTTCGACAGCGCCGCCCATTGGGTCGGCGTCAGGTTGATGCCGATATCGCGCGAGAAGATCGAACTGTGGCGCTGCCAGACCTGGCGCAGGATGAATCCGACCTGCTCGTCGAGCACGTAAGACGACTTGTAAGGCGATTTGGCCGGCTTGACGCCCCTCTTCACTGCGACACTTCTCGCCATCAGCCCCCCTTGCTTCTCACAACGACAGATGCGCGTCGCGGATGTCCGGGCGCGCGTCGAGCTCGGCCATCGTCCCGCCAAAGCAGATGCGGCCGCGCTCGATGATGTAGGCACGATCGGAAATCAGCCGTGCGAAATGCAAATTCTGCTCGGAGACGACGATGCTGACGCCTTCCTTCTTCATGGTCAGGATGGCATCGACCATCTGCTCGACGATCTTCGGCGACAGGCCTTCCGAGGGCTCGTCCAGCAGCACCAATGACGGATTGCCCATCAGCGTGCGCGCGATCGTCAGCATCTGCTGCTCGCCGCCGCTCATGCGCCCGCCAGGACGGTTTTTCATCTCGCCCAGGTTCGGAAACAGCGCGAACAGTTTTTCGCGTGTCCAGTATGGCGCGTTCGGGCGCTTCGGCTGGCGTCCGACTTCCAGATTTTCCTCGACCGAGAGATCGGTGAAGATGCGCCGCTCCTCCGGCACATAGCCGAGCCCCTCGCGCACGATCTCGTGCGTCGGACGCAGTGAGACGTCCTTGCCCTCGAACGTGATGCGGCCCGATCGCTGCGCGACGAGGCCGACGATCGAGCGGAACGTCGTCGACTTGCCGGCGCCGTTGCGCCCCAAAAGCGCCACCACCTCGCCCTCGCCGACCTCGAAACCGATGTCGAACAGGATATGCGCCGGGCCATAATGGCTGTTGAGCCCCTCGACCGTGAGCTTCATGACGAGGCTCCCTCGCGATGGCGGGCATCGTAGACGAGGCCCTCGCCGAGATAGACCGCCTGCACCTGCGGATTGCCGCGCACCTCGGCCGGCGAGCCTTCAGCAATCAGCGTGCCGCGGTTGAGCACGATGATGCGGTCGGCGTGCTCGAACACGACGTCCATGTCGTGCTCGGTGAAGAGCACCCCAATCGACTTCTCCCGCGCGATGCTCGCGGTAAGGCGCATCAAGTCGACGCGCTCGCGCGGTGCCATGCCTGCGGTCGGCTCGTCCATCAGCAGCAGCTTCGGCTCGTTGGCGAGCGCCACGGCCAGCTCGAGCCGCTTCAGGTCGCCATAGGCCAGCTCGCCGCAGGGGCGATCGGCATAGCCGCCCATGCCGACGAGCTCGAGCAGCCGCCCCGCCTCGCCGCGATCGAAGTTCGGCGCCGAGCCCCAGAGATTGAACAGCTGCTTCTCGTGGGAGATCAGCGCGACCTGCACGTTCTCGCGCACGGTCATGGTGGCGAACGTCGCGGTAATCTGGAAGGTGCGCCCGACGCCGAGCCGCCAGATCTCGCGCGGCTTCTTAGCCGTGGTCTCCTCGCCGAGCAGGCGGACGTGGCCGGAGTCCGGCCGGTTCTGGCCGTTGAGCATGTCGAAGCAGGTGCTCTTGCCCGCGCCATTCGGGCCGATCAGCGCCAGGATCTCGCCGGCGCGCAACGAAAACGAGACGCCGCGCACGGCATGAATGCCGCCATAGGATTTGGTCAGGCCTTCGACCGCGAGAAGTGGGGGTGCGACGCTCATTCGGCGGACTCGATCGGCTTGGCAAGCAAGGAGGATCCCGGCGGCGATGCCTTCCTGCGGCGCTGCGCCAGCATCTCCAGCATGCCGACGATGCCCTTGGGGAAGACGACGACGATCAGCACGATGAAGCCGCCGAGCACGAGTTTCGACAGATCGGTCTGGCTGACCAGCCAGATGTTGAGCGCCTTGTAGACGATGGCGCCGACCACCCCGCCCGACACCGTCTCGACACCGCCGAGCAGCACCATGACCAGCGCATCGACCGAGAGCGAGATGCCGAGATTGTCCGGAAAGACGCTGCCCTTGAGGTAGGCGAACAGCGCGCCGCCGATGCCGGCGGTCGTCCCCGCGATCACGAACGCGGTCCACTGGATGCGCTTGGCGTTGATGCCAACCGCCTCGCTGCGCAGAAGCGAGTCGCGCGTGGCCCGGAGCGCGTAACCGAACGGCGAGAACACCGCGACCCGCAGCGCGATCGTCACGAGAGCGGCGACGCCGAGCGCCAGCCAATAGAAATGTGACGGGCTCGCCGCCCATTTTTCCGGCCAGATGCCGAGAATGCCGTTGTCGCCGCCGGTCACGCTCACCCACTGGAACGCGATCGACCAGACGATCTGCGCAAAGGCGAGCGTCAGCATCGCGAAATAGACACCCGAGAGCTGCACGGCGAAGAAGCCGAACACCGCTGCGCCCATGCAGCCGAGCAGTGGTCCGAGCAGGAGGCAGACGATCATCGGCAGCCCAGCCATCTTGGCGAGGAAGGCGACGCCGTAGGCACCGAGACCGAAATACGCGGCATGGCCGAAGGACGCGAGCCCGCCGACCGACATCAGGAAGTGCAGGCTGACGGCAAAGATCACGAAGATCGCGATCTCCGAGCCGACGGTCAGCGCGTAGTTGCCGGCGAACAGCGGCAGCATCGCCGCAACGATGAGCGCTGCGAGCGCGGCCAACCGCTCGTTCGACGTCAGCGGCCGCCAGGGGTTGACGGTGAGACCGGGCGTCTTGCGCGCGGCCGCCTCCGGCTTGCCGAACAGCCCCCAGGGCCGCACGATCAGCACCACTGCCATCACCAGGAAGACCAGGATGATGGAGATTTTCGGAAAGATCAGGATGCCGAAGGCGTTGAGCTCGGACACCAGCACCGCCGCAACGAAGGCTCCGACAATGCTGCCGAGGCCGCCGATCACGACGACGACGAAGACCTCGACGATGATGCGCAGATCCATCGCGTGATGCACGGCATCGCGCGGGATCTGGAGCGCGCCGCCGAGCGCGGCGAGGAAGACGCCGACGGCGAACACAGAGGTGAACAGCCATTTCTGATTGACGCCGAGCGCTGCGACCATGTCGCGGTCCTGCGTCGCTGCGCGCACCAGGACGCCCCAGCGCGTGCGCTGGAACAGCAGCCAGAGAATGCCGAGCACGACCGGCCCGAGCACGATCAGGAACAGATCATAGCTCGGAATGTTCTGGCCGAAGAAATCGACCGCGCCCTTGAAGCCCGGCGCGCGGCGGCCGACGAGATCGTCGGGACCCCAGATCAGCACCACGAGATCCTCGACCATCAAGGTCAGGCCGAACGTGCCGAGCAGTTGGAACAGTTCGGGCGCGTGATAGATCCGCCGCAGCAGCACCATCTCGACGAACACGCCAATGAACGCCACGGCGATCGCCGCCATGACGACCCCGCCCCAGAAGCCGAACGCGCCGGACAAGCGCTCGGTGAGCGTGAAGGCGATATAGGCGCCGATCATGTAGAAGGCACCATGCGCGAAGTTCACGATCCGCGTCACGCCAAAAATGATCGACAGGCCCGAGGCCACCAGGAACAGCGACGCTGCGCTGGCGAGACCGGTCAGAAACTGTACGACGTAAAAAGCCATCGGCGGTCCGGGTTAGTGCGTGCCAGATCGTGCGGCATGCAGGGT
>JAEYRD010000193.1 GCA_023435725.1 Pseudomonadota bacterium | reverse complement strand
TGCCCGAGGACGGCAAGGAAGAGAACCCCGTCAACCTCGACCCCCGCATGGCCAAGCTCGCCGGCGGCGTCCACCGCCTCGACGGCCAGCTCATGGTCGTCCTCGACGTCGATCGCGTCCTCGAACTTGCGCCCGAGATGATGGCAGCCTGACACGGCGGCATCGCCGCCGACGGACTTGCAATTGGAAGTGCCCCGCAAAGGGGGCAGGAAGCAGAGGTTCACATGCGAACTTGTCTCGTCGTTGATGATTCCAGCGTGATCCGCAAGGTTGCGCGCCGGATCCTGGAGGGCCTCGACTTCCAGATTCTCGAGGCCGAGGACGGTGAGAAGGCGTTGGAGGCCTGCAAGCGCGGGCTTCCCGACGCAGTTCTGCTCGACTGGAACATGCCCGTGATGGACGGCTACGAGTTTCTCGGCCATCTGCGCCGCATGCCGGGCGGCGACCAGCCGAAGGTGGTGTTCTGCACCACCGAGAACGACGTCGCCCACATCGCGCGTGCGCTGCATGCCGGCGCCAACGAGTACATCATGAAGCCGTTCGACAAGGACATCGTGACGGCGAAATTTCAGGAAGTCGGACTTATCTGAGCGCGCAACCGGAGGCTGAACGGGATCCTTCGGCGTCTGTTTTTACTTGAACCGTTCCAGTCTGAGTTGGTGACTAATGAGTGTTGCGTTCGCAGGTAATTCGACTACGCGCCCGTCGCGTGAAGCCGGGCCGCTGCGGGTGATGGTCGTCGACGACTCCGTCGTCATACGCGGTCTGATCTCGCGCTGGATCGGTGCCGAGCACGACATGGAAGTCGCGGCCTCGCTGCGCACCGGGCTCGAGGCGGTCAACCAGCTCGAACGCATCAATCCCGACGTTGCCGTGCTCGACATCGAAATGCCGGAGCTCGACGGCATCTCGGCGCTGCCGCAATTGCTGGCAAAGAAGCGCGACCTCGTTATCATCATGGCCTCGACACTGACTCGCCGCAACGCGGAGATCAGCTTCAAGGCCCTGTCGCTCGGCGCTGCCGACTACATTCCGAAGCCGGAGTCGACGCGCGAAACGTCCGCCGCCGACATCTTCCATCACGACCTGATCCAGAAGATCCGTCATCTCGGTGCACGGCTGCGCCGGAAGCCCGCGGTTGCGAGCCCGTCGCTGGCGCCCGCGAGCCCCGCATCGGCCGCGCGTGGACCGGTTGTTGCGCGGCCTGCCGCGCCTGCAGCGGCCCCGGCCGGACCTGCGCCGTCATCGCTGTCGATGGCCACGCGCCCGTTCTCGACCCAGGCCCCCAAGGTGCTGCTGATCGGCTCCTCGACCGGCGGTCCTCAGGCGTTGATGGCACTCGTCACTGACCTTGGCCCGGTGATCGACCGCTTTCCGGTGCTGATCACCCAGCACATGCCGCCGACCTTCACCACTATTCTAGCCGAGCATCTGGCGCGTTCGAGCCGCCGGCCGGCGAGCGAGGCGGTTGATGGCGAGCCGGTGAAGCCGGGACGGATCTATCTGGCGCCCGGCGGCAAGCACATGCGCGTCGCGCGCAACGGCGCGGACGTGGTGATCGCGCTCGACGACGGTCCCGCCGTCAATTTCTGCAAGCCAGCGGTCGATCCGCTCTTCACTTCCGCCATCAACATCTGGCATGGCAACATCCTCTCTGTGATCCTGACGGGCATGGGCTCGGACGGCATGCGCGGCGGCAAGGACATCGTTGCGGCCGGCGGCAGCGTCATCGCGCAGGACGAAGCCTCCAGCGTGGTCTGGGGCATGCCGGGCGCGGCGGCCAACGCCGGCATCTGCGCGGCGATCCTGCCGCTCAACCAGATCGGCGCGAAGGTCAATCGCCTGTTCGCGGGAGACCGCTCGTGACGCCCGCTGATTACGAGTATCTGCGCAAATTCCTGAAAGAGCGTTCCGGCCTCGATCTCTCCGCTGACAAGCAGTATCTGATCGAGAGCCGCCTGTTGCCGCTTGCCCGCAAGGCGAGCCTTTCCGGCATTCCCGATCTCGTGCTGAAGATCAGGAACGGCGATGGCCGGCTTGCGACCGACGTGGTCGAAGCGATGACCACCAACGAGACCTTCTTCTACCGCGACAAGATTCCGTTCGATCATTTGCGCGACACGATCCTGCCGAGCCTGATCCAGGCAAGAGCGGCGCGCAAGTCGTTGCGCATCTGGTCGGCGGCGTCGTCGACGGGGCAGGAGCCTTATTCGATCGCCATGTGCGTGAAGGAGATGGGCGCGGCCTTCGTCGGCTGGCGTATCGAGATCGTCGCCACTGATCTGTCGCAGGAGGTGCTGGAGAAATCCAAGGCCGGCGTCTACAGCCAGTTCGAGGTGCAGCGCGGCCTGCCGATCCAGCACCTGATGAAGTACTTTACGCAGTCAGGCGAGCTCTGGCAGCTCAACGCCGACATTCGCGCGATGGTGCAGTTTCGCCAGCTCAATCTGTTGCAGGACTTCTCCCATCTCGGCACCTTCGACGTCATCTTCTGCCGCAACGTGCTGATCTATTTCGACCAGGAAACCAAGGCGGTGATCTTCGAGCGCATGGCGAAGTGCCTGGAGGCCGATGGCACGCTACTGCTTGGCGCCGCCGAATCCGTCGTCGGTATCACCGATGCCTTCCGTCCCATCGCCGACCGCCGCGGTCTCTATCAGCTCAACCCGGCGCGCTCCGGCCGTCCCATGGGTGGATTGATGCCGCAGCCGTTGAAGATCGCCGCAGCGAGGTGAGGACTCTTGCCTCGCCCCGCTTGCGGGGAGAGGTCGGATTGCATCGGAGATGCAATCCGGGTGAGGGGGAGTCTCCGCGAGTCCATTTTTCACCATTTTTTGCGGAAGTCGTCCCTCACCCCAACCCTCTCCCCGTAAGAACGGGGAGAGGGAAAAGACGTCACAAGATCGCGTGCGGGAGAAATCGCGAGCCGTTACCTGTGATCGGGCTGTCGTCCTCTCGAATCGACAGACCACACGGCTCGTGATTCACCAGCCAGCTTCCGACCACTGGATAGACGCCTGAAAAGTTCGGCAGCGGCGACAGCGCCTGGCGCACGAAGCCTTCCGCGCCGTAGGGGCCTGCGTGCTCGTCGAGCGGCATCCCACCGGAGACCAGCGTGACATTGGCGCCTTCGCGCGACAGCAGCGGCTTGCGCACATAGGAACTGCCGAGCTCGGCGGCCCGCGGATCGTCCTCGAAGAAGGCCGGCAGCAGATTGGGATGGTTCGGAAACATGTCCCAGAGCAGCGGCAGGATGCCCTTGTTGGAGAGCACCGCTTTCCATGGCGGCTCGATCCAGCGCGTCGTCGCACCTGCGAGCTTTGCGCCGAAGGCGTCATGGAACATCCATTCCCAGGGATAGAGCTTGAAGACGAGCGCGATGTCGCGGTCGTCGAGATCCACGAAGCCGCCCGCCTCGTCGCGCCAGCCGATCTCCTCGATGTCGAGCAGCGTGGTCGCCAGTCCCGCCTGGCGCGCGGTGTCTTCAAGGTAGGTGAGCGTGCCGGCGTCCTCGTCATTGTCCGTGGTGCCGGTGAGATGCAGATGGTGGCCGGCGCCGATCGTCTTCCACGCCTCGATCAACCGCTCGTGGATGGAGTTGAACTGATCGGACCGCGACGGGATGATGCGCCGTTCGATTGCCTGTTCGAGCCAGGTCCATTGAAACACCGCGGCCTCGAAGATCGAGGTTGGCGTGTCGGCGTTGTATTCGAGCAGCTTGGCCGGCGCCTCGCCGTCGAACTTGAGATCGAGCCGGCCGTAGAGGCTGCGGTCGTCGCGTTCCCAGCTCTCTGCGATCAAATTCCAGAAGGCTTCCGGAATTCCCAGTTGCCGCAACTGGCGCTCGTCGCCGATCACGCGGCCGGCAAGCTCCAGGCACATCGCGTCGATCTCGCCGGTCGGGGTCTCGATGCCGCGCTCGATCTCGTCGAGTGTGAAGCCGTAATAGGCGCGCTCATCCCAATAGCGTTCGCCGTCGATGGTGTGGAAGGCGAAACCGCATTGTTCGGCAGTCTCGCGCCAATCGTCCCGCTCGGGACAGGTGATGCGTTGCATGGGTCAGCCGCCGCCCGAGAAGCCGTGTGCAAAGGTGCCGAAGCCGCCGCGCGTCACGCCACCCGAGCCTGAGTCGGACGACGTCCCCGACGAAGAATGGCCCGAGGAGTCGCTACTGTAGAAGCTCGATCGCGACGACCAGCGCGAGCTGCCGCCACCGCTCGATGAGCTGCGGCTGGTGTTGCACGCCGTGCTCGTCTGCCCCGGCACAGCGCCGGGAGGAGGCGGATCGCAATTCTGCCGTGGCATCAGCGTGTAAGCGGTAGTGCCAACCGCGATCGTGCCCATCACCAGCAGGGCGACATGTCCGGAGCGCTTCACCGGCTCCCGTGGAGCCGCCGGCACCGGCAGGCGCTTGCCGAACTCCTTGGTGGGTTTGTCGGCCATGTCAGTAGATCATGCTGGCGGCGTTCAGCAGGCCCGCGGCGAGCGAGGACAGTCCGAGCCAGATTGCCGGGGCAAGCTCGCCGGCGGCGATCCGTGCCGACAGGTTCGGCACCGGGACCTTCACGAGAAAGAACATGACGATCTGGACGATCAGCGCGATCATCGCCCAGATCAGGCAGTCCAGCACATTGGCCGAATGCGCGATCGCGCTCACCAGCGGCGCCACGAAGCCAAGCAGGCTGAGGCCGAGTGCGATCGCCGCGGCCGGATCGTTGTCGCGGATGAGCTGGAACTCGTTGTGCGGGGTGATGCGGGTATAGACGAACAGATACGCCACGATCGCGATCAGCCCGGTGCAGAAATAGACCAGAAAAGCGGGCAGCCCCGCGAGCGATTGCAGGATCATCGTTCCCCCATCGTGCAGCGACCATTCGTCGGCGGGGGGAGGATAGCGGTTCAATGGCGCAAGGACGATGAGGCCGCGTTGGCGTCCCCAAAAAACAAAACCCCGCCATTTGCGGCGGGGTGCAGGCTGGGAGGAGCGAGCCCGAAGGGGGGCTCGCGACGTAAACCCAGGATCAGGCCGGGATGCGCTCTTCGTGCTCGTGCGGCTCGCGCAGCACGTAGCCGCGGCCCCACACGGTCTCGATGAAGTTACGGCCTTCGGAAGCGTTCGCGAGCTTCTTGCGGAGCTTGCAGATGAAGACGTCGATGATCTTCAGCTCCGGCTCGTCCATGCCGCCATAGAGGTGGTTGAGGAACATCTCCTTGGTGAGGGTCGTGCCCTTGCGCAAGCTGAGCAGCTCCAGCATCTGATATTCCTTGCCGGTCAGATGCACGCGCTGGCCGCCGACTTCCACCGTCTTGGTGTCGAGGTTGACGACGAGGTCGCCGGTCTGGATGACCGACTGGGCATGGCCCTTGGAGCGGCGCACGATCGCGTGGATGCGGGCCACCAGCTCGTCCTTGTGGAAGGGCTTGGTCATGTAGTCGTCGGCGCCGACGCCGAGACCCTTGACCTTGTCCTCGATGCCGGCGAGGCCGGAGAGGATCAGAATTGGTGTCTTGATCTTGGAGACCCGGAGCTGCTTGAGCACGTCGTAGCCGGACATGTCGGGCAGGTTGAGGTCGAGAAGAATGATGTCGTAATCGTATAGTTTACCGAGATCGACGCCTTCTTCCCCCAAATCGGTCGTGTAGACGTTGAAGCTCTCAGACTTCAACATCAGCTCGATCGACTGCGCGACGGCGCTGTCATCTTCAATCAGCAAAACGCGCATGCCAGTTCCCCATAGTCGCCGCTCCCGGGCGTCAGGTCGGCCGCATTCGCGGCACTCAACAAAACGCCTTTGAACAACTGATTCGGATCCTGACAACAGATGGTTAACAAACTCTGATTCCGGAGCGCAAGGCCTCCCGGTGCAATTTTTGTCGAATCGCCCTAAGGTCTTGCGCGCGAAGCAGCTTTCGTCACCCGATTCCGTTCAAGCTCCACTTTAAGAGACGGGCCTAACCGACTCCCGCGACTCAGCCTTCTTCTGAAAGGGAGTCACGCTCAGTCACAAAGACAGTGACGCAATGATTAATGATGCGGGTAAACACGAAGTTAAGCGCCGTTCAGAAATGTGGCGAAACTTAAGGTTCACGCCATGAAAACCTTAACGATCTTAAGGAAGGCGCGCCCCTTATGAAGGCCCCCTCATGAAGGCTCTTGCCGAACAGATCGGCGATATCGACGGCGTCAACATCTATGGCCGCGTGGTCGGCGTTCGCGGCCTGATGGTCGAAGTGGCTGGGCCGATTCACGCGATGTCGGTCGGCGCGCGGCTCGTGATCGAGACCGGTGCCAACCGTTCCATTCCCTGCGAGGTGATCGGCTTCTCCGGCAACAATGCAGTCGTGATGCCGTTCGCCGGTCTCGACGGCGTGCGCCGCGGCTGCAAGGCGGTCATTGCCAATGCAGCGAACCAGGTGCGGCCGTCGTCGGCCTGGCTCGGCCGCGTCGTCAATGCGCTGGGCGAGCCGATCGATGGCAAGGGGCCGCTGCCGCAGGGAGCCTCGCCGATGGCGTTCCGCAATGCGCCGCCGCCGGCGCATTCGAGGAAGCGCGTCGGCGCGCCGCTTGATCTCGGCGTCCGCGCGATGAACACGTTCCTCACCTGCTGCCGCGGCCAGCGCATGGGTATCTTCGCCGGCTCCGGCGTCGGCAAGTCGGTGCTGTTGTCGATGCTTGCGCGCAACGTCGATGCCGCTGTCAGCGTCATCGGGCTGATCGGCGAACGCGGCCGCGAGGTTCAGGAATTCCTGCAGGACGACCTCGGCGAGGAGGGCCTGGCGCGCTCCGTCGTGGTGGTTGCGACTTCGGACGAGCCGGCCCTGATGCGCCGGCAGGCCGCGTATCTCACGCTCGCGATCGCCGAATATTTTCGCGACGAGGACAAGGATGTCCTCTGCCTGATGGATTCGGTGACACGCTTTGCCATGGCCCAGCGCGAGATCGGCCTGTCCGCCGGCGAGCCGCCGACCGCCAAGGGCTATACGCCGACCGTCTTCACCGAGCTGCCGAAACTCTTGGAGCGTGCCGGTCCGGGCTTGGGAGAGGGCGCCATCACCGCGATCTTCACTGTGCTGGTCGACGGCGATGACCACAACGAGCCGATCGCCGACGCCGTCCGCGGCATCCTTGACGGCCACATCGTGATGCAGCGCTCGATCGCCGAGCGCGGCCGCTACCCTGCGATCAACATCCTCAAATCCGTCTCCCGCACCATGCCGAAATCGGCCGATCCGCAGTTCTGGCCGACGATCCAGCGGGCGCGCCAGGTGATGGCGACCTATGCCGACATGGAGGAACTGATCCGGCTCGGAGCCTACCGGGCCGGCTCCAGCCCGGAGGTCGACGAGGCGATCCGGCTGCACGAGCCGCTGGAGGCCTTCCTGCGCCAGCGCAAGGACGAAAAGGCATCACTTGCGGACGGCTATCGGCAATTGGCGCAAATCCTCGGTAGTTTGGAAACGGAACGCTAACTTTGTCAGGTCATCATCCGATCCCACAGAGCAGCAGAGCCGGTCTTGGCCCCAATCGGGCCTTTGGGGAGACCGGTGACGTCCCACGTGCAGCTAAGGGACTTCTGGGGAGTACGAGTCGATGAAGTCACGTGATACCCTCATCCGCCTGAAGAAGTTTCAGGTCGACGAGAAGCGCCGCCGGGTCACCCAGATCGAGACCATGATCGCCGACTTCCAGCGGATGTCGACCGATCTTGAACGCGAGATCACGACCGAGCAGGAACGTGCCGGGATCAACGATCCCTCGCACTTCGCCTATCCGACCTATGCCAAGGCCGCGATCCAGCGCCGCGAGAACCTGACCCGCTCGGCCGACGAGCTGAAGGGACAGCTCGACGAAGCCAAGGCCGCGCTGGCCGAGGCTTTCGAGGAACTGAAGAAAGTCGAGCTCCTCGACGAGCGCGACCAGGCCCGTGAACGCGCCGAAGAAAATGCCCGTGAGCAGGCCGACCTCGATAGCATCGGGCTGATGCGCGCCCGCATCGGCGCCGTCGCCTGAGGCGCAACCCAAACCGCCCGAGAATTTGTGAAACCCGGACCCGCAAGGTCCGGGTTTTCGTATTTGCTGTCCACAGTCTGGCACCGCGCACCCTTGGTGGTCGGCTTTGTCGCGCGCTATGGTAGTGCCAGGGCCGGCGCGGAAGCGTCGGGACCCGCGCGTTGGGGGGCTGAATGCTGACGCCAGCCGAGCTGGTCGGGTTGATTGAGGCGGTGGCGAAGGGCGATCAGGCCGCGTTCGAGCGCCTCTACGCCGCCACGCGCGCGAAACTCTATGGCGTCGTGCTTCGTATCTTGCGCCGACAGGATCTCGCAGAGGAGGTCATCCAGGAGACCTACGTCAAGATTTGGAATAGCGCGGGGCAGTTCAATCCGGCTCTTTCGTCGCCGATCACGTGGATGGCGTCGATAGCGCGCAACCGTGCGATCGACATCGTGCGCAGGAAGCAGGATGTTTCCATCGAGGAGGCGCCTCAGGCGATGGAGGTGGCGGCCGACAGCCCCGATCCGCTGGCGCGCCGCGAGATGACCGAGGAGTTGAAGCGGCTGCTGGAATGTATCGGCCGGCTCGAGCCGGATCGCCAGAGGCTCGTGTTGCTCGCCTATTACAACGGCTGGAGCCGCGAGCAATTGGCGGAGAAGTTCGCCGCGCCCGTCAACACGGTGAAGACGTGGCTCCGGCGCAGCATGTTGGATATCCGGGAGTGCCTCGGACTATGAGGGCCGGACTAGCGAGGGTGGTTCTGGACTGCAATTGATGGCCTATACGGAGGACCATATCGCGCTCGCCGCGGAATATGTGCTCGGCACGCTCGATGCCGATGAGCGCGTGCAGGTCGAGACCATGATGGCGGTGGACAAGGCGTTCGCCGATGTCGTGCAGAGCTGGGCCTTCCGGCTCGGCGTCCTCAATCAGATGGTAGGCTCGGTCGAGCCGCGTCCAATCGTGTGGGAGAACATCAGGTCCGAGCTCGCGCGGACGGCATTCGCGCAGGAGCCGCCCGCGCTGCCCGAAGCCCCGCCGCCTCCGCCCCCTGTGCCGGAGTTTTCCTCGCTCGATATTTCGCCGCCCGAGGCGCCGTCGCAGGACGTGCAGCCACCGGAGCCGCAGCCTCCCGAAGCAGAGCAGCCCGAGACGGCTCGGCCAGCGCCGGATGCGCTTCCTGACGTGTTGCCGATCTTCATGCCGCAGGTTCATGCGCCCGATCCGGAAGTCGTGCGCGCGCCGCAGGCGCCAGTCGTCGATAACACCAACGTGATCCGGCTCGAGAGCCGTGTGAAGCGCTGGCGTACCATTGCATCCGCCGTTGGCGCGCTCGCAGCCGCGCTGCTCGTGACGCTGTCGCTTCAGATCTTCCAGCCCGACGCCTTGCCCGGCTCGCTACGGCCTGCACCGCGTATCCGGACGGTCGAGGTGCAGACACCGGCGCCGCTCACGGTGTCTTCGCAATATGTCGCGCTATTACAGGGCCAGGGCGGCGGCCCAGCCTTCATTCTCACCATCGACGGCGCGACGCGGAATTTCACGGTGCGCAAGGTCAGTGCGACGCCGGAGTCCGGCAAGAGCTTCGAGCTCTGGCTGATCTCCGACAAGCTGCCCCGTCCGCGTTCGCTCGGCGTGATCGGCACGGGCGACTTCACCGCGCGTCCGGTACTCGGCTCCTACGATGCCGACGTCGTCAACGGTGCAACCTACGCCGTCACTGTCGAGCAGGCCGGCGGCTCGCCCAACGGCCAGCCGACCTCGGCGCCGGTGTTTTCCGGCAAGCTGATCGAGACGGTGCCGCCGTCTCAGCCGCAGGCGCCTGCGAAGAAGTAATTTCTGCCGACCCCCGGATTGGAGCGCAGCCCAATCCCGCACCGCTGTCCTGCATTTCGCCGTGCTCCATGGGGCTACAAGCGCGGGTTGTTGTCGCTATTGTCCGCCCGCTTGTCGCATTCCGACAAGTCTCGCTGAATCCGCCTGCGAGTTGAACCTCTCTGCAATTCGCGGCGTCAAATGCCCGGAATTTGATGTTGGCGCCGCAGGTTGCGGTGCCGGGGGAAGGGCAGGAAATCAGAATGGATGCAGCCAAGACGCCGGGCATCTTCGTCCACCAATATGCAGGGCTGCCGCACGGTCCGGCCTTCGAACATTGGCGCGAGCAGGCCTTCGGTTCCTGCGGCCTCGATATCGGGCCGAGCCATGGCGACAGCATCGATTGCCGGCTCCAGATCAGCGTGGTCGATAATATCGCATTGGCCATTCCCGAAGGCGCCTCAGCGCAATATTCGCGCACGCAGGGTGGCCTTGCCGACGGCAGCGACGATCTCGTCCTGATCGCTGCCCATGCGGGCCTCGTCCGCGTCGGGCAGAACGGTCACACCGTCGAACTCGCGCCCGCGCAAATGGTGCTCGTCGACATGGGCGTCACCGGCACCGTCGGTCACACCGATCAAGATCGCTTCACCACCATCCGTATGCCGCGCCGCGCGCTGCTCGACATCAATCCGCGCGCCGAGGACAAGCTGTCGCAGGTGCTCTCCGACGGTGCGGTTGCCGAGACGATCTTCCGCTACCACGCGCTGGCCGCCAATCACGCGCCGCATCTCGACGCCGTCGGCCAGCGTCTGACCGCGCAGCACATGGTCGATCTCGTCGGCCTCCTGCTCGGCACCGATGCGGAGCATGCGAACATGGCCCGCGGGCGGGGACAGGCGGCGGCCCGCCTCGATCTCATGCGCGCCGACGTGATGGCCGGACTCGGCCGCAGCGATCTCTGCCTGTCCGAGATCGCGACGCGCTCGGGCCTCAGTCCGCGCCAGGCGCAGCGCCTGTTCGAGCAGGCTGGCACGACCTTCACCGAGTTCGTGCTGGAACAGCGCCTGTTGCTGGCGCGAAAGCTGCTCGGCGATCCCCGTGCCCGGACCCGCAAGATCAGCGACATCGCGCATTCCTCGGGCTTCTCCGATCTGTCCTATTTCAACCGCGCGTTCCGCAAGCGGTTTGGCGCCACGCCCTCGGAACTACGCGAGGCCTGAGTCGCGCCGCGGCTTCGTCCGGCGCGTCGCAGTTGGTTCGTTCGTCCGGATGAGCTATATTCTTCCCGGGCACACCGCCCGCTCGCTTGTTTATTCCCTTGGGAAGAACTGTAGACGGACATGGCGCGTATCGTCGTGCTCGGCGCCGGGTTTGCGGGCCTGTGGGCGGCCATCGGTGCCGCGCGCAAGCGCGACGAAATCGGCGCGATCGGGCGCGACATCGAAATCCGTGTCGTCGATCGCAATCCCTATCACAATATTCGCGTGCGCAATTACGAGGCCGACCTCAGCGAGGTCGCGATTCCGCTTGAGCAATTGCTCGATCCGATCGACGTCAGCCACGGCATCGGCGAGGTTGATGCCATTGACCCTGTGCGGCGGCAGATTTCGCTTGTCACCAGCGGTGGCGAGGAGATGCTGAGCTACGACCGCCTGGTGCTGGCGCTCGGCAGCGAAGTGATGCGCCCTGATATTCCGGGCCTTGCCGAGCATGCTTTCGATGTCGACACCTATGCTGCGGCGCTGCACCTTGAGGATCATCTCATCTCGCTTGGCCGTGGCGCGCCATCACCGGGGCGATCGACCGTCGTCGTGGTCGGCGCCGGATTCACCGGCATCGAGGTCGCAGCCGAGATGCCGGACAGGCTGGCACGCGCCGGCATCACGGGCAGCCGCCGCATCATCCTGATCGATCCTAATCCGACGGTCGGCGCCACCATCGGCGCGCACGCACGTCCCGTCCTCGAGCGGGCATTGTCATCGCTCGACGTCGAGACACGGCTTGGTGTGCGTGTCGTATCCGTCGAAGCTGCCGGCGTTCGCCTGAGCTCGGGCGAGTTCATCCCGAGCCATACGGTGGTCTGGTGCGCAGGCATGCGCGCGAGCCGGCTCGCCGCGAGCTTTCCAGGCGCGCGCGATCGTCTCGGGCGTCTCCTGGTCGATCCCTTGATGCGGGTCGCGGACTTACATGGGGTGTTTGCGGCTGGCGACGTCGCCGCAAGCATGGTCGACGGTCTGCATTCGACCGTGATGTCTTGCCAGTTCGCACGCCCGATGGGCCGTTTCGCGGGCCACAATGTGGTGGCTGATCTCGCAGGCGTGCCAATGCTGCCGCTGCGGATCGATTGGTACGTCACCGTGCTCGATCTCGGCGGCTGGGGCGCACTTTATACGGAAGGCTGGGATCGCGAGGTCCGCGCCACCGGTGCGGCCGCAAAGGCGACCAAAGAGACCATCAACCGCAAGCGCATCTATCCGCCGCTCACCGGCAGCAAGGACGAACTCTTCGCCGCCGCTGCCCCAACCGTGCAGGCGCCGCCGACGACCTATCGGGCGCGGTAGCATCTGGTGGGTGCTCGTTGCAGGATGGCGGCGATACATCGTGCTCGCAGCAACGACGAGTTTGACGCCTGCGTGCTGGAAGTGAATCGCTACCCCAGACATGAGAAAGCGCCCGTGGGGGGCGGGCGCTTTCTGTAGTCGACTTGGGGTTGGGTCGTCTACATATCCACGTGGCGACTTTGGGGGGCTGGTAAAGAGCCGCGTGAATTCCTGAAACTCAAATCCTCCTCAGCGAACGAGGGACGCGTTCGAACTGGTGATAACAACCGGCTTGCCGGCCTTGATGACACGCGCCGTCTGCGTTGAGCCTTCATCCGGACTCGTCGCGCGCGCCGTAACTCCGAGGCCTGCCACCGCGATCCCTGCGACGAGCGCCACGACCACAACCTTCAAGTGGGTCGAGCGATCTGCGCTGTAGATCGAGTGGTTCATGGAAGCCTCCTGCCGCCATCTACCTGAAGTAGTCTCCAGCCTGTTCGGCAGGTTCATGCTTCCGATGCCCGACAACGTAGTATCGGGAGGATTCGTTCCCAAGGGGACATCACAAGAGCGTGAACGCTCGTGAAAAATCGCGATCTAAAGCAATCTTCGATTGTTCAATTATATAATTATTTCAAAGATGTAATGTGTCTGCAAGGCGCCTTCCCTGCATTTGGTCGACAAGGCGCCAGGAACTTAAAAATCGTTTGCCTGTGGCTAAAAAGCACCCAGCTTCTCAAGGCAAATCAGACGCTTCCGACCGTTTTCAACCTCGCCCTGGGGTGGATTTCAGCCTGCGACAGCACGGTGGTCTGAGAGCGGAACCGCTCGACCAGGGAACGCACGAAGGGACGAATTGCCGCAGAGGTGACCAGCACCGGGGCCTCGCCCTCGCGCGCGGCGCGCTCGAAGGCCTCACGTACGGCGGTCATGAACTCCGAGAGCTTCGAGGGCTGCATGGCGAGGCTGCGCTCCTCGCCCTGGCCGATAATGGATTCGGCAAAGGCCTGCTCCCAGCGCGCCGACAGCGCGATCAGCGGCAGGTAACCAGCGTAGGACGTGTTCTGCGCGCAGATCTGCCGGGCCAGGCGGGCACGGACATGCTCGACCATCGTGGCGGGATTGCGCGAGAAGGCCAGCGAATCCGCGATGCCTTCGAGGATGGTCGAGAGGTCGCGGATCGAGATGCGCTCGGCGAGCAGCAGCTGCAGCACGCGCTGGATGCCGGAGACCGTGACCTGTCCGGGAACGATGTCCTTGACCAGCTCGCTCTGCTCCTTCGGCAGCTCCTTGAGCAGCTTCTGCACCTCCCCATAGGAGAGCAGGTCCGACATGTTGGCCTTGAGCAGCTCGGTGAGGTGGGTGGAGAGCACGGTCGCGGCGTCAACGACGGTGTAGCCCTTGAGCGAGGCTTCCTCCTTGAGGCTGGCGTCGACCCAGGTCGCGGGCAGGCCGAAGGTCGGCTCGGTGGTGTGGATGCCGGGAACCTGCACCTGGCTGCCGCCGGGGTCCATGACCATGAACTGGTTCGGCCAGATCTTGCCGGTACCGGCGTCGACCTCCTTGATCTTGATGATGTAGGTGTTGGCCTCGAGCTGGACGTTGTCGAGGATGCGCACCGCGGGCATCACGAAGCCCATCTCGATCGCGAGAGAACGGCGCAGCGCCTTGATCTGCTCGGTGAGGCGGTCGGTGCCATCGGGGCCGTTGACCAGCGGCAGGAGCGCATAGCCGAGTTCGATCTTGAGGTCGTCGATCTTGAGCGCGGCCGAGATCGGCTCCTCCGCCGCGGCGGCGCCGGGTGCGCCGGGCTGACCTGCCGCAGGCGCGGACTTGGCGGCTTCCTCGGCCTTGACGGCAGTGCGCTTGTGGTTGCGCGCGTGCCAGGCGAGGGCGCCGGCGCCGGCGCCGAGCGCAAGGAAGGGGATGGTCGGAATGCCAGGCAAGGCGGCCAGCACCAACATGACCGCCGAGGACATCGCAAGCGCCTGCGGATAGCCGGAGAACTGCTTCATCAGCGCCTTGTCGGCGGCGCCGGAAACACCGGCCTTGGAGACGAGCAGGCCGGCGGCGGTCGATACGATCAGCGCCGGCACCTGGGTGACGAGGCCGTCACCGACCGTCAGCAGCGTGTAGCTGCGGCCGGCATCGGCGAAGGAGAGGCCCTGCTGCGCCACGCCGATGATCATGCCGCCGACGACATTGATGAAGACGATCAAAAGGCCCGCGATGGCATCGCCCCGGACGAATTTGGAAGCGCCGTCCATGGCGCCGAAGAAGCCGCTCTCGTCCTCGAGATCCTTGCGCCGCTGCTTGGCGACCTTCTCGTCGATCAAGCCGGCGGAGAGATCGGCGTCGATCGCCATCTGCTTGCCGGGCATGGCATCGAGGTGGAAGCGGGCGGCGACTTCGGCGATGCGGCCCGAACCCTTGGTGATGACGACGAAGTTGACGATGATGAGGATGGCGAAGACGATGATGCCGATGACGAAATTGCCGCCCATCACGAAGCTGCCGAAGGCTTCGATGACGTGACCGGCGGCGTCCGTGCCCTCGTGCCCGTGCGACAGGATCAGGCGGGTCGAGGCCATGTTGAGCGATAGGCGCAGCATGGTCGAGATCAGCAGGATGGTCGGGAAGGCCGAGAATTCCAATGGCGCCTGGATGAACAGCGACGTCATCAGGATCAGGATCGAGAGTGTGATCGAGATCGCCAGGAACAGGTCCAGCACGATCGAGGGCAGCGGCAGGATCAGCACCACCAGGATGGTGAGGATGCCGAGCGCCAGCGCGATGTCGCCGCGCTTGAGGATGTTGACGATCTCGTTGAGGGAGGGAATGCCGGGCTTCGCGGCGCCTACGCCCTGTCCCGCGGTGACGTCGACCATGGTAGCTGCCTCCCCGCGCGACTGCCGCCCGCGCGCCCCAAACGTCTGCGCGGCGGCCGATGGGCCGCCGTTCCGAAAGTGAGGCACCGCACTGGCGTCCACGGGGGCTCCCGTTCTACGCGGCTGACGACACTCGACTTCACCCGGCAATTTTTGCCCGGTGTATGGTTAGCAAAGGGTTAACGGAGGGTGTGGCAGGAGGTCAGGCCAGGGTGTTTCCGGCCCAAATGGCGTCGTTCCGGCGGCTCGAAGCGCCACGTCCAGATTCGCGAGATCGCGGGGCGGAATTAGCTCGAACGACATCGGAGGGCGCTACTGCAGTGCACAGCGCATGCCTAACATCGCGCCATCGTGCTTGACCAAAAGACCGGCAGCAGAGATTTTGCTGCCGTGCACGCGCCAAATCATCCAGTACAGAAACCGGCCTCCTTCACCCCAGACTCCCGTCAGGCTTGGGTGCGCCTCGTCGTTGCGCTTCTGATCGGCTCGATCGGCGCCGTCGGCATGTGGGCGGTCGTGGTCGTAATTCCCGTCGTACAGGCCGAATTCGGCGCCACGCGCGGCGCAGTGTCGCTGGCCTTCACTCTCATGATGTTCGGTTTCGGCCTCGGTGGCGTGATCGCCGGCAAGATCACCGACCGTTTCGGCATCGTGCCGGCAATGGCAATCAGCATCGCCTTCCTCGGCGTTGCCAATTTGCTGGCGGGGTTGTCGACTGAGCTCTGGCAATTCGTCGCGGCCTATTTCCTGATCGGGCTGGGCACCTCAGCGACCTTCGCTCCGCTGATGGCGGAGGCCTCGCACTGGTTCGAGCGCTATCGCGGGCTGGCCGTGACCGTCGTTGCGAGCGGCAACTATGTCGCCGGCACGATGTGGCCGCCGATCGTGAGTTGGGGCATGCAGACCGCGGGCTGGCGCACGACCCATATCGGCATCGGCATCGTTTGCGCCGTTCTGATGACGATCCTTGTGCTGGTCCTGCGCATGCAGATGGGCGACGACAAGATCCGCGACCACGCCAACGCGCCGCCGCCGCGCGTCGATCTCAGGCTCTCGACCAACACGCTGACGGTGCTGCTCTCGATCGCCAGCTTCTCCTGCTGCGTCGCCATGGCGATGCCGCAGGTGCATATCGTCGCCTATTGCGGCGATCTCGGTTATGGCGTGGCGCGGGGCGCCGAGATGCTGTCGCTAATGATGGCCTGCGGCATCATCAGCCGGATCGGCTCGGGCTACCTTGCCGACAAGATCGGCGGCCTTCCGACGATGCTGATCGGGGCGTTGGCGCAAGGCTTCGCCCTGGTGTTCTACCTGTTCTTCGACAGCCTCGCTTCGCTTTATCTCATCTCCGCGATGTTCGGCCTGTTCCAGGGCGGCATTGTGCCGAGCTACGCCATCGTCGTGCGTGAGGCGATGCCGGCCAGGGAAGTCGCAACGCGCGTCGGCATCGTGGTCTTCGCCTCCGTGGTCGGCATGTCCTTCGGCGGCTGGGTGTCCGGCATCATCTTCGATGCGACGGGTTCCTATGCCGCGGCGTTCGCCAACGGCGTCGCCTGGAACGCGGTCAATGTCTGCATCGTCCTGACGCTGCTGATCCGTTCGCGGATGAATGTCGTGAAGGCGGGGCCGGACTTCGCCGCCTGAGCGCGACGGGATTCGATACGAGTCGTCTGTTCCTCAGCTCGCATTTGACCGGGTGCGTTGCTCCGGCGCTCCATGGTGCGCCGATCCTGGCACACCAGCGCCGCTACCGCTTCCGCTTTGCGGCCGGCTTCGCCGGTTTGGCGGCGTTCGCCTTGACCTTGCCGGCCGGCTGCACGCGCAATCCGTCGACGAACACGTCGAGCATGCGCAGCACTGAGGATTGCCAGCCGGGCTGGTCGTGCATGTAGCACATGCCGACCAGGGCTCTGAGCAGGTCCTCCGGACTGACGTCGCCGCGCATCTGACCGGCAGCGACCGCGCGGTCGAGCAGCGAGCCGATCGCCCTGGTCAGCCGGTCCATCGAGAACGCCGCGAGTTCCGACGAGCTCTGGAATGTCAGCGCCAGGGCCGCCGACATGCCTTTCTTTGTGGCAACGAATTCGACGTTGGAGCGCAGCCAGCGCCGCAGCGCATCGACCGGGTCCTTCGCATTCTTCAACTGCTCGGCGAGCTCGCTGAGCTGTTCGACCTCGCGCCGGTAGACTGCCTCGAACAAGTCCTCGCGCGTCGGGAAATGCCGGTAGAGCGTGCCGATGCCGACGCCGGCGCGTTTTGCCACGGCCTCCAGGCTCGCCTCCCGACCGCCGGCGTTGAACACGGCCTTGGCGGCTTCGAGCACGCGCTCGCGATTGCGCACCGCATCGGCACGCGGCTTGCGGGTCTGGTCGGTGTGGTCATCCATGCCGGTAATGTAGATCACGAATTGGTTAGATTGAACCCGTGCAGGGCTGCACCGCGTTGTTTGCGCACGGGCTTTTGACGGATTCCCATATTTTCGCAGCGCCCCTTGTTAACCGGAGGGAGCCTCCGTATATCCGCTGACACGTCGGCCGGATCATGTCCGAACGACGCGCCATCGACGGCGGCCACGGCGGTGGCGCGCCGCACGATCACTCATGTCCATATCTGATCGGAGCCCTATATGAACCACTCCATCAGCCTCACCGTGAACGGTGCGCGGCGCGAATTCGTCCTCGACGATCCGCGCGTGACGCTGCTCGATCTCCTGCGTGAGCGCCTCCATCTGACCGGAACCAAGAAGGGATGCGACCGCGGCCAATGCGGCGCCTGCACCATTCTCGTCGATGGCAAACGTATCAATTCCT
>JAEYRD010000164.1 GCA_023435725.1 Pseudomonadota bacterium | reverse complement strand
GTGCTGAAATGGCCGACGGGACGGCCGGCGCTGGCCTCGCTGGTGGATGAATTCTCGCTGCCGCTTCCTGACGCCGCGGTCGACCGCATCCTCCTGGTCCATGCCCTGGAGATGTCGGACGATCCGGCCGCGCTGCTGCGCGAGGTCTGGCGCGTGCTGTCGCCGTCCGGCCGCGTCATCGCAGTGATCCCGAACCGGCGCGGGGTGTGGACCCGTACCGACAACACGCCGTTCGGCCACGGCCGGCCCTATTCGCGCTCGCAGATCACTGATCTGTTGCGCCAGACTTGGTTCACGCCGACTGCCTGGGGCGAAGCGCTGTTCATGCCGCCCTATGCCGGCGGCTGGGTGCTGAAATCGGCGCAGATGTGGGAACGTGCGGGTGCGGCGCTGTCGCTGCCCTTCGCGGGCGTGCACATCGTCGAGGCGACCAAGCAGGTCTACCGCGCGATCCCTGCCACGCGCGAACGGGCACGGCTGATTCCCGCGCTGACCAAGCCGGTGCTGGTGCCGTCGTCCACGACGGTCACGCGCAGCTAGAACGCAGCTAGAAAAAAATCGTCCCGGCCGCGGCCGGGACGATCGCAATTCGATAAATCCGATCGGGCCAGCTTACTCGCTGGGCGCGTGATCGTCGCCGGAAGCGGCCGGAGCGGCTTCGCGCTCGGGACGCGGACCGTGCGGCCGACGCCGGCGGCGCGGATAACGCTCGCCGCCACCACCGCCACCGCCCTCGAAGCCGCCCTCGCCCCCATTCACCTGCGGCTGCGCGCCGGTGATGAAGGAGGGCAGACGGTCGACGCTGCCGGCATCGGCAACGACGGGCTGCGGCTGGTTCTGCGGTTGCGGCTGGGGCTGATATTGCGGCTGCGGGCGATGGTCGCGCTCGCGGTGCTCGCGCGGCTGCTGCTGGTCGCGCTGATAGGGCTGCTGCTGGTTGTCGCGCGGCTGACGATCGCGCTGGCCGTCGCGCGTGTAAGGCTGCTGCTGCGGTTGCGGGACGAAGCCCGGCTCCTGGCCGAAATTCGAGAAATTCTCGCCGTCGTCCTCGCCGTCGTCGCTGCTGGTGCTGATCGGCTCGTCGCCGCGCGGTTGCTGGTTCTGGCGGAACTGTTCCTGGGCGGCGGCGATCAGGCGGAAATAGTGCTCGGCGTGCTGGTAGTAGTTCTCGGCCGCAACGGGATCGCCGGAGGAGCGCGCATCGCGCGCAAGCTGGAGATATTTTTCGGCGATGTGCGAAGCGGTGCCGCGAATCTTGATGTCGGGTCCGTTGGACTCGTAGACCCGGGTCATCGGGTTCTGGCCGCGCCGGTTGTTGTTGTTATTGTTGTTGCGGTTGCGCATCCGCTGCTTGTTCTGACCGTTTCTCATGTCCTGCCTTTAATTCCAGCCCTAAAGGTTGCACGCATTACTGATTGATGAGAGTGACCTGGTGACAGCGGTTCACATTACTCGCGCGCACCGCGCGCGAGAGCGGCTTGAACCCTGCCGATGTTCGTCGACCGTCGCGTTCAACAAAGACGCGTTCCCCACCCGCCAGCATTCATCGCCAGCGAACCCATTCATTTCGCCTGCCGAAACAAGCCCAGCTTTCTCGCGTAAGTCTTCAAGCGCAATATCAGGCTTTCGTTCACTTTGCGGTCGGAGAGCAGCGCAGCTCCACTGGCCATCGCGCTCAACAGGACCTGCGGCTTGGAACCTTTAAATCAGTAAAGCTCTCGCCCGAGAGCCCGGCTTTCACCCGTAGGTCTACGGGGCCGGTACCGATGTGTTGATCGGAACGTAGTCGTTCCGAAGGGATATTCCAAGAGGTTTTTACAGACCAATCCGGCTTTTATGGGGGCATTTTTCGGGCCGAAACGGCCCGCAGGATGCCCGCCAGATCGGCCCTGGGCGGCCTGTCCACCGTTAACGCGGCGGCCGTCATCAAGGTTTCGATATCGCGGGCCTGCCCCTGTCCGGCCTCGACGATCAGGGCGCCGCCGGGCGCGAGCCGTTCGGCCGCCTGCGGGATCAGCGCGCGATAGGCGTCATAGCCGTCATTGCCGCCGTCGAGTGCCAGACGCGGATCGTGCTCGCGCACCTCGATGCTCAGTTTCGGAATTTCCCCCGAGGGAATATAGGGCGGATTCGACACGATGAGGTCGAACGGGCCATGAAGCGCCGCCGCATAGGAACAGGCAACGAGGCCGGCTCGGTCGGCGAGGCCGAGCGCAGCCGCATTGTCGCGCGCGGTTTCGAGTGCCATCAGGCTGACGTCGGTGCCTACTCCAAACGCCTCGGGAATCTCGTGCAGCAGTGCGAGCAGGATGGCGCCCGATCCGACGCCGATATCCGCGATACGCGGGCGCCGCCCCGATATTGTGAGCCCGCGAAAAATCTCGAGCGCCAGCTCGACCACGGTCTCGGTGTCCGGTCGCGGCACCAGCGTCGCCTCGGACAGCCGGAAAGGCAGGCCCCAGAATTCCCGCGCGCCGAGAATGCGGGCAACCGGCTCATGCGCAAGCCGGCGCTGCGCATATCCTTCAAGCCGCGCGGCCTCCTCGGGCGTGAGTTGTCGCGCCGCCTGCGTGACCATGCCGGTCAAATCGAGCTCCAGCGCGGCGCCAACGAGCAGGCGTGCATCGAGGGCGGCCTCCTCGAGGCCGACCGATTGCAGTCGCGCGGTGAGGGCACGCCGCGCGCTCTCGATGCTGTTTCCGGAGCCGAAACCTGTCGCCAATTGAGCCATCCTGCCTAGCATCGTGGATAGATCGGCGGCATTGCTTGCGTCAACGGAAAGCAGCGCGTTTGATCGCGCCTCGCAGCGACGGAGACATCCATGACGGCCTATGACGATCAGAACGTCTTCGCAAAGATCCTGCGCGGCGAGATTCCCTGCTTCGAGGTATTCAGGGACGACCGCAGCTTCGCTTTCCTCGACATCATGCCGCGCTCGCCTGGACACACGCTGGTCATTCCAAGGGCGCCAGCGCGGGGCATCCTGGACATCGCGGATGACGATCTTGCCGCGGTCGCCCGGACTGCCAAGCGGATTGCGATTGCCGCGATGAAGGCGTTCGACGCCGAGGGCATTATCCTCCAGCAGTTCAGCGAGCCGGCCAGCGGGCAGGTGGTCTTTCACCTGCACATGCATGTCATGCCGGTCAGGGCCGGCGTCGAACTGCTGCCGGCGCAGACGCGCAAGGAAGATATGGCCGTGCTCGCCGATCACGCCAAACGGATGATTGCGGTACTTGGTGGCTGAACCTGGCGACTGACCAGGTCAAGCCGCCGAATTGCCTCGGGAAACGGGACCACTTCTTCATGACAACCAGCAACCGCATCGTCCTCTCCAGCGACCACGCTGCTATTCAACTTCGACAAGCCATTGCCGCTCATATCGCAGCGTCTGGCTGGGTGGTGGTCGACATCGGACCGACGACGCCGGAGAGCACGCACTATCCCAAGCACGGCGAAGCGGCGGCGCGGCTCGTCGCCTCGGGCGATTGCCGGTTTGGCATCATCCTATGCGGCACCGGCCAGGGAATCATGATGGCGGCGAACAAGGTAAAGGGCATCCGTTGCGGCGTTTGCGCCGACACATTCTCGGCCCGCATGATCCGCCAGCACAACGATGCCAATATGCTGTCAATTGGCGCGCGCGTGGTGGGCGAAGGGTTGGCGCTCGATGTCGTGGATGCGTTCCTGACAGCCCAGTTCGAGGGCGGCCGGCATGCGACGCGGGTGGAGATGATAGGGGCGCTGGAGGGATAGCGCCGTTCTCAGGTTCGCTCCAATGAGTCCCCGCTCTCGACGCCCAGGTCGCGCTGCAGCAAGTCCGTAGGACGGGCAGAGCTGTTGCGAAACCCATCATCGAGACAAACTCGAAATTGACCGGCGCAGCTTCGCTTTACCCACGCCACGAACCAGCGATCTTTCCTCGGACCTTCATCAGTTCTTGTTCAGCGGCCGGGGTCGAAGGGGGAAGCCAATCGGACATTCGAGCGCGACACGATCCCAGCGTCCGATATCAGCTGCTGCCTGATAGGTGCTTTGCAGAAACGCCATGAGCGTGGCCTCCGGCTCGCTGGATTTTCGCACAAGGTCGTAGGGCAGGAGATATTCGCCGAGCTTCCGATCGAAGTATGCGCCCGCCGGCATGACCTGTCCGTCAGCAAAGCCATTCGGGGTGGGATAGGCATAGGAGTAGAAGGCCGCAAAATCTGCACCACCTCCGCCCGGCCAAAAGCCGGCGGACGAGACCTCATCGCTGTAGGCCTCGCGGGTCACGACATCAGGCAAACCCGGGACGCCACCCGGGTGAAGCGGAGCGGAACGCCCGGAGAAACGCGTCACCGCGAGATCGAAGCTGCCCCAGAAGAGATGGACCGGACTGACCTTCCCGGTGAACCCCGTCCGAAACCGATAAAACACTCCGCTGATCGCGACGAGGGCGCGGAAGAACCGCGTCACGGCGTCTGGGTCATAGGGCCTGATTTGGTGGTCCTCCCTGAACGGGATCGGATCTGGGACTTCACTGGGCCGACCGTCGAATTCCGGTGTTCCGCCGAGACGTCCCACCACATCACAGAATCGGGCGTGAAACTCGGCGACGGACATTCGCCCGAGCGGCATTTCAGCCCTGCGCCCATCAGCGGCCTCTCCGATCAGGGCGTGACGGGAAAGATCGAAGATGATCTCGATACCTGATGCGTCTGGAATCAGCGACGTCGTGAGCCCGCGTGCATTCACGTAGAAGGTCGCGTGCCAGGAATGGTTGACCCACGGCGTTCTCGCGAGCCGATACTTGCCGACAATCTGGCAATACAAATGAAGCGCGGAACAGGTTTCGCGCCATGCCTCGAAGGGGATCTCCGGCCAGATCGCGTTCATAGCGTCTCCTCCCTTATGTTCGGTTCGGCCCGGGCAAGACGAAAGCAGACATCCCGGATGTATGGGCACACGCCCTGGATGCCAAGGTATCGCTGCAGCAGTTCCGGCTGGCGCTCGAACTCCTGCGCTGGACCCTCGTGCACGATATGGCCGTTGTTGATGATGTGGATTCGCTTCGCCAGCGCCGCCGCCAAATTCTGCTCGATCAGCATGATGGTCTGGCCGGCGGCTGCGGGCTTGCGCCAAGATGCGCTGAGCAAGACGCGCTGAAACGCGCTGTCAGGCCGCCGCGCCCTGCGCGGCGAGCTGCGCCGCCTGGTGCTCGGTGGTCAGCGCGTCGATCAATTCGCCCAGCGCTTCGCCCGCGATCACCTGCGGCAGCTTGTAGAGCGTCAGATTGATGCGGTGATCGGTGACGCGGCCCTGCGGGAAGTTGTAGGTGCGGATGCGCTCGCTGCGGTCGCCGGAGCCGACCTTCTCCTTGCGCTCGGCCGAGCGTGCGGCGTCGACGCGCTGCCGCTCGGCGTCGTAGATGCGCGAGCGCAGGATGTTCATGGCTGAGGCGCGATTCTTGTGCTGCGAGCGGCTGTCCTGCATCATCACGACGATGCCGGTCGGGATGTGGGTGATGCGGATCGCCGACTCCGTCTTGTTGACGTGCTGGCCGCCGGCCCCCTGCGCGCGCATGGTCTCGATGCGCAGATCGTCGTTCTTGATGTCGACGTCGACATCCTCGACCTCGGGCAGCACCGCCACCGTCGCGGCCGAGGTGTGGATGCGTCCCTGCGTTTCCGTGTCGGGCACGCGCTGCACGCGGTGCACGCCGGACTCGAACTTCAGCTTGGAGAACGCGCCGCGGCCCTGCACCTCCGCGATGATTTCCTTGTAGCCGCCGACGGTGCCTTCGCTCGCGGAGATCACCTCGACCTTCCAGCCCTGCAAGCTCGCGAAGCGTTCGTACATCCGGAACAGGTCGCCGGCGAACAATGACGCCTCGTCGCCGCCGGTGCCGGCGCGGATTTCCAGCACCACGTTGCGGTCGTCCATGGCATCCTTGGGCAGCAGCGCCACGCGGATCTTCTGGACCAGCTCCTCGATCCGGGGCGCCAGCTCGTCGCGCTCGGCCTCCGCCATGCCGCGCATCTCGGCGTCCGTTGCGGGATCGGCAATCAGCGCCTCGGTGTCGGCGAGTTCCTTGACAGCAGAGCGGTAAGCCTTCACCGCCTCGATCAGCGGCGTGATCTCGGCGAGCTCGCGGGTGATCTGGACATAGCGATCGGAGGCGAGCTGGCCGAGCGATTCGGCCTCGAGCGAGGCGTGATGCGCGAGCAGGACGTCCAGTTTGGCTTCGGGGAGTGACGACATCGGTTCGGTCTCAAATGGGCGGAAGGAGGCGAGGCGGCGGGAAGCGGAGACAGGCCCGCTACAACGCCAGGCCTTCGGCCTCGGCAAATTCCGTCAGCTTCTGCCGGATCGAGACGCTGCCAGCGGGCGCGTCCAGCAACGGGCCGATCATCGCTTCGGCCTTCTTCGCATCGAGATCGATCACCATCGCCTTGACTGGGCCTAGCGCGGTCGCCGAGAGCGACAGCGAGCGGTAGCCCATCGCGATCAGGGCGAGCGCTCCGATCGGCTTCGAGGCCATCTCGCCGCAGAGCGAGAGCGACTTCTTCGCCGCGTTGGACTTGCGCGCGATCTCGCGCAGCACGCGCAGGATCGGCGCCGACATGGTGTCGAACCGCTCGGAAACCTTGGCATTGCCGCGGTCGACCGCGAACAGGAACTGGAACAGGTCGTTGGAGCCGACCGAGATGAAGTCGACCTTCTTCAGGAGCTCGTCGAGCTGATAGAGCAGCGCCGGCACCTCGACCATGGTGCCGATGTCGATCCGCTCCGGCAGCGTGTGCCCGTGCTGGCGCAGATAGGTGAGCTCGCGCTCGACCAGCGCCTTTGCGGAGTCGAACTCCGCGACCTCTGAGATCATCGGGAACATGACGCGTAGCGCGCGGCCGCCGCCGGCACGCAGCAGCGCGCGGATCTGGCCGCGCAAAAGGCCCGGACGGTCCAGCCCGAGCCGGATCGCGCGCCAGCCGAGCGCGGGATTTTCCTCGATCACGGCTTCCATATAGGGCAGCGCCTTGTCGCCGCCGATATCGAGCGTGCGGAAGGTGACGGGCTTGGGGCCCGCGGCATCCAGCACGGTGCGATACAGCGCGAGCTGGTCGCTGGTGCGCGGCAGGCTCTGGCCGACCATGAATTGCAGCTCGGTGCGGAACAGGCCGATGCCGGCGCTGCCGGTGTCCTCGATATGCGGCAGGTCGATGGCAAGACCCGCGTTGATCATCAGCTCGACCTTCTGGCCGTCCCTGGTGACGCAGGGCCGATCGCGCAGCGCCAGGTATTGTGCCTGGCGGCGCGCGCGGAAGCGCACGCGCTCGGCAAAGGCCGCCTCAATCTCCTGCGACGGACGCACATAGATCGAGCCCGACGTGCCGTCGACGATGATGGCATCGCCGGGGTCCGCAATGCCCGGTGCGTTCGGTACCTCGCCGACCGCGGGAATGCCGAGCGCCCGCGCCACGATCGAGACATGGGAATTGGCCGTGCCTTCCTCCAGCACGATGCCGCGCAGGCGCTTGCGGTCGTAGTCGAGCAGCGCCGCCGGACCCATCGCGCGCGCGATGACAATGGCATTGTCGGGCAGCTGCTCGCGCGAGGGGGCGTGGTCCTGGCCGACCAGCTGCCGCATCAGGCGGTAGCCGAGATCCTCGAGATCGTGCAGCCGGTCGCGCAAATAGGGATCGGTCGAGCGCAGCATGCGCGCGCGGGTGTCGGACTGCACGCGCTCGACGGCGGCTTCCGCGGTGAGGCCGGTGGCGACCGCCTCGTGCAGCTTGTGCGACCAGCCCTGGTCGTTGGCGAACATGCGGTAGGCTTCCAGCACATCGCGATGCTCGCCGCCTTCGGCGACGTCGCCGCGCTCCAGCATGCGGTCGAGATCGGCGCGCAACTTGGCGAGCGCGGTGTCGAGCCGCTTGATTTCCTTCGGAAGGTCCTCGGCGATGTAGTCCTTGATGACGACGCGCGGCTCATGCAGCACGACATGGCCGAGCGCGATGCCTTCCGACAGGATCGCGCCGACCTTCTGCGCGGAGTGGCGCGCGGCAGGCTCCAGGCCCGGCTGAGCCAGCGCGGACAGTTCGCCGGATGCGATCAGCTCCGCCAGCACCATCGCGGTGGTCTGCAGCGCCTCGAGCTCCTCCTCGACATAGTTGCGCTTGGCGCGGTTCTGCACCACCAGCACGCCGAGCGTGTTGCCGGCGCGCAGGATCGGCACGCCGAGGAAGGAGTGATAGATTTCTTCGCCGGTTTCCGGGCGGAACGAGAAGGCCGGATGGCTCTGGGCATCGCTCAAATTGAGCGGGGTCGCCTCGCTGGCGACGAGGCCGACCAGGCCCTCATGGGCGCTCAGCACCGTGTGGTGCACCGCCTCGCGGTTGAGACCTTCGGTGGCGTAGAGCTCGAGCGTGTTGTCGATGCGCAGCACATAGACCGAGCACACTTCGGCCACCATGTTGGCGGCGATCAGCACCACGATCTTGTCCAGCCGCTCCTGGGCCGAGACCTGCTCCGCCATGGTTTCGCGGAGCCGTCTCAACAAGACGCGGGGACCTCCCGACGCGCTCCGCATGTGCCGTCAATCTCCTCCGTCTGCCTGGCCCGGCGGTATCAGCCGGCGGCTGGCCCAAAACTCCAGAAAAACAAACAATTTTGTTTGTCCGGCGCAGGCGCAAGTCCAAATCTGTCTCGATTTGGCGCTTACGCCGAATCAGCGCCGCCTGAACTGGGACACAGTCTGCGGCAGCCCACCCTGTTCGCCGTATAGCGAATTGAGGCTTGTTTTGCCAAGCAAAACGCCTGCCAAACGCGAAGGTGTGTACACCTTCGCGTTTGCTGCGACCGCTAAGAGAAAATTCGTCTAAGCCTGATCGAGACCGTAGAGCGTGTGCAGGGTGCGCACCGCGAGCTCGGTATAGGCCGTGTCGATCAAAACCGAGAATTTGATCTCGGAGGTTGTAATGGCACGGATGTTGATATTCCGCCCGGCGAGAGCCGAAAATGCCTGGGCGGCGACGCCGGCATGGCTGCGCATGCCGCTCCCGATCACCGAAATCTTGGCGACATCGGTGGCGGTGTCGAGCCGTGCATAGCCGATCTTGGCCTTGGCGGCGGTGATCGTGTCCTTGGCGCGGGTGTAGTCCGCGGCCGGCACCGTGAAGGTGAGGTCGGTGGTCTTGCCGTCCTCGGATACGTTCTGCACGATCATGTCGACGTTGATGTTGGCTTCCGCCAGTGGGCCGAAGATCGATGCCGCAACGCCGGGCTTGTCCTCGATCTGGCGCACCGAGATCTGGGCCTCGTCCTTCGAAAAGGCGATGCCGGTGACGACGTGGCTTTCCATGATCTCCTCCTCGCTGCAGATCAGCGTGCCGGGCGGCTGGTTGGCATGCGGGTCGATATCCTCGGGCTTGTCGAAGCTCGAGCGGACGAAGATCGGCATGTTGTGGACCATGCCGAGTTCCACCGAGCGGACCTGGAGCACCTTGGCCCCCTGGGAGGCCAGTTCGAGCATGTCTTCGAACGCGATCTTGTCGAGCCGCCGCGCCTTCGGCACGATTCGCGGGTCGGTGGTGTAGACGCCGTCGACGTCGGTGTAGATGTCGCAGCGATCGGCCTTGACGGCGGCGGCGATCGCCACGGCCGAGGTGTCCGAGCCGCCGCGGCCGAGCGTGGTGATGCGGTTCGTCTCGGGATTGATACCCTGGAAACCCGCGATGACCGCGACCTCCTTGCGCTCCTGGAAGCGCTTGATGATCTCGCTGCCGTCGATGTCCTCGATCCGGGCCGAGGCGTGGGCGTCGCTGGTCTTGATCGGGATCTGCCAGCCCTGCCAGGAGCGGGCCTGGATGCCCATGCCCTGAAGCACGATGGCCAGCAGGCCCGAGGTCACCTGTTCGCCGGAGGCGACGACGGCGTCGTATTCGCGCGCGTCGTGCATCGGCGAGGCCTCGGTGCACCAGGCCACCAGCTCGTTGGTTTTGCCGGACATCGCCGAGACGACCACGGCCACTTCATGGCCGGCGTCGACCTCACGCTTCACATGGCGTGCGACGTTGCGGATACGTTCGATGTTGGCGACGGACGTGCCGCCGAATTTCATCACGAGGCGGCTCATGACGACGCGTGCATTCCCTCATAAGGATAAGTATGGTGACCCGCGCGAGGCGATGCCGCGGATATCCGACCGCGCGTATACAGAGGGGCGGGGCCGGGGGCAAGCGGGTTCCTGCGGGGCCCAATCGGGGCAATGGGTTAATCGAGGTTATGGCGCGCTATTTTGACGAGATCCTGCAACCCGGCGAGCGGGTGCTGTATTCGACCAATGCGCACTGGATCTTCTATATTCCGGCCATCCTGGCCTGGATCGCGGCCTTGGCTGTGGCCTCGCGCCAGACCACCGTCTCCAGCGTGATGATCCTCTGCCTGTTCGGCTCCGGCCTGGTGGCGCTGGCGGTGCTGTACTGGACCGTCGGGGACTGGTTCCGTCGCTTCACCACCGAGACCGACGTCACCAACCTCGGGGTTGTGCACAAGACCGGGTTCATCAAGCGCCGCACCTTCGAGATGGCGCTGGACAAGGTCGAGAGCGCCGGCGTCAACCAATCGATTCTTGGGCGTATTCTCAACTACGGCGACGTGACGATTCGCAGCGTCGAGACGATCGGGACCGTCGACTCGCCGCTCGCCTTCCGTAGTTCGATCACCACGCGGTAGGACCGCGCCATTCCATGAGCATGCAGCAAGATACTTCCGCAACCGCAAGCACCCCGGCAGCCTCGACCGTCGACGCCGCCGAGATCGCGAAATTCTCGAAGCTCTCGGCAGAGTGGTGGGACCCCAAGGGCAAGATGGCCCCGCTGCACCGGATCAACCCGATGCGGCTCGGCTACATCCGCGACGCTGCCTGCCGCAAGTTCGAGCGCAACGTGCGCAGCCTCAATTGCCTGGGCGGCCTGCGCGTGCTCGACATCGGCTGCGGCGCCGGCCTGTTGTGCGAGCCACTGTCGCGGCTGGGGGCGCAGGTCATCGGCATCGATCCGTCCACGAGCAACATCGCTGCCGCGAAGCTGCACGCCGACAAGGGCCATCTTGCGATCGACTACCGCTGCACCACGGTCGAGGAGATCGACCCGCGCGAGCGCTTCGATATCGTGCTTGCGATGGAGGTGGTCGAGCACGTCACCGACGTCGGCGTTTTCCTCAAGCGCTGCGCGTCGATGCTGAAGCCGAACGGGTTGATGGTGGTCTCGACGCTGAACCGGAACTGGAAGAGCTTCGCGCTCGCCATCGTCGGCGCCGAATACGTCCTGCGCTGGCTGCCGCGCGGCACCCACGAATGGAACAAGTTCGTCACCCCCGACGAGCTGACAAAGTATCTGCTCGACAACCGCCTCGTCATCACCGAGCAGACCGGCGTCGTCTACAGCCCCTTCGCCGACAAATGGACCCTCTCTTCCGACATGGACGTGAACTACATGGTCGTGGCGGAAGGCATGGTGTGAGGCTGCGTCCCTGCGTTCGCCGGGGCGACAGCGGAAATTGTGGCGAGAGCATCGCTCCTATGACGTGGGCGTGATTGACCTGTTGCCGCGCTCTCGGCAGTTTGCACCGACGCTCCTGTAAACAGCCTCCACCCCCGCCCATGCTCACCGTCACCAGCCTCTGGATTCCCTTCACTGTCATTGCCGCGCTCGGGCAGGTCGCGCGCAATGCAATGCAGCGATCGTTGACGAAGCCGCTGGGGACCTGGGGCGCGACCAATATCCGCTTCCTGTTCGGCTTCCCGTTCTCGCTGCTGTTCCTGGGTGTCGTGCTGGCCGTCTCCGGCGACCACCTCAGTATGCCGCCGACGGTGTTCTGGCCGTGGCTGCTGTTAGGGGCGCTCAGCCAGATCGTTGCGACCGGCCTGATGCTGCTCGCGATGAACGACCGCTCGTTCGTGGTGACGACGGCATACCTGAAGACCGAGGCGATCCAGACCGCGATCTTCGGCTTCGTCTTCCTCGGCGATCACCTCACCTGGCTCAAGGTGCTGGCAATCGTGATCGCGACCGTCGGCGTCGTCATCACCGCGCTCCGGCCCGGCGGCGAGAAGAGTTTTGCCGAGCTGAAGCCGACCATCACCGGCCTCGTCGCCGCAGCGGCGTTTGCGCTCTCCGCGGTCGGCTTCCGCGGCGCCATCATCAACGTGACGGGCGTGTCCTTCGTGACCGCAGCATCGTTTACGCTGGTGCTCGGCCTGTTGGTACAGACGCTGGTTCTGACGATTTACCTGCTCTGGCGCGCGCCAAAGGTGCTTCAGTCGATCCTGGGGCTATGGAAGCCGTCGCTGCTCGCCGGCTTCATGGGCGCCTTCGCCTCGCAATTCTGGTTCCTGGCCTTTGCGCTGACGGCCGCCGCAAATGTCCGCACGCTCGCCTTGATCGAGGTGCTGTTCGCGCAAGGAGTGGCCTATTACTCGTTCAAGCAGCCGATCGCGCCGCGCGAGATCTTCGGCATCGTGCTGATCGTGGTCGGCGTGGCGCTGCTGGTGGGAGTCTGACGCGCCTCGCGCGTCAGTTCCTGTCTTCCGGCAGCGTCGGCAGCGGCGACACCT
>JAEYRD010000116.1 GCA_023435725.1 Pseudomonadota bacterium | reverse complement strand
GCATCCAGCGCGGCCTCAGCCAAGAGGAGGCGGTCGGCCTCGTCGTCAACGGCTTCGTCAAGGACGTGCTTCAGCAGCTCCCGATGGAGTTCGCAGTGGAAGCGCAGAAGCTGATCTCGATCTCGCTCGAAGGGAGTGTCGGGTGACAAGTTTTGAACGCAACAGGCAGGGAAAAGTGTGATGACGGCGCTCCTCGACATCCGCGGGCTGACGGCCGAGATCGACGGCCGCCAGATTCTCAACGGCCTCGACCTCACCGTGAACAGGGGCGAGATCCATGCCATCATGGGTCCCAACGGCGCCGGCAAGTCGACGCTGTCGTACGTGCTGTCGGGCAAGCCGGGCTATGAGATCACGGGCGGAGAGGTGCTCTTCAACGGCGAGGATCTCCTCGCCATGACGCCGGACGAGCGCGCCGCTAAGGGGCTGTTCCTGGCCTTCCAATACCCCCTGGAGATACCGGGCGTCGCCACGTTGAGCTTTTTGCGCACCGCGCTGAACGCCCAGCGCAAGAAGCGCGGCGAGGAGGAGCTGTCGTCGCCCGACGTGCTGAAGCGCGTACGCGAGCTCGCCAAGCAACTCGGAATCGACCCCGACATGCTCAAGCGGCCGCTCAATGTCGGCTTCTCCGGCGGCGAGAAGAAGCGCAACGAGACGCTCCAGATGGCGCTGCTGGAGCCGCGCCTTTGCGTGCTGGACGAGACCGATTCGGGGCTCGACATCGACGCGCTGCGTGTCGTCGCCGACGGCGTCAATCGCCTCCGCGCCGCCGACCGCGGCATGATCGTCATTACCCACTACCAGCGGTTGCTCGACTACATCGTTCCTGATGTCGTGCACGTGCTCGCGGCCGGGCGTATCGTCAAGACCGGCGGCAAGGAGCTCGCGCTCGAGCTGGAAGCGACGGGCTACGCTCAGTATCAGAGCGAGGCAGCGTGATCCCATGAATGCCGAGATCCGTCCCGCGAAGACCGCCGCCGAGATCGGGCTTGCCGATCTGTTCGCGGCGTCGTGCAAGGACTTGCCCGGTGGCGGCGAGATCGAGGCGATCCGGCGCGATGCCTTCGATCGCTTCGCGGTGCAGGGCCTGCCGCATTCCCGCGTCGAAGCATGGAAGTACACCGATCTCCGGCGGCTGGTTCGTGACGCCAAGCCGCTGGCGCCCCGGCCCGATGCAGTGGCCTGGGCCGCTGCGGGACAGGCCGGAATGGTCTTCGCTGGCCTCGACTTTCGCCGTCTCCTGATCGTCGATGGTGCCTTTGTCCCCGAACTGTCGGATCTCGCTGATCTCGAGCCAGGCGTCCGCATACGTGCCACGGCCAAGGTGCTCGACGCAGATGAAACGCCTGTCTCGCTCGATGCCGGAATGGCCGGGAACGACCCCGCCGCAGCGCTCAATACCGCGTTCGCTGCCGACGGCGTGATCATCGCGGTCGATCCCGACGTCGAGGTGGCGCGGCCGATCCATCTGGCCTTCGTCACCACGGCCGCGACGCCGTCCGCGATGTTCACGCGGTCGTCGCTGGAGCTCGGCAGCGGCGCCGCCATCACGCTGGTCGAGACGCATGAGGGGCCAGAGCAGTCCGACTACCAGGTCAACACCGCGCTCCGGATGATGGTTGGAGATCGGTCCCGGCTCGATCACATCAAGGTCACGTCCGAAGGAGCGGCCGCGCTGCATATCGCAACGCTGCTGGCTGAAATCGGGGAGGGTGCGGCTTATCGCGAATTCGGCTTCACGACCGGCGGGGCAGTGGTGCGCAACCAGCTTTTTCTGAGGCTCGCGGGCGGGGGGGCCACAGCCAGCGTGCACCAGGCGAGCCTTCTGGCCGGCCGTCAGCACGCCGACACCACATTGACTGTCGATCATGCCGCCGCGGGCTCGCAGAGCCGGGAGGTGTTCAAGGCCGTGGTCGACGACGAGGCGCGTGCAGTGTTCCAGGGCAGGATCACGGTGCAACCGGGCGCGCAGCAGACTGACGCCAGAATGATGGCGCGGGCGCTGCTCTTGTCGGATGAGGCGGTCGCCACTTGCAAGCCGGAACTCGAAATCTTCGCCGATGACGTTCAGTGCGGCCACGGCACTACCACCGGCGCGCTGGATGATCAGCTGAAGTTCTACCTCATGGCCCGCGGTATTCCGGAAAAGCAAGCCGAGGCACTGCTGATCGAGGCGTTCGTCGGCGAGGTGATCGACGCGATCGCAGGCGAGGACCTTCGCGGAGCGTTGTCGAGGACGATGCACGATTGGCTCAAAGGGCGGGACTAGTTCCATGCATCCTGCGGTCAGCAACGGAGGCTATGACGTCTATCGCGTCCGCCAGGACTTTCCGATCCTGTCGATGCAGGTGCATGGCAAGCCGCTGGTTTACCTGGACAACGCAGCCTCCGCGCAGAAGCCTCGGGCGGTGCTGGAACGGTTGACCGAAGCCTACACGAGCGAATACGCCAACGTGCATCGCGGCCTGCACTACCTCGCCAACGCCGCCACGGAGGCCTATGAAGGCGCGCGCGATAAGGTCGCGAAGTTCCTCAATGCGGAGCGGCGCGAAGAGATCGTATTCACCCGTGGCGCCACCGAGGCGATCAATCTCGTGGCGCAGACCTTCGGGCGCGAAAGGATCGGCGAGGGCGATGAGATCGTGCTCTCGATCATGGAGCATCACGCCAACATCGTGCCCTGGCACTTCCTGCGCGAACGGCAGGGCGCGGTGATCAAATGGGCGCCGGTCGACGATGACGGCAATTTCCTGATCGACGAGTTCGAGAAGCTCCTGAGCGAGCGGACCAGGCTGGTTGCAATCACCCAGATGTCCAACGTGCTGGGCAGCGTCGTTCCGGTCAAGGACGTAGTTCGCCTGGCGCATGCGCGCGGCATCCCGGTGCTGGTCGACGGCTCGCAGGCCGCTGTCCACATGGAGGTCGACGTCCGCGACATCGGCTGCGACTTTTACGTCATCACCGGCCACAAGCTGTACGGGCCGACCGGCATTGGCGTGCTCTACGGTAGATACGAGCATCTTATGTCCATGCCGCCCTTCAACGGCGGCGGCGAGATGATCCGTGAAGTCTCGTGCGAGGCTGTCAGCTATGGCGAGCCGCCGCACCGCTTCGAGGCAGGTACGCCGCCGATCGTGCAGGCCATCGGTCTCGGTGCGGCCATCGACTACATCGAATCCATCGGCAAGGCGCGGATACGCAAGCATGAGAGCAGGCTGATCGCCTATGCGCAGGAGCGGCTGCACGGGATCAACTCGCTGCGGATCATCGGCAGGGCCACCGACAAGGGCGCGCTGGTGTCGTTCGAGATGAAGAACGCCCACGCCCACGACTTCGCCACTGTGATCGACCGTTCGGGCGTCGCGGTGCGCGCTGGCACCCATTGCGCGATGCCGCTGCTCGACCGTTTCGGCGTGACCGCGACCTGCCGCGCCTCGTTCGCGCTCTACAACACCATAGAAGAGGTCGATGCGCTGGCCGCCGCCCTGACCAGGGCGCAGGAGCTGTTCTCATGACTGGTCAGACCGCAGCTAGGCGGCTGTCTGTCAAGCCGCGACCTGTTGCCCGCGTGGTCTGCGACGCCCATCAGCGCCGCACCGTGCGGAACATGGAGCGGCGCTTCACCGGCGAATTTTCGGCCGGAGAGCCGGTTCGCGCGGCGGCGTTGATCCGGAACGACGGCATGTATCCGCACAAGGACATCGGCGAGGCGCTGGTGCATCCCGGCGATGCCGGCATCGTGCGCGAGAGCTGGCGCTTCCTCGGCGAGATCTATTATACGGTCGAGTTCGTGGCCCAGTCGGTGTTCGTCATCATGCGGGGGCGCGAGATGATGCGGATGGGGACTGCCTTCGACGTCGCCTGACGTCTTCCGCAGGCCATCACGTGGCCTCCGTCAGTACGGCCGTTGCGTCTGCGCGCATCCGCGCGACCATCGATCGAAAGCCGTTGGAGCGTTGCGGCGTCAAATGCTCGCCGAGACCGAGCCGATCGAACAACGCGACCGGATCTTCGCCGGCGATCTCCGAGGCGGGCCGTTCCGACAACAATGCAATCAGGATCGCGACCAGACCTCGGACGATGTGGGCGTCGCTGTCGCCGAAGAAGGTGAGGAACGGCCGTCCGTCCCGGTGCGCGACGTTCGTCGCCAGCCAGACCTGGCTGACGCAGCCTGGGACCTTGTTGGCGTCGGTGCGCTGCGCGTCGGGAAACGGCGGCAGCTTGCGGCCGAGCTCGATGACGTACCGATAGCGATCGTCCCACTCCTCGAGCAGAGAAAAATTCTCGATGATGTCCGCGATCGGCGTCGGTTGAGATTGGGTCATCGATCGTCTCCGGTGCAGTACTATGGGCCGGCTGTCAGCCATAGGCCAAGTGGATGAGGAGCCGGGACGTTGCGTCCCCAGCGATCGGTGCTGCGAGGGCCCGGTCAACCGCCTCGCAGACCGTTTCGAACGAGATCGGCTTGCACACGATTGCGTCTACGGCGCTCTCGCGTGCCAGCTGCACCAGGGGATCGGAGCTGCGGTCGGCGACGACGAGGATCACCGCATCGCCATAGCGCTCACGGAGCCCGATCAGGAGCCGGCCGCCTAGGTCTTGCAGGACAGTGGCTCCGGCCAGAATTGCATCGGGCGCGTCCATAGCTGCTGCGAAGGCCTCGTCAGGGGATGCAAATGCGAGGGTACGGTAGCGATCCCGCAGGATGTAGTGGAGCGCCGACCGTACCACCTGCTCGTGCTCGATCACGAACACGGTCGGGCGGTTGCAGCTTGCATGAAGATCGGTTTCGGACGGCATGAAGGCCTCGATGCGTTGCTGCGGCGGATCAAGCAAGCTCCGTACCGCGCGCGAGAATGGCGCGATCGCGCGTGCGAACGCTCGTTCGACCATCGTTTGTGCGCCGGCGCATTGTTTTGTTTCGGACAGCCGCCTGTGCGGGGGCATGTCGGCATGATGCGATGTCGGGTTTGCAACAATCGTCAGTAACATCGCTATCTATCTCCAATCGCTTCGCTTTTCTCGTCCGGAAAGGGTTGGCACACCCGTTGCAAAAGTTTCTACGCAAGGCGCGGCCGTCGGGCCTGATCTCCTCGGCATGCGGGAGCTGGCCGGTTCGCGCGCGTGAGATCGAGAGAGCGGCGCGCCGGATCACCCGGCGGGGAGAGCAGAGTGTCTACACCGGGACAAATCGGGTTGTGAGATTTGTCCGTCTATCAGGCGCTTCGGAGGAGGCGTCCGACCCTTCACACAGAGGATAACCGAAGGATATTCGTATGAGCCTAGCAACCACCGAGAGCGTCGCGGAGATCAAGGCCCGCAACAAGCAACTGATCGACGAAGTCTTGAAGGTCTATCCGGAAAAGACCGCCAAGCGTCGCGCCAAGCACCTCAACGTGCACGAGGCCGGCAAGTCCGATTGCGGCGTCAAGTCGAACCTCAAGTCGATCCCCGGCGTGATGACTATCCGCGGCTGCGCTTATGCCGGCTCGAAGGGCGTGGTGTGGGGGCCGATCAAGGACATGATCCACATCAGCCACGGTCCGGTCGGCTGCGGGCAGTATTCCTGGGCCGCGCGGCGCAACTACTACATCGGAACGACCGGCATCGACACGTTCGTCACCATGCAGTTCACCTCCGACTTCCAGGAGAAGGACATCGTGTTCGGCGGCGACAAGAAGCTCGCCAAGATCATCGACGAGATCCAGGAGCTGTTCCCGCTCAACCACGGCATCACCATCCAGTCGGAATGCCCCATTGGCCTGATCGGCGACGACATCGAGGCGGTGTCGAAGGTGAAATCCAAGGAGTATGATGGCAAGACGATCGTCCCGGTGCGTTGCGAAGGTTTCCGTGGAGTCTCGCAGTCGCTCGGTCACCACATCGCCAACGACGCCGTGCGCGACTGGATCTTCGACAAGGTCTCGCCGGAGGCGAAGCCGGCGTTCGAATCCACACCCTACGACGTTGCGATCATCGGCGACTACAACATCGGCGGCGACGCCTGGTCCTCGCGCATCCTGCTCGAGGAGATGGGCCTGCGCGTGATCGCGCAATGGTCCGGCGACGGCAGTCTCGCCGAGTTGGAGGCAACGCCCAAGGCGAAGCTCAACGTGCTGCATTGCTATCGCTCGATGAACTACATTTCGCGTCATATGGAGGAAAAGTTCGGCATTCCCTGGTGCGAGTACAATTTCTTCGGCCCCTCCAAGATCGCGGAATCGCTGCGCAAGATCGCGAGCTTCTTCGACGACAAGATCAAGGAAGGCGCCGAGCGCGTCATCGCGAAGTACCAGCCGCTGATGGATGCGGTGATCGCCAAGTACCGGCCGCGCCTGGAAGGCAAGACCGTGATGCTGTTCGTCGGCGGCCTGCGTCCCCGCCATGTCATCGGCGCCTATGAAGACCTCGGCATGGAGGTCGTCGGCACCGGCTACGAGTTCGGCCACAACGACGACTATCAACGCACTGCCCAGCACTACGTCAAGGACGGCACGCTGATTTACGACGACGTTACTGGCTACGAGTTCGAGCGCTTCGTCGAGAAGATCCAGCCCGATCTGGTCGGCTCCGGCATCAAGGAGAAGTACGTCTTCCAGAAGATGGGCGTGCCGTTCCGCCAGATGCACTCCTGGGACTATTCCGGTCCCTACCACGGCTATGACGGGTTCGCGATCTTCGCGCGCGACATGGACATGGCGATCAACTCCCCGATCTGGAAGAAGACCAAGGCACCCTGGAAGGATGCCCCGCGGCCGAGCCTGATGGCGGCGGAATAGCAGAGGCGACGTCCGGCTCTTCCCGATCCGCGGGAAGAGCCGAAGGACGCGCGATCGAACACGAAATCCAACGAAGGTGCTACGATGACACAGAATGCCGAACACGTGCTCGATCATTTCGAGCTGTTCCGCGGTCCGGAATACCAGCAGATGCTGGCCAACAAGAAGGCGCTGTTCGAGAATCCGCACGACCCGGCGGAGGTCGAACGCATCCGCGAATGGGCCAAGACGCCCGAATATCGCGAGAAGAACTTCGCTCGCGAAGCCTTGACCGTCAATCCCGCCAAGGCCTGCCAGCCTCTGGGCGCAGTGTTCGTGGCGGTCGGCTTTGAGGGCACGCTGCCCTTCGTGCACGGCTCGCAGGGCTGCGTCGCCTACTATCGCAGCCACCTGTCGCGTCACTTCAAGGAGCCGAGCTCCTGCGTCTCTTCGTCGATGACGGAAGACGCGGCCGTGTTCGGCGGCCTGAACAACATGATCGACGGTCTTGCCAACACCTACAACATGTACAAGCCGAAGATGATCGCGGTTTCCACCACCTGCATGGCGGAGGTGATTGGCGATGACCTCAACGCCTTCATCAAGACCGCAAAGGAGAAGGGTTCGGTCCCGGCCGAGTATGACGTTCCCTTCGCGCACACCCCGGCTTTCGTCGGCAGCCATGTGACCGGCTACGACAACGCGCTGAAGGGCATCCTCGATCATTTCTGGGATGGCAAGGCCGGTACTGCGCCGAAGCTTGAGCGCAAGGAGAACGGCAAGATCAATTTCATCGGCGGCTTTGACGGCTATACGGTCGGCAATATCCGCGAGATGAAGCGCATCTTCGATCTGATGGGGATCGAGTACACGATCCTCGCCGACAACAGCGACGTGTTCGACACCCCGACCGACGGCGAGTTCCGCATGTATGACGGCGGCACCACGCTAGAGGACGCCGCGAACGCGATCCATGCCAAGGCGACCATCTCCATGCAGCAATATTGCACGGAGAAGACGCTGCCCTTCATCGAGAACCACGGCCACGAGGTCGCCGCCTTCAATCACCCAGTCGGCGTCAGCGCCACCGACGACTTCCTGATGACGGTGTCGCGGATCACCGGCAAGGCGATCCCGAAGGCCCTGGAGCAGGAGCGCGGCCGCCTGGTCGATGCGATGGCCGACTCCAGCGCGCATATCCACGGCAAGAAGTTCGCGATCTACGGCGATCCGGATCTCTGCTACGGCCTGGCGGCGTTCCTGCTGGAGCTCGGGGCCGAGCCGACCCACGTGCTCTCCACAAACGGCAACAAGGCCTGGGCGGAGAAGATGGATGCGCTGTTCGCGAGCTCGCCGTTCGGCAAGAACTGCCATGCCTATCCGGGCAAGGACCTCTGGCACATGCGCTCGCTGCTGTTCACCGAGCCGGTCGATTTCCTGATCGGTAACACCTACGGCAAGTATCTGGAGCGGGACACCGGCACGCCGCTGATCCGCATCGGCTTCCCGGTGTTCGACCGCCACCATCACCACCGCTATCCGGTATGGGGCTATCAGGGCGGCATGAATGTTCTGGTCAAGATCCTCGACAAGATCTTCGACGAGATCGACAAGAACACCAACGTGCCGGCCAAAACCGACTACAGCTTCGACATCATTCGTTGATGCTGACGAGACCTGCCGCCGCCTCGCTGGGCGGCGGCAGACCACAAGTCGAGCCATTTGATCGAGACTGCGGGGCGGGATGCTCGCGCAGCGGGTCCGCGAACAGGAGAGACGAATGACCTCGCTGTCGGCCACCATTCAGGACGTCTTCAACGAGCCAGGCTGCGGCAAGAACGCCAACAAGACGGAGGCCGAGCGTAAGAAGGGCTGCACCAAGCAGCTGCAGCCGGGTGGGGCCGCCGGCGGCTGCGCCTTCGACGGCGCCAAGATCGCGCTCCAGCCGTTCACCGACGTCGCCCATCTCGTCCATGGGCCGATCGCCTGCGAGGGCAATTCCTGGGACAACCGCGGCTCGGCGTCGTCTGGCTCCGATCTCTGGCGCCGTAGCTTCACCACCGACATGAACGAGACCGACATCGTGTTCGGCGGCGAGAAGCGGCTCTACAAGGCGATCAAGGAAGTCATCGACAAGTACGATCCGCCCGCGATCTTTGTCTACCAGACCTGCGTGCCCGCCATGATCGGCGACGACATCAACGCGGTCTGCAAGGCGGCCGCGACCAAGTTCGGCAAGCCGGTCATTCCCGTCAATTCGCCGGGCTTCGTCGGCCCCAAGAACCTCGGCAACAAGCTCGCCGGCGAGGCACTGCTCGAGCACGTGATCGGCACCGAGGAGCCGGACTACACCACACCCTACGACATCAACATTATCGGCGAATACAATCTCTCGGGCGAGTTCTGGCAGATCAAGCCGCTGCTGGACGAGCTCGGCATCCGCATCCTCTCCTGCATCTCCGGCGACGGAAAGTATCGCGAGCTCGCCTATTCGCACCGCGCCAAGGCCGCGATGATGGTGTGCTCGAAGGCGATGATCAACGTCGCGCGCAAGATGGAGGAGCGCTACGGCATTCCGTTCTTCGAGGGCTCGTTCTACGGCATCCAGGATTCTAGCGATTCGCTGCGCGAGATCGCGCGCATGCTGATCGAGCGCGGCGCGCCGGCCGAGCTGATGGAGCGCACCGAGGCGGTGATCGCGCGCGAGGAGGCCAAGGCCTGGGCCGCGATCGAGCGCTTCAAGCCGCGCTTCAAGGACAAGAAGGTGCTGCTGATCACCGGCGGCGTGAAATCCTGGTCGGTGGTCGCCGCGCTCCAGGAGGCGGGCCTCGAGATCGTCGGTACCTCCGTGAAGAAGTCCACCAAGGAGGACAAGGAGCGGATCAAGGAGCTGATGGGCCAGGACGCCCACATGATTGAGGATATGACGCCGCGCGAGATGTACAAGATGCTGAAGGACGCGCGCGCCGACATCATGCTCTCTGGCGGCAAGTCGCAATTCGTCGCACTGAAGGCGGCGATGCCGTGGCTCGACATCAACCAGGAGCGCTGCCACGGTTATATGGGCTACATCGGCATGGTCAAGCTGATGGAGGAGATCGACAAGGCGCTGTATAACCCGATGTGGGCGCAGCTTCGCAAGCCGACGCCGTGGGATGAGGCGGGGGGCAACTGGCAGACGAAGGCGGTGGCGCAGATGGACGCCCAGGCCGCCGAGATCGGCGCCGACCCGGTTCGCGCCGAGGAGATCCGGCGGGCCAGGAAGATCTGTTTCTGCAAGACCGTCGACCTCGGCACCATCGAGGACGCCATCGCCGCGCATGGCCTCACCAGCGTCGACGGGGTGAAGGAGCATACCAATGCTTCGGGTTGCTGCGGTGCCTGCAAGGGCCGGGTCGAGGACATCCTCGCGGCCCGGCCGGCGCCCGTGCTCCAGGCGGCGGAGTAGAGCGCTCGACATGGCGATCGTCACCACGTCCAAAAAGGCCTGCTCGGTCAACCCGCTCAAGATGAGTCAGCCGATCGGCGGCTCCTTCGCCTTCATGGGGCTGCGCGGTGCGATGCCCCTGCTGCACGGCTCGCAGGGCTGCACCTCGTTCGGGCTGACGCTGTTCGTGCGGCATTTCAAGGAAGCCGTGCCGATGCAGACGACCGCGATGAGCGAGGTTGCGACCGTGCTCGGCGGCTACGAGAATGTCGAGCAGGCGATCCTCAACATCTACAATCGAACCAAGCCGGAGATCATCGGAATCAACTCGACTGGCGTCACCGAGACCAAGGGCGACGACGTGGAGGGCTTCATCCGCCTGATCCGGCAAAAGCATCCCCAACTGGAAAAATTCCCGCTGGTCTACGTCTCCACGCCCGATTTCAAGGACGCATTTCAGGACGGTTGGGAGAAGACCGTGGCGCGCATGGTCGAGGTGCTGGTCGATCCCGTCGAGGCGGGGGCCGCGCGTGACCCAGCGCGCGTCAACGTGCTGCCAGGCTGTCACCTCACGCCCGGCGACCTCGACGAGCTGCGAACGATTTTCGAGGATTTTGGACTCAAGCCGTCCTTCCTTCCGGACCTCGCTGGCTCGCTCGACGGCCACATTCCGGACGAGTTCACGCCGACAACGATCGGAGGTATCGGCGTCGACGAGATCGCCACCATGGGGCAGGCGGCCTGGACGATCGCGATCGGGGCGCAGATGACACGCGCGGCAGAGGCCATGCAGGAGAGGACCGGCGTGCCGTTCCGGCTGTTCGAGCGGCTCTGCGGCTTGATCCCCAATGACGAGTTCATTGCCTTCCTGAGCGAGATCAGCGGCCGGCCGGTTCCTGCGAAATACCGCCGGCAGCGCGGCCAACTCGCCGATGCGATGCTCGACACGCATTTCCACATCGGCGGCCGCAAGCTCGCGATCGGCGCCGAGCCCGACCTGTTGTTCGACCTGTCGAGCATGTTGCACGAGATGGGCACCGAGGTTACGGCTGCGGTAACCACCACGGCTTCGCCCGTGCTGGAGCGGGTCAAGACACAGGAGGTCCTGATCGGCGATCTCGAAGACCTCGAGGAACTTGCCAGGGCACGCGACTGCGACCTGCTCATCACCCATTCGCATGGCCGCCAGGCGGCCTCGCGCCTCAAGATCCCGTTTTATCGCGCCGGCTTTCCGATGTTCGATCGTCTCGGCGCCGGGCATCTGATGTCGGTCGGCTACCGCGGGACGCGCGATCTGGTGTTCGACCTTGCCAATCTCGTCATCGCTGACCGCGAGGACAATCATCAGCCGACGCCCGACACCTGGCGGAACACCGGCGCCGGCCTTCAGGTCGTCCCGCCACAACTGCACTGAGCGAAGAAGAGAGACCAGATCGATGAAAGTCGCCTTTGCCACCCAAGACCTGAAGCGCGTCGACGCGCATTTCGGCTGGGCCAAGAACATCGCCATCTACGACGTCAGCCCCGAAGGACACCACTTCGTCGAGGCCATCCAGTTCGACGGCGACCTTAAGGAGGACGGCAACGAGGACAAGCTGGCGCCGAAGATCGAGGCGATCAAGGATTGCACGATCCTCTATGTCGCGGCGATCGGCGGATCGGGCGCGGCGCGGGTCGTCGCGAACAACATCCACCCGATGAAGGTGGCGCAGCCCGAAGCGATCGACGATCTCTGCGTCAAGCTCGAGGACGTGCTGAAGGGAGCTCCGCCGCCCTGGCTGCGTAAGGTGCTGGCTAAGGATCAGGAACGCAGCTTTGATCTTGAAGACTGAGGAAAATCATCATGGCCGACGCGGCTGAACTCGTTGAATCCGACGCCGCGGCCGAGGCGCCGTTCGTCAAGGAGCTTGTCAAGATATGGCGAGCCCAGGACACCCATGGTGCCTGGGAAGGCAAGAAGGACCTCGACCTGCTCGAGCCCTATATCCTCGACAAGGAGAAGCGGCGCGCTTTGCCGATCGTCGGAGATCCCGATCCCGATACGATCTGGCGGATGGAGTTGTTCTTCAATGCGGTCGCGCTCTCGGTCGAGAAGGCGACCGGCGTGATGATCTCCCCGATGCTGAAGATGCATCATGAAGGCTTCGGCCGCATGGTCCTGATCGGCGGACGACTGATCGTCGTCAACAAGCAGTTGCGCGACGTGCATCGCTTCGGCTTCGACAATCTCGGCAAGCTCGCGGCAGAGGGCGACAAATACGTCGCCGGTGCCGTCGAGATGATCCGCAAATTTCCCGACGTGGCGAACTACTGAGGTTGAGCATGAACGATCTTGAAACCCTGAAGGCCGAGATCAAGAAGCTGTCGGCCAAGGCCACGCAGGCCAAGATGGACCTCCACGATCTCTCCGAGGAACTTCCGATCAACTGGACCTCCATTCTGAGCGTAGCCCAGAAAGCCCACGACGCCTTCTCCGAGCTTGAGCGCAAGCGCGAGGATCTAAAGGCGCTGGAAAAGGCATAACCGGATCTTGACCATGTCCTGTGCAACCCGCGATGGCCGCGATTGGAAGCCGGATTACCTGGTTTCGATCGATCCCAAGAAATGTATCGGCTGCGGTCGCTGCTACAAGGTCTGTGGCCGCGAGGTCATGACACTGAAGGGCATCAACGAGGACGGTGAGATGATCGACCTCGATGACGACGATGACGAGGAGGTCGAGAAGAAGGTCATGGTGATGAACGATGACGGCGCCTGCATCGGCTGCGGCGCCTGCGCGAGGGTTTGCCCGACCAACTGCCAGACTCACTCCCCGGCGGCGGCTTGAGCATAGCGCGCGCCGGATCAGCGATGAGCAAGACCCAGTTCGCCAGATACAACATCGGCCAGGTGATCCGCCATCGTCTCTATGCGATGCGCGGCGTCATCTTCGACGTCGATACATCGTTCGCCGGCACGGATGGCGAACCTGTTGCAAACGGGACGGCAACTGGTCTGGTCTACCGGCTGTTCGCCGAGGACGACGAAGTCCCCTATGTGGCAAGTATCGCCGAACGTGACCTCGAGCCCGATTATTCCGGCGAGCCGGTCAGGCATCCCGGAATCGGGACCATGTTCGAGGTCGGCGAGGCGGGCGACTACCGCCGGCGCAGGCAGCTGATCAATTGATTTGTGGCGAACGGCGTCATCCGCCTTACTCGATGCCCTGCTCGCGCGCCTTCATCATCGCGGCAATACGGAACCGCTCGTGGATCGCGACGGGATTGGCGAGCATTTCGGCTTCGGCCTGCTTGAACGCAGCGAGAACGACGTCAGCTTCCTCGGGCATCAGGGGCACACGCCCGGCCATGTGCGTCGCCTCGGGGGCCGCTGCCCGGATCGCACGACGATACGGGTGATCCTTCACCTCGATCAGCTCACTCGCCTCGAGCTTGCCGCCCAGCGTGATCGCGAGCCCGACAACTTCGAGCCTGCGGCCGTCCTGCGTGGTCTTGACCAGTATCGCCATTGCTACTCCGCCTCCTGCGCTGCGAACCACATGTAGCCGCCATGATCCCAGAGCTGGGCGAGCGCCTGGTCCGGCTTCCAGGCGGGATGCTGTCGCCGCACCGCGCCATAATCGGCCTTGAAGCGCGATGCGTCCTCGCCTGCGAGATGCGCGACGAAGAAATCGGCTTTTGATCGCAGCACGAAGGCCGATTGGTCGCCACTCGCCCGCAACTCGAACCTGTCTCCATCTGACAGGAAACGGATTGCTGTCACGTTCTCGTCCGTTGTAGCAGGCATCACGGGACCATCGGCATGGCAAAACCGGGGCGGGGATGGGCGTCGTAATAATCGGGCCGCTCCGGCCAGCCGCCCTCGGCGTTGAACTTGAAGGCGGTGATCTCCACGGGCGCGCCTTGCGAGCAGGACACTTCGGCGAACTTGATCTCGCGTGGGCCGGACCCGGCGGAGAAATCCGCAACCACGGTTCCGTCGGCCTTGCAGGCGCGGGCAAAGCCCGGCGTGCCGACGGTGCTTGCGGGCACGGGATTGGCCACGAAGCTAGCGTCGGTGCCAAAGGCGGGGCTTGCGAATTTGAAGACGGCCAGCACGCCGCTGCGATCGACCGGGCGATCCGCGGTGATCGGGCGCGCGACCGAATAGATGGTCAGCGTCCCGCCATCGAGTAGCGCCTTGATCTCGTCTTCCGAGCAGGCGGAAAATTCCGATGCGACGTTCATGTGCTTCTCCATGCCAACGGGCCTGGGTGAACAACATCAATTTCCGTGCCACATCGCGCCAAGGCGTTGAGACCACATCAGGTCACTGGGGGCGGTGGAAACAGCTCGCAGCTCGTGCCCGGATGTGGATTCGGCTCAGGCATGTGCGACAAGCACGACGCGCATGTCGGATTCCGGACAGACGAATGACGGGACCGCGTGCCCGCGCACCTAGCGCGAATCTTGCAACGCTTCGGCGGCATTCGACCGCACATGAGGACAGCATGGACCAGAATACCGCTTATGCGATCTGCGCCTTCAATGACATTCCGAGCCAGCGGGCGATCGGCTTTCAGCTCATGATCGTCGGCGAGGATGGTGGCGCCCGGCCGTGGCCGATCGTGATCGTGCGTTGGGGCAAGCAGGTGTTCGGTTATCTCAACCGATGCCCGCACGATGGCGTGAACCTCGATTGGGAGCGCAACCAGTTCCTGGACGGGAGCGGCACAAGGCTGATGTGCGGCAAGCACGGCGCGATCTTCGAGCTCGGCACTGGCCATTGTGTGGATGGACCGTGCAAGGGCCAAAGCCTGATGCCGATCGCACTCGCCGTGCTCGACGGCGATATCTGTGTTACCGGCGTAACGCTGGTTGAGGACGACGAGGCGGTCTGCGAGGAAGAGGCGTGAGGCGATCGCGTTAGACCGGGCGGTTCTCGTTGCGGTTCTTCACCGGCTCCATCTTCGCGACGCCGTCCGCGTAGGAGATCTCAGTATAGGAGCCGTCTAGATCCTTGGCAGCGTCGAGCAGGTAGTCGAGCTTGCCGGCGGTATCGAGCTTCTTGATGTCGTTCTTGTCGACGCCGGCGAGATCCATCATCTCCTTCCACACCGTCGATTCGTCGCACGGCAAGATGCGGAACTCGATGTCGCCGATCCTGGTGCGGTATTTCGCCAGCAGGTCGATGTTGTTGCAGAACATGAAGTAGCTGCCCTTTGGACTTAGCGCACCGTCCAGCACCTTGGCGACGTCGGCGAGATAGGCGAAGGAATGCAGGTAGCCGGCCAGCACCGGAATGGTTTCTTCGCCCTCCTGCGCGACGGTCAGGACCTGCTCGATTGAATAATCCGGCGGACGTTTCTCGTCGGCGACCTGGGCCTGGAATTTCAGCGCGATGTCACCGCGAAAGCCGAAACGCCCTGGCTTCGTCGTATCGCCTTTCAGCACCGCGTTCAGCAGTCGGCCCTCCTTGTCCAGGCGGCCAAGGGCGGTGTTGTCGATCGACGTCATGAATGCCTCCTCGCATCATCTTCCGCGCGGCGCGGAAATCTCGGCTGCCCCTATGCAAGGAGTTTGCCGCCTGTCTGCGACTACGCCGAAAGTTCGAACGCAGGGGGAATTCGGCCGGATTTGTTCGGTCGGCACGGCTCGCCGGGTATTGCGTTGCCGTCTGGTTTGTTGCGGCGCTGTCAAGGCGGCGTGTCGTAAACCCGACAAGCGTCGCAAAGGCAACAGGCGTACACCTCGCGAAAACGCAGTAGTTTCAGATGCATGTGCTCTGGCATGGGACTTGCGATCCCTCCCTGCAACAGACCCAGACAGTGAGGGCTAGCGATGATCAACCTGACGGACAGCGCGGTGAATGCGGTTAAGACCGCGATCTCCTCGGCGGCGCAGCCGGCAAGCGGCCTGCGCATCATGGTCGAGACCGGTGGCTGCGCCGGCTTCAAATACATGATGGGCCTCGCCGAAGAAGCCAAGCCCGACGACACCGTGATCGAGCGCGGCGGCGTGAGGGTGTTCGTCGACAACAAGAGCCACGAGCATCTCAACGGCACCACGATCGATTTCGTCGTCGCGTTGGAGGGCTCCGGCTTCACCTTCGACAATCCCAATGCGAAGTCGAGTTGCTCCTGCGGCAAGTCATTCAGCTGAGCCTGCCAAACCCGATCCGTTAGAGAGAATGTGAAATGCTCGTCGAATCCGAACACCTGAAGCAGTCGCCAGCGGCCGAACCCTCGGATCGCGAGCGGATCGTCCGCGCTGTGCTTGATGAGGTCCGGCCGAATCTGAAGCGTGACGGCGGGGACTGCGAACTGATCGAGATCGAAGGCAACAAGGTCATGGTCAAGCTCACCGGGGCCTGCGTGTTCTGCAAGCTCGCCAGCGCGACGCTGGAGGGCATCCAGGCTCGCCTGATCGAGCGGCTCGGCGAGTTCGTTCGTCTGATCCCGGTTGCCGGAGCGGCTAAAGCCCGTCACTGAAGGCCTGCCACTGAGAGAGGCGTTTCGTGCGGCCGATCTATCTCGACAACAACGCGACGACCCGCACGGATCCTTCCGTCGTCGCGGCGATGCTGCCGTTCTTCTCGGAGCAGTTCGGCAACGCATCCTCGGCGCACGCCTTCGGCAGCGACGTTGCTGGGGCGGTGAAGGAGGCGCGGCGCAAGGTCCAGGCGCTCATCGGCGCCGCCTTCGACCACGAGATCGTGTTCACCTCGGGTGGCACCGAAGCCGACAACACCGCGATTCTGTCGGCGCTGGCGGTGCAGGAGGGGCGCGACGAGATCGTCACCACGGCGGTGGAGCATCCCGCTGTGCTGTCGCTGGTCGAGGATCTAGGTCGCCGCGGCATCAAGAGTCACCTCATCCCCGTGGATACGCGCGGCCGGCTGGATATCGAGGCCTTTCGGCGCGCGCTCGGTCCCCGCACCGCAGTCGCATCCGTGATGTGGGCCAACAACGAGACCGGCACGGTCTTCCCGGTTGAATTCCTGGCCAAGATGGCGCATTCGGCTGGCGCATTGTTTCACACCGACGCAGTGCAGGCGGTCGGCCGGATTCCGGTTGACCTGAAGTCGACCGAGATCGACATGCTCTCGTTGTCCGGTCACAAGCTGCACGGTCCCAAGGGAATCGGTGCGCTCTATGTGCGGAAGGGGATCCGGTTCAAGCCGCTAATCCTCGGCGGCCCGCAGGAACGCCGGCGCCGCGCCGGCTCCGAAAACGTTCCCGGCATCGTCGGTCTCGGCCAGGCGGCGGAGCTAGCGGCGGCACAATTCGAGCAGGAGCACACCGCCGTACTGCGTGACCGGATGGAGCAGGGCATCGTCCGGCTCGGTCACTGTATGGTGCTGGGCGATGTGAAAAGCAGGCTGCCGAATACGTCGAATATCGGCTTCGAGCACGTCGAGGGCGAAGCGATCATCCATCATCTGAATCGTGCCGGCATTGCCGCCTCGCTCGGCTCTGCCTGTGCCTCCGGATCGATGGAGCCGTCGCACGTGCTGCGCGCGATGAACGTACCATCGCAGGTGCTGCGCGGCGCAATTCGCTTCTCGCTGTCGCGCGAGACCACAGCCGACGAGATCAACCGTGTCCTGCACGTTCTGCCGGACATCCTTTCGAAACTGAGAGCATTGTCTCCTTCGTGGCAAGAGCGCGCGAGCGACACCTCTCTTCCCGCGGAGCTCAGCCTATGAAAGTCATGATTCGCCGCTCGCCCGAGACTGGCCTGTCGATCTACGTGCCGAAGAAGGATCTCGAGGAGCCGATCGTTGAATCGGAGCACGAGAATTTGTGGGGCGGCTGGATCAAGATCGCCAATGGCTGGGTGCTCGAGCTGCCGCAGATGGCGAGTGACACCACGCTGCCGATCACCATTAACGCAAGGAAGCGCGGCGGAGAGGGAGACGAGTGATGAACGCGCCGGTTCCTAAGATCGACTTCGTCAATCCGGCTGACGCCGAGGCCATCCTCCGCGGTGTCGTCGCGCGCATGTGCGCCGGCGACGTCATTCCCTATATTGGGCCAGGCGTCGCCGAACTCGCCGCGCCGGCGGTGCCGATGAACCCGGAAGCGCTGGCGGCCTTCTTCGGCACCAAGGTCGCTCTGCCGCGGCGTGCCAGGGGTAACGCCTGGGCGTCGGCGCAGCACATCGAAAGCACAAGACACCGCGCCACGGTGACGGCGCTGATGGCGGACGCCTTCGCAACGCCGGTCGCGCCGACAGCGCTGCAGCGCCATCTCGCCACGCTACCGCTGCCTTTGATCGTGGACAGCTGGTACGACGGTGCGATGCGCGGCGCGCTTGCCGGACGCAGCGATTGGGGCGAGATACAGGGCATTACCCGCGCCGGCATCGATGAGGACCGCTGGTATCGTTTCTACGATGCAGCCGGGCAGGAGGTCGATCGTGCGCAAGCCAAGGGCTGGACGACGATCCTCTACAAGCCCCACGGCAGCGTGGTGCCGGCGAAGAACTTTCTGATTTCCGACGCCGACTATGTCGAGGTGCTGACGGAGATCGACATCCAAACGCCGATTCCGGACGAGGTGAAGGCTCGGCGCACTGGCCGGAGTTTCCTGTTCCTCGGCTGCCGGTTCAACGACCAGCTCCTGCGCACGTACGCCCGGCAAGTATCGAAGCGCTCGGCGGAGAGCCACTATGCCGTGGTCGAGCCGGACGCATTGTCCAAGAACGAATTGCGCTTCCTGGTGAGCCAGGGCCTGACCCCGCTCGCCATCCCGCTTCCACGCGCGATCGAGATCGTGCTGGCGGGCTGACTTTCATCGCATTGTCGATCGGACCTCAATGCGCGGACAGCGTTCGCGCAGCGAAGGTTCAGCTGCGCATCAAGGCACGCTGTCGATGACGTCGCATCTGTCACCTTTCCAACATGCGTTGGCAATCCGACATTTCCCGACGCAGGCGCTAACTCCTTGAAGTGAGCCATGAAAGTCGCGAAGCGCAGTAATGGCATGCGGGTTGCTAATACCTTTCTAGAACAACTCTTAGGACGCTTCTCGAAACCTGAGTTCCCGGAAAATCTGTTCGGCTTGCAAGGAGAACTGACCGATGGACGCTTCAGCGCAACACGAATTGAGCAGTAGCGGCAACGTCGCCGAGATCGGCGAGATCATGCAGAGCATCGCCGAGCACAAGGGCTGCGGCACCACCGGCGGCAGCGGCAAGGCGAGCTGCGGATCGCAGGCCGGACAGGGCGATCTGCCGACCGAGATCTGGGAGAAGGTGAAGAACCATCCCTGCTACAGCGAAGAGGCGCATCATCACTACGCCCGCATGCATGTCGCGGTGGCGCCGGCCTGCAACATCCAGTGCAACTACTGCAATCGCAAATACGACTGCGCTAATGAATCGCGTCCCGGCGTGGTCAGCGAGAAGCTGACCCCCGAGCAGGCGGCCAAGAAGGTGCTCGCGGTCGCCTCCACCATCCCGCAGATGACCGTACTCGGCATCGCCGGCCCCGGCGATCCCTTGGCCAACCCTGAGAAGACCTTCAAGACCTTCGAGCTGATCAGCAAGACGGCCCCGGACATCAAGCTCTGCCTGTCGACCAACGGGCTGACGCTGCCCGACCACGTCGACACCATTGCAAGGTTCAACGTCGACCACGTCACGATCACCATCAACATGGTCGATCCCGAAATCGGCGCGCAGATCTACCCGTGGATCTTCTACAAGCACAAGCGCTACACCGGCTACGAGGCCGCCAAGATCCTCACCGATCGCCAGCTGCAGGGCCTGGAGATGCTCACCGAGCGCGGCATCCTCTGCAAGATCAACTCCGTGATGATCCCCGGCATCAACGACCAGCATCTGGTCGAGGTCAACAAGGCCGTGAAGTCGCGGGGCGCCTTCCTGCACAACATCATGCCGCTGATCTCCTCGCCCGAGCACGGCACGGTGTTCGGCCTGAATGGTCAGCGCGGCCCGAGCGCCCAGGAGCTGAAAGCGCTCCAGGATTCCTGCGAGGGCGAGATGAACATGATGCGGCACTGCCGCCAATGTCGCGCCGACGCGGTCGGCCTGCTCGGCGAGGACCGCAGCGCCGAGTTCACCACCGAGAAGATCATGGCGATGGAGGTGAAGTACGACGCCGACACCCGCAAGGCCTATCAGGCCAAGGTCGAGGAAGAGCGGGTCGCCAAGGTCGTCGCCAAGCAGGAGGAGCTCGCCGAGCTCGCGGGTAGCTCCAGCGACATCAAGGTGCTGGCCGCGGTTGCGACCAAGGGCTCGGGCCTGATCAACGAGCATTTCGGTCACGCCAAGGAGTTCCAGGTCTACGAGCTCTCCACGGCAGGCGCGAAATTCGTCGGCCACCGCCGCGTCGACCTCTATTGCCAGGGTGGCTACGGCGAGGAAGACAGTCTCGAAACGATCATCCGCGCCATCAACGACTGTCATGCGGTGTTCGTGGCCAAGATTGGCGGCTGCCCTAAGGGCGACCTGATCAAGGCCGGCATCGAGCCGGTCGACCAATACGCCCACGAGTTCATCGAGAAGTCGACGATTGCCTGGTTCAAGGCCTATCTCGACAAGGTCAACAGCGGCGAGATCGAGCACGTGGAGCGTGGCGATGCGGCCATTCGCCAGGGCGCGCTGATTTCGGCGGCCTGAGATCGGAGAGACGCATGCCGTTCAAGATCATCGCCTCCCAGTGCACGAGCTGTTCGGCCTGCGAGCCGGAATGCCCGAACGTCGCAATTTCCGAGAAGAGCGGCACGTTCGTGATAGATCCGAAGAAGTGCACCGAATGCCTCGGCTATTTCGACGAACCGCAATGCGTGGCGGTATGCCCGGTCGACAATACCTGCGTAGTCGATACGTCGCTGCCGCGCTACCAGGCGCCTGCTTGAGGAGGACGACATGAACTTCACGATCACACCCGCGGCGCAGAAATTCATGCGCATGATGCTTCGCGCTGACGGCGGCGCGGGGAGCGGCTTCCGCCTCGCAGTCAGCTCGGGCGGGTGTTCGGGCCTTGCGGCGGACATCCACGTGCTTGCCGCACCGCAGGCCGGCGACGCCGTGGTCGAGCGCGATGGTGTCAAGCTGTTCCTGCCGGCCGAAAGCCGGCTGCTGCTCGACGGCGTTACCATCGATTTCGCGGATACGCCGACCCAGACCGGGCTCGTATTCCACGATCCGAAGCAGGTCGCCTGCGGTCATCACTAGGCGGTCCCGATGCAGCCCGACGCCGGCTTCAATCCGCAATCCGAGATCAACGACGCGCTGGTCACCGGCGCGTTGCTTGGTGGCGGGCTGCCGAATGAGGCCGAGCATCACCTTTGGCAGGCCGGGCTGTCCTATCATCTGGACGGGATTGCGGAGAGCCATCTGCGGGAGGCCGAAGCGCTTGCCCCTGGTCACGCGGCGGTGCTGATCGGGCTCTATCGCTTCTACTTCTACAAGGGCCGCCTTGCCGAGGCGCTGGAGATCGCAAGCCGCTGCCTCGCCAAGGCGGCGTATGACAATTGTCTGCCGCCCGACTGGCGCGACGTCTCAGCCGGTGACGCCGCGTTCGATCGCTACGAGAGCGTGCTGCCGCGGTTCTTCCTGTTCTCGCTGAAGGGCTACGCCTATCTCCAGATGCGGCTGGGACGGACTGAAGAGGGCCGTCGGGCGGTCCTCAAGCTGCTGGAGCTCGATCCCTCGGACAAAATCGGCGCCAAGGTGCTGCTCGGCGTTCTCGACCGCATGGGGCAGGACGATGATTGACGACATCGACGAAGCCTGCGACTGGCAGGGCCATCAGGTCGATTGCGCTGCTTGCGCGCATCTGGCGCTCAACGCCGCCGGCGGCTGCCGCATCAGGCACGCCTGCGTCAACGACCGCTATGCACGCCGCATCGACCGCTTCTTCAATTGGAATTCGGGCCTTGCCGACGGCTATCTCGGCCACCCGCATTTCGAGGTGCGCGCGATCGCGGCGAAATTCGCCAATCTGTTCCTGCTTCCTCCGCTGCTCGGTGACGCCGACGAAACCGTGCGCTGGAACGCGGTCCGTCGCCTGCCCAAACGCTACGCGATGCAATTGCGCAAGGACCCGCATCGCGAGGTCCGAATGCGGATTGCGACCTTGATCGACGGCGACGAGTTGCTCCCGATGACCTCGGACGAGGACTACTACGTCCGCCTCGTTGTCGCGCGCAAGTTGGCGCCGCTGCTGCTCGGCCGAATGATCGATGACGAGGAGACGGAAGTGCGCCGCGTCGTGGCCCGGCGCATTCCGGACGAATGGCTTCTCGGCATGATCAGCGATCGCGACGCCGCGGTGCGGCTCGAGATCGCGCAACGCCTGTCGCCGGAACTCCTGGCGCTCATGCGCCGCGATCCGGACTGGCGTATCCGCTACGAGGTCGCAAGCCGGGCCGCGGTCGCCGAGCTCATGGTGCTCGTCGAGGATCAGGACAGCCTGGTGCGCGAGGTTGCGCGCTCGCGCGTTGCCGCGCGGCTGGAACGGGAGACGGAGGTTTCCATATGAGCAATATCGTCCGCGACAGCGACGTCGTCGAGCTGAGCGCGCCACCCTTCTTCAGCTTCGGCGAGAAGGTGCGGGCCAAGCGCACCATCCGCAACGACGGCACCTATGCCGGCAAGGAGATCGGCGACATTCTCGCTAAGAAGGGCGAGGTCGGTTACGTAGTCTCGATCGGCACGTTCCTTCAGCAGTTCTACATCTACGGCGTCGAGTTCCTCGAAAGCGGCAATCGCGTCGGGATGAAGCGCAAGGAGCTCGACCCTGTCGTGCCGCGCGACGCGGTCGAAGACATTCCGCTGCCGGGAGCCGCATCATGATGATCGAACCCAAGCTGCCAAAATATCAATGGGGCCAGCGCGTCAAAGCGGCGATGAACCTGCACAACGACGGCTCGTTTCCCGATGCGCCGGCCGAGGGGCTCCTGGTCGGAGTCGGCGATACCGGGGAGATCGTCCAGGTCGGCCGGCATACCGAGGCGAATCTGCCAATCTACCTCGTCGAGTTCGGTGAGCGGCTGGTGGTCGGCTGCCTCGAAGACGAAATCAGTCCGCTGTAGGGGGCGCCAGATGAATGCCGCGGTCCTCAGACAAATCGACCCCGGAAGACCTGCGCATCCCAACGAACTCGATTGCAGGCGGATCGAGCGCGCGTTGGGGGCGCGCCGGCGGTATCGTTACGTCGAGCCAAAGGTCAGATGCGTGACCGGTGGCTATCTCATCGAAAGTCCGTGCTGTTCGCGCAACATCGATGCCGATGGCGGCGTCATCGACGTCGCGCTGCTGCATCACCACGCCACAAGCGCGACCTGGCAACTCTTTCGCAAGAATCATCGGACGGGAGCCTGGGAGCTTCACGGCATCCATCAGCGGCTGGCGTCGGTCACCGATGTCCTCAACGCTGATCCCGAGCGCGTGTTCTGGCAATAGCAGGATGGGGCGAGATGGCATTGGCGGCAGTTGAGTTGGCGGAAATCGAGCAGATGCTGACGACACCGGATGCGGCACCGCAGGCTTATCTCGAGCTGCGACGGAAATTCCCGCACCTCGCCTGGATTCACTGCGACGCCTCCGATGTGACGGAAACTCCGTTCCGCAGCTTTCGCGAATTCGACCTGCATCTGCTCGACAGCGCCGATCATTGCGCGCAGATCACCGACGATCCCAGTCGCGCGACCGGAATCGTGCTGGCGAAGCGGGAGGTCAGGTCATGACCGAGCCTGCTCTCGCCTATGACGACGTGGCGGAGCCCGATGAGGCGCCGGCCACGACCGGCCAGGCTTCCGTCATTCCGCTCTCCGATCCGGACATCACGTTGGCCGAGATCGGGGCGGTGGATAGCGTCCTGCGCTCGCCGCGGCTCTCCAGCGGCTCCGTCGCGGAAGAATTCGAGGCGGCATTCGCCGCCTATGTCGGCCGGTCATACGCGGTCGCGGTGCCGAGCGGCACAATAGGCCTTCTGCTTGCGCTGAAGGCCTATGGCATCGGTGCGGGAGACGAGGTCATCGCCTCGTCCTATTCGTTTCGTGAAACTGCGCATGCGATCAGCCTCGCTGGCGCACGGCCAGTGTTTGCCGACATCGACTACTGGTCAGGCAATCTGGCGCCGGCGAAGGTCGAGGAGCGGGTCACGGCCAGCACCCGCGCCATTCTCGCTTGCAACAACAACGGTCATCCGGCGCCATGGTCCGAGCTGCGCGATATCGCGGCCCGGCACGGTCTTCTCCTGCTGGAGGATTCCACCGAGGCGATCGGCTCGCGCTACAAAGGCGCGCCAGTCGGCAACTTCGGTGACGTCGCGATATTCGATTTTGCCCAACCGTCGCTCCTGACCTGCGGCGAGGGCGGCATGGTCGTGACCGATGACATCGATCTCGCGGTGACCTTGCGCCGTCATCGCTCGCACCGGCTAAGCGAGCGCTCCTCCGTCGTGGTCAGTTCGACTGCTGCGTATCAGGCCGGGATCAGCGACCTCGCGGCGGCGCTTGGGCTGGCGCAACTCGGCCGCATCGACGAAATCATCGAGCGGCGGCGGCTGATCGAGCAGCTCTACGCGACTCATGTGCAGTCGTTCGAGGGCATCAAGCCGCCCTACGTTGCGCCCGACGTGACCGAAGTGAACTGGTTCCTCTACATCGTGCATCTCGGCACGCGCTTCACCCGCTCAAGCCGTGATGCCATCGCCGAGGATCTCTGCGTCGAGCAGGTCGAGGCGACGGCCTACAGCCATCCGCTGCATTTGCAACGGCACTATTTCGATCTCGGTTATCGACGTGGCAACCTGCTGGTCACCGAAAAGATCGCTGATCGTGCCGTTGCGCTGCCGTTCCACACGCATCTCACCGACGGCCAGATCGAATTCATCGTCGAGACCATGAAGGACGCCTCGATCAACGTTGGCGCAGGGGCGGCGATCTACTGAACGACGGATCCGCATAACAGAGAGGACGAAGACCATGACCACATTGACCGTCATGCCCGAAGGCAAGATCATCGAGGTTGCGGAGGACACGACGCTGCTGGCCGCGCTGCTCGGGGCCGAGATCGCGATCCCGCACAAATGCGAAGGCCAGGCCAAATGCGGCTCCTGCCACATCTACGTGCACGAGGGCCGCAAGGGACTGTCGAAGATCGCGCGGCTCGAAAATGAGAAGCTCGATGCGATCGTCGGCGTCAGCTCGAAGTCGCGGCTTGCCTGCCAGGCCACCATGCTCGGCACCGAGGACGTCAAGATCGAGCTGCTCGGCTTCTCGTCGGGCCTGTGAGCGGGAGCGGGACGATGGAGACGCAGAACGTCATTCTTCACGCGCGCTTTGCGCCGAACGGCACCGTGGTCGAGATCAGCGAGCGACCCGAGGGCGTCACGCCGCAGGCCTGGTTCAACTTCCTCAGCGACAAGGCCGGCGATGTCTATCAGACGCTCGCGGGCGGCAGGGGCGTATTCCGGCTAACGGGCGAGGAGCTCGCCGCCCTGAAGCAAGCGGCCGCGCCGGCGGCGGCCTGAGCGGCGAGAGGAGCGCCCATGGGCCCGGAACAGATCGAGGTCTTCGTCATCTGCGTCGGCGATGACATAGAGCGCGGCGGTGCCAGGGCCTTCAGCCTGTCCCGCATCGATGCAGCCGGCGAAAGCCGGCCGTTTCCGATCGTCGTAATCCGGACCCGTGACAACGCCTATGTCGGCTATGTCAACGCCTGTCCGCATAACGGTATCTGGCTCAACATCGGTAGCGGCGACTTCTTCACACAGGACCGGGCGTTCCTCAGATGCGGCCGCCACGGTGCTACATTCGAGATCGATAGCGGGCTCTGTATCGACGGCCCTTGTAACGGCAAGAGCCTGCAGCCGATTGCGCTGGCGGTTATCGACGGCGAAGTATGTCTCTGCGGCGAGCGGCTGGTCGAGGACGATCGCCCGTTCGGTGGCGTCGACAATGACGAGACCATGGAAATCATGATCCACCCGGACTAGGAGGGCAGCCGTGACTGTCGCTCAACTGCTCGATCAGCTGAAGGGACTCCCGGAGCATGCCGTCGTGCTGATGGACAGCGGGGACGGGTTGTCGCGCGTGTCCACGCTGGAATTTGTCGCCGATCAAGGCCCCGGCGCGCCGGCGGAGGTTATCCTGTCGCCGAGCATGGACGAGTAGGCGCGTGCGAGGGAAGGCATCTGCATGAGCGATATTGCGGTCACGGTTTCGATGTTCGAGCGGATCGGTGGCACGGTCGCCATCGACCGGCTGGTGGAGAGCTTCTATCGCCGGATGGACACTCTGCCCGAAGCCGCAAGCATCCGCGCGATGCACCCGGACGACCTCGCTTCGACCAAGCTGGTGCTGAAGCGCTATCTCTCCGAATGGACCGGCGGCCCAAAGCTCTATTCGCCGGAGAAGGGCCATCCGCGGCTGCGCCAGCGCCATATCGGTTTTCCGATCGGCAGCTCCGAGCGCGATGCGTGGCTACTGTGCATGCGCGGTGCGCTGGAGGAGGTGGTCGCCGATGATGCCGTGCGCCAGGAGATCGATGTCGCGCTGTCCCGTCTCGCCGACTGGATGCGCAATCAGGCCGGCAACCCGCATGATACGCGCGGTGGGCACGCTTGAGGCTGAACGCTGTCAGTCCGACAGCGGTAGTCCGAAAAATTCCTCGTCCGCGCCGCCCCACGCCTTGTGCAAGGCGAGGCCGCTCTGCCACCGTCCCAGCTCCGCGTCGGTCGCCTGCCGGTGCGTGATCTTGCCCTCGGGCTTCTCGGCCAGCAGGAAGCTTCTGCCGTTGCGGATAAAACGGTTGAGATCCTTGGTGTCGGTCGGCCGCACCACGCAACGCGGTGCGTCGTCAATGAGAATGGTCGTCGGAAGCATGTTCTAGAATCCATCCTGCTTGCGGCCCCAGGGGTGCGAGCCCGGGACGAGCGCCGCCTTGATCCCGGCCTTGGCAATATCGGCCATGCTGCCGGAGAGCGTGCCTTCGTGCACGAGCGCGCCACTCCTAGCCATGATAGCGAGTAACGCGCGGCTTGATCCGTTTCACAGAGATATCCGCCGCCAGGATCGAGCGTGTCGCGTGCGTTGCCGTCCCAGTCGATGAAGAATCCGGCTGCCGTCGACATTGGAACCGCCCTCAATCGATCGGCGGTCCAAGATCGTCGTCGCTCTTTTTCCTTTTCTTCTTCTCCGTCTTCGCTTGCGCATAGGCGCCGGCGTTCTTCAGTAGGACCGGCTTCTGTCCTTCGACATATTGCGAGATCCAGAACAGAGTGCGCTCTAGCGCCTTCCCGGCGGCATCCTCGCGATAGCTGCCGCGCTCGTCGCAACCGAAACCCTGGGCGGCTCCCGGATAGGTGAAGGCGCTGACATCGGGACGCCAGGCGCGAAACTGCGTGATCTGCTCCAGTGGAAGGTCCGGATCGCTTTCGCCGAAGTGCAGCAGCGTCGGCACCTTCCGCTTCTCGCGATAGTCGGCGACGGTTGCGCGGCCGTCATAACCGATGATGCAGGCGATGCCGTTGACCTTGTTGGCTGCCGTGTAGGCGAGGTCGCCGCCCCAGCAATAGCCGACGACGGCGACCTTGCCGGCACCCTTCGCAGCGTCGACTGTTGCCTGAATGTCGGAGATGGCTAGCTCCCTGCTGACCCCGGCGCTGATAACCGCTGCTTCGGCCTGGCCGGCATCGTCATGGCCACGACTGGTGCCCGGCTTGACCCGGTCGAACAGCGATGGTGCGATCGCGACATAGCCCGCGGCCGCGAAGGTGTCGGTGACTTTGCGAATTTCGGGCGTGACACCGAAAACGTCCTGAAGGACGACGACGGCGCCCTTGGGGGTGTCCGCAGGGTCGGCGCGATAGGCGGAGAAGCTGGCTCCGTCGCTTGCGGTCAATTCGATCATTTGCTTGTTCTCCTCTCCGATTGGCTTTTGGCCGTTTTGCTAGAGCAGACCGAGCTCGAGCTTGACGTCGTCGGACATCCGCGATGAGTCCCAGGGGGGATCGAACACCAGGCGGACTGCGACCTTGTCGACGCCGTCGACATCGATCACCGCCTTCTCCACCCAGGTCAGCATCTCACCCGCGACCGGGCAGCCCGGTGCGGTCAGGGTCATGTCGATCTCGACCAGGCCGGCGTCCTTCGGCTCGATCCGGTAAATCAAGCCGAGGTCGTAGACGTTCACGGGAATCTCTGGATCGTGAACGGTCCGTAGCGCGGCGACGATGCCCGCGATCAGCGTGTCGCTCTCGACGAGGTCTGTCGTCATGGTTACCTCACTGGAGTCCCTCGGCGAGGGCGGCGACCACCGGCCAGCCGACCGCGCCGGCGGGATCGAGCCTGCGCAGCGCCGCGAGCATTTCGACCGCCTGTTGCTGGTCGTCCTTTCTCAGATGGATGAAGGCGAGTGCCTTCAGCGTGTAGAGCGCGAAGCGGCCGGCGCCGTCAGGCAACTCAAGCTGCGGCCGCCAATTGCGCCAGTCCGGATCCCATCCGGCCTGGTGCGCGGCCTCGCGCAGGCCGCGCTCGGCGATGGTCTGGGCCTCGTCGAGACGGCCGCGATAGGTGTGGGTCTTGTACAGGCAGAAATAGACCGCAAGTTCCGTCGGCGCCACGTCGAGCGCCTTGCGAAAGATGCGATCGGCCTCGAGGGGATCGCGGCGATAGCTGACCACGCCTTGTTGGAGCAGGGAGTCGATCTCGGCCGGAAGCTCGCCGAAATTGATCCCATCGGAGTCGACGAGCACCGCCGTCACGAGCCGCTCGTCCTTGTCGAAATTTGGCGCCGAACGCCCAATCTGTTGATGTCCGGTTGAAGCAACGCTGGTTCCTCGACTTGTGAATCGAAATGCGGGTGTTGCACCAGCTAAGCAAAAGCCGGGCCGCCTGAACGAGGCGGTGAAAGCGCGCGAATTGGAGGCGTAGCGAATGATGATCGGCGTGTCGCGCGTCGGCAGGATCGCGTCCGTCATGTCAGCGACATGCTCGCGTATTGCATTGTCGGAAGTCGGACATGACGCTGCCGCGCGCACGATGCAAGTACCTGTGAAGGCAGCCGTTCCGAAATTGGTTTGGCGCTTGCATGGAGGGGCCGCGGAGCAGGAGTGCGCGACATGGCGATGGCGGGACCGGATATCGAACAATTGATCAGGGAGGCATTTCCCGATGCCGATGTGATCGTGACCGATCTGGCCGGCGACGGTGATCATTATGGTGCACGCGTCGTCTCGCAGGCGTTTGCCGGCAAGAGCCGGATCCAGCAGCACCAGATGGTCTATGCCGCCCTGAAGGGACGAATGGGTGAGGCGTTGCACGCGCTCGCGCTCGAAACGGCTGTGCCGACATGACCGCTTTGGCGCTGCGGCAAAAATCATCTCCGTCAATGCAGAAGGACAGATACATGGGCGATCCGACCGACCAACGAATCAAGGACATCATTGCAGGCACCGACGTCGTGCTGTTCATGAAGGGCGTTCCGGCCGCGCCGCAATGCGGTTTCTCCGGCGCGGTGGTGCAGATCCTGAACGGTCTCGGTGTGCCGTTCACCGGCTTCAACGTGCTTGCCGATCCCGATATCCGCGAGGGCATCAAGTCGTTCTCGAACTGGCCGACCATTCCCCAGCTCTACGTCAAGGGCGAATTTCTCGGCGGCTGCGACATCGTGCGCGAGATGTTCAAGGCAGGTGAGCTCACCGCACTGTTAAACGACAAAGGCATCGCGGTGATGGCGTCATGAGCGACGGCATGAATGAGGAGTTCGAGCTACCGCAGCTCTACCGCCATCACGTGTTCGCCTGCCACACCCAGCGGCCGCCGGGCCATCCGCGCGGAAGCTGCGGCGCGGCCGGTGGCGGGCCGCTATGGGAGCGGCTCGGCAAGGCGATCGAGGCGAAAGGGCTCGCTGACGTCGGATTCACCGCGTCAGGCTGTCTCGGCTTTTGCGGCGCAGGTCCCCTGATGGTCGTCTATCCCGACGGCGTCTGGTACCGCCCGACCACGCCGGAGGACATCGACGAGATAGTCGATGAGCATCTGAGGCAGGGCCGGCGCGTCGACCGCCTGGTGATGGTGCTCGCGCGAAGCTGAACCTGAGTCACGGCTCCGCGCAACGCGGCATCGCTTCCGGCCGGGTGCAGCCCTGGAGGTCGCTTCGCTCGCCGCCGAGCAGCGACGGCACCGGCTCGCGGTCGAAGCCGGCGCATCTTGCGCCATCGGCTTCGATTAGCGGGCGCCTGATCAGCAGCGGATCCTCGAGCATCAGGGCGATCGCGCCTGCCGCGTCGGTCTCCGCCGGATTCACCTCGCCGGACTTGACCCGCGGCGCGGCCAGATTGAACCAGGACATGACGGGCGTCTCGCCGAAGAAGGTGCGCAGGTCGGGCGTGGTCCAGGGCTCCGTCAGCAGGCTCTTCGCGATCACACGATGACCGGCCGCTTCTAACGCACGGATCTGCCGGGCGTTCGTTCCGCAGCCCGGCTTTTGGTAGAACAGCACGGTTGCCACGTCGGCGCCCCTATTTCATCGCGCTAAGCTGAACCAGCGGCGCGGCGCCGCCGCGGCCAAGGATCGTGTCGACCTTCTTGCGGACGCCTTCGAGCGTCAGTGGTTTGACCACGGCACCGTGGGCCCCAGCCTTCATCCCTTCGACCGCGGTGGTCTCGTCCGACTTGTCGGTGACGATGAGGATGCGGACGCCTGGGAATCTCGCGCTGAGCTCGCCGATCAGGCCCGGTCCACGAGCCTTGAGGAACGCGACCCCGAGCAACACCACGTCCGGCCGCAGCCAGTCGACACCTTTGGCATAGGCCTCTTCGGGCGTGGCCAGCTCGTGCGTCTCTATCTCGTCGTGCAGCATGAATTGGAGCGCTGCCCGGGTAATCTCGTCCTCGTCGACTACGAATACGCGCCGCTGGTCGACGGCTTTCGCCGTCTCGACACCGATCTGCATTTATCGTCTCCTCTGATCGCCTCACATCGAGGTCGAGCAAATTCCGTTCCGTCCTTGCGGGGCGGAAATCGCGGTGCATTCGCACCGCAAGCGCTGCGATCCTTGTCTGGTTTCTGACAGAGGCGTTACCTCTGTAGGGTTCGACACAGCTTCTGTCGGCCGCCAGCGTCGAAATATTATGCGAGCATGATCAGCGTCTTAGAGCGCGCGCGGCAAATGGCACGCCGGTTGCTAATTGAATGCAGCAACAACGAGTGAGGGCTGAGAACACGCCGACGCCAATGGCGAGCGATGTTCTCCTTCCCGAACCCCGCGGGCCCACGCTTCTGAGAGAGAAGCAATCTCGCGCGAGCAGCGCGGAGTCATTGGCAATCGGTTGATGGAGAGCAACATGTCTTCACTGAGACAAATCGCGTTTTACGGCAAGGGTGGTATCGGCAAATCGACGACGTCGCAGAACACGCTCGCGGCGCTTGCCGAGATGGGTCACAAGATCCTGATCGTCGGCTGCGACCCAAAGGCGGACTCGACCCGCCTGATCCAGCACGCCAAGGCGCAGGATACGATTTTGAGCCTCGCGGCGAACGCCGGCAGCGTCGAAGACCTCGAAATCGAGGACGTGATGAAGGTCGGCTACCAGAACATTCGCTGTGTCGAGTCCGGCGGTCCGGAGCCTGGCGTCGGCTGCGCCGGCCGCGGCGTCATCACCTCGATCAACTTCCTGGAAGAGAACGGCGCCTATGAGGACATCGATTACGTGTCCTACGACGTGCTGGGCGACGTCGTCTGCGGCGGCTTCGCCATGCCGATCCGCGAGAACAAGGCTCAGGAAATCTACATCGTGATGTCCGGCGAGATGATGGCGATGTACGCCGCCAACAACATCTCCAAGGGCATTCTGAAATACGCAAACTCCGGCGGCGTGCGCCTCGGTGGCCTGGTCTGCAACGAACGGCAAACCGACAAGGAGCTGGAGCTGGCGGAAGCGCTGGCCAAGAAGCTCGGCACCCAGCTCATCTACTTCGTGCCGCGAGACAACATCGTGCAGCACGCGGAGCTGCGCCGCATGACGGTGCTGGAATATGCGCCGGAGTCCAAGCAGGCGGATCATTATCGCAACCTCGCGACCAAGATCCACAACAATGGCGGCAAGGGCATCATTCCGACCCCGATCAGCATGGACGAGCTCGAGGACATGCTGATGGAGCACGGCATCATGAAAGCGGTGGATGAAAGCCAGATCGGCAAGACCGCCGCCCAGCTCGCTACGGCCTAACGCGTCATCGACGCCGGCCTCCTCGAGGCGGGAGGCCGGCGTCGACATCGCAAGAGTGACGGCCAATCCGGCGGAGCTTTCTATGATGGCAACGCAAACCAGCCCGATCGATGCGGCATCACCTCAGCTAGTTCATGAGGAGCATGCTGGCATCGCCTTCTACCGCCTGTTGACGGGCTGCAATCCGGCTGAAGCCGATATCGGCGACGACCATGATTTCGATCGTCACGTGCTGGCGTGCATCCTGGCGGCTGCGGCCATGGACGGCGGGCCGCTCGCGGAACACGCGGGCTTGTCGGAGCAGGAACTCAAGGAGCTGCTCGCTCAACGCTTTCCCGCGGCCATGGTCAGGGCGGTCACCTGGATGTCCATCTCGAAGTCGATCGACGACGAAACCGTCATGGTGCGCGACCTCCTGCTCGGGCAGCGCTCGACTGAAGGCGAGGTCGGCCGCTGGCTTGCGTCGATGGTGGCGCGGCGCGCGATGGAGCCGAACCATCTTTGGGAGGACCTCGGATTGCGTGAGCGTCCCGAGCTGTCGCGCCTCCTGGCGCGCCATTTCGCGCCGCTGGCAGCACGCAACACCAGGAATATGCGCTGGAAGCGCTTCTTCTACCGCATGCTCTGTGAAGACGACGGCTTCGTGATGTGCACGACACCGGTCTGCACCCAATGCAACGATTTCGATCTCTGTTTCGGCGAGGAGAGCGGCGAGAGCCGAATGGCCGAGCGCCGGCGGGAATTTTTGCGCGGCGGCGGCGATCATTCCGAAGCCGGCGGCCGCTCGACCTGAGATCGACCATCATGGATGCTCTGACCGAGAAACTATTCCCGGACGCGTTGAAGCGGGCTGCGCCTGCCCTCGGCGAGCTTTCCGGCGACGGCTCCATCTCGGTACGGCGATTGCGGGAGGCCGGCCTTCGCCCGACGCGTCAGCGCGTCATCCTGAGCGAATTGCTGTTCGCCAGGGGCGACCGGCACGTCACCGCCGAAATGCTCCATGGCGAAGCGGCGGACGCCAACATCCAGCTTTCGCTGGCAACTGTTTATAACGCGCTCAACCAGTTCACCCAGGCTGGATTGTTGCGCCGCATCGGACCGGACGGATCTCGGTCGTTCTTTGATACCAATACGACCGTGCATCCGCATTTCTATCTCGATGGCGAAGACACCCTGATCGACGTTCCTGAGGCGCTCGTGCTCGACCAGATGCCGGAAGCGTTGCCCGGTCACGAGATTTCCCGGCTCGACATCATCATCCATATCCGCCGCAGACCCGCTGCGACTTGACGTGTTGTCTTTCCAACCCTGTCGCGTTTGCGACAAATCGGGCGACGACAAAAAATGGATGAATCTCAATCGCTTGACGTTCCGACCGGCGATGGCACGCGGGTTGCTCAACTGCTTGGCGGAAGCATTGACTGGAGCCCGCTGATGGCAATTCCCGGCGTAACAACCCTGTCCGACAAGCCAGGACCCGTCGTCCTCAACGACACGACATTGCGCGATGGCGAACAGGCACCAGGCGTTGCCTTCACCACCGCGGAGAAGGTCTCGATTGCACGTGCCCTGGCCTCCGCCGGCATCACCGAGATCGAAGCCGGGACGCCTGCGATGGGGCATGAAGAGGTGAGCGCGATCCGTGCCATCGTCGAGGCCGATCTGCCGGCGACCGCGATCGGCTGGTGCCGGATGCGGACCGCGGACGTCGATGCAGCCATCGAATCCGGTGTCTCCATGGTGAATGTGTCGATCCCCGCGTCCGACGTGCAGATCGCCGCCAAGCTCGGTGGTGGCCATGCTGCGGCGCTGGAGCAGGTGAGGCGGGTGGTCGGTTACGCCCGCGACATGGGCCTCGACGTTGCAGTCGGAGGAGAGGACTCCTCGCGCGCCGATGTCAGCTTCCTGGCGGAGCTGATCGCCACCGCAAAGGCCGCCGGTGCGCGGCGCTTCCGCATCGCCGACACGCTGAGCGTGCTCGATCCCGACGCCTCCTTCGCTCTGATCGCAAGACTTCGTGCCACGACCGATCTCGAACTCGAGTTCCACGGCCACGACGATCTCGGTCTGGCCACTGCCAATACGCTCTCTGCGATCAAAGCCGGTGCGACGCATGCTTCCGTCACAGTGATCGGCCTCGGCGAGCGGGCCGGCAACGCTCCGCTGGAGGAGGTCGCGGTCGCGCTCAAGCAGCTCTATGGGCGCGACACCGGCGTGGTGCTGTCCGAACTGGAAAATGTGGCATCGATGGTCGCGGCCGCAGCCGCGCGCGCCATTCCGCTCAACAAGGCGATCGTCGGCGAACACGTCTTCACCCACGAGTCCGGCATTCACGTCGATGGCCTGTTGAAGGATCAGCGCACCTATCAGGCGCTGGACCCACGGCTGCTCGGCCGGTCCAACCGCATCGTGATCGGCAAGCATTCGGGGCTTGCCGCAATCACCGCGCTGCTCGCCGAATTACAGCTTTCCGCCAACGCGGAAGAGACGAAGTCCGTCCTCGCTCAGGTCCGCAAGCATGCCGTCGAGCACAAGGGGGCGGTTGCGCGCGAGACGGTGATGGCGATCTGGCGCGAGGTGCACGAGCGCTCGCTCCTCAATTGCGCGTGAGGTAACCATGGCCTGTGTCGTCGACATTCCGCTGGCTGAACCGTCGCCTCCCGGACCGGTAAGGCCGTCTTTGCTGAAGTTGATCCGCGAGGACATCGACTGCGTGCGCCAGCGCGATCCAGCCGCGCGCGGGCAGTTCGAGACGCTCCTGACCTATCCCGGTATCCATGCCGTGATCTGGTATCGGATTGCCAACCAGCTGTGGACCGGTGGCTGGCGCTTTGCGGCGCGACTTCTGTCCTGGTTCGGGCGCTTCGCGAGCAATGTCGACATCCATCCCGGCGCGCGCATCGGTCGGCGCTTCTTCATCGATCACGGTGCCTGCGTTGTCATCGGCGAGACCGCAGAAATCGGCGACGACGTCACGCTCTATCACGGCGTCACGCTCGGTGGCACGTCCTGGTTTCCGGGCAAGCGACATCCGACATTGGAGGATCGCGTCGTGGTCGGGGCGGGCGCCAAGATTCTCGGTCCGATCACGATCGGCGCCGGTTCGCGCATCGGAGCCAATTCGGTGGTCATCGACAGCACGCCGCCGGACGTCACCGTGGTCGGCATTCCCGCGCGCGTCGTGCGTCCGCAGCTCGGGCATCGCCGCGTCGTCGGCCGGATCGATCTCGACCATCATCTGATGCCCGACCCCGTCGGCGACGCCATCGCCGTTTTGCTCGACCGTGTCGAGTTCCTGGAGGCGCGTCTGACCCACATGCAGAAGCGCTTGCGTGATGCCGGCGTCCCCGCCGCGTCGCAGAGCCTGACGGAGATTGGCAATGGCTGATGGTATCCTCGCACAGCTGAACAATGCGTCCGCGGCAGAGGAGTTCTTCGCGCTGCTCGGCGTCGAATACGATCCCAGGATCGTCAATGTCGCGCGGCTGCATATCCTGCGGCGCATGGGCCAATACCTAGCCGGGGAGGATTTTACCGGCGCGACGGACGCGATCGTGACGGAGCGGTGCAAGGCGGTACTGGAGCGCGCCTATGCGGACTTCGTCGCGTCGTCGCCGATCGACGAGCGGGTGTTCAAGGTGTTGAAGGATGCCGTTGCGCCGCAGTCGAAGCCTGCGCCGACATTGGTGCAGATCGGGACGCTGAAGTGAGTACGCGTTCTGTCGCATTTGCGACGCGTGTCGCGGCAGCGTTGTCGGCTCCACTGCCCGGCGCGGATGCAGCTGATACCGTCGTTGTCCTAAGTCGCTGCACCGAAACCTGATTTTCATCGCGTCCGCAGTTGGTACGACACTTGCTGTCCTTACCTGTGAACCAAGTTCTGGAGCGGAGTCCTGGAGAAACGCATGCACATCGTCGTCTGCATCAAGCAGGTCCCTGACTCCGCACAGATTCGCGTGCATCCCGTGACCAACACCATCATGCGTCAGGGCGTGCCGACTATCATCAACCCCTACGACCTGTTCGCGCTGGAAGCCGCGCTCGAGCTGCGCGATCAGTTCGGCGGCGAGGTCACCGTGCTGACCATGGGACCGCCCTCGGCCGAGGACTCCTTGCGCAAGGCGCTGACGTTCGGCGCTGACCGCGCCGTGCTGCTGACCGACCGTTTCTTTGCCGGCGCCGATACGCTCGCCACGACTTATGCGCTTGCCACCGCGATCCGCAAGATTTCGACCGAGTTCGGCGCGCCCGATCTCGTCTTCACGGGCAAGCAGACCATCGACGGCGATACCGCCCAGGTCGGTCCGGGCATCGCCAAGCGGCTCGGCCTATTGCAACTCACCTATGTCGCCAGGATCAGCGCGCTCGACCTGCGGGCGCGTACGATCGACGCGGAGCGGCGCTCTGAGGGTGGCGTGCAGATCCTGCGCACCAGATTGCCGTGCCTCGTTACCATGCTGGAGGCGACAAACCAAATCCGCCGCGGCGCGATGGCCGACGCCTTGCGCGCCGCGCGCGCGCCGGTCGTGAAATGGAGCGCGCAGGATGCCGGCGTCGAGGACATCTCGAAATGTGGCCTGCGCGGTTCGCCCACTATCGTCAAGCGGGTGTTCGCGCCGACGGCGCGCAGCGAGAAGGCGGTGCCGATCGAGCCCGGTGAGCAGCCGGCGGAGGCGCTGATCGACGCCATCTTCAAGCGCCAGCCGACGCTGGAGACCGAGCTCGCGACGCTGGCGCGCGGCTATTGAGGCGAGGGGAGCAAGCATCATGAGCACCGCACCGAAATCCGCAGCGCCTGCTTCCGGCCGCGCCGCGACCAAGAAGGAGCTGCCCGAGCATTTCAAGGCCTATAAGCACGTCTGGGTCTTCATCGAGCAGGAGCGCGGTCAGGTCCATCCGGTGTCCTGGGAGCTGATGGGCGCCGGCCGCAAGCTCGCCGACAAGCTCAAGGTTGATCTCGCCGCCGTGGTGATCGGGCCGGAGGGCGAGGCGACGCAGACAGCGGCCGCGGAGTCGTTCTGCTACGGCGCCGACCTCGTCTACATGGTGGCCGACGATCTGCTCGCGGACTATCGCAACGAGTCCTATACCAAGGCGCTGACCGACGTCGTCAACACCTACAAGCCGGAGATCCTCCTGCTCGGCGCCACCACGCTCGGCCGCGATCTCGCGGGCTCGGTGGCGACGACCCTGCTAACCGGTCTCACCGCCGACTGCACCGAGCTCGACGTCGATGCGGACGGCTCGCTCGCCGCGACGCGCCCGACCTTTGGCGGGTCGCTGCTCTGCACGATCTATACGCTGAATTACCGACCGCAGATGGCCACGGTGCGCCCGCGCGTGATGGCGATGCCGGAGCGCATTGCGCGTCCCGTCGGCCGCATCGTCAGTCATCCACTCGGTCTCGTCGAGGACGACATCGTGACGAAGGTGCTGTCGTTCCTACCCGATCGCGATTCCGAAAAGTCCAACCTCGCTTATGCGGACGTCGTCGTTGCCGGCGGGCTCGGGCTCGGGTCGCCGGAGAATTTCCAATTGGTGCGCCAGCTCGCCACCGTGCTCGGAGCCGAATATGGCTGCTCGCGGCCGCTGGTGCAGAAGGGCTGGGTGACATCCGATCGCCAGATCGGTCAGACCGGCAAGACCATCCGGCCGAAGCTCTACATCGCCGCAGGCATTTCTGGCGCGATTCAGCATCGCGTCGGCGTCGAGGGCGCCGACCTCATCGTTGCCATCAATACCGACAGGAACGCGCCGATCTTCGACTTCGCCCATATCGGCATTGTTACCGATGCCATCCGGCTGCTGCCGGCGCTGACGGCGGCGTTCCGTGCGCGGTTGTCACCGCATTCGCGCGACCGGATCGCAAGCTAGGACAGGGAGAAGCGCCATGATCGAGGAAAAATTCGATGCCATCGTCGTCGGCGCCGGCATGGCCGGCAACGCGGCCGCGCTCACGCTCGCCCAGCGCGGGCTGAAGGTGCTCCAGCTCGAGCGCGGCGAATATTCCGGCTCGAAGAACGTGCAGGGCGCGATCCTCTATGCCGACATGCTGGAGAAGCTCGTTCCTGATTTCCGCGAGGATGCGCCGCTCGAGCGACATCTGGTCGAGCAGCGCTTCTGGATGATGGACGACCGTTCTCACACAGGCCTGCACTACCGCTCCGACGACTTCAACGAGGAGAAGCCGAACCGCTACACCATCATCCGTGCGCAGTTCGATCGGTGGTTCTCCCAGAAGGTTCGAGAGGCCGGCGCCACCGTGCTGTGCGAAACGACGGTGACCGAGCTCGCGCAGGACGCCTATGGCAAGGTGATCGGCGTGCGCACCGACCGCGCGGACGGCGAGATCCACGCCGACGTCGTCGTCCTGGCGGAAGGCGTCAATGGCCTGCTCGGCACGCGTGCGGGCCTGCGCGAGCGGCCGAAGCCCGACAAGGTCGCGCTGGCCGTGAAAGAGATGCACTTCCTGCCGCGTGAAACCATCGAGGCCCGCTTCAACCTCAGGGGCGACGAGGGCATGGTGATCGAGGCCGCCGGGACCATCTCGCGCGGCATGACCGGCATGGGCTTCATCTATGCCAATAAGGAGTGCATCTCGCTCGGTATCGGCTGCCTGGTTGCCGATTTCCAGCGAACCGGTGAGACGCCGTACGGGCTGCTCGATCGCTTCAAGCGGCATCCCTCGGTCGCTCCGTTGATCGAGGGTTCCGAGGTGAAGGAATATGCCGCGCACCTCATTCCCGAGGGTGGCTTCAAGGCCATCCCGCAGCTCTTCGGCGAAGGCTGGGTGGTGGTCGGCGACGCCGCCCAGCTCAACAATGCTATCCATCGCGAAGGATCGAACCTCGCAATGACCTCGGGCCGGATCGCGGCGGAGGCGATCTTCCAGGTCAAGTCGCGCAAGGACCCGATGACGGCGGAGAACCTTTCACTCTACAAGAGAATGCTGGACGAGTCCTTCGTCATCAAGGACCTGAAGAAGTACAAGGACATGCCCGCGCTGATGCATACCCAGTCGCAAAACTTCTTCCTCACCTATCCGGAGCTCGTCTCCAGGGCGATGCAGAACTTCCTGCGCGTCGACGGGACGCCCAAGGTCGACAAGGAGAAGACGACGTTCAAATCGTTCATCAGGGCGCGGTCGTGGAGCGGACTGTTTGGCGACGCCTTCCGGTTGGCGCGCGCCTGGCGGTAATAGGAAACGCAACAGCAACGATGGAGACCCAAGCCATGTCGATCGAGCCATCCGTGCGTGTCGAGGACAAACTGTTTTACAACCGCTATCTGGTCGACGCCGGCCGTGCCCACATCAAGGTGCGGCCGCACACCACGCCGTCACCCGAGCTCCTCAGCATGCTGAAGGCCTGCCCTGCGCGCTGCTATGAGCTCAACGACAAGGGCCAGGTCGAGATCACCGTCGACGGCTGCATCGAGTGCGGCACCTGCCGGGTGATCTGCGAGGGGAGCGGCGACATCGAGTGGAGCTATCCGCGCGGTGGCTACGGCGTGCTGTTCAAGTTCGGCTGACCCATGAAGCTCAGCGCTCGCAACATTCTCCCTGGACGGGTCATCGCCGTCACTAAGGGCACAACCACGGCTCATGTGAAGATCGAGCTCGCGCCAGGCCTGGTCGTGTTTTCCGCAATCACCAACGAGGCGGTGGACGATTTGGCGTTGAAGGTGGGCGACACCGTCTCCGCCGTGATCAAGTCATCCGACGTGATGATCGGCAAGTAGCGCTGCAGGTGCATCGGCGGGCTGGCGCGCCTCGCGTGCCCGTTTCATGCGTGACGACAGATCGTGCCACCAGTCCTCGATCACGCTCCGCTCGCACAAGAGGCTGGTGCCTATACCGCCGGTGAAGTCGTTCCAGGCCTCCGTGCATTTTTCCGGTACCGCCGTGAGCACGGGGATACCGGCGGCGATAGCGTCGGCCAGCTCGTCGCGCAGCCCTCCGCCGGCGGCCTCCTGCTTGGAGAACTTGTTGATCACGATGAGTTCGACGTCGGCCGCGATCGCGCGGGTCACCGCGACGGCAGCCTCGGCAAGTCCAGCGGCGTCGAGCTTGCAGGCCATCGCACCGCGGCCGAGCGGCTGGCAGATCGAGATCTCCGCACCGGTCATGAGGTCGATCGCCTGCATGCCGATTTGGCAGCCGCCGCCGTCCTTGACGTTGCGCTGGACGACGCCGCCGATCCGCTCGCCCGATCGCACAAGACCTTGGGCAACGTCGGCCAGCAGGCTGTCGACGTCATCCTGCGGACCGTAGAGGATGGCGGCGACGCGGTTCGGGTCGATGTCGTGGAAGTCGATCAGCATGGAGGTCACCCTGGTTGGCTTTCCTACGCTCTTCTGTCGCAGCGAGCAATCTCCCTGCCGATCGCGGCTACCGGCCAGGGGCAGTGTCGGATTACCCTGGAGGGCATGGAGAGGACCGGCGTTGATCACGCGGCCATGGTCCATCAGCACGAGATGGTCGGCAAAGCGCTCGATCTCTGCCATGTCGTGGCTGATATAAAGTACCGGCAGCGACAGCCGGTCATGCAGCCGTTCGAGGAACGGCAGGATCTCATTCTTGGTGGTGCGGTCGAGCGCGGCCAGCGGCTCGTCCATCAGCAGGAGTTTTGGCTGCGAGAGCAAAGCGCGGCCAATCGCGACGCGTTGCCGCTCGCCACCGGAGAGGCGATGGGGCGAGCGGCCGAGCAATGCTGCGAGCCCGAGCAGTTCCACGACCTCGTCGAAGGCGATCTGCGCGCCCGCGGCCGTCGGCACGCCGAACAGCAGATTGCCGCGCACTGAGAGATGCGGAAACAGGCTGGCTTCCTGGAACACGTAACCGATCGGCCGCTGATGCACCGGACGAAACGAATCACGGTCTTGCCAGACCTCACCGTCGACCATGCAAAAGCCGTCGGCCATGCGTTGCAGGCCAGCAATGCAGCGCGCCACGGTGGTCTTGCCACAGCCCGACGGGCCGAAGATCGCGGTGACGCCGGAGGCGGGTAAGCTGAGCTCGGCATCGAGCGTGAAATTTCCGAGCCTGCCGCGGAAGGCCGCGTCGATCCGGCCTGGTTCGACATGTCTCATGCGGCGCTCCTCCTGCTGCGCTTGTCGATCAATGTCATGGTCAGGATCACCGCGAAGGCAAAGATCACCATACCGCCAGCAAGGACGCTCGCCTCACGCCAGCGCGAGGTCTCGACATAGTCGAAGATCGCAACCGACAGCACCTTGGTGCGGCCGGGAATGTTGCCCCCGATCATCAGGACGAGACCGAATTCGCCAACCGTGTGTGCAAAGCCAAGCACGGCGCCGGTCATGAATCCGGGGCGCGCCAGCGGTACGGCGACGGTCCAGAACGTGCGCCACGGCGAGGCGCGCAAGGTGGCGGCGACCTCAAGCGGCCGCTCGCCCATCGCCGCAAAGGCGTTCCGGATCGGCTGTACGACGAAAGGCATCGAATACACCACCGAGCCGATGATCAGGCCTTCGAAGGTGAAGGCGAGCGTGCGCCCGCCCCACAGACGCGCGATCCACCCGCCCGGCCCGTCGGGACCGAGCATGACCAGCAGGTAGAAGCCGAGCACGGTCGGCGGCAGCACCAGCGGCAAGGCGACCACGCTTGCGACGATCTCGGTCCACCAGCCCTTCGCGCGCGCGAGCCACCAGGCGAGCGGCGTTGCCAGCACCAGCAGGATCACGGTTGAGATCGCGGCGAGCTCAATTGTCAACAAGACAGATTGACGGATTTCCGCCGACCAGATCTCCATGCGCTTCAGCTCTGTCCGTCCAGTACGTAGCCGTATTTCTCTATGATGGCGCGGGCCCCGGGCCCCCTGAGGAAGGCGATGAATGCGGCGGCGGCGTCGTTTCCGGCACCGGTCTTCAGCAGCACCGCATCCTGGCGGATCGGATTATACAGCGCCTGCGGCACCACCCAGCGCGAACCCGCATCGTTGCCGGTCAATTGCGATAGCGCGACGAAGCCGACTTCGGCATTGCCGGTCTCGACGAACTGATAGGCCTGGGTGATGGTCGCGCCCTCCACCAGCTTCGGTTTCAGGGCTTCGTACAAGTTCAGCGACTTCATGGTTTCCACGGCGGCGAGACCGTAAGGCGCGGCAGCCGGATTGCAGATCGAGAGCTTTGCGAAGGATGCAGCCTTCAACGTCTCCTCGCCCGTCACGACGTCGGGCGACTTGCTCCACAGCACGAGCTTGCCAATCGCATAGGTGAAGCGGCTGTCCGCGACCGCAAGCCCGTCCTCGACGAGTTTCTTTGGCCGGGAATCGTCGGCGGACAGGAGTACCTGGAACGGCGCGCCCTGCGTGATCTGGGTGTAGAACTGTCCGCTCGCGCCAAAGCTCAGCACCGCCTCATGTCCGGTCTTCTGCTTGAAGAGAGCGGCAATCTCCTTGGCGGCATCGGTGAAGTTGGCGGCCACGGCGACGTTGGTCTGCGCGGCCTTCGCTGGCGCGCACGCGAGCAACAGGCCTGCGGCGACGGCGATCGTGCGAAACAGTCTCATGACGAACTCCAGCGGCCGGCTATTGCTTCCGCACAGCCCGATTGCTGCGAGGCGTCGGCCGGGTTGGTCTCAGCAATCGGCGTGCCGAATGCGTAGGCCAGGTCTGGTGCACGCCTTGCAGGAATAGCGTCAAATCAGTCGTCTTCTGCGCCTTGCAGTGGCGGAGCCGGCTGTCCTTGTCGGGTTTCCGACAACAGCCGTCGGCAAGCCGACACCAATTATGGGAAGCACGACATGGCGACCGTCGCATCGCGCGCCGAACTCGAACGTCTGCTGGAGGACGACGTCCCCTATGGCGACCTCACCACCGAAGCGCTCGGGATAGGCAAGGTCGACGGCGTCATGCAGTTCGCCGCGCGCGCGCCGATGGTGCTGGCCCTTGCCGAGGATGCCGGGGCGCTCATCGCGCTTGCAGGCGGCGAGGTGAAGCTGTTCGCCGCATCCGGCACATTGCTTCCACAGGGCGCGCCGATCCTCGAAGCGCGTGGCCCGGCCTCCGCGTTATTGCGGAGCTGGAAGGTCGCCCAGACGCTGATCGAGATCTGGTCCGGGGTGGCGAGCGAGACCCGTGCCATCGTCGATGCGGCGCGAGCGGTCGCGCCGCACATCCCGGTCGCCTGCACACGCAAGAATGTGCCGGGCACCAAGCGCTTTGCGGTCGCAGCCGTGAAGGCGGGCGGCGCCGTGATGCATCGCCTCGGCCTGTCCGAGACCGTGCTGGTGTTTCCCGAACATCGCGCCTTCCTTGACGAGCGCCCCTTGTTCGAAGTGGTCGAGCGGTTGCGACAGGCGGCGCCTGAGAAGAAGCTCGTGATGGAGGTGATGACGATCGAGGCGGCAGTCGCCGCGGCGGTCGCGGGTTTCGATGTAATCCAAGTGGAGAAATTCTCGCCTGCCGAGATCGCCGCGCTCGTCAAGCGCATGAGGTCGATGGCTTATGCGCGCGCGCGCCCGACCATCGCAGCCGCCGGTGGAGTCAATGCGTCGAACGCGGCGGCCTACGCAGAGGCCGGCGCCGATGTCCTGGTCACGTCGTCGCCCTATCTGGCGAGGCCGAAGGACGTGCAGGTGCGGATCACGGCTTCCGGTGCAGCTGCGTTTCGGTCACGCGGATCAAACGGCTCGATGCCGCCCTTTGTCTTTCAATGAGGCTTGCCCCAATCTCAAAGCTGTTGAACCTTTCAGGCCGCCGGGAGCCGTAAGTCTGCGTGGAGGCCACCGTTGCCGCCGTTTGATAGTTCGACGGAGCCCCCGTGCAGTGTGGCGAGATCGCGGACGATTGCGAGGCCGAGCCCGCTGCCCGGCTTTGCTTCATCGAGCCGCTCTCCCGGCGCGAACGCGCGGCTTAGCGCGTCAGGCGGAATGCCTGGTCCATCATCAACGATCGTGACAAGGAGTTGACCTGTTGAAGCTTGGCGCGCGGCCTTGATGGAGACGGCGCCGCGAGCCCACTTGCAAGCATTGTCGACCAGGTTGGCAACCATCTCGTCAAGGTCGTTGGGATCGACAGCGGCAACCAATCCTGTCTCGGCCGAATGGGTGATCATAAGCGCACGATCCGCATAGAGCCGCCGCATCGCTGCAGCGATCGAGGCGAAGGCAGGTTCGACCGGCGTGACGACGCCGGGCAGGCCGGCATTGGCGGCGGCGCGGGCGCGAGCAAGCTGGAAATCGATCTGACGCTGCATTCGCCCGGTTTGCTGGGTCAGGACCGCGGCACCCTCGGTATCACCTCGCGCGAGCAGCCGGCGCGCTTCGTCTGTCAGCACCGCAAGGGGCGTCTTCAGGCCATGCGCGAGGTTGCCCGCCTGCGTGCGGGCACGGCGAACCATCTGGGTATTGGCATCGATCAGAGCGTTGAGGTCGTCGACCAGAGGCCGAACCTCGGACGGGAAGTCGCCAGGCAGCGTTTCCGCCTTGCCCGCGCGAACGTCGCCCAGCGCATCGCGCAGACGGCGCATGGGACGGAGACCAAACCAGGCCTGCAACGCGCCGGCCCCGATCAGGGCCATTGCCAGTGTGCCGAGCGACAGGATCAGCGCCCGATTAAAATGCGTTAGCACATCATCGACGATTCTCTGGTCCGCACCGATCTGAAGCACATAGCCGCTCGCAGAGGTTTCCCAGGGGCGCCCATATGCGATCATCGGCTCACCGGTCGGGCCAGGCGCGATCGAGCGAATAAGCTGCTGATCCGCGCCTCGCGCCGGTGGCGGCAAATGCTGTTGCGATCCAAGAGAGTCCGAGTGCAGGACGACGCCGTCGTGGCCGCTCACCTGCCAGTAATAGCCTGCGCGAGGCTGCGCGAAGCGCGGATCGCTGAGTCGCTGCGCCAAAGCGACATGGCCGTCAGCCGTTCGGGTCAACAGGCGTTCAAGCTCATCGAGATGGCCGATCAATTCGGCGTTGACCAGCTCCGTGACATGCGCGCGGAACAGTGCGGAGATTGACAAGCCGGCGATAGCGATACCTGTCACGGTTGTGAGAATGACACCGACCAGCAACCGGGCGCGCAGACTTCTGATCATCAACCGAACCTGTAGCCCAGGCCGCGCAGCGTCGTGATGGTATCGCGTCCGAGTTTGCGTCGCAGTCGACCGACATAAACCTCTATCGTGTTCGAGCTGCGCTCCTCGTTCAGACCGTAGAGATGGTCGAGCAGTTCGGCTTGTGTCACGACGCGACCGACCCGGTGCAGAAAAAGGTGCAGCAGCCGGAATTCCTGTGCCGTCAGGTCGATCGGCTGGCCGGCGACATTGGCGGTGCCGGCGACCGGATCGAGCAGGATGTCTCGGTGGCGCAATTCGGACGTCGCCTGGCCCGCGACGCGCCGCATCAGCGCGCGAAGGCGCGCCGCGATTTCGTCAACGTGAAAGGGCTTCGCCACATAGTCGTCGGCCCCTGCGTTGAGACCCTCGACCTTCTCAGTCCAACTACTGCGCGCCGTCAGGATCAGGACAGGGGTGGCGGACCCGGCGCGCCGCAAACCGCGCAGGACCTCGATGCCGGGCAAAGCGGGCAAGCCGAGATCGAGAACGATCGCATCAAATTGTTCGTGGACTGCGAAGGAAAGGGCCTGCTCGCCATCCTCCACATGCTCGACGACAAAGCCGAAGCCGGCCAACCCCTCCTTCAGGCGGGTGCCAATGTCGTGATCGTCCTCGACAAGAAGAATGCGAATGGCTCAGTCTCCTGGTTACTGCAGTTCGATACCGGATCAACCTGCATTTGCGCTGACAGCTTCCGTTCAGATTAGCGTGCCACTCAGGCGCCCAGAAGTCAGTCTTGAGACCCGCGCCAATGCCAAAATTGCTCCTGATAATCGTTCGCATGTTAACGATTGTCTTGGCCGCTCCAGCATGCGCGCAGCAGGCGGCGGTGCTGTCGATCGATGCACTCGCTGCCACGGTCGTCACGAGCAACCCTGAGCGACGCTTCTATTTCCAACAGATCGGGCTTGCCGGGGCTGAACGCGATGCATCGGATCGTCTGCCGGATCCGGAAATGGGGTTTGAGTTGGGCGAACGCCGGATGGCCGACGGCTTGACAGGCGAGCCAAAAGGTGCCGGGCCGACCTATGGCGTGTCGATCATGCAGCCGCTCGACTTTGCCGGGCGCGGGGCTCTCCGTCGCGCCATTGCCGAGCGTCAGATTGCGCTCGCGCGGATCGGTCTTGCGCAATTCGACGCAACGCTGACGAGCCGGGCGCGTTCCCTGGGATATGCCTTGTTCGCAGCCGAGCAGAAGGCCGTGGCCGCGCGCGACGTCGCAGTGCGGATGCGGGGGCTTGCACGGGTCGTCGAGCAACGCGATCCGGCCGGTGTCGCGTCCGTGCTGGACGCGACCATTCTGGATGCGGGCGCCATCACGGCCGAGCGCAGCGCCGCGCTTGCGGATTCAGAGGCCAATGCGATCATATATGAGTTGAACCAGCTTCGCGGTGCATCACTTAAAGTGCGAATCCGCATCGCTCCGCCCGATGTCACGCTGCCCAGCCTTCCGTCGACCGAACGCATGGTGCAGCAAGCCGGCATCAACAATTTCGAGATTCAGTCGCTGCGCGCGCAATTGCAGCAGCAAGGTCTGCGCGTTGATCTTGCGCGAGCAGCACGTATACCAAATGTCTCGATAGGTCCTTACTTCAATCAGGCGAAGTCGGATAGTCGCGAGACCAATTTCGGTGTGCGGCTGACAACCACGTTGCCGCTCTGGAACGGGCAGGCTGCCGGCGTCGCGCAGGAGTTGAGCCGACAGTCTCAGGGCGATGCGGCCCTGCTCGCCGTCAGCCGGCGGATCATCAGGCAGGTCTATGAGCAGGCGGCCAATTACGAAACAAAGCGTCGGGTGCTTGCGACTTGGCCTGCATCGGCGGCGGAGAAATTCGCGGCCGCGGCCGCCGCCGCCGACGTCAGCTATCGCCAGGGGGCGATCCCGGTCGCAACTTACGTCGAGATGCAGCGCCAGTACCTGGATGCGCTATCAGCCTTGCTCGACACGCGGCGCGAGGCCATGGAGGCGATGCTGCAGCTTCGCGCGCTCAATGGGGGTTACAGCTTCGATGGCGTATCCCGATGACGCGCCGGCTTCTGGAATGGACAACCGGCCGACCGTTCACGATCATGATCATCGCCTTGCTGATTGGCGGTCTTGGGATCTGGTCTTTCTTGAATCTGCAAATCGATGCCATCCCCGACATCACGGGTGTGCAGGTGCAGATCAATACGACCGTTCCGGCCCTGGCGCCGGAGGAGATCGAACGTCTCGTGACGCTGCCCATCGAGCGCAGCATGGCTGGCCAGCCGGGCCTGCGCGAAATGCGATCGCTCACCAAGACCGGATTATCGCAGGTCACGCTGATCTATGAGGATGGTACCGACCAGCTTCGCGCGCGCCAACTCGTCAACGAGAGACTTGCGGCGGCGCGCGACGCGCTGCCTGCCGGATCGTCGCCGCGCCTCGCACCGATCACCACCGGGCTTGGCGAGATCTGGTACTACACGCTCGAATGGGCGCAGCCGCCGTCCGGCGTGGACGAGCAGCAGCAATTGATGGAGCTGTTCGAGGCTCAGGAATACATCGTGCGGCCGATGCTACGCGCGATCCAGGGCGTCGCCGACGTCAATTCCAACGGCGGCCTCGAACGTCAGTTTGTCATCGAGCCAGATCTGAAAAGGCTGACAGCAGCAGGCATCACGCCGAGCGAGCTGGGCCAGGCTGTCGGCGCCAATGTCGCCAATGCCGGCGGCGGGACCATCACCAGGAACGGCCAGCGCTTCACGGTCCGGACCGAAGCGCGCGTCACGACGTCCGAGATGATCCGTGCATTGCCCGTGAAATTCGCTGGCGGTGTGCGGCCGCTGACGGTGGGCGATCTCGCCACCGTGACCATCGGCCATGCGCCGCGGGACGGTGCGGCGACCACCAACGGCAAGGAAACCGTGCTCGGCACGGTGATGATGCTGGTCGGGCAGAACAGCCGGGAGGTTGCCCGGCGCGTCGATGCGCAATTGCCGAATCTGCGCGCGGCGCTGCCCAAGGGTATGATCCTTCAAGTTCAGTACGATCGCTCTGAACTGGTGGACCGCACCATTGCGACTGTTGAGCGCAACCTCGGCGAGGGCGCATTGCTGGTCGCCGTCGTATTGCTGATCGTCGTCGGCAACTGGCGCGCGGCGCTGATCGTCACCTCTGTCATTCCGCTGGCATTCCTGATGATGATCTCGGGCATGCACGCGCTCGGCATCTCGGGAAATCTGATGAGCCTCGGCGCGCTCGACTTCGGCCTGATCGTCGATGGCGCGATCGTCGTCGTGGAGAATACATTGCGTCTGTTGGGCGAGGCGCAGCGGGGCAAAGGACACGAGTTGACAGCCGACGAACGCCGCCACGTGATCGTAAAAGCCGCCGGCGGCGTGGCGCGGCCTGTTTTCTTCGGCATTGCCATCATTGCGCTGGTCTATGTGCCGGTGCTCAGCCTGGGCGGCGTCGAGGGGAAGCTGTTCCAACCCATGGCGCAAGCCGTGATGCTGGCGTTGGCCGCGGCGCTGATCGTCACCTTTACGCTTGTGCCGGCGCTGTGCTCCAGGTTTCTACGGAGCGGGGCGGTGCACAGGCCGGACGCTGGCGAGGCGGAAGAAACTCTCCCGGACACGACCGCCGACAATCACATCACCGATGACGGCGGCTTGGCCGGCATCGTGATCCGGGGGTACCGTCCCGTCTTGAACTTTGCTCTGCGCCATCCCGCAGTCCTGCTCATTTCCGCGGCAGCCTTGCTGGGTGTGGCATTGGCGACGTTCCTGACGCTCGGCTCGCAGTTCACGCCGCGCCTCGATGAAGGCTCGATCACGGCAATGGTCTACAAACCCGTCGGGATGTCGCTCGACCGCAGTCTGGCGATCGAACAGCAAACCGAGCAGGAAATCCTACGTCGTTTCCCGCAAGTGACCAGGACCTTCTCCCGCATCGGTACCAGCGCGGTCGCGACCGACCCGATGCCGCCGAACGAGAACGATCTCTATATTTTCTACAAGCCGCTCGACCAATGGCCGCAAGGTCCGGACATGCCGCACACAAAGAGCGAACTGGTTGCGGCAGTCGAAAAGGCCGCAACCACGCTGGCGCCCGAGCAATCGTTCCTGTTCGCGCAACCAATCGAGATGCGCTTCAACGAAATGCTGGAGGGCACGCGCGCGGATCTGTCAGTCAAGATCTTCGGTGACGACTATGACGTGCTCGAACGGCTGGCCGCGCAGGCGCGGGAGGAATTGCAGAGCCTGCCCGGCACCGCCAATGTCGCATTCGAGGCCGCCAGCCGCACCGACAGCATGGTGGTCGAGATCGATCACGACGCCATGGTGCGCTTGGGACTGGGGACAGCCGAGATCAACCGCGCCATCGCGTCGGCGATCGGCGGCGACGAGGTCGGCTTCATCGCGGACGGAGAACATCGCCACGCTATCGTCATTCGCCTGCCCGAAGCCCAGCGCGGGGACACAAAAGCGATCCTCGCTCTTCCGCTACGCGTCGGCGCGACCGGTCTCGTGCCGCTCGAGCGCGTCGCAAGGCTGCAAGAGCTGAGAACTGTCGAGCCGATCCTGCACGACAATGCCAAACGCCGCGCGGCCTTGATGGTCAACCTCAACACCAGCGACATCGAAGGTTACGTGTCCGCGGCGCGTGCACGCCTCGACGGCAAACTTGCGCTGCCCGAATCGTATCGCATCGAGTTCGGTGGCCAGTTCCGCCAGTTGGAAGCAGCCCGAGCTCGTCTGATGATCGTCGTGCCGGCGGCGTTGTTGATGATCTTCCTGCTGGTCTATTCGGCGCTGGGAAGCGTCCGTCATGCTGCCATCGTCTATACCGGCATTCCGTTCGCGATCACCGGTGGCGTGCTGGCGCTATGGCTGCTTGACATGCCGTTCTCGATCACCGCCGCCATCGGCTTCATCGCCGTCTCCGGCATCGCGATGCTGAATGGCCTCGTCCTGATCGATCATATCAACGAGTTGCGGCGAAAGCTGCCCGTTGTCGAGGCGGTTCGGCAAGCCGCTACGGATCGTCTTCGCCCGGTGTTGTCGACAGCGCTGGTTGCGGGCATTGGCTTCGCGCCGATGGCAGTCGCCCATGGCGCCGGCGCGGAAGTGCAACGTCCGCTCGCCACTGTCGTTATTGGCGGCGTCCTGTCGTCGACCGTCCTGACGTTGCTGTTGCTGCCGGCCATCTACCGATGGGTGGAACGCCGCGCTGCGGCTGTCGTTCACCAAGTAAAGCAGCCGTTGGAGTTGGAGGTTTCAGCATGAGCAGATTGGTTTTGCCCGTTGTCGCGGCAATCTCGGCGGCCACCACGTCATTGATTTCGATGTCGCCGGCATTCTCGCGCGCCAGTTCTCCTGTTCATGACAATCAACCTAGGCAATCAACCTAGCCCTGCGCGCCGCAGGGCAACACAACTGAGGTTTGGTCGACGATTGGCCAGAGTGCCGATGCCGGTGATCTCGACCTCGATGCGGTCGCCTGCGAACATCTAGAGCGGTCGGTTGCGGAATCGGCCGAAGTGGTCGCCGCTGGGACTGCGGGCCGAAGGACCTCTCTCAGCACGGCCTACCCGGAGATGGCACCCGAGATCATCGCACGGGCCAGGGATCCGCAGAATTAACGTGGTCCGGCGGCGGGCGGACCGTCGTCAGCAGGGGGAGGCCCTCTGCATCATCATATCGATCCGCGGGACGTTGCGCGGGCGTTTCGCCTGGCGATGGAATTGCCGATGCAAAAGGGTGGATTCGAGCGGTTCTACCTTTCGTCCCAGGTAACGCTATCGCCGGAGCCCACGCTCGACCGGCTTCGGCGCTTGCATGGTGACACGATTGAGGTCTGCAATCCGGAAGTCTACGATCGGCAGCCGTTTGCACCACTGTATGATCTCTCGCACGCCGCGCTGCGCCTTGGCTTCGTCGCGAAGTATGACCAGCGTGATCTCATCGGACTGGCATCCGCAAGCTAGCGCAATCTAATGCTCAAATCGCGACGAGAAATGAATGTCGGCATCGGCGAATAGCGCCGTGTAGCCTACCCGTACGTCATGGCCCGATCTCTTGTCGCAATCTGTGTCTCCGATCGCGCTCTCGCGTGCATCACGTATGCTCACTAGGGAATTCGAAAGTCCAGTTTACGCCCGCGGGTGCGAATTCCAGCGTGCCGCTGCCGGCAAGCGCCCGCGGCACGATTTGTTCGATCACAACATGGCCAAACCCGTGTTGTCGCGGCGGCGCAACCTCCGGCCCATTCCTTTCGCGCCAATGTACGCGGATACGGTTGCTCGCTGAATCGACCTGCCACTGAATGGCGACATCGCCGCAGGGGCCGGACAGCGCGCCGTGCTTGGAGGCATTTGTTGCGAGTTCGTGGAAGGCCAGTCCGAGATTCTGCACTGCGTCAGGTTTAAGAAGGATCGGTGGGCCTGCGGCGTCGATGCGGCCGGAGTTCGCTTCGCTAAACGGCCTCATCTGTGACATCACGAGGTCATGAAACGAAGCGCCCTGCCATCGGTCCTTGACAAGCAGGTCATGGCAATAGGCCAGCGCCTGAAGGCGACCTATGAAGCGTTCCTGGTACTGATTCACGTCGCTAGCATACTGCGCGGTTTGCCTGGCGACGGCCATCACGACGGCGAGCAGGTTCTTGGTGCGGTGCGACAACTCGGCGACGACAAATCGGATATGCTCCTCGCGCCGCTTCTGCTCACTAATGTCTATGTGGGTGCCGATCCAGCGATAGACGGTCGAGCAAGCATCGCGAAGCGGGATGGCGCGGGTCAGAAATGGGTGATAGGCGCCAGTGTGGCTGCGGAGCCGAAGTTCGAACTCTAGCGGCGTACCGTTGCGCAAGGCGTGTGCCCACTCCTGCCGCACCTGCGGCAGTAGTGTTGGGTCGAGCAGAGGCAGCCAGTCGTGCATGGTGCCCTCAGCCCGTGCTTCACCCGTGTACTCGTACCATCGCCGATTGAACCAGAATATTCGGCCGGCATGGTCTGCCATCCAGACCAGTTGCGGGATGGAATCAGACAGCGAGTGGAACTGTTGCTCGCTCTCGCGCAGCGTCGCTTCGGTCTGTTTGCGCTGGGTAATCTCTTCGGCCGCAACGTTGACGCCGACGATAGTGCCGCGCGCGTTGCGCAAGGGATGCCAATAAGTGATCCAGGCCCGATGCTCGTTCTCGTTGGGGCGCTGACCGGCCACTTCGATACCTATTACCGGTTCGCCCGTCGTCATGATTGAATGTACGATCGCCTCGACGGAATCGGCGAGGGCCGGCACACATTCGCGGACGGTGCGGCCCAGATGAGCTTCTACCGAGATGCCGCAGATCTCCGTCAGGTGCTGGTTGACTTGTAGATAGCGGCAATCCGGCGATAGGAACGCTAGTCCGATCGGCGCAGTGTCATAGATGAGCTGGAGCGCTGGCTGCTTAAGGAAGAGCGAGCCAGGTACCAGCTCCTTTTCAGCTGAATTCTTCCTTGCGTCCGTCACGCTTTGATCCCGCTCCCATTTGGCTCGGCGTGTCGTGGCGATACCGGAACAGCCTGCCGCTCTGCCATTTCCGAGTATCTCGCAACACGACCGTTGGCGGCTTCGCAATGCGCTTCCGGCGCGTAAGACGATTGGGTAGCCTCGCGGAGCAGCCGTATCTATCTCGATCGCGAAGGATGATAGCCGGTTTTACCGAATAATCCATGCCAGGATTAGGCAGCCGTATATTAGACTTGAAGGACGTTGTTCTGATTGTTCCAAACGGGCTCAGCGACATTACCTATATTGTCCACTCGGATCGCGTGGTACCTTTCTTCGCAGGCCGATGGCTGCTGTGATGAAAATGCAGCCTGTGGCTTCGCTACGCGGCTCATTCGTTGGCCGAGGCGGAACTCAACTGTGCGACGGAGCGTCGAGGTTGGGTGTTGCGGTCGCGCATTCCTACAGAGGAGCTTAAAATGCGTCTCAGCCTCCAGGCGTTGGCACTGCTTGCAAGCCTTGCGCCGTTAATCTTCTCAAGTCACGTCCAGGCAGCGTCTACGGATAGATATTGCCTGCAAGGCCGCAGATGGGGCTTTCCCGGCAATTGCCAATTCGCGACACGTCGGCAGTGTCTGGCCGCAGCTTCGGGCACGCATGCTGGTTGTGGGCTCAATCCGCGCTACGCAGTTTCACGGCAGCATTAGTTCCCCAGCGGGACGCTTCCGGGCGCGCGACAAGTCGTTCCTTGGAATTTGGGCGGTGGCCGGATCGCATTGCGGACGCTCCAGCTACGTCGAGTGCCTTCTAATCGGCGTTAGAATCTTCGGACAGCATATCGAAGCGGGCGTGCGCGCGAGTTCGCTCAAACCTCGCGAATGGTGGGTGTACGGTGTGCGCTATCGTCTCAACGCAAGCGTTGAATGCGCGGGCCCTTACCGGATCGCGCTGCGGGAATCCCTAGCGGTGCTCAAAGGCGGTACGGCTGAAGCGGCTGTCGATGGAGGTTGCGAGCTGTCGACAACAGCGCAAGGTCATCACATTTTCGAGCGCGCCGAAGCGACGCGATTTGAAGGGGGCGCGACCGCCCAACGCGAGCAGACTGAATCTCCTGGTTCTCACTCAACTCTTCGGGGGTATTCCCTGTGCCGCCGCTCGGGGTTTCTTCCGATGGCCCGGGGAACGTCGGGCGTTAGAGTACCCGACGAGCCGTCAGGTCGTGCGCGGATAGCCGAGGCGACGACCTGTCAGCGATGACAAAATGCTCAGGATCCACAGAACGTTTGGCGTCAATGGCACGTAGGAGATCGTGATGTCCGACCTGATAGTAATTGTTTATCCATCTGAAGCAAAGGCAGAAGAAGTTCGACAGCGCCTTCTGTCCCTCCAGAAGGAGTATCTGATCACGATCAACGACGCCGTGATCGCGGTTAAGGGCGCAGATGGTACTGTCAAGCTCAACCAACTTGTGAATACAACTGCTATCGGGGCAACCACAGGCAGCTTCTGGGGGCTCCTGATTGGCGTGGTCTTCTTGAATCCTTTGATCGGAGTCGCAGTCGGTGCGGCCTCGGGGGCCATTGGTGGCGCGTTGTCTGACTTTGGCATCAATGACGCCTTCATGAAGGAGCTCTCCGGAAAGATCGAGGCGGGAAGTGCTGCCCTGTTCTTGCTGGTCAAGAACATGACGGCGGACAAGGTCTTGCGTGAAATCAAGGACGCCGGCGGAACGGTCTTGCAGACGTCGCTCGACGACGCCAAAGAGCAGAGGCTGCGCGATGCGCTCGCAATGGCGTCGGCGGCGCCGCCTCCTGTACCGCCAGCGGCATGAGCCGTGTTGGTCTAGCGAGAGGCAGCTGCAGTTCTTTCTGAAGAAGATCGTCGGCGTCGGACTATTGGTGGTCGGTCTGCTCAGCTTGGCGACTGGCATGACCTGCTCGTACGTTGGGCTGACAACTTTGGAAGGGGCGATCCTGTTGGTTGGCGATGCTTTGCTTGACTCAATGCCATGCTGCGAAATCGATCTGCGACGAACGTGTGACTTGAGCGTCGCGGAGAATAAACCCAGGAGCGCTCTAATGGTCGAATGGTGGGAGCGCTTCAATGATCACGCCGGACAAGAGAACCCATTGATGAAGTATCGCCTAACGCTACTGCTGCTCGTTTGCCTTGTAACGACAATGACATTTACCGAAAGCTATGCGCAGGCCGGACGAGGCGCCGTTTCGGGCGCGATAATTGGCGGAGCTGTTGGCGGCCGACGTGGCGCGGCGATAGGCGCGACCGCAGGAGCGATCGCTGGCTCACGCCATCGGCATTGGCACAACTACTATTGGCGCCATGGGCAATGCTGGTACCGCTCTCGCAGTGGACGATCTCACGCCGTGTCGCATCGGTACTGTCGTTGAGAAGCAATGCGGAGATTGGACACACTTTCCCTGCTTGTCACAAAACGCCAATAGGCTCGCAGGCGCAGAGCGCTCGGTGGGCCACAGAAGTAGTTCGGGAACGCTAGCCTTTATCGACTTTGCGGGAGATAGATTGATGGTGAAGTATCCGTACGGTGTGCTGACGGGCGTTTGCCTGCTGACGATAGGTCTATCTGCACCGGCATTCGCGCAAGCACAGCCAGTTCGGGTGGGTGGACTCACTTGCGATACCGGCCCAAGGGTCGGATTACTTGTCGGCTCACGCCAGCGGATGACTTGCGTCTTCCGTTCGAATGCAACGGGGCGAGAGTACCACTACACGGGCAGGATAACTCGGCTCGGTCTCGATGTCGGCGTCACCGGCGGTGGCAGGCTCTTTTGGGGGGTCTTTGCACCGACATCGCACGTCGGTCCGGGTACGCTGCGCGGAAACTACGTGGGCGCGAGTGGTAACGCATCGCTCGGCCTTGGCTTGGGTGCAAACGTACTAGTCGGTGGATCCAATCGCACAATTTCGTTGCAACCATTGTCGATTGAAGGGCAGTTCGGCGTAAATCTGGCCTTGGGAATCGCGGGCTTGTCTCTTCGCTAGAGTTCGATTACTTGCCAGTCGTACGAGGCCAGGAAGTCCTGGCTTCACGAACCAACAGTTAAGTATGGGCCTTCAATGGCTCTTCGGCTGCTGCCAGATGCAGGTGCGTCTACCGTGACGGTCATGACAGAAGCCCGGGACCGGGATTCGGGATGCAATTCGCGCGACTTGACCGTCGATCCAAGAGTGCCGAGCTGAGTGCTCAGGACCATGAGTTCTGACGACGATCCTTGGCGCGTTGTGGTGGCACATTTTACTCGGGCTTTCCAGTAACTGGCGGCCGGGCCGTTTCGAGGCGCGGCAACCGAAGGCCATCTATCTCCACAGGTCGAACGATGCCGCTCTGGAGAGCTTGCTGACAGCCATTTGCGACCGATAACCGGGACGGCGGTGCGCGCCAAAGCCTCTGTGCGGCAGATGTGTCCGTGATCGTCGTGTGCAGGCCCGTCAACTTTGTAGTCAAAACGGATAGTAACTTGCCAATAGTCGCTGCGCGCCCTGCCTCGGCGCCGCGATGAGCCAGGCGCAGATTCTGTCGCCAGAGCAACTGTTTGGCCACCATCGATGTAGGTTTTCCGTCCTCAGGTTAAAGAGTGGCCCGGCTCTTGCTCTTTGCGGTATGATAGTTTTTGATAAACATCATACTGTAGGACGGGTGTGGATGAGGCAGGCGGCGACGTGGTCTTTGCGGGCGGTCGAGCCCGGGGTGGTTCTGCTGTTCGGTGGGCTGATTGCCGCCAATGCTGCCGCGTGGGCCTGGGCCTTCGCGCTGTTCGGCGACCGGCCGACAGCCATGGCGACGGCGCTGCTGGCGTGGGTGTTCGGCCTCCGCCACGCCGTCGATGCCGACCATATTGCCGCGATCGACAATGTCGTGCGCAAGCTGATGCATGCCGGCGGTGCGCCGCGAAGTGTCGGTCTCTACTTTGCGCTCGGCCATTCCACCGTCGTTGTGGTCGCGACCATGCTGCTGGCGCTCGGCGTCGTCAGCTTTGGCGGTGACGGTCTGCTGAAGGAGATCGGGGGCCTGATCGGCACCTCGGTGTCGGCGCTGTTCCTGCTCGTGATCGCGGCCATCAATCTCGCGATCTTCGCTGGCCTGTGGCGGACGTTTCGCGTGGCGCGCGAGCAGGGCGTCCACGACGCTGAAGGCCTCGACGCACTGCTCGCCAATCGCGGATTTCTGGAGCGGCTGCTCGGCCCGATGTTCCGCCTGGTGACAAAGCCCTGGCACATGTATCCGCTCGGGCTCCTGTTCGGCCTCGGGTTCGACACGGCGACCGAGATCGGGCTGCTCAGCATTTCCGCCAGCGAAGCCGCGCGCGGCGTGTCGCTTGCGCATGTGCTGGTGTTTCCCGCGCTGTTCGCCTCCGGCATGGCGCTGGTCGACACCGCCGACTCCGCGCTGATGGTGAGCGCCTATCGCTGGGCCTTCGTCGATCCCCTGCGAAAGCTCTGGTACAACCTCACTATTACAGGGGCCTCCGTCGCGGTGGCGCTGTTGATCGGCGGCATCGAGGCGCTCGGGCTGATCGCCGACCGGTTTGGCCTGTCCGGCGGTGTGTGGGGGCTGGTCGACGGCCTCAACGAGTCGCTCGCCAGTGTCGGCTTCGTCGTGATCGCGTTGTTTGCGATCGCCTGGCTGGTCTCTGTCGTGCTCTACCGCCGCATGTTTGCCGGCGGCTGGCTGCACGCGCGCGATGTGCTTCGAGGCGCGAATGCCACCGAAGCAGTTTGAAGGCGGTCGGTGCTGGGGCGCTTTGGCCGCGTTTTCAGCCTGCGTGCTGCTCGTCGACCGAGGCGACGCGTTCGCGCAGGATGCCGGTGCCGCGCGCGAGCTCCCGCCGGTCGAGGTCACCGGCGGCGAGGCGCAGCGTCACAAGAAGCCGCTCGCGCCACGAAGGACGAGCCGGGCCATCCCGGCGAGCAGCCCCAATCCGGCGCCGCCGGCAACATCTCCGGCACCGGATGCGCGCAGCGTCGCCTCCGGCGCAAAAGGCCCGCCGAGCATGGCGAGCGAGATCACCGTCTCCGGCGAAGAGTTCAATGCGCGTCCCTTCTCACGGCCGGGCGAGGCACTCGAAGCCGTGCCGGGCTTGATCGTGACCCAGCACTCCGGCGAAGGCAAAGCCAACCAGTATTTCTTGCGAGGCTACAATCTCGATCACGGTACCGATCTTGCCATCACCATCGACGGTGTCCCCGTCAACATGCGCACCCACGCGCACGGCCAGGGCTATGCCGATCTCAACTGGCTGATCCCGGAAACCGTCGCCACGGTGGACGTGCGCAAGGGGCCGTACTTCGCCGACGAAGGCGATTTCGCCTCGGTCGGCAGCGTGCATATCGGCCTGATCGACCGCAGCAAGGGCCTCGCTCAGGTGACCGCCGGCAGCTTCGGCTATCGCCGCCTGCTCGGCATGGACTCGGCGAAGCTCGGCGATGGCGCGCTCCTCGTTGTCGGCGAAATCGGCACTTACAGCGGCCCGTGGGACAATCCTGACAATGTGAAGAAGCTCAACGGCCTCGTGCGCTACAGCCAGGGCACCGCGACCGACGGCGTGTCAGTCACCGGCATGGCGTATGCCAACAAATGGAATTCGACCGACCAGGTGCCGCAGCGCGCGGTCACGAGCGGCCTGCTCGACCGGTTTGGTTCGGAAGATCCAAGCGACGGCGGCAACACCAATCGCTTCGCACTCTCGGGTCGCGTCGCTCAGAGCGATGATCTCGGCTCGTGGAAGGCCAATGCCTACGTTGTGAAGAGCCAGCTCGATCTCTTCAATAACTTCACCTATTTCCTCAGCGATCCGGTGCGCGGCGACCAGTTCCACCAGCGTGATGATCGCCTGATGGCGGGCGCCAATATTTCGCGCACGCTGAACGGCTCGTTCGCAGGGCTGCCGATGCAGACCACCTTCGGCCTGCAATCGCGCTACGACGCGATCGATCTGGCGCTCACGGACACGTTCCAGCGCAGCTTCCTCGCCAATGTCCGCAGCGACAAGGTCGGCGAAGGGAGCGTCGGCGTCTATGCCGAAAACACCGTGCGTTGGACCGACTGGCTCAGGACTACGGTTGGCTTACGCGGCGACTCCTACGCCGCCGACGTAACCTCCCTATTCAATGCCAGTAATTCCGGCCGCGCCGACGCAGCGCTCGCCAGCCCGAAATTCAGGATGGTGTTCGGCCCGTTCAACCAGACCGAATTCTTCCTCGGTGCCGGCTATGGCATGCATTCAAACGACGCCCGCGGGGCGACGACCATCGAAGATCCGGGCGATCCCGCGACAAGGCTCACGCCGTCGCCGCTACTGGTGCGCACCAGGGGCGCCGAGGTTGGCGTCCGCAGCAGGATCGTTCCCGGGCTCGATACATCGCTCAGCGTCTTCATCCTCGACCAGGATTCCGAGATCCTGTTCTCCGGCGATGCCGGCGATACCTCGGCGGCCCGCGCCGGACGCCGCTACGGTTTCGAATGGACCAACCACTACCGCCCGCGATCCTGGATTGACATCGACGCCGATCTTGCGATGACGCATGCGCGCTTTCGTGGCTATGACAGCGAGCAGGCGGAGGTCTACGCCTCGCTCGCCGGCTATCCCGAGGCGCAGATCGGCAACGCGCCCGGCAGCTACATCCCGAACGCGCCGGCGATGGTGGCCTCGGCCGGCGTCACGCTCGGCGAGAAGACCGGCTGGTTCGGCGCCTTGCGCTGGCGCTATCTGGCGTCGAGCCCGCTGACGGAGGACAATGCGTTCCGCTCAGCCGCGACCAGCATCTTCAACGGCCGCCTCGGCTATCGCATCGACAATGGCTGGCGTCTCCAGCTCGACGTGCTCAATCTCTTCAACGCACAGGCGAACCAGATCACCTATGCTTATGGCTCGCTGTTCAAGACCGACACGCTCTACAATCTCTGCACCGCAGGCACCGCGCCGGCGGCGGTCTGCCAGAACGGCGTGATGGACTACGTGCTGCATCCGGTCGAGCCGCTGACGTTCCGCATGACCGTGGCAGGGACGTTCTAGGCTCAGTCGGGTCGCGATTCGCGGAAGATGCGTTCGCCGGTGACGATGGCGGACAACATGCTCCGGCGCGACATGATCTCTTCGCTGTCGCTTGCAAGATCCAGGTTGTGGAAAAATTCTCGCAGTGCTGGCGCGTTACCTGATGCGACGGGACGGAAACAAGTTTTGTCTCTCGATGGAAACGTGTCTTTCAGGCCTTGGCTGAAATTCCTCGATCTTTTTCAGCACGTCAGCGTCTGCGCGCCGGGCTCGATCGCTTCGTGGCCAACGTGGCGACATGGCTCGGCGGGGTAGATCGGCGGTTTCTGCCAACGGGTGATTGCAAGAACATGGATATGTTGTGGTAGTGAACGGCGACGTCGGCGGCACATCGCGGCCTGAAAGCACTTCCAAGGGACCGTTGATGAACCGCGATCTCGATCTCGCCGGCTTTGAGCTGCATCCGCAACGCGGAGCGGTGCTGGGCGAGGTGCATGCTCGCCCGTTCATCCGGTTGACGGCGCCGCTCACCGTGCTGCGCTTTGCCTTTCTCAGTCAGGGCGATGTCGCTGCGGCCGACCGGCAGACATTCGTGGCATTTTGTACTTCGCACGGGCAGGTGCCGCCCGATGCCGCGACCAAACATCATCAGGTGACGATCGGCGCGATCCAGCTCCGTTGGGAGCAGCACTCGGAATTCAGCACCTTCACCTGGATCTTGGGCAACACGGATAAGTCAATTCATCGGTTCGGCGAAATCGGCGACGAGCCGGCCGCGTTGATCCGGTCTCTGCCGCAGTCCGGCCAATTGCTGGTCGCGGTCAAGCTCGAGGTCGAGCAGGCTTCGGCCGCGTTGGAGCGCGCCGAAGAGCTTTTCGAAAGAAGCAGCTTGGCTGTGGCCGCGGTCCGCAGCGGGCCGGCCGTTGTCGCGTCCGATTTTCGGGCCGACGATCAGGGTTTCGTGCGCATCCTCGTTTGCAACGGTGGCCTGTCGCCGGGCCGGCTCGGTGCTCTGGTGCAGCGCGTGCTGGAGATCGAGACCTATCGCACGCTGGCGCTGCTCGGCTTGCCCGCCGCGCTCGAGCTTGCGCCCTCTGTTAATCATATCGGCCGACGGCTCATCGAAGTGCTCGAGGAGATGCAGTGTGCCGAGGACCTCAAGCTCAACAACCATCTATTGGCGGAACTGACCGCCTTGGCTGCATCGCTGGAAAGGGGAGCTGCCGGCAGCCTGTTCCGCTTCGGCGCCAGCCGGGCTTATTACGACATCGTGCAGGCTCGCCTCGCCGTGATCGAAGGCGGCGAGATCGCGGGCTATCCGACCTGGTCCTCATTTCTCGCCCGCCGCATGGCGCCGGCGATGCGTACCTGCGCCACGATGGAGGACCGGCAGGCCAACCTGTCGATCAAGCTCGCGCGCGCGGCCGATCTGTTGCGCACACGCGTCGATGTCGAGCTCGAGGAGCAGAATCGCGATCTGTTGCGCTCGATGAATGAGCGCACCCGGCTGCAATTGCGGCTTCAGAGCACGGTCGAAGGATTGTCGGTGGCGGCAATCGGCTATTACGTCGTCAGCTTGTTCGGCTATCTCGCGAAGGGCGCGCATGACGGTGGTCTGCACGTGGAGCCGTCGCTGGCGACTGCCCTGTTTGTGCCGGTGGCAGTGGCCGTGATCTGGATCGTCACCCGCAACATCCGCAGGCGGCACCTGAAGCACGACGGCGAAATGTCGGGTGCGCACGATTGAGTGCGCAAACGAGCCTCTTGCACTTCCTGAAGGAGCGGTTGAAGCTGGGGCGACCGGGAGACATGAGATGAGCCGAACCGACGGAATGACCAATTTGCTCTGGCTGCAGGGCGCCAGTTGCGGCGGCTGTACCATGTCGATCCTCGAAAGCGGCGCTTCCGGCTGGTTCGACGAGCTCCGGCAGTTCGGCATCAATCTGCTGTGGCATCCGTCCGTCAGCGAAGAAACCGGCGAGGAGGCGGTTGAAGTGCTGCAGTCTGTCCTCGATGGCAAGGTGCGGCTCGACTTGCTCTTGCTGGAAGGTTCCGTCGCCCGGGGGCCGAACGACACCGGCCGCTTCAACATGCTGGCAGGCACCAACCGTTCAGTCTATCGCTGGATGCTCGATCTTGCGCCGTGCGCCAACTATGTGATCGCGGTCGGAAGCTGCGCCGCTTACGGCGGTGTGCCGGCCGCCGGATCGAACCCGACCGACGCCGTGGGCCTGCAGTTCGAAGGTTCCGATAGCGGCGGCGCGCTGGGCGCGGGCTTCCGCTCGAGGCTCGGTCTTCCCGTCATCAACGTCGCAGGTTGCGCGCCCCATCCGGGCTGGATGATGGAAACTATTCTGGCACTGACAACCAAGGATCTTGCCGCGACCGACCTTGATGCTTACGGGCGACCCAAGTTCATCGCCAATCATCTCGCCCATCACGGCTGCTCGCGCAACGAGTTCTACGAGTTCAAGGCCAGTGCCGAGTCCATGTCGGAGCGCGGCTGCCTGATGGAGCATCTCGGCTGCAAGGCGACGCAGGCTGTGGGCGATTGCAACCAGCGCTCCTGGAACGGCGGCGGCTCCTGCACGAAGGGCGGCTATGCCTGCATCGCCTGCACGTCGCCGGGGTTCGAAGGCGCGCAGAACTTTCTGGAGACCGCCAAGCTTGGAGGCATTCCCGTCGGCTTGCCGACCGACATGCCGAAGGCTTGGTTCGTCGCGCTTGCCGCGTTGTCGAAGTCCGCTACGCCGCGGCGCGTGCGGCTGAACGCAACCGCCGACCATGTCGTTGTGCCGCCGGGTCGTGCGACGACGAAGGGCAAGCCGTGACGCGAATCACGATCGGTCCGTTCAATCGCGTTGAGGGCGATCTCGAAGTCCGTCTCGACGTCGAGAGCGGGCGTGTTATGCGCGCGGAGGTGACAGCGCCGCTCTATCGCGGCTTCGAGCAGATTCTGGAAGGCCGGCCCCCGCTCGACGCCCTGGCGCTGGCACCGCGGATCTGCGGCATCTGCTCGGTCTCGCAATCGGTCGCGGCGGCGGCCGCCCTGCGCGATGCCATGTCCATCGAGGCAGCGCCCAATGGATTGCTCGCCACCAACATTGCACATGCCGCGGAGAATGCGGCCGACCATCTGACCCACTTCTACATTTTCTTCATGCCGGATTTTGCCCGCGAGGCCTATGCCTCGCATGGCTGGCACGAGGAGACGCGCGAGCGCTTTGCCGCGACCCGCGGCAGCGCGGCGCGCGACGCCTTGCCGGCGCGGGCGCGGTTGCTCGAGACCATGGGCATCATCGCCGGGAAATGGCCGCACAGCCTGGCGTTCCAGCCCGGCGGGACGACGCGCGCCATCGATCTCGGCGAGCGCGTCCGGCTCCTGTCGATCACGACGGCCTTTCGAAGCTTCCTCGAGCGTATCGTCTTCGCGGATTCTCTGGAGAATGTGCTGGCGATCGCCACCGCCGACGAACTCGATAGCTGGCGCGACGGTCGCGGCGGGGATTTCGCGCACTTTCTGCGGATCGCGGACAGTCTGGCATTGACCGGGCTCGGCAGGGGCGCAGGTTTGATGATGAGCTACGGCGCCTATCATGGCGTCGACGGCGAGTTGTTTCCGCGCGGCCTGTTCGGCCCGCGCGCAATGGTCGAACCGCTGCCACTGACGCAGATCACCGAGGACGTCTCGCACGCGTGGATGCGGGATTCCTCCGCGGACCCCGTCCATAGCAGCACGATTCCCGATCCCGACAAGCCGGCGGCCTATAGCTGGTGCAAGGCGCCGCGACTGTCGGGACAGCCGATCGAGGTCGGCGCGATCGCGCGCCAGACGGTGGCGGGCCAGGCGCTGATCACGGACCTGGTTTCGCGGGACGGTACCAACGTGCGCAGCCGCGTGGTCGCTCGGCTGATCGAGACCGCGCGCATCGCGCTCGCCATGGAGCAGTGGACGCGCGCGCTCCGATTGTCGGAGCCGTTCTGCCACAACGCGCGCGAGCTGCCCAACGGAAGTTATGTCGGGCTGGTCGAGGCAGCTCGCGGCAGCCTTGGGCACTGGATGGCGGTGAGCGACGGCAAGATCGAGCGCTATCAGATTATCGCGCCGACTACCTGGAATTTTTCGCCGCGCGACTCCTTGGACATTGGCGGTCCGCTTGAGCAGGCGCTGGTCGGCACCGATGTCGGCGATGCCGGCCCGCGTGCGGTCGCGATCCAGCACATCGTGCGCTCGTTCGATCCCTGCATGGTGTGCACCGCGCATTGACCGGAAACTTCGTTTCCGGCTGCAGATCGAATTGTTTCCGCCTCTCGTATTTTCAGCACCCTCACGTACCGTCCATGCGGGCAGTTCAAATACGCAACGCTATGGAATCTCTCTACTTTTGAATCACTCCAGACTGTTGGCCTGCTTCTTGCTGTCTGTAGCGTCATCGAAAAGTCAAAGCCGAAGACGGGAGGATTCATGGGCGCGGCGACGGAAACGTTTTACAGCGTGATCAGGCGACAAGGCATCACGCGTCGGAGCTTTCATAAATTCTGCAGCCTGACGGCGACGAGCCTCGGCCTCGGACCGCTGGCGGCAAGCCGCATCGCGAACGCGCTTGAGACCAAGCCGCGCGTGCCCGTGATCTGGATGCACGGCCTCGAATGCACCTGCTGCTCGGAGAGCTTCATCCGGTCCGCGCATCCGCTGGTCAAGGATGCGGTGCTGTCGATGATCTCGCTCGACTACGATGACACCATCATGGCGGCCGCCGGTCACCAGGCGGAAGCCATTCTCGAGGAGACCCGCGCCAAGCACAAAGGTCAGTACATCCTCGCGGTGGAAGGCAATCCGCCGCTGAACGAAGGCGGAATGTTCTGCATCGACGGCGGCAAGCCGTTCGTCGAAAAACTGAAGATGATGGCCGAGGACGCGATGGCGATCATCGCCTGGGGCGCCTGCGCCTCCTGGGGCTGCGTGCAGGCAGCGAAGCCCAATCCGACACAGGCGACGCCGATCGACAAGGTCATCACCAACAAACCCATCATCAAAGTGCCGGGATGCCCCCCGATCGCCGAGGTGATGACCGGCGTCGTCACCTTCATCACCACCTTCGGCAAGCTGCCCGAGCTCGACCGCCAGGGCCGGCCGAAGATGTTCTACTCGCAGCGCATTCACGACAAGTGCTACCGGCGCCCGCATTTCGACGCCGGCCAGTTCGTCGAGGAGTGGGACGACGAGGCCGCTCGCAAGGGCTACTGCCTCTACAAGATGGGCTGCAAGGGCCCGACCACCTACAACGCCTGCTCGACAGTGCGCTGGAACGGCGGCGTTTCCTTCCCGATCCAGTCGGGCCACGGCTGCATCGGCTGCTCGGAAGATGGCTTCTGGGACAAGGGTTCGTTCTACGACCGTCTCACCAACATCAAGCAGTTCGGCATAGAGAAGAACGCCGATCAGGTCGGCATGGTGGCGGCAGGTGCCGTCGGCGCCGCGGTGGCTGCACATGCGGCAGTGACCGCCGTGAAGAGGCTCGCGAGCAAGCGCGAAGACGCCGACCACAACAGCTGAGCGAAAAGACATAGCAGGGCAGGACAACCATGGGTATCCAGACTCCCAACGGCTTCAATCTCGATAATTCCGGCAAGCGCATCGTCGTCGATCCGGTGACCCGTATCGAAGGTCACATGCGGGTCGAGGTCAATGTCGACGCCGACAACGTCATCCGCAACGCGGTCTCCACCGGCACGATGTGGCGCGGGATCGAAGTTATCCTGAAGAACCGCGATCCGCGCGACGCCTGGGCGTTCACCGAACGGATCTGCGGCGTCTGTACCGGAACGCACGCGCTGACATCGGTGCGTGCGGTCGAGAACGCGCTCGGGATCACCATTCCGGAGAACGCCAATTCGATCCGCAACCTGATGCAGCTTGCCTTGCAGGTGCACGACCACGTCGTCCATTTCTATCATCTTCATGCGCTGGATTGGGTCGACGTCGTCTCCGCACTCTCGGCCGACCCGCGGGCAACCTCGACGCTCGCGCAGTCGATCTCGAACTGGCCGCTGTCGTCGCCCGGCTATTTCAAGGATCTGCAGACACGGCTGAAGAAGTTCGTCGAGTCCGGACAGTTGGGTCCGTTCAAGAACGGCTATTGGGGCAGCAAGGCCTACAAGCTGCCACCCGAAGCCAATCTGATGGCGGTGGCGCATTATCTGGAGGCGCTCGATTTCCAGAAGGAAATCGTCAAGATCCACACGATCTTCGGCGGCAAGAATCCGCATCCGAACTGGCTCGTCGGCGGCGTGCCCTGTCCGATCAACGTCGACGGCACCGGCGCCGTCGGCGCCATCAACATGGAACGGTTGAACCTGATCTCCTCGATCATCGACCGGCTGATCGAGTTCAACGAGCAGGTCTACCTGCCCGACGTGGCAGCGATCGGCTCGTTCTACAAGGACTGGCTCTATGGTGGCGGCCTTTCGGGGCAGAGCGTGCTCGCCTATGGCGACGTGCCCGAGCATGCCAACGACTACTCCGCCAAGAACCTGAAGTTGCCGCGGGGCGCCATTATCAACGGCAACCTGTCCGAGGTGCTGCCGGTCGATCACGCCAACCCGGACGAGATCCAGGAGTTCGTGGTCCATTCCTGGTACAAATATCCCGACGAGACCAAGGGCCTTCATCCCTGGGACGGCGTCACCGAGCCGAATTACGTGCTGGGGCCCAATGCGAAGGGGACCAAGACCGCGATCGAGCAACTCGACGAGGGCGGAAAATACTCCTGGATCAAGGCACCGCGCTGGCGCGGCCACGCCATGGAGGTCGGCCCGCTGGCACGCTGGGTCGTCGGTTACGCGCAAAACAAGGCGGAGTTCAAGGATCCCGTCGACAAGTTCCTCAGGGACTTGAACCTGCCGATGTCGGCGCTGTTCTCGACGCTCGGCCGCACGGCGGCGCGCGCGCTCGAATCCGTCTGGGCCGGACGCCAGATGCGCTACTTCCAGGACAAGCTGGTCGCCAACATCAAGGCCGGCGACAGTTCGACCGCCAACGTCGACAAGTGGAAGCCGGAGAGCTGGCCGAAGGAGGCCAAGGGCGTCGGCTTCACCGAGGCGCCGCGCGGCGCGCTCGCGCACTGGATCAAGATCAAGGACACCAAGATCGACAACTACCAGTGCGTGGTGCCGACGACATGGAACGGCTCACCGCGCGATCCCAAGGGAAACATCGGCGCATTCGAAGCGTCGCTGATGAACACGCCGATGGTCAATCCCGAGCAGCCGTTGGAGATCCTGCGCACGATCCATTCCTTCGATCCGTGCCTGGCCTGTTCGACTCACGTCATGAGCCCGGACGGCCAGGAACTCGCCAAGGTCAAGGTCAGGTAGGGGGCGGTCATGATGGATGCAGTCGCTCCCGCCTCTGACGCCAGGCCCGACCTCGCGGCGATCGCAGCCGACGCTTCCGGAGAACGTGCGGTGGGTCGTCCCACCGTTTATGTCTACGAAGCGCCGGTGCGGATCTGCCATTGGGTGAACGCGTTCTCGATTCTCGTGCTGATGGTGACCGGCTATCTGATCGGAACGCCGCTGCCGACGGTCGCGGGCGAGGCGTCCGACAACTTCGTGATGGGCTATATCCGCTTCGCCCATTTCGCCGCGGGACAGGTGCTCGCGGTGTTCTTCCTCACGCGTATCCTGTGGGCCTTCGTCGGCAACCACCATTCCCGGCAGATCTTCTACATTCCGGTCCATCGCAAGCAGTTCTGGAAGGAAGTGCTGCATGAGATCCGCTGGTACGCGTTCCTGGAGCGCGAGCCGAAGATGTATGTCGGCCACAATCCGCTGGCGCAAACCGCGATGTTCACGGGCTTCACGCTGTTCGTGGCCTTCATGATCATCACCGGCTTTGCGCTCTATTCGGAAGGTCAGGGCATCGATAGCTGGCAGCACAAGCTGTTCGGCTGGGTGTTTGCGATCTGGCCAAACAGCCAGGACGTCCACACCTGGCATCATCTCGGCATGTGGGCGCTGGTGATGTTCGTGATCGTGCACATCTATGCGGCGGTTCGCGAAGACATCATGTCGCGTCAGAGCATCATCTCCTCGATGATCTCGGGCGAGCGTCAATTCCGCGACTAGACTGGAACGCTAACGATGCCGACATTCTCGCAAGACGATCGCATCCTGGTGCTCGGCATCGGCAACATCCTTTGGGCCGATGAAGGCTTTGGCGTGCGCGTCGTGGAGGAGTTCCACCGCCGCTATGCCGTGCCGGACAATGTCACCATCCTCGACGGCGGCACGCAGGGGCTCTACCTCGTCAACTATCTGGAGGAGGCCGATCGCCTGATCGTGTTCGACGCCATCGACTATGGCCTCGAACCCGGCCAGTTGAAGCTCGTGCGCGACGACGAGGTGCCGCGTTTCACCGGCGCCAAGAAGATGAGCCTGCATCAGACCGGCTTCCAGGAAGTGATCAGCGCGGCCGACCTGCTCGGCCGTTGCCCGAAGCATCTCGTGCTGATCGGCTGCCAGCCGCTCGATCTCGAAGACTGGGGCGGGCCGCTGACGCCGCCGGTGCGCGACCAGATCGCGCCGGCGATCGATCTGGCCTGCAATATATTGGACGAATGGGGTGTCAAGGTGAGGCAGCGCAGCGAGCCGCTGGCGGACACCGAGCGGCTGCTCGCCAATGACATCGATGACGTCCACTATGAGATGCGGTCGGCCTGACCGCAGCGGACTTCCGGAGTAGACGGGATGTGCCTCGGCCTGCCGATGACGATTGTCGAGACCGACGGGATGTCGGCGCTGTGCACGTTTCGCGGCGAGGAGCGCCGCGTCTCTGTGCTGCTGCTCTCCAACCCGCCCGTTGGCGCCAAGGTGCTGGTCTATATCGACACCGCGATCCGGCTTCTGGATGAGGAGGAGGCGCGACTGATCGCGGATGCGATCGAAGGCCTCAGCGCAGCGCTCGATGGCGAGGATTGCGACCGCTTCTTTGCCGACCTCATCGACCGCGAGCCGCAGCTGCCCGCACACCTTCGGTCCGAATAAGCCAACCTCCGATAGCCGTGTTCATCGCATCCACGGCGGGATCGGGTGCGGCGCAGCTGGCTGGAAGTCATCTTTCTATATGCAAAGATAGATTCCACTTGAATCGGAAAGTATCTTATCATCTGCGCGTGCGTCGTGCTGCGTGCTCGAAGATAGACGTTTGAGATCAATTGGATAGATCCGGAAAGTTGCTGGTATGTCCTGGCACGTGCCTTGCTAACCCCTATCCCGAGCAAATCATAAGCTTGTCAGGGAGGTCTGATGGAATTCCAGGTGGGGAAGCATGATCTGACGCGGCACGGCCTGCCCGAGGTCGATGCCGCAACGGTTGATCATTTTCTTGGTGGGGCCGCCGAGGCCGGTGCGGTCGCGGTGTTGCTGTCGGCGGGCGATCCCAATCGCTTTCCAGAGGCGATCGACGTCGCCGTGGTGCTTCCGGAGCTGATCGAGGCGTTCCAGGGCCGGCTGCGCGGCGCGATCATCGCGCGCGGCGATGAGACTGTGCTCGGTCAGCGCTTCGGCGTGCGCGTGCAGCCGACGCTGATCTTTGTCGCCAAGGGCGAGACGCTGGGGTTGATCGCCAAGATCCAGGACTGGTCGGTCTATATCGACCGGATCAACAAGCTGATCGACCGGCCGCGCGGGCAAAGCGCCGCGGTCGCCGTCACCATCGTTCCGCAGCATCGCGCTCAAGGTGTCGAGCTATGAAAGTCGGATTCTGGGATGCGCCCGAAGGCGCCGAGCAACCCGTCAGCGTGTTTCCGATCGGCGAAGAGAGTCTCAATGCATCGAAAGGCAGCCTGACGGCGGCCGGTGCGCTTGCAAAGCTTGCAACGCTCGACAGCGCCGAGCTTGCCAGGAGCTGCCCGAACGCGGTGGCGCTGCTCTCGAAGATCGCAGATGCCATTGCGGGCCAAAAGGCGGATGCGCCGACGCAGCTGTTCCGGCTCGCCAATCTTAATGATCTCGAGAGTAAGCTGGTGGCCGATGTGCTCGGAGAGGGCGAGGTCGGGGGTGTCGTCGCGTTGCCGGACGGATCGCTGGCGCAGATTCAGGAATCGGTGCTGGCGGGGATCTGGCGCGTACGGCTCGAGACCGACGCCAGCCACGAATATCTCGAGATCGGGGCGATCCCGGAGATCGTCAAACGCGCGGCTGCCGACCTGACGTCTGCCGATTTCGAGATCGGGCAGGTGCCGGACGGCGCCATGAACGTGCTGCCAGTGCTCGCCGAAATCCGCGAGCGGGCGCTGGCCTGGCAGCCCGGCATCCGTTCGCAGATCATCAATTTCACGCTGTTGCCGATGAGCCCGGTCGACATGAGTTTCCTGCAGGACACGATCCGGAACGGGCCGATCCAGCTTGTGTCGCGCGGCTATGGCACCTGCCGGGTGCTGTCCACGGGCATCCGCAATGTCTGGTCGGTTCAGTTCTTCAACGCCATGGACACCATCATTCTCGATACGCTCGAAGTCGGCGGCGTGCCGACCGTCGCGCTTGCCGCGGACGAGGATTTTGAGGACTCCGCCGAGCGGCTGCAGGAAATCATCGAGGCCTATTTCAAATGAGCGCCTTCGAGAATTTTGGCGTGCGTCAGGACGTCGCCGACGTCACGCGGCTGGAATGCGGCATCTGCTGGACGGTCTACGATCCGGCCGATGGCGATGAGGTGGCCCAGATCGCTCCCGGCACGCCGTTCGCGGCGTTGCCGGAGGAGTGGCACTGCCCGAATTGCGACGCCCCGAAATCCAAATTCATGGCGATCGAAACATGACGGGGAGCGCGCCGGTTTCTGCCGGAAACGCCATGGCGTGGGGCGAGCTTCTGGCCGCAAGCTATCGGGAGATCGGCGAATGCGCGATGCGCGATCTGCCGATCTACAACGATGCGCTTGGTGTCGAAGCGGTCGGCTTTCGCCAGTTCAACGGCACGATCGTCGGCATCATGGTCACGCCGTGGTTCATGAACGTGGTGCTGCCGGCGAGCGCGGCGTCGCCGGACACATCGGGGGCGACCACGCGCATCCGCTTTCCCGTTGGCGATATCGAATTCACCCTCAGCGAAGTCGGGCATATGGGCCGGATCGCGAGCTGCTCGCTGTTCTCGCCGATGTTCCAGTTTGCCGACATGGCAGCCGCGCGGGCGACGGCCGAAGCCGCGCTCGCCGAACTGATGCTGCCGGCGGACAGCGAGGAAGCGGTCCGCCGCCGCGAGCCCGCGACAACCCCGATCGATCGGCGTAACTTCCTGCGGGGCGCCTTAACGGAGCGACGCGGATGAGCCTGGCCTTCCGCAACGAGATCGACATCACGGTGCTGTTGTCCGGCGCTGCGATCGCCGACGTCGCGATCAAGCCGCGCAGCCGGCCACCGCTGACGCGACTGTTTGCGGGAAAGCCGGCGGCTTCGCTGCACCCGCTGCTGCCGCGGCTCTTCTCGCTGTGCTCGGTCGGCCATCAGGTGGCGTTCCTGTCGGCGGTCGAGGCCGCGCAAGGGCGGGAGGCGACGCCCTCAACAGTGCGGCGTCGCGTCATTGTGGTGGTCGCCGAGCGCCTGACCGAATTGCTGCGCGGCCTGTTCGTCGGACGGCTCGCACTCGACGGCGCGAACGCTGCGGCGGTACGCGCCGTGATGCAGGCGAGCGCGCTCCTCGGCGGCGCGGACGAGGCCGTCCCGCAGGACTTGCATCGCGACGCGGTGTTGCAGATCAAGGCAGCGCTCGATGCGCTGGGGATCGCCGGACAAGACCAGGCGCTCGCGCCGGGCAGTGCGCTCGCCGCCTCTGTCGCGGGATGTGATGGCAAGCTGGCGTCGCCGCCGGTGGCCGAGCAATCGTTCCTGACGGCGGCGGACGACCTCAATGTCGTCACGCGTCTGCTGGCGGACGGTGCGGCCTATTCCGGTGCGCCGGAACTCAGCGGCCGGATTCCGGAAACCGGCGTCTGGGCGCGCAGCGCGCATCGCGACGAACTCTCGTCGGCGGGTGCGGGCCCCGCCGCGCGCCTGAAGGCGCGCATTGCCGAGGTCGCACAGCTCTACACCTGGCTCGATCGTGGCGACGCGGATCTCGATGACGGCGTCGTCGCGAGCTATCGGCTCGGACCAGGCAAGGGGGCGGCCGCCGTCGAATGCGCGCGCGGCCGGCTCTATCACGCCGTTGCGATCGACGACGAGGATCGTATCGTCAACTTCGAATTTCTGGCGCCGACCGAGTGGAACTTTCACGCCCGCGGACCGCTGGTCCGCAGCCTCAAGGGCGCGATGCTCCCCGCCGGCCGGCACGGACAGGATGCGGTTCGTGCGCAGGTCGCCTCTTTCGATCCCTGCGTCGGTTTCAGCGTTGCCTTTCGCGAGGCCGGCCATGCATGAGATGGCGCTGTGCGAAGGCATCATCGGCATCGTCGAGGAGGAAGCGCGCAAGCGCGCCTTCGCCAGGGTGAACGTCGTCTGTCTCGAGATCGGTGCGCTCAGCCATGTCGCCCCGGAGGCCATGAAATTCTGTTTCGAGGCCGTCGCCGCGCGGACCATCGCGCAAGGTGCGAGGCTCGAGATCGTGGAGACGCCCGGTACGGCCTGGTGCATGGCCTGCGCGAAGAGCGTGGCGATCAAGCAACGTTACGAGCCATGTCCATCCTGCGGCGGTTATCAATTGCAGGTGACGGGCGGCGAAGAGATGCGCGTAAGGGAATTGGAGGTCGACTGATGTGTACGGTCTGCGGCTGCAGCGACGGCAAAGCGTCCATCGAACATGCACATGATCATCATCATGATCACGGCCATGGTCACGACGGGCACCACCATCATCACCACCACGGTCATGGCCACGACCACGACCACCATCACCACGGCGGCGCCCATGATCACGCTCACGACCACGCCCCTGACCAACCCTCCGGCGACGCCGGGCTTCTTGACTGCGGCGCCCATCCGGCGGGTCAGCAGATCGCCGGCATGAGCAGCGACCGCATCATCCAGGTCGAACGCGACATCCTCGGCAAGAACGACAGGCTCGCCGCCGATAACCGCGCCCGTTTTGCTGCAGACGGGGTGCTCGCCTTCAACCTGGTTTCCAGTCCCGGCGCCGGCAAGACCTCGCTCCTGGTCCGCGCCGTCTCCGAGTTGAAGGCCGGCTTTTCGATCGGCGTGATCGAAGGCGACCAGCAGACCTCCAACGATGCCGAGCGCATTCGCGCGACTGGTGTGCCGGCGATCCAGGTCAACACCGGCAAGGGCTGCCACCTCGATGCTGCCATGGTCGGAGAGGCCTATGACCGACTGCCCTGGCTGAACGACGGCCTCCTCTTCATCGAGAATGTCGGCAACCTCGTCTGCCCCGCGGCGTTCGATCTCGGCGAAGCCTGCAAGATCGTGGTGTTCTCGACCACCGAGGGCGAGGACAAGCCGCTGAAATATCCCGACATGTTCGCGGCCTCATCTCTGATGCTGATCAACAAGATCGATCTCGCGCCTGTGCTCGATTTCGATCTCGCCAAGACCATCGAATATGCGCGGCGGGTCAACCCTAAGATCGAGGTGCTGACGGTGTCGGCGCGCACCGGCGAAGGCTTTGCGGCGTTCTACGCCTGGATCCGCAAGCGGGCGGCGGCGACGAAACCGGCTTCGATGACAGCGGCGGAATGACGATGGGCGGCGAGGCCAGGGCGCGGGACGGACGGCGACTGCGCCTGCATGTGCGCGGTGCGGTGCAAGGCGTCGGCTTTCGCCCCTATGTCTACGGTCTCGCCAAGCGCTATCGCCTCGGCGGCTTCGTGGCCAACGATTCCCACGGCGTCGTCATCGAGGTGGAGGGCGAGCGCGCGTCGGACTTCGTCGCGGCGCTGCCACTCGAAAAGCCGCCCCTTGCCCGGATCGACGAGATCTCGGTGCAGCCGATCGGCGCGGTGGCGAGTGCGGAGTTTTGTATCCGCACGAGCGAGCAGGGCAGGGTGTCGACGCGAATCGTCGCGGATGCTTCGACCTGCCCGGAATGCCTGAGCGAGCTGTTCGATCCGAGCAGTCGCTTTTATCGCTACCCCTTCATCAACTGCACCCATTGTGGCCCGCGCTACACCATTGCCGAGCGGCTGCCGTACGACCGTCCGACCACGGCGATGAAGCGCTTTGCGATGTGCAGGGCCTGCGCGGCTGACTACGCCAATCCCGGGAGCCGCCGTTTCCACGCCGAGGCGATCGCTTGTCCGCAATGCGGCCCAAGACTCAGCCATGGGATCGAGCAGATCGCCGCTGCGATTGCCGGGGGCGGGATCGTCGCGATCAAGGGACTCGGTGGCTATCAGCTCATGTGCGATGCCCGCGATGATGACGTCGTGCGGCGCCTGCGGCAACGCAAGCAACGGGACCAGAAGCCCTTTGCCGTCATGGTCGGCTCGATGGATGCGGTGGCCGGCATCGTCGACGCTGACGCTGCCGAGCTTGCGTTGCTCGAGACGTCGGCGCGGCCGATCGTGCTGATCAAATCGCGCCATCGGCTGGCGTCGATGGTCGCACCGGAGCTGTCGCGGATCGGCATCGTGCTGCCGGTCGCGCCGCTCCATCACCTGATCTTCGATGCGCTGAACGCGGCGCATCCGCGCGCTGGGGAAAGTTGGGCGATCGTCGCCACCAGCGCCAATCCCGGTGGTGAACCGCTCCTGATCGACAATCGCGAAGCGGAGCGGCGGCTTACCTGCATCGCCGACCTCATCGTCACCCATGATCGCGACATCGTCACCCGTGCCGACGACTCCGTGGCGGCGGTCGTCGCGGGCCGGACGCAGTTCATCCGCCGTGCTCGCGGTTACGTGCCCGAGCCGGTTCGCCTTGCGCGGTCGGTGCCTCCGATCCTTGCTGTCGGCGGTGCGTTGAAATCGACCGTGACGGTCTCACGCGGCAACGAGGCCTTCGTCTCCCAACATATCGGCGACCTCGATACTGCGGAGGGCGTCCGCTTCTTCGAGGAAACCGTCGACCACCTGCTTTCGACGCTGGATGTCGAGCCGGTCGTCGTTGCCCATGATCTGCACCCGAACATGGCCTCGACCCGCTTCGCCGAAGCAAGCGGAAGACGGCTGATTGCGGTCCAACATCATCATGCCCATGCCGCCTCCGTCATGGCGGAGCATGGCGTCGCAGAACCTTCCTTGGCGCTGGTGCTCGATGGTTTCGGCCATGGCAGTGACGGCGGGAATTGGGGCGGGGAGCTCCTGCGATGCGAGAACGCACAGTTCCAGCGGCTCGGACATCTGGCGCCAATGAAGATGCCGGGCGGCGATCGTGCCGCGCGCGAACCGTGGCGTATGGCCGCAAGCGTGCTGCATGGCTTGCAGCGTGGTGATGCGATCGCGCCCCGTTTTGCGGCGCAGCCGCAGGCTGCACGTCTCTGCGCCATGCTCGATCAGCCGGGCGTGACGGCGACGACCAGCGCCGGTCGGCTGTTCGATGCGGCGGCGGGACTGCTTGGTCTTTGCCCGGTGCAGAGCTATGAGGGCGAGGCCGCGATGAAGCTTGAAGCGCGTGTTCGCATGCCGCGCATTGCGGAGGACGGCTGGATGATCGAGGACGGCGTGCTATCGCTGTGCCCGTTGCTCGATCGCCTTGCGGCCGATGGGATCGACCCGGTCGCTGGGGCTGAGCTGTTCCATGGTACGCTCGCCGCGGCCTGCGTCGACTGGATCGCCCGCGCGGCGCGCGAGACCGGCATCACGACCGTCGCCTTGAGCGGTGGCTGCTTCCTCAACGCGATCCTGTCGGACGAGATCGGACGCGGCTGCGTTGCCGCCGGACTCTGGCCGCTGCTGCCGCGGCAGCTGCCGCCCAATGACGGCGGTCTCAGCCTCGGACAGGTCTGGATCGCCGGACTCCAACTCCTCGAACAGCAAGGCCTGGAAGGAACCGCCTGATGTGTCTCGCAATACCTGCGGAGGTCACAAGACTCTTGCCCGACGAGATGGCGATCGTCTCCATCGACGGCGTCAGCAAGGAGATATCTGTGGCATTGATCGAAGATCTCGCCGTCGGCGACTACGTGATCATTCATGTCGGCTATGCCCTCACCAAAATCGATCCGGAGGAGGCGAGGCGGACGCTTGAATTGTTGCGCGAGCTCAGCGCCGAGGGGCAGGGAGCGGCATCATGAAATATGCTGACGAGTTTCGTGACAAGGAAATCGCGCTCGGGCTCGCGAAGGCAATTCGCGCGGAGGCCGATGCTCAACGGCCCTATCGCTTCATGGAATTCTGCGGCGGCCACACGCACGCGATCTCGCGCTACGGTCTCGAGGACATGCTGCCGAGGAACGTGCGGATGATCCACGGCCCCGGCTGTCCGGTCTGCGTGCTGCCGGCCGGGCGCATCGACATGGCTATCCGGCTCGCCGAGCGGCCGGATATCATCTTGTGCGTCTATGGCGACCTGATGCGCGTTCCAGGCTCGCAGGGCGCATCGCTCCTGAAGGCGAAGGCGCGCGGTGCCGACATCCGCATGGTCTATTCCACCATCGACGCGATCCGGATCGCCACGGACAATCCAGAACGCGAGGTCGTGTTCTTCGCCATCGGCTTCGAGACGACGACTCCACCGACGGCAGTCATGATCCGGCTGGCCGAGAAGAAGCAGCTCAAAAACTTCAGCGTCTTCTGCAACCACGTGCTGACGCCGCCGGCGATGCAGAATATTCTGGAGAGCCCCGATATCCGCAACATCGGCCGCGTCGAGATCGACGGCTTCGTCGGGCCGGCTCACGTCTCGACCATCATCGGCACGGCGCCTTACGAATTCTTCGCTGAGGAGTTCGGAAAGCCAGTGGTGATCGCGGGCTTCGAGCCGCTCGACATGATGCAGGCGATCCTGATGCTGGTGCGGCAGGCCAACGAACATCGACATGAGGTCGAGAACCAGTACAGCCGCGCAGTGACGCGCGACGGCAATCTGCGCGCAAAGGAGGAGGTTTCCGATATCTTCGAGTTGCGTGATCAGTTCGAATGGCGTGGACTCGGGCAGGTTCCCTATAGCGGGCTGAAACTGAAGCGCGCTTACGCCAAATACGACGCCGAGGTCCGCTTCGACATGAACGAGCTGCGCGTCGACGACAATCCCGCGTGCGAATGCGGCGCCATCCTGCGCGGGGTGAAGAAGCCGGTCGACTGCAAGCTGTTCGGCACCGTCTGCACGCCGGAGACCCCGATGGGGTCTTGCATGGTCTCCTCCGAAGGCGCCTGCGCAGCGCACTGGACTTACGGCCGCTTCCGGGACCACCAGCAGAGTCGGGCGTCATGAAGGCCTATCAACGCAAGCTCGATATCCGGAACGGCTGCGTCGACCTGTCCCACGGTTCGGGCGGCCGTGCCATGGCGCAGTTGATCTCGGGCCTGTTTCACGAGGCGTTCGGCAATGAATGGCTGGCACGCGGCAACGACCAGTCGGCCTTCGATGTCGGTGCCGGGCGCATGGTGATGACGACCGACGGCTACGTGGTCTCGCCGCTGTTCTTTCCCGGCGGCAATATCGGCTCGCTCGCGGTGCACGGCACCGTCAACGACATCGCCATGGCCGGCGCGCGGCCGCTCTATCTCTCGGCGAGCTTTATCATCGAGGAAGGCTTTCGCTTCTCCGACCTCAAGGTGATCGCGGAGTCGATGGGGGCGGCGGCGCGCACGGCCGGCGTCTACATCATTACCGGCGATACCAAGGTAGTCGAGCGCGGCAAGGCCGACGGCCTGTTTATCTCGACCGCCGGCGTCGGCGTCGTACCTGATGGGCTCGATCTCTCGGCCGAGAATGCGCGCGTCGGCGATCGTGTCCTGATCTCTGGTACGCTCGGCGATCACGGCGTGGCGATCATGTCGAAGCGGCAGAATCTCGCCTTCGAGACCGAGATCGTCTCCGATTCGGCGGCACTGAACGATCTCGTCGCGAAGATGGTCGAAGCCGGTGGTCGCGGTATCCGTCTGATGCGCGACCCCACGCGCGGCGGGCTCGCCGCCACGCTGAACGAGATCGCTCAGCAATCCGACCTCGGCTTTCGCCTTCAGGAAGCAGCGATCCCGGTAAAGCCGGGTGTGGCGGCAGCATGCGAGCTGCTCGGGCTCGATCCGCTCCATGTTGCCAACGAGGGCAAGCTCGTCTCGATCGTCGCGCCCGAGGTTGCCGGAGCCGTGTTGGCTGCGATGCGCGCGCATCCGCTTGGCCGCGACTCCGCGGATATCGGCGAGGCCATTGCCGACGATCACCATTTCGTGCAGATGGCAACGAGCTTTGGTGGCGGGCGAATCGTCGACTGGCTGTCGGGCGAACAACTGCCCAGGATCTGCTGAGGCTCATGATGCGCATCCTGCTCCTGTCGCATTCCTTCAACAGCCTGACGCAGCGGCTCCATATCGAGCTCAGAGAGCGAGGCCACGACGTCTCGGTGGAGCTCGACATCCATGCCGACGTGACGCGCGAGAGCGTGGCGCTGCATCGACCGGACCTGGTGATCGCGCCGTTCCTGAAGCGGGCGATCCCCGACGACATCTGGCGGAGCGTGCGCTGCCTTGTCGTCCATCCCGGCCCGCCCGGCGACCGTGGTCCAGCCGCACTCGACTGGGGAATTCTCGAAGGCGCAAGCGAGTGGGGTGTTACAGTGTTGCAGGCGAACGGCGAGTTCGATGCCGGTCCGGTCTGGGCGTTCCGCAGCTTCCCGATGCGGCGCGCGGCCAAGTCCAGCATCTACCGCAAGGAGGTGACGTCGTACGCGGTCGAGGCCGTGCTCGAAGCCATCGAGGCGATCGAAGCCGGACGGGCAGCTCCACAGCCGATGCGCGCGGGCGACCCACGCATTCGCGTACGAGGACCTTGCCGTCAGGTGGACCGGACGATCGACTGGCAGCACGACACGACCGCGACCATTCTGCGCAAGATCAACAGCGCTGACGGCATGCCGGGCCTCGCCGACAGCCTGTTCTTCCAGGACGTCAGGCTGTTCGACGCACATGAGGCGCACGACATCTCCGGCGTGCCGGGCACCGTCGTCGCGCAATGCGACGGCGCGCTGGCGCGTGCCACGGTCGATGGCGCAGTCTGGATCGGCCATGTCAGGCGGCTCGAGCCGAAGAGCCTGAAGCTGCCGGCGGCAAAGATCTTCGCCGCAGAGGCGGCGCGTTTACCGCATCGGCCCGGTTGCGGCTACGCCCCGATCCGATATTGCGAGCATGGCGAGGTCGGCGAGCTGCAGTTTTCCTTCTACAATGGCGCCATGAGTACCAGTGACTGTGCAGCTCTGCTCGACGCCTATCGCGCCGCGCTGGCGCGCCCGACCAGGGTGCTGCTCCTGACCGGCGCCCGAGACTATTGGTCGAACGGGATCCATCTCGCCGAGATCGAGGCGGCCGAAAGCGCCGCCGACGAGTCCTGGCGCAACATCAACGCGATCGACGATCTCGCCCGCGCGATCATCGAGACGACCGACCGCCTCGTCATCTCTGTCATTCGCGGCAATGCGGGTGCGGGCGGCGTCTTCCTGAGCCTCGCCGCCGATGAGGTCTGGGCGAGCGACCAGATCGTCCTCAATCCGCATTACAAGGACATGGGCAATCTCTACGGCTCGGAATACTGGACCTATCTGTTGCCGCGCCGTGCGGGTGCTGCGAACGCAACCCGGATCACGCAATGCCGGCTCCCGATGGGCGTGGCGGAGGCACGGCGTCTCGGCATCGTCGACCGCGTGATGTCAGGCGTGGAACTTGAAGACACAAGCCTCGTGAAGGGCGGCGTCGACATGGCGTCGGATGCCGCCTTTGCTATGCGGCTCGCCGCCAAGCAGAAGCGGCGAGCCGCCGATGAGGCGGAGAAGCCCTTGCAGGCCTACCGCGACGAGGAGTTGCGGCGGATGAAGTTGAATTTCTATGGTTTCGATCCGAGCTACCATGTCGCGCGCTACAACTTCATCCACAAGGTAGCGAAATCGCGCACGCCATTGACCATCGCAAGCCATCGGTCTCGGCGGGCGCAGGGGCGGCCTGTCGGCATGGCGGTGCCATCGTGAGCATTCAGGGAACCATTCTCGTCGTCGACGACGAGGTCCGCTCGCAGGAAGCGTTGCGGCGCGTGCTCAAGGAGGATTTCGAAGTGCTCTGCGTCGGCAACGCGACCGATGCGGAGAAGCTGCTGGAGGGCGAGATCGTCCACGCGATTCTCTGTGACCAGCGGATGCCGCACGAATCCGGCGTGAGCTTCCTGAAGCGCGTGCGCGAGCTCTGGCCGGATCCGGTGCGCATGATCATTTCCGGCTATTCGGAATCCGAGGACATCATCGCGGGACTGAACGAAGCCGGCATCTATCAATACATTACCAAGCCCTGGCAGCCGGACCAGCTGGTCGAGACCGTCAAGGAGGCGGTTCAGCTCTATCGGCTGCAGAAGGAGACGGAGACCGCCGGCGTCGACGTCAAGGCGACGTCAGGGCACATCAAGAAGGTGGTCTCGGTCAAGCGCGGAGCGGCCAGGCAGCTCTACGACTTCGACCGCATCGTGCATTCGGCGGAAAGCCCGATGCATGGCGTGATCGAGCTCGGCAGGCGCGCCGCCGACTACGATATCTCGGTACTGATCACCGGTGAGTCCGGCACCGGCAAGGAGCTGCTGGCGCGTGCCATCCATTACGGCTCGGCGCGGGCCAGCAAGGCCTTCGTGGTCGAGAACTGCGGTGCGCTGCCGGACGAGCTGCTGGAGAGCGAGCTGTTCGGGTGCAAGAAGGGCGCCTTCACCGGCGCGTACCAGGACCGCATCGGCCTGTTCGAGGTCGCGGATGGCGGCACGATCTTCCTCGACGAGATCGGCGAGACCTCGCCGGCGTTCCAGGTCAAGCTCCTGCGCGTGCTGCAGGAGAGCGAGATCCGGCCGCTCGGCGCGCAGCGCGTGCGCAAGGTCGACGTCCGCGTGGTGGCGGCGACCAACCGCGACCTGGAGGCCGAGGTCGAAGCCGGCCGCTTCCGGCGCGACCTGTATTACCGCCTTGCCGCATTCCCGGTGCACATGCCGGCGCTGCGCGAGCGTCCGATGGACATCCCGCTGATTGCTGAGGGCGTGCTGTCGGCGGTCAAGAGCTCCTTCAACCGGCCGAACCTGCGCTTCGCACGTTCGGCACTGGATGAATTCGCCAAATATCACTGGCCGGGCAACGTGCGCGAGCTTCAGAACGAGATCCAGCGCATGGCGGTCCTCGCCGACCAGGATGAGCTGCGTGCCCCGCCGCTGCTCGGGCGCCGCAACGGGAAGCGATCCCCGCCGATTGCGGCCCACGGCAAGCTGAACGGATCGGCCTCGCTGAAAGACAAGGTGGAGGATCTCGAGAAGTCGGTTATCATGAACTATCTGGAGAGGTACGAGGGAAATATCAGTCGTGTCGCCAGCGAGCTGGGTCTGTCACGGGTGGGTCTCAGGAACAAGCTGTCCAGGTATGACTTGAGAAAAAATGCCAAAGGCGACGCATTCTCCTGAAGGAAGCGAGGCGGATTCGCTTCTCAAGCTGGTCACCGACGGCGGCGCGATCGAGTTCGATCGCGAACGCGAAGGCGCCTGGATCGAAGTCATCCGCAAGATGGACGAGGTCTATTCGGACCTGTTGCGCTACGAAGTCGACCTCGAACACAAGAACGCGGAGCTCGAGGAGGCGCAGGCCTTCGTCACTAACGTCATCGAGTCCGTCTCGGACATCCTGATCGTCTGTGACGCCAGAGGGCTGGTGCAACAGGTCAATTCCGCGTTCCAGCATGCGCTCGGGCGCAGCGTCGAGGACGTTGTCGGCAGGAACATCGCCGACGTCATCGATGCTGCCGACGGTGCCAAGCTGGTGCCACTGCTTAAGCCGCGCGGCACGTCGGACGTCGTCGATGGTGAATTGAGATTCTCGACGGAAGCCGGCAGTACCGATCTCTTTGCGATAAACAGCTCCCCGCGCCACGATCATCGCGGCCGCTTCATCGGCGTGGTGTTGACGGGCCGGCCGATCGGCGAGCTGCGGCGCGCCTACGAGGCGCTGCACAAGGCACATCACGAATTGCAGCGCGCCCAGCGGCAGCTTGTTGAGCAGGAGAAGATGGCGAGCCTTGGCCGGCTCGTCGCCGGCGTCGCGCACGAGCTGAACAATCCGATCAGCTTCGTCTACGGCAATATTCACACGTTGATACGTTATCGAGCGGCCATCGTCGCCTATCTCGATGCGATTCACGGTAAGGGCCGGGCGAGCGACCTCGCCGCGCTGAAGAAGAGCCTGCGGATCGATGACGTTCTCGAGGATTTCGGTCCGTTGATCGAGGGCACCATGGAGGGTGCGGTCCGCATCAGCGAGATCGTGAAGAACCTGCGCCGGCTCTCCTTCAGCAAGCTCGGCGAGGTCGAGCACGTCAACATCGAGCGCTTGATCAACACCGCGGTGCTGTGGGCCGTCCGCACCAAGCAGGTGCGCATCGACCTGCAGATGGAGCTCGAGCCGGAGCTCTGGATCTCCGGCAACGAGGGACAATTGCACCAGGTCATTGTCAATCTCGTGGAGAATGCGATCGATGCGATGCGCAGCACCGGGTCGCCTCGGCTGGTCGTCTCGGCGGCGCGCAGGGGCAACGAGATCCTGTTCCGGATCTCCGACAACGGTCCAGGAATAGACAAGGACCACATCAACCACATCTTCGAACCCTTCTTCACGACCAAGCGGGTCGGCGAGGGCACGGGGCTCGGCCTCTGGATCAGCTACGGCATCGTGCGCGAGCATGGCGGCGAGCTCCTCGCTACGAACGAGCCGGAAGGCGGCGCGACATTCTCTTTTGCGCTGCAGGCCGCCCCAACCGTGCATTTCGAATGATCAGACATCGCGATGTCTGCGGGCATTGAATCCCCGTGACGATCGTTGTGTCTGGGGCAGCGCGCTGGCGGCGGTCGGTATCGATGTCACCGTCCGCTGACAGGACTTCCGGAGTTATCTCAAGCGCGATGACGCCGACCGCGACCACGACTTCACGCTCCAACCAACCACGCCACCGATCGCGGTGAGGACCTGCGGTCCGGCTGTGCCGCCAACTTCGCTTGCAATGTTTAGTAATCCGTGTTTCACTAAACAAATCGAGCCTGCCGGGCCTCTAGAATCCGGGTGGCACGAGGAAACGTCAGTTTAGTTACTCAGCTCGTCACGAACTGTGTCGCTCTGCTCGAAGCATTCGAGCGGGTAGGAAAGCCGTGTCATGTCGATGGCCGGCCACCCGGAGGGAACGCGAAATGAAACCGACATTGAAGACGCTTGCTGTTGCATGCGGGGCTGTTGTCTCCGCGTTCGGTCTCGGAGCGGGGACCACCCCCGCACAGGCGCAGGGCAAGACCATCACGTTGTGCTGGGCCGCCTGGGATCCGGCCAACGCGCTGGTCGAATTGTCCAAGGACTTCACCGCCAAGACAGGCATCGGCATGAAGTTCGAATTTGTGCCGTGGACCAATTATGCCGATCGTTTCCTGAACGAACTCAATTCGCACGGGTCGTTGTGCGATCTCATTATCGGCGATTCACAATGGATCGGCGGCGCCGCGGAGAATGGCCAGTACGTCAAGCTCAATGATTTCTTCCAGAAGGAAGGAATCAGCATGGACGACTACATGCCGGCGACGGTGGTCGGTTATTCCGAATGGCCGAAGAATACGCCGAACTATTGGGCGCTGCCGGCGATGGGCGATGCGGTGGGCTGGACCTACCGCAAGGACTGGTTTGCGCGGCCGGACGTGCAGAAGGACTTCAAGGCCAAGTACGGCCGCGATCTCGCCGTACCAAAGACGCTTGATGAACTCCGCGACATTGCGCAGTTCTTCCAGGGCCGCGAAATCGACGGCAAGAAGGTCTATGGCGCCTCGATCTATACCGAGCGTGGCTCGGAGGGCATCACCATGGGCGTTTCAAATTATCTCTACGACTACGGCTTCAAATACGACGATCCGAAAAAGCCTTATGCGATGGACGGGTTCGTGAACTCGCCTGGCGCTGTCAAGGCGCTCGAGGCCTACAAGGATCTCTACAAGTGCTGCACGCCTCCCGGCGCCTCCAATTCTTACATGTCGGAGGGGCTTGATGCCTTCAAGTCGGGCCAGGTCGCGTTGCAGATGAACTTCTTCGCGTTCTTCCCGGGCCTCCACAAGGACCCGAATGTCGGTGGCGACAAGATCGGCTTCTTCGTCAATCCGGCCGGTCCTGCCGCACAGGCGACGCAGCTCGGCGGACAGGGAATCTCGATTGTTTCCTACTCCAAGAACCAGGGCGAAGCGCTGCAATACATCAAGTGGTTCTCCGGCGGCGACGTTCAGAAGAAGTGGTGGGCGCTCGGCGGCTATTCCTGCGCCAAGTCCGTGCTGAACGATCCGGGCTTCCCGAACAGTGCGCCTTTCGCGAAGGAGTTCCTGCAGTCGATGGGAATGGTCGTCGATTTCTGGGCCGAGCCTTCTTACGCCCAGCTCCTCCAAGCAGAGCAGAAGCGCGTGCATGACTATGTGGTGGCTGACAAGGGCACCGCACAGGAAGCGCTCGACGGTCTGGTGAAAGACTGGAAGGCCATCTTCAAGGAAGAGGGCAAGAAGTTCTGAGGCAGCCGCCCGGAGCGCGCGGATGCGCTCCGGGCTTCCTTATCGAGACGACC
>JAEYRD010000183.1 GCA_023435725.1 Pseudomonadota bacterium | reverse complement strand
GGCTTGAGGCAGCCTGGTTTGCGGCGCTGCGGGCGGCACGGCACTCGGCGCGACATTCGCCGGCGTGGCGGGCGGTGTCCCCGGCCTCGCCACCGGCTGTATCGTCGCACTCGGCGGCATCGGCGCCTTGCCTTGCTGGATCAGGGCGGCCCGCTGAGCGACGGCCTGCGGGACGGCCGGACCCACCGCGTTGGCGCGACCGGCAACAGCCGGGGCCAGATTGCCCGGTCCGGGCCCCGCCGGCCCCGCCCCCGCCGGGACTGCCGGCGGCTGGTTGATCACGGTGTTGATGACCGTGGTGTTGTGGATGTTCTGATAGATGATGTTGCTCGGCGGCGGCGCGACATAGACCGGCGGCCTGACGAACACCGGGATCGGCACGAACACCGGCTGCGGCAGCACGAACAGGCCGAACACGGGCAGCGGCGGCGGCAGCACGACGAAGTCCGGCGGCGGCGGCGGGCAGAAATAGACCGGAGGCGGCGGTGGCGGCAAGAAACCGAAATCAGGATCACTGAAGTACAGCACCGGACGGTCGACATAGACCACCTCCGCCGGAGGCGGCGGCGGCACGTCGTAGTCGATCATGGCAAAGCTTGGCGGCGGCTCGAGCGGTGCGGTCAGGATCGCGAGACGTCGGCGCGCATCGCCCGCATGCGGGCCGCGCGGATAGCGGCGCAGATAGGACCAATATGCCTCCGGCGTGTCCGTCCGATAGGTTCGCCGCCAGGTGATCGCCTCGCGGCGAGCCGCCACGATCACCATCACCCGCTTAGCCATCGGGTCATCGGGGTAGGCCGACAGAAACTCCTCATAGGCCGGCAGCGTGTCGCGCTCGAGCGCGGCGGCATAGGCATCCTGCACGCCGAGATCGCGGATCGGCTTGTTGCGGATCGCGGCGACCTGGTCGGGCGCGGCTTCCGGCGGCGGCGCATCGGGCCCGCGCTCGAAGAACGAGAATTGCGCGGATATCTTCTGCTCGTTCCAGGGCACCTGCGCGCCCTTGCTGGCCTCGTTGACGCGCAGGCGGACGCGGTCGAACACATCCGGCAGCCCCAGGCCGCCGGTGCGGATCATCTCGGCCAGCGACTGCGCATAGATGCCGTACGGCCCGGGCTCTTCCGGAGCCACCGTGCCGGGCGCCGCGTTGAAGGCGATCAGCATGTTCGGATCCGGCTCGACCAGCGCCAGCCCGCTCGCGATCGGTTGCCCGCCCTCGACGAAGGGCTGCGCGCGGGCTGCATCCAGCACCACGATGTTGGCCTTGAGCGGAATGGCCGCGAGCTGGCGGGCATAGTCGCTGATGCGCAGGCCTTCGGTCGGAATGTCGGTGTCGCGGCTGATGTTGGAATCGACCGGGATGAAATAGTTCTCGCCGGCGAGCTGCACGCCGTAGCCGGCGAGATAGATCATCGCGACGGTGCCCGGGCCGGAGGCCTGAGCCTTCTGGATGAAGTCGCGAAAACTCTTGCGCAGCGTGTCGCCATCGAGATCCCGCGCGCCGACCACGTCGAAGCCCGCGGCCTGAAGCGTCTGCGCGATCAGGCCGGCGTCGTTCGCCGTCGTCGCCAGCGGCGATTTGGCGTAGGCGCCGTTGCCGATCACGAGCGCGATGCGCTTCTCTTGCTGCTGGGCATGGGCCGGATCGCAGATCGCGGCGGCCGCGACCAGCAGGATGGGCAGAATAAGGCTCCTGAAAGCTCGGAATGTCCCACGCATGGCCCGCCTGTCCGCCCCCTTGTTGAAGTACCGCCGCGCATCAGACGCGCTGACTGCTGAACGGCACTTGAACGAAAGGCTCGGATTGAGGCGGCGCAATGGCGCGCTCCGCGCGCCGTAAGCTTGGCAAGACGGCGGAAGCGCGCCCCGGGGAGAAGCGCTCAGCCCTGAGCGATCAACTCGACGGTTCCCGTCCTCAGCCGATAGATACCGCCGACTACCTTGAGCTTGCCCTGCTCGACCGCCGCGTTGAGGATCGGGGCTGCCGACTTCAGCTTGGCAACGTTGTCGATGACGTTCTGACGAATGGCGTTGTCGAGCGCGTTCCCGCTCTGCTGGGCAGCCGTCTTCACCGCCGGGGTGATCGCGGAGACGAGCGATGGGATGTGCCCTGGCAGCGGCTTGTCGTCCTTCAGCGATTTGATCGTCGCGTCGACAGCGCCGCAATTGTCATGGCCAAGCACCAGGATCACGGGCGTGCCGAGCACGGCGACGGTGTATTCCATGCTCGCAATGGTCTCATCGCCGGCAAAATTTCCGGCGACGCGGCACACGAACAGATCGCCGCGTCCGCTGTCGAAGGCATATTCGGGTGCGATGCGCGAATCGGCACAGCTCAAGACAGCCGCATATGGATTCTGACCGCCGACCAATGCCTCGCGCTCGTGCTTGAAGTCGTGGCGGCGCGACACGCCCGCAACGTAGCGCGCATTGCCTTCCATCAGCCGCTTGAGCGCTGCATCGGGCGGCAGCACGTTCTGGGGTTTGGGCGGCGCCTTTGCCTCCTTGGCCGACGCGGCCCCGCCTAACGCCGCCACCCCGAGCGCCGAGGCGGCAAAAAGCATCATCGAGCGCCGCGAGGGGACAACCGTTCGATGCAGATCTTCAGAGCATTTGTCGCACATGGGTGTTGTTCTTCCTGGCTTCCCGCCGAACGAGATTGTCGAGGAAACAACTGATAGCTGCGCCAGCACGATATCGAAACCGCGTGCGAGCCGGATAGTTAAGCTTTGGTTTGCGACGGTGCCGGCAACGTCAGAGCTGCTGCACGTCCACGACGCCCGCAACCGCCTTGATCGCGCCGGCGATCTGCGGCGAGACCTTGAAGCGGCCGGGCAGCTTCATCTCCACCTCGGTCTCGAGGTCGAGCATCATCACCAGCGACACCTCGCCATCGCCGTTGGAGCGCGGCGCGATGCCGGGACTGCCGACTTTTGGCGCGGCACCGTTCGAGGCGGCCATGTCCGGTCCCGCAAGACGCTTGGCGATCGATTCCAGCGGCTTGGTGTCGCGCAGGAAGATGCGCAGGCCTTTCTGAGTCTTGGCCGCGGCGTCATCCAGCGGCTCGGCGTGCAGCACGCGGGCACGAACGTCATCGCCCTGAAGCTCGGCACCGAGCTGGAGCAGCACGGCGGCGCCCGGCTCGAGCACGTCACGGTATTGCGCCAGCCCTTCGGAGAACAGCACCGCCTCGAAATGGCCGGTCGGATCGGACAGGCCCATGATGCCCATCTTGTTGCCGGTCTTGGTGCGCCGCTCCATGCGCGACACCACGGTGGCCGCGACCTTGCCGGCGGTGGCGCCGGTCTTCACCGCGCGCGAGAATTCCGCCCAGCTCTGCACCCGCAGCCGCTTCAGCACGGTGGCGTAGTCGTCGAGCGGATGGCCGGACAGGAAGAAGCCGATCGCATCGTATTCGCGGCGCAGCCGGTCGGCCGGCAGCCACGGCTCGACCTGCGGCAGCATGATGCTCGGCGCGTCCGCCGAGCCGCCGAACATGTCGTTCTGGCCGATGGTCTCGGCCTGATGCGCGCGCTGGCAAGCCGCAAGGATCGAGTCCGCGCCGGCGAAAACGCGGGCCCGGTTCGGGTCCAGCGTGTCGAAGGCACCGGCGGCGGCAAGACTTTCGATGATGCGCTTGTTGATCGCGCGCGGATTGACCCGCGCGGCGAAGTCGGCGAGCGAGGTGAACAGCCCCCGCTTCGTGCGCTCCTCGATGATCTGCTCGATCGCCTGGATGCCGACGCCCTTCAGCGCTGCGAGCGCATAGTAGATCGTGTTATCGCCGACATCGAAGGTCGCCCCGGACCGATTGATGTTCGGCGGCTCGACCTTGATGCCGAGGCGCTGCGCCTCGGAGCGGAATTCGGAGAGCTTGTCGGTGTTGTTCAGATCGAGCGTCATCGACGCCGCGATGAACTCCACCGGATAATGCGCCTTCATGTAGGCGGTGTGGTAGGACACCAGCGCATAGGCCGCTGCGTGGCTCTTGTTGAAGCCGTAGTCGGCGAAGTTCGCCAGCAATTCGAAGATGGTCTCGGCCTGCGCCTTCGGCACGCCGTTCTTCACGGCGCCCGCGACGAAGATGTCGCGCTGCTTGTCCATCTCGGCGCGGATCTTCTTGCCCATGGCGCGGCGCAGGAGGTCGGCGTCGCCGAGCGAATAGCCCGACATCACCTGCGCGATCTGCATCACCTGTTCCTGGTAGATGATGACGCCGAACGTCTCCTTCAGGATCGGCTCCAGCACCGGATGCAGATATTCCGGCTCCTCGTCGCCGTGCTTGCGCGCGCAATAGGTCGGGATGTTCGCCATCGGACCCGGGCGATAGAGCGCGACCAGCGCGATGATATCCTCGAAACGGTCGGGGCGCATGTCGATCAGCGCGCGCCGCATGCCCTGGCTTTCAACCTGGAACACGCCGACCACATCGCCCCGCGCCAGCATCTGGTAGCTCTCGGCATCGTCGATCGGGAGCGTGGCGAGATCGACGTCGATGTTGCGCGGCTTCAGGAGCTTCACCGCGACGTCGAGCACGGTCAGCGTCTTCAGGCCGAGGAAGTCGAATTTCACGAGGCCAGCCGGCTCGACCCATTTCATGTTGAACTGGGTCACCGGCATGTCCGACTTCGGATCGCGGTACATCGGCACGAGTTCGCTCAACGGGCGATCGCCGATCACGATGCCGGCCGCATGCGTCGAGGCGTGCCGCGTCAGCCCTTCGAGACGCTGGGCGATGTCGAAGGCGCGCGCCACCACGGGGTCTTCGTCGCGGAACGCCTGGAGCTTCGGCTCGCTCTCGATCGCGGCGGCCAGCGTCACCGGCGCGGCCGGATTTTGCGGCACGAGCTTGGTCAGCTTGTCGACCTGGCCATAAGGCATCTGCAAGACACGGCCGACGTCGCGCAGCACGCCGCGCGCCTGCAGCGTACCGAAGGTGATGATCTGCGCGACCTGGTCGCGGCCATAGCGTTCCTGGACGTACTTGATCACCTCGCCGCGGCGATCCTGGCAGAAGTCGATGTCGAAGTCCGGCATCGAGACGCGCTCCGGGTTGAGGAAGCGCTCGAACAGCAGGCCGAACTTGATCGGGTCGAGGTCGGTGATGGTGAGCGCCCACGCGACCAGAGAGCCTGCGCCGGAGCCGCGGCCCGGTCCGACCGGAATGCCTTGCGACTTCGCCCATTTGATGAAGTCCGACACGATCAGGAAGTAGCCGGCGTACTTCATGCGCATGATGACGTCGAGCTCGAACGCCAGGCGCTTGCTGTAATCCTCTTCTGTGGTGCCCTGCGACAGGCCGTGCACGCGCAAGCGATTGGCGAGCCCCTCCTCCGCCTGGCGCTTCAGCTCGGCCGCCTCGACCGCGGCGGCATCGGAGCTTGCGGCGGCGCCGACGGTGAAGAACGGCAGGATCGGCTTGCGCGTCATCGGGCGGAACGAGCAGCGCTCCGCGATCTCGACCGTCGAGGCCAGCGCCTCCGGAATGTCGGCGAACAGCACCGCCATCTCGGCGCGGGTCTTGAACCGGTGATCGGGCGTGAGCTGCACGCGATCGGTCTCGGCGATCAGCCGCCCGCCGGCGATGCAAAGCAACGCGTCATGCGCCTCATAATCGTCGGTCGCGGCGAAGTACGGCTCGTTGGTCGCAACCAGCGGCAGGCCCTTTGCGTAGGCGATATCGATCAGCCCGCTCTCGATGCGCCGCTCCTTGTCGATGTTGTGGCGCTGCAATTCGACATAGAGGCGATCGCCGAACAGGCTGGCGAGACGTTCGCAGCGCAAAGCCGCAATATCAGCCTGCCCTGAGGCAAGCGCCAGCGAGATCGGCCCGTCCGGCCCGCCGGTCAGCGCAATCAGGCCTTCGGTCTCGCCTTCGAGCCAGTCGAACTTAATATGGGAGGCATGGGTGTCGGGAGTCTCCAGGAATGCCCGCGAATTCAGCCGCATCAGGCTGCGATAGCCGCGCTCCTGGGCCGCCAGCAGCACCACGCGCGAGGGCAGAAGCGCGTTGCGCGCATTGGGATCCTGGTCGCCGAAATCGATCGCGATCTCACAGCCGACGATCGGCTGGATGCCGGAGCCCGCCATCTTGTCGGAGAACTCCAGCGCACCGAACATGTTGTCGGTGTCGGTCAGCGCCAGCGCGGGCTGGTGGTCTTTCTTGGCAAGCTCGGCGAGCTTGGCGATCTTGATCGAGCCCTTGAGCAGCGAATAGGCCGAGTGAACGTGAAGGTGGACAAATCCGGCGCTCGGCATGGTCGCGTGACGGCCTCTTGCAGATGAGATGGAACGGTCGCCGCCTAGGGGATCATGGAGGGCATCCCGCACCCGCCATCCACCTACCTTCGCCGACTCGCTTCACAATGGTGGGGCGTCGCCGTCGCAGAGTCCACGCCGGAGCCGCGCATCAGCCGCGTCGTCCTGCTTTTCCCCAAGCCGGTCCCACAAGCCGGTCCCCCAACCAGGTTCCCAAGCCGGCTCGTTGAGGCTTCGGCTTTGTAAACCATTGCCTAGAGCTGCGGAATTACCTGGGCCCAGATCGCGATCATCCCGACGAACAGCGTGATCGACGCCAGTGCGGCCGCTTCTTCCACGAAAACCCTGAACATGTCTCGCTCCTTTGTTAGAACGTATGAAGAACATTGTTCTTATTTCGTTCTCGGGAGTCAAGCGCTCCGGGACATCTCGAAACGGGATGGTTAACTTGCTGAATTCAAACAATAAAAAAGCCCCGGCACGAGGCCGGGGCTTTCGACGGTCGCTCGGAATGAGCGACTGAGTCTTAGTACTTCGCGATGATCGGGCCGCCGAACTTGTAGTTCAGGCGGACGAGGCCCATGTCGACGTCCTGCTTGATGTGGTCGACGGCACCGCTGGCGAAGGTAACGTCCTTGCCGCCCAGGAAGATGTGGTTGTACTCGACGCCAACCGACCAGTTCGGCGCAAAGCCCACTTCGAGGCCCGCACCGACCGTGCCGCCCCAACGGGTCGAGCTCGCCGAGTCGACGTTCACGCCAGTGGCGATGTTGAAGACGTCGTACTTGCTGCCGACAACCGCCGCGCCGCCCTTTGCATAGACGAGCACGTTGTTCCAGGCGTAGCCGACCTGGCCGGTAATCAGACCGAACGAGTCGATCTTGGTGCGATTGCGGGTGTTGAACAGCGCGCTGGCATTGTCGCCGGAGAAGTCGGCCCAGTTGCCCTGGCCTTCAACGCCGAACACGAACTGGCCGGACTGCCAGCGATAGCCGATCTGACCACCGACCGTGCCGCCGGTCGCATCGTGCGAACCTTCGCGACCAACGCCGACGAAATCCCAGGTGGAGTGAGCCGAGCCGCCACCGCCGTTGATACCGATGTAGAAGCCGCTCCAGTCGTAGATCGTGGCGACCATCGCAGGCGCCTTGGTGTAAGGCCGCGCAGCGAGGTCAGCAGCCACCGCCGGCGCAGCCGCGCTGAGCGCGACGAAGCTCACAGCAGCAAGCAACACATTCTTGTTCATTTGAATTCCCGTTCCAGTTTCATCAGTAGGCCCCCGGGCCGTAGCGTGGTCATAACAGCGATCGACGGAATTGCTGTAACCGCGACGCAACAGTCAGCGCCAAAGGCCCCTGTTCAGTTAATGGATGTTTATCAGAGCGCGCCGGAAACCCTTTGAAACAAGTGTTTCCATGGGTTCCACTGTCGATTACACGAGATGCGCTACACATGAGCACAGGGCTTCACGCCACCCACACAAACGCGTGATCGGAGCATCGAATGCGTGGACGGATTACTCTCCTCAATGTCGCCACATTTTCGCTTGCGTTCGCCACATTTGGGTTCGCGCTAAGTGCGAGCACGCCGGCGCGAGCCTTTGGGACTCATCATGCTTTCTGCCTGACGGGCGATGAATGGCCGGGCCTCACCAATTGCACATTCGACACTTATGCGCAGTGCCAGGCGAGTTCGTCAGGCCGCGCGCTCACATGCATCGCGAACCCCTATTTCTCAGGCCAGAGCGATGACCCCTACGCGTATCAGAATCGTCCCCGCGCGCAGATCCCAGGATATTCGTCGGGCTATCTCGTGCCGCGCTGAGACGCGTCGCGTTTGCCTTGCGCTAGCGGCAACCGGCATGCTCCTCGCGAGCGCGACTGCGCACGCGCAGACCTATGATCCGAGCTATCCGGTCTGCATGCAGATCTACGGCCCGGTCGGCTATTTCGACTGCCGCTACACTTCGCTTGAGCAGTGCAGATATCTCGCTGTCGGCCGCTCCGCGACATGCGTCGTGAATCCGTATTTTCCAGGGAAGAGATCAAAGGCCCCTTCCCGTCCGAGGCGCGCGGATTAGGGCGCGAGCTTATAACGCGCTCCGACCCTCCTCTTGCCAGGGTGGATTGCTCAACGATGGTGCAATCTTGACGGAGCCCTCCTGGCCCCGTTGCGCCATACCATCACAGAGCAACAGAGCGGCCTCATCGAGCGCACGATGCGGTTCGCGCGCCGCGCGCCAAGTATCCCATGCCGACGTCTCGTTCTTGGTGAGCGCGAGCAGATCGCGCGCCAGGTTGACGCGCGCAAAGAACAGACCAGTCGCCGTGCCGTGACCAAGCTGCTCGGGATCGATGACGCCAGTTCGACACTGCTTCCACGCCTCGATCCCGGTGACGTACGCCGTACGAGGCACGTCGGCTGGTTCGAAATCGAATTTGAGGATACTGCGGTGCAATTCGTCGAGCTGACCGTCGACCAGGACCCAGCGTTGCTCCGCTGGGGCCCAGTACTCGCACACCCAATGATCGTGATAGGGGTGCCCGGTGAAGTACCTGCCGAAACCACATCTGACGCGAGCCGGCACGCGGTGATGCCGGAGAGCACTGCACATCAGCAACGAAAAGTCCCGACACGTGCTCAATGCTTTCGACTCGGCCGGTCGGGCGATGGTGAGCGGCCTCGGGTCAATCGCAAGAAGTTGCTCCAGGCGTTGCGCGACCGGCAAGGTGGCACGGCTTTGACCGGAGAACGCGGCCGGCTCCAATCCCTGCCTCTCGATCCATGCTTCGTGGATCAGCAGGCCATGTAACGTGCGACATAACCCTGGAATATCCAGCGGCAGGCCGCCGATCACAGCGGCGTAAGCGCCGGGATGCGTGAGCGCGCCATGGCAGGCATAATAGTCGAACGTCGAAAATGCACTCATCCGGAGCCAGTCGGTAAGGCGGGAAAACCATATCAGGGCGTTTCCGCCGCACAACAGCGGGCGGCCACGGCGGTCCTTGGTGGTTTGCGGCTGACCGCGCGCCCGAATGGCGCCACGTGCCAATCGGGAGGCTGATATGCGGCCTGCCTTGCATTGCGGGTCCGGTGTTGACGCCGAATGATCCGGGTTTAAGTACGACAGACAAATCTTGCAGGGGTGGCGACGTTCGCTGGGCTGGTTCCCGTTGACGCCACCAATGCAGGACACATGACGACCTCGCCTCAAGCGACCTCGCCCCGCGCAACCGCGGCCTCCGCGCCCCCTCATCCCGGTATCGTCCTCTTCTCGCTCGCGATGGGCGGCTTTGCGATCGGAACCACCGAATTCGCATCGATGAGCCTGCTGCCGTTTTTCGCCGCCGACCTCCACGTCGACGAACCGAGCGCGGGACACGCGATCAGCGCCTACGCGCTCGGCGTGGTGCTGGGCGCGCCGCTCATCGCCGTGCTGGGCGCGCGGTTCGCCCGGCGCACGCAGCTGCTGGCCCTGATGGTCGTGTTTGCGCTCGGCAACGCGCTCACCGGGCTTGCGCCGGGCTATGGCTGGATGATCGCGGCCCGCTTTCTCTCGGGATTGCCGCATGGTGCCTATTTCGGCATCGCCGCGCTGGTTGCAGCATCGCTCGTTCCCTTCGATCGCCGCTCGCAGGCGGTCGGCCGCGTGATGCTTGGCCTGACCTCTGCCACGATCATCGGCGTGCCGCTGGCCAATCTGGTTGGCCAGGCGATCGGCTGGCGCGCGAGCTTCGGGCTCGTGTCGTTGCTGGCGCTGCTCACGGTGCTGCTGTGCGCCCTGTTCGCACCACGCGACCAGGCCGGCAGGTCGGACCCGCTGCGGGAGCTCGGCGCCCTCAAAAGCGGACGCGTCTGGATCACGCTCGCGATCGGCGCCATCGGATTCGGCGGCATGTTCGCCGTCTACACCTATCTTGCGACGACATTGATCGAGGTCACCAAGGTCAGTACCGCGGTCATTCCGTTCTTTCTCGCCGTGTTCGGCATCGGAGCCACGCTCGGCAATCTGTTCGTGCCGCGCTTTGCCGACCGCGCGTTGATGCCGACGGCGGGCTGCATCCTCCTGTTCTCGGCAGGCGCGCTGCTGGTATTTCCGCTCGCCGCCGGCAATCCCTGGCTCCTGGCGGCCGACGTCTTCGCAATCGGCGCCGGCGTCTCGCTCGGAGCCGTGCTGCAGACGCGGCTGATGGACGTCGCGGGAGATGCGCAGGCGCTCGCTGCTGCGCTCAACCATTCGGCATTCAACACCGCCAATGCACTCGGCCCTTTCCTCGGCGGCCTTGCCATTCGTGGAGGACTGGGCTGGACCTCCACCGGCCCCGTCGGCGCCGCACTCGCGCTTGCCGGTTTCCTGATCTGGATCGTCGCCTATCGCGACGCCGGATCAGCGCCCGTCAAGGTCGTCTCTGGACCCGACGCTGCTCCGCCGGAGAACACGGCCTCGATACTGGCGCCAATGCTTGCACCGGACTACCGTGACAGTTCGGATCGTCCCAAGGATCCGGTGGCGTAATTTCTCCCGGCATGCCGGCCGGGCGATCGGGTTGATCCATGGACTGCACGATCCGCCGTGCCTTCGAGGATGACGCCGCCGACATCAGCGCGGTCATCCTGCGTGCGCTGCGCGAGACAAATGCGAAGGACTATGCCGGCGAGATCATCGAAAGGGTCGAGCGCAGCTTCAGTCCGGGCGCCGTGCGGCAGCTGATCGGCAAGCGCACGGTCCTCGTTGCGACCGTTGGCAGCCGCGTCGTCGGCACGGCAAGCCTTGACGGAAGCGTCGTCCGCACGGTCTTCGTGGCGCCCGACGCCAAGGCCCAGGGGATCGGCAAGCTGCTGATGGCCGAGATCGAGCGCGCCGCGCGCGAGCGAAACATCCTGTTATTGACCGTCCCTTCGTCAATCACTGCCGAATCCTTTTATGCGCGGCTCGGGTTCAAAGCGGTGCGCGACAGCTATTATGGTGACGAACGCACGATCATCATGGAGCGATCGCTCGATGCTATCCGCTCATGAGCGGATATTCTCCCCGATAGAATAAGCCAGCCAAGGGCCAGCGCGAACTTTTGCCTGGAGCGCGCCAGCAACGGCAGCACGAACTTCCGCAGCAATGATGGCGTGACATCAAAACAGGATGGCCCTACCCTTCCCGGACAAAAACAAGAGGAAGCGCCAATCGTGTACGACTTCATTATCGTGGGCGGCGGCTCCGCGGGGTCCGTGCTGGCTCACCGGCTCTCCGCAAAGAGCGCCAACAAGGTTCTGCTGTGCGAAGCCGGACAGGACACACCGCCAGGCAACGAGCCGGCCGAGATTCGAGACAGCTATCCGGGCACCGCCTATTTCGATCCGCGCTTCCACTGGACCGAACTCAAGGTCACGACCCAGGTCGTCAGCCATAACAATCCGAACGAGGGACGTCCTCCCTTACGCAAATACGAACAGGCGCGCGTACTCGGTGGCGGTTCGTCGATCAATGGCCAGATGGCCAATCGCGGCGCGCCGACCGACTACGATGAATGGGAAGCGCGCGGCGCCACCGGCTGGAGCTGGAACGAAGTGCTCCCCTATTTCAGGAAGGTCGAGCGCGACCTCGATTTCGACGGACCGTTCCACGGCAAGGATGGCAGGATTCCCGTCCGCCGAATCCCGCGAGAGCACTGGACACGGCATTCACAGGCGTTCGCCGACGCATTTCAGCAGGCTGGCCACCAATTCCTGCCGGACCAGAACGGCGAATTCGTCGACGGGTATTTCCCGGTGACGCATTCCAACCAGGCCGAGCAGCGCGTCTCCGCCGCGATGGGCTATCTCGATCGCGACACGCGCAAGCGCGCCAACCTGACGATCTCCACCAACACGCAAGTTCGCGAGTTGCTGTTCGAAGGCACGCAATGCGTCGGCGTGAAGGCGACGGTCGACGGACGGATGCAGGAATTTCGCGGCCGAGAGATCATTCTCTCCAGCGGCGCCATCCATTCGCCTGCGCATCTCTTGCGCGCCGGCATCGGCCCGGTCGGTCACCTCAAGGACCTCGGGATTCCCGTCCTGATGGGGCTGCAAGGCGTCGGCCAGCGCCTGATGGACCATCCCTCGATTTCGCTGTCGTCCTTTGTCCGCCGCGGCGCGCGCATGAACGAGCATACGAGGCGCCACATGCAGCTTGGCCTGCGTTATTCATCCGGACTCTCAGGCGTGCCGAAGGGCGACATGTTCGTCGTCGTGCTCAGCAAATCGGCCTGGCACGCGGTCGGTGCGCAAATCGGCTCGCTGCTGACTTTCGTCAACAAGACCTATTCAGAGACCGGACAGATCAAGCTCGCCTCGCGCGATCCTGCGGCCGAGCCGATCGTCGAGTTCAACCTGTTGTCCGACCGGCGCGACCTCGATCGCCTGATGAGCGGCTTCCGCAAGATGGCGGCCATTCAAATGAGCGAAACCGTCAGGGCCGTGACGGACAAGCCGTTCCCAGCCTCCTACACCGACCGCGTACGCAAGATCGGCGTGGTCAATACCAGGAACAGGATCCTGACCAAAATCGCCGCGGCCCTGATGGACGGGCCGGTGGCGCTGCGCCACTACATGATCGACAATTTCGTGGTCGAAGGCTTCACCTTCGATAGCGTGATCAACGACGACGAGGCGCTGGAAGCCTTTGTGCGCAAGGCGACCATCGGGGTGTGGCACGCCTCCTGCTCATGCCGCATGGGCCGGGCCGACGATCCGATGACGGTGGTCGACAGCCAGGGCCGCGTCAAAGGCGTCCAGGGCCTGCGTGTCGTCGACGCCTCGATCTTTCCCGTGGTGCCATGCGCCAACACCAACTTCCCGGTCCTGATGTCGGCGGAGAAGATCGCCGCAACAATGCAGTGAGCCAACGCTGGCAACGGACCGTGCATCCCCTGCGCAGACCGTGCACATCACCGTGCAGGAAGCCGTGCAACGATCGTGCATGGTGAACACCAGGCCGTCGCTCGCGACGCGCCGTTCGGAGCGGTCGAGAGCACGTCTGCACCTTGGGAAACTCGATCTTCAAACCTGCGCGCGGTATGCGTCCCATTGGCATAAGGTGCACTAGCCAGGCCGCAAATGTTCCATTCAGATATTCGCGCGCCCGCGGGCTCCGGCCCCAATCGGATATCGGCGGATGTGCGCACAGCCCCGGCGCATCCCACACCCCATGCGCCGGGGTACCAAGAATGATTGGTCACGGACGCCGATCGCGAGCGATGACGAGGTGTTCGACGACATTTGCGCGTTGCTGCCCTCAAACGCGTCCGATTCAATTCGTGGGTGGATTTGGTGTGGGTGTTCTGTACTGGCGTGCAGTGTGGACCAGCTCTCGCGGCGGCGGTCTGCGTGCGCGCGGTGTCATCAAGCTCATCCTCGGACGGAATGGCCTGAGAACGCTGGATCGTCCGCCCTAGCTCGCTTTCGGTGGCTGCAGCCCGGTCGAATTGATCCATTTTTTCATTTCTGCCACGGTCTCTAGCGCCAGTGCTTTGGACAAGAGCTTATCTCGCTCTTTGCCTGGTCGCATTTTCTCAGCAGCTGCCACTAAAGCTGCGATGTCAGAGTCCGCATACTCCCCGCGCCCAATCACGCCTGCCTCCAACTCATCTGGCGAGGGGGCCAGTATGCAACCTCCGGACGCTGCGCGCCAGAGCAGACAGTTTCACGGTCGAGTTATCGAATGACGCAGCCCGCAGGCGACCAGCATCGAGTGCCAGGCGACTTCCCACTCCAATCCCTGTTCCCCACGGGGATGTGTTCCGCCTGGAGCAATTAGGACAGGGATTCTGGTATTGCCGGCCCAACGGCTTTCTTCGCTGAAGATGCAGTGCCTGTCCCTTGGTACAATAAACCTTCGGACAACACCCATTTAATCTTAACTACTGCAACTGCAACTTCTGAGCGAAATCGACTATCCTGTTTCTCGGCGAATGCCTCGAATAGCTGCGTGCTTGTGCACAAGCAGACCCGGCGCCTCGCTTGGCGTGTTGAGGTACGGCCGCTTGCTTGACTTCGGCGTGTTCAACTCCTCGGTGCGTCCAGGTCGGTGAAGCAGAAAGCAACTCTCGCCGAGATTTCGTATGCGCTCGGTCAGCGCAGCAGCGGGCCTGAAAACGTGTAAAGCACATCTCGGGAGGCGAATATGGGTCGTGGAATGCCATCGATGACCGCGCTCCTTGGAATGCTCGCTCTTGCAGGCTATCAGAACCGGGACAAGCTTGCCGAGATCTTCAACAGCGCGACGGGAGCACTCACCAAATCTGGTGACGGCGGTGGGCAGCCGCAGGCACAAGGCGACCTGTCGAGCGTCCTGGGCGGCTTGTTTGGCGGTGCAGGTGTCGGAGGCCTGCTCGGCGGCGGCCTGAACGAGTTGCTTGATCAATTCACCAAGAATGGCCAAGGGGAAGCTGCGGAATCCTGGATCGGTCCCGGCCCGAACAAGGATGTTTCGCCGCCTCAGCTCAAGCAAGCAATCGGTCAGGACGTTCTGGCGGTGCTGGTGCAACAGACCGGACTATCGCAAGACGAACTTCTCGCCCGACTTTCGCGAGAACTGCCGTCGGCCGTGGACAAGTACACGCCCGACGGCCGACTGCCTCCGCGCAACGGTTGATTTCACCGGATACAGGGAAACAGCAGCATGGGCATCATCTGGACGATTGTAATTGGTTTCTTGGCCGGCCTGGTCGCCAAGTTCATCATGCCTGGAAGCAACGAGCCATCCGGCTTCATCATGACGACCATTCTCGGCATCGTGGGCGCGATCCTCGCCTCCTATCTCGGACAGGCGGTCGGTTGGTACAAGGCAGGCGAAGGCGCCGGCTTTATCGGCGCCGTCGTCGGGGCGATCATTCTGCTCGCGATCTACGGCTTCGTTACCGGGAAGCGGTCAGCAGCCTGACCGGTCGCGCGCGGCCCAAAGGCTACCATGCAGCGCTCCTCTTGCCGGCGAGGCCGGCGGCTTCCTGCGCACGCCAAGACATCCGAAAACGGGCTCACTCCTCATCCAGGCCGAAGTCAAAGGTTTGCGCTGGAGCCCCCTTGCGCGCTGCGGCAAATTGATCGAGCGATAAGGTCAACGCAACGGATGAAGAGTTCAGATCAGCAAGTCCGAGCCCTAGATTTTTGCCGGATTCCAGTTGCGCGATCAGACCCGGTTCGACGGGGGCCGCTGCGATGCAGATATTGGTGAGGCACCAATTGAACGGGATTTTAGTGGGCTGCCCCTGATCTATCGTTACCTCGACTCCACGCTGCAGATTTGCCCCTTGTGGAACGAATATTTGCAAGCGAGCCGGACCGTCGGCGCGCTGAATCAGGTCGACACGTGCCACCACCTGATCGAGATCGTCGGTACCAGCAGAGGTCGTTCGACAGATCGTGGTCCCGTCGGACGAATCAAAGCAGAGCTTTCGCCAGTTTGAGTATTGGATCTTTTCAGGGATGCGCACTCGCGGAGCCTTGACTTGAAGCTCCGCAGACGAGGTCTTGCTCGCTTGCTGCCGGGTGCTGCCGGTTGCGGAATGCTTCTCTAGAAACCGCCTTACCAGCGGGGACCAGATCGGCACGGCGTCAGGGGAATCGATCATGAAATGCCCGTCGCTTCCGAACGGCGGCAGCATTCGATATTCTGCATTTCCTCCAGCCGCCAGGAAAGCGTCATGCATCCGCTTTGTTAGCTTCGGCCCAAAATAGCTGTCGTTCTCTGCGTATATCCACAGCATCGGAACTCGCGCAGTCTGACCAAATTCGCCTGTAGCTGCGACGAGCTTGTCGGGAGCACAATTGTTGTCAGGCTTCCCGTCCACTCTACCGCCACGTCCCGCCGCGAAGGTGACAATGGCCCGAACTGAAGATGGATTGCGGCTCGCAAGAGCGATCGATCCCCATCCGCCGCCCGACTGCCCCACGACAACAACCTTGCCGGGCTGAATGATCTTCTTCTTACTCATGTAGTCGATGACCCACTCGTTTAGAGTGGCGATGGCGAGCCCCGGACCTCGAAAGTTCGGGTTGTCGCAGCTACCGATATGCGCAAACACCGCTCCGTAGAGCCCCTGATCTTTGTCATCCAGGCTGCTGGCTCCATATCTCACCGGGGAGATGACGACGTAGCCTTGGTTCGCGAACCACCGTGCGGCAGCGCGGTATTCGATCGTCGGAAACATCGTTCGTTCTTGGAGGCCCAGCGCAATTCCATGGTTCATGATCACGAGGGGAAACGGGCCATCGCCGACTGGCTTCACCACGAAGGCAAGCACGGGCAGCGGAAAGGGCAGCCCCCAAATTTCCTCTTGGATTCTTGGCGATGCAGCACCTTCTTCTGCAACAGCCGCGGAATGGAGCGGCAGACTTGCCAGCAAGATCAGAAGAACCAGAAGGCGCTCCAGCATCTCCTTCCTCCGCTCTCGGAAAACAATGCCGCAGATGCCGTTGGAAAGCTAAGTGGGCGAGACTCGAACCCTTTGACATAGATCAAGCCCCGAAATTCAACGACGCCAAAGATTGTCGCGTCGATATACTGCTTTTGGCCCTTCGCGACATATTGCTCTACGGCACGAGTCAGGTCCCACCCCGGGAATAGGTGTTCGACTTCACGAACCAAAGCGCCTCGCACAGCACGGAGATGATCATGAGGTCCTCGAGTCTTCTGCGTACCGCCATTCTCGCCGCGGCCAGTACCTTGCTGCTCGGCACAGGCGCCCAGGCCGGGCCGATGCCGACACATGTGACGACGATGAAATCGATGGCCGATCAGAACACCACCGAGGTGCGCTGGGTTGGCGGTTGGCGCGGTGGCTACGGCTATCGCGGCGTCGGATGGGGCTACCGCGGAGGCTGGGGCTATCGCGGCTACGGTTATCGCGGCCTCGGTTACGGTGTCGTCGGCGGTGCGATCGCGAGGAGCGGCTATTACGGAGGCTATGGCGGCTACTACGGCGGGTACTATGGCGGCGGCTACCCGGTCTACAGCTCCCCGATCGTGTTGTATTACGGCCATAGCACCGTGTACGGCTATGGCGACGGCTATTGCCCGCCCTATGACGGCTATGCCGGCTACTAGAGGTCTTAGCCGGCCAGCGTAACGATCACGGGTCCGTTTCGGGTTGCGATAACGGTGTGTTCGTATTGAACGGTAGGTGCCTCGGGGCTGCTGTACAGCGTCCATGGATCATCGCCATCCTGTGCCCACTCGGCGCCAAGGGACAGGAACGGCTCGACGGTGAACACGAGGCCGTTGCCCATGATGCGGCGTTCGGAGCGGTCCGGCCATGTTGCGATCTCTGTCGGCTCCTCATGGAGCGACAGGCCGACACCGTGACTGGCGAGGTTTCTAACGAGACTGTAGCCGTTCTTTCGCGCAAAGGTCCCGATGGCTTGACCGATGCCGGCAATCGGCTTGCCGGCTCCAACTTGCCGCAAGCCGGTCCACATCGCGCGCCGGCCATCCCTGCAAAGACGTTCCACCGCGCGGGTTACGGGTGGAACGGCGAACGAGGCTCCGGTATCGGCAAAGAAGCCGTTCTTCTCGGCTGAAACGTCGATGTTGACGAGGTCGCCGCGCTCGATCCGCCGGTCACCCGGGATGCCATGCGCGATCTCCTCGTTCACGCTGATGCAGGTCGCGCCGGGAAAGTCGTAGGCCAGCTCCGGAGCTGAGCGTGCCCCGGCAGCCTCCAGGAGCTTTCGCCCGATCTGGTCGAGTTCGGAGGTGGTCATGCCCGGCTCAAGGGCCCTCCCCATCGCCTCCAGCGTATTGGCGACGATACGCCCGATCTCTTTCAGGCGGGTGAGGTCGTTGTCATCCGAGATTGTCATATCAGGCTCTTTCCGAAAGCCGGGACATAGCGGCTGTGAGCGCGACTTGCAAACGGGCGAGCGTTTGCCCGGCCGCGGGCGGGTCAGCAATTCCGGTAACCCGGCTCGCCGCGAGCATCCCTCCTCGATAAGCCCAAGTCGTAAGTTGCAATCAAACACCGCGGGGGCCGAACCTCTTGCGCCCCAGTATCACTGGCATATGTTGCGACTGCCAACCCAGAAAATATTCAAAGGTCGGGAGGACTGCATGAAATTCCGTCCGCTTCACGACCGCGTCGTGGTCAAGCGCATCGAAGCTGAGCAGAAGACCACTGGCGGCATCATCATTCCCGACACGGCCAAGGAAAAGCCATCCCAGGGCGAAGTCGTCGCCGTCGGCCCTGGCGGCCGCGATGAGAGCGGCAAGCTGATCCCGATCGACGTCCAGATCGGCGACCGCGTGCTGTTCGGTAAGTGGTCGGGCACCGAGGTCAAAATCGACGGCCAAGAGCTGCTGATCATGAAGGAGAGCGACATCATGGGCGTTCTCACTGACACCTCCACCAAAAAGAAAGCCGCTTGAGCCGCACGCACGCTTCCTTACCCTGAAAAGCCGGCGCGGCCGGCGTCTAAGGATGAGGTCAAGACCCAGCTCAACTTTGTTCTTCGAGACGCCCGCTTCAGGAGGAGCACGCGCCTCAGGGCGATGAGCAGAGATCAAGGGGAAGCAGACATGTCAGCCAAGGAACTCAAATTCGGCGTCGATGCCCGCGACCGGATGCTGCGCGGCGTCGACATTCTCGCCAATGCCGTCAGGGTGACGCTCGGTCCGAAGGGCCGCAACGTCGTGCTCGACAAATCGTTCGGCGCTCCCCGCATCACCAAGGACGGCGTCGCCGTCGCCAAGGAGATCGAGCTCGACGACAGGTTCGAGAACATGGGCGCCCAGATGGTGCGCGAGGTAGCCGCCAAATCCGCGGATGCGGCCGGGGACGGCACCACCACCGCGACCGTGCTTGCGGCCGCGATCGTCCGCGAGGGCGCCAAGTCGGTTGCCGCCGGCATGAACCCCATGGACCTCAAGCGCGGTATCGACCTTGCCGTCGAAGCTGTGGTGGCCGACATCGAGAAGAACGCCAAGAAGGTCACCTCCAATGAGGAGATCGCCCAGGTCGGCACGATTTCGGCCAATGGCGACGCCGAGATCGGCAAGTTCCTTGCAGACGCCATGAAGAAGGTCGGCAACGAAGGCGTAATTACAGTCGAAGAGGCGAAATCGCTACAGACCGAGCTCGACGTCGTCGAGGGCATGCAGTTCGACCGCGGCTACATCTCGCCCTACTTCGTCACCAACGCCGACAAGATGCGCGCTGAGATGGACGACGCCTACATCCTCATCAACGAGAAGAAGCTCTCCTCGCTGAACGAGCTGCTTCCGCTGCTCGAGGCCGTGGTGCAGACCGGCAAGCCGCTCGTCATCGTCGCGGAAGACGTCGAAGGTGAAGCGCTCGCGACGCTGGTGGTGAACCGCCTGCGTGGCGGCCTGAAGGTTGCGGCCGTCAAGGCGCCAGGCTTCGGCGATCGCCGCAAGGCCATGCTGCAGGACATCGCGATCCTGACCGGCGGCCAGGCGATCTCGGAAGACCTCGGCATCAAGCTCGATAACGTCACGCTCGACATGCTCGGCCGCGCCAAGAGGGTGATGATCGACAAGGAGACCACCACGATCGTCAACGGCGCCGGCAAAAAGGCCGACATCGAGGCGCGCGTCGGCCAGATCAAGGCGCAGATCGAGGAGACCACCTCCGACTACGACCGCGAGAAGCTGCAGGAGCGTCTGGCCAAGCTCGCGGGCGGCGTCGCGGTGATCCGCGTCGGCGGCGCGACCGAGGTCGAGGTGAAGGAGCGCAAGGATCGTGTTGATGACGCGATGCACGCGACCCGCGCCGCGGTCGAGGAAGGCATCCTGCCGGGCGGCGGCGTCGCCCTGCTCCGTGCCTCCGAGCATCTCAAGGGCATCCGCACCAAGAACGACGACCAGAAGACCGGCGTCGAGATCGTGCGCAAGGCGCTGTCGGCTCCCGCTCGCCAGATCGCGATAAATGCGGGCGAGGACGGCTCGGTCGTGGTCGGTAAGGTCTTGGAGAAGGAACAGTACGGCTATGGCTTCGACGCGCAGACCGGCGAATACGGCAACCTCGTCTCCAAGGGCATCATCGACCCGGCCAAGGTCGTCCGTGTCGCTATCCAGAATTCAGCTTCGATTGCGGCGCTTCTGATCACCACCGAGGCCATGGTCGCGGAGCTGCCGAAGAAGACCGCCGCCGGCCCGGCCATGCCTCCGGGCGGCGGCATGGGTGGTATGGACTTCTAAGCCACCCATTGAGCGTCCAAAAGTGCAAGGAAGGCTATGTATTGCTGCCGGGCCTTTCCGCGTCAGGACGCGGGCTCATTAAGGCGCCGCCATTGCCTGATTGACGCGAGTTGAACGAAGGAAAGGTCGTTGGCGGCAAGCCTGTCGTAGCGCGTCGCCACTCGACGATATTGCTTGATCCTGTAGAAGACACGACGGTCGTTTACCCGAGGAACGCCACGCAGCTTGTTCGGCAGCATCGGCTTGATGGCGCCCCATTCATGATCGGCCAGTTCGTAGCGCATGATTCGAGCCCCCGGTTTGGGAGTTTGAATCACGGGGTCCGGCCAAACGCGACGCTCCTGGTCCTCCGGTTCACGCGCTTCTGGGCAGAAGCCCACACGACCTGCCGACACCCACCGCTGAATCCGTCGAAAATGATCCAACGCGGACATCAGCCTTTCGACGAATCCGCTCTAAGATCGTCCGGCGTCCTTCGGATTCTTCTTCGCAGCATTTGGATCGTCTCGCTCCCCGATTTTCGCGACCGGCAGCCGCCAACCGCGCCTGATCGCCATGACGCGAAGTGAGAAGCATGAAATCAACGCTACTGCCGTGACCGGAGCGATCGGTAGCTGCAGCAGGTGGCCGATCACGACGATCGCTGCGGCGGCCAGTGCAGCGACCGCATAGAGTTCCGCACGCAGCACCATCGGAATTTCTGCCAGCAGCACATCGCGCACCATGCCGCCGCCGATGCCGGTCACAACGCCGAGTGCCGTCGCCATCACCGGATTCAATCCGTGGGCCAGTGCCTTCGATGCGCCCGCGACGGCGAAGAGCGCGAGACCAGCCGCGTCGAAAATCAGGATCGGGTTCGACATCCGGACGATCAGGGACGAGCAGTAGAAGGTGACGATGCCCGCCAGGAGCGACACGCCGAGATAGCGCCAGTCACCGACCGCGCCGGGCGGAACGGCGCCGATCAGGAGGTCGCGAGTGATCCCTCCCGAGTTGCCCGCCGCAAACGACAACACCAGTACGCCGAATAGATCCAGCTCCCGTCTGGCCCCAGCCAATGCCCCGCTAAGCGCGAAGACGAACGTGCCGGTCAGGTCGAGCACAATTGGAAGTTTGTCCATCGTTCCTATTCCGGCAACCACGCGCGGGCCGCGATGACCAGCGCTTCGACGCCCGTTTGTAGTGTCGGATGGAGAACGGGCGCGAATTTTGGGCTATGGTTTACCGGAAGTTCGTTGATCTTGTTCGCCTCTTTGGCCTTCGCGTAAGTCTTCGGATCGGTTCCGCCAACGAACCAGAAGACGGACGGCACGTGCCATTTGGATCCGAAGGAACCAAAATCTTCGCTTGCAGGAGCCGGACCTGTTTCCCGGACGCGCTCCGTTCCGAAATGCTCGCGGAAAGCATCCGCCACTCGCTTGGCGGCATCCTGGTTGTTCACGTTGAGCGGGTATTGATCGATCGTCGTAATTTCCGGCGGCCGAGGCGCCCCCGATGCGGCCGCCTCTGCGTTTGCTATCCGCTCTATCGCGGCCAGGACGCGCTGGCGCACGCCAGCATCGAAGGTCCGGACATTTAGTTTGATGATGGCCTCGTCTGGAATGACGTTTTCCTTCGTTCCTGCCTGCAGGACACCTACCGTCAGAACGGCGGCTTCGGCGGCGGCCACTTCGCGCGAAACAATCGTCTGCAGACGTAGCACGGTCGAGGCGGCCATCACGACGGGGTCGATGCTGGCCTGTGGCATCGAACCGTGCGCCCCTCGCCCGAATAGCCGGATCTGCAGGCTGTCCGCTGCCGACGTGATTGCGCCCGCACGCCCCGCGACCGTTCCCGAAGGGCCTACCATGACGTGCTGCCCCAAAATTACGTCTGGCTTTGCAAAGCGCCTGAACAGGCCGTCGTCGATCATGGCTTGTGCGCCTTCGCCCGTCTCTTCAGCGGGTTGGAAGACCGCCATCAGCGTGCCGCGCCAGGTCGTCCGCGTTTCTGCCATTAGCTTGGTGGCGCCCACGAGCCAAGTGACGTGCATGTCGTGGCCGCACATATGCGAGACAGGAACCGTTTTGCCTTCGCGATCCGTTCCTGTCGCCTTGCTCGCATAGGGAAGAGCCGTCGCCTCCTGGATCGGCAGCGCGTCCATGTCGGCGCGCAACATGATTGTCGGTCCCTCGCCGTTCCGGAGTAGACCTACGACACCGGTCTTGCCGACTCCGGTAGTTACTTCGTAGCCGGCGGCTCGGAGCCGGTCGGCCGCCAAGCCCGCTGTGCGCGTCTCCTGCATCGAGAGTTCCGGATGCGAGTGAACGTCTTTATAGAGGGCCTCCAGCTCGGGAAGCATGGCATCGAGGTTGCGCAGCGCGGGATCGGAAGAAAGCGACTGAGTGTTGGCCATGAGTCAAACCCTTCAGTTTAGGGCGTTGATGGCTTCTCGCCTGATAGACGCCGTGGGTGAACTCGATTAGGAAGCCTCGCGCTCATTTTGATCAGGCGCAACTCATATAAGGTTTCTTCGCGCGAAGATGACACCCTCTCCGCGAAGAATGGCTCGAGAGCGAATAGTCTCAGTCAGCGTCGTCGCAGAATATTCACAGTACGCCGGCCGCGTTTTATATCGCCGCTTGATCGGGGCTGGCTTCGCGGCGACGAGGGACATTCCTCAGGGCGACCGCAGGCAATCGATGTCGCGTCATCCGCGCTTTTGGCCCTTAGCTGACCTCGACCGAGCGCGGAGCGATGGTCCGCTTTCAGGTCGATGCGGACATCTAACGACAGGCAGGACCGGCTGGCTCGGTCGAGAATGACCCGAAGGCGAAGTCGCCGCTGTCCGTATGCATGTCCGTCAATAGGGGCCGAGCCTACTCGTTGTGCTCGCGGCGAGTCTTTCCGTTGATGAGTGCGGCCCATCGCCTGGTTATCCAATACGTCGCTGAGCGAGGCGACCGATCATACGTCAGGCGGCAGTGGATGGCATTGTGGCCTGATCAGTCATTCACGCCGATGTCCGTAAAGAGGAACCCCGTTGGCGTCTTGGTAAAGACGTAGATGGTCTCGCCGCAGAAAATGGAGTAATAGTCATTTTTGTCTTGATCACGATCGTAGACGGCCTTGCCGCGCTGGATGCACGCGCGATCTTTCGCCGTGAACGAGGTCCGATAGGTCTTGGCGCGAAATTGCGCGGCGTCGCGAATTGCGCTGTCATTCATGAACGGCAATCGTGTCATACCGGCGACGGCGGCGGGGTCGTTTGCTTTCAGCGCCGCGCGAAACTTCTCGATGAAGCCATCGAATTCCTTCTGCAAGGCAGGAGAAGCGACGGCGTTCTTCGGCGCCGCGGCGACGGCTGGAGCAAGGTTCACGAGGGCGATTGCAAGCATAATTCTCAGCAAAAATTTCACGGGTCGGCTCCGTCCATCGACTAATCAAGGTCTTCCGGCTGAAAGAAATCCTGATGTTCTGTCGCGTGAAGGACTTTCTGGTTCACCGGCGCCGCGTTGACCCCGCCCAGGCGTGGACCGACAGCATTCGCCGGAGCATGCGCTGGCATGTTTTGCCGCGCCTGCTTAAGGCAGAAATCGGCCCTTAGCTGACCTCGACCGAGCGCGGAGCGATGGTCCGCTTTCAGGTCGATGCGGACATCTAACGACAGGCAGGACCGGTTGGCTCGGTCGAGAATGCCCCTGAACGGACGTCGCGAGCCGATTGCTGCATGCAGATCACTGAGGCAGCGCCACCCCGGCGATTTGCATGACGCCAAGCTGGTCGAACAACTCAATCTGCTCACCGTTCAGCACTGGAATGTAGCAACGACGTCTAGCAGCCGAGATCAAGATACAGAGCTTATCCTCCGCAACCGCCCATGTCCCGGTTGCAGGTCCAAAGGACTCGTCCCAGTGCGGATAAGTCATCCGGCCGTCGGGCTCGAATCGCATAGATAACGGACCATTCTTGAGCTTCGGACCAAAGCTGATCGTCTTACCGTTGAATTTTGCGGCCAGGGTCTCACCTGTCGGTCTTTCGCCGGTTGCTGCGGTGAGCGAGGCATCGGGCCCTGGATCATAGCCATCGGCCTTCAGGATGAGCCAGAAGAGCCTGGCCATGTTGCGAAATGAAGGTTCGACGTAGGGCGCATCGCGGTCGACACGATGCACCACGACAAGGTCGAGTGCGGGTACGACTAAGGCGTATTGGCCGCCGGCACCTTGGGCCATAAAGCTGCCCTCGGGCAAAGTCACCGTAGGCGCAACGTCACCGCCCAGAAAACCGATCCACCAGAGATAGCCATAGCCCATCCCGAACGCTGCTTTCGAATAGCTGCGCGTGCTCTCTTCCACCCACTCCCGCGGCACGATCTGGTGTCCGGCCCAATTGCCTTTGTGAAGATAGAGAAGTGCAAAACGCGCCAAGTCCCGTGCGCTCATGCGGATCTCATAGGCGGGGTGGATAGACGCTTCGCCCCGGACGTAGCTGCCATCCTGTGGCCGGTAGTCCTGCATGCCGATTGGCTTTGCGATCTTTTGGTCGAGCGCCTCGAAGAGGCCGGTGCCAGTTGCGTGCTCGTAGATCGTGCCAAGCGCGTTGAAGTCCCAATTGTTGTAATACCAGAAGGTGCCGGGCGGGTGACTGCCGCGCGGCGGTCTCATCTTGGCATTGTCCGGCGTCTCATAGAGCGCCACGTGGTAAACCCCGGAACGCGCTTCGAGGAGTTCGCGTACCGTCGCGCCCTTCTCGATCCCGGTCAAGCCAGGTGGGTTATCGTCGATGCCAAGTTCGCCAAGCGTGCTGTCAGGGTTGATCTGGTGATCCGACACTGCGATGCCGATCAGGGCGCTGAGCATGCTCTTGCGTATTGAAGCGACTTCCATCGGCTTCGTCGTATTGCCCCACTCGGCCACCACCTTTCCGTGCTGAACGATCACAACCGCGCTGGAGCGAATCTGATCCGAAAAGGATCGCGCTTGGGCCAATTCGGTCTCTGACCAGCCCAATTCTGCAGGGGTGACGCGCTCCCACTCCGCTGCTGGGAAGCCATCTCCAGCTGTGGCAGACCCGAACCGAACCAAAGCGCCGAGCAGCACGACGGCGAAAACAATCTGGCGAATATACATTGGATTCCCACGCGCTGCGAGCTTGACCTGATCGCAGCATAATAATCATTCATTAACGGAGCTTCGCAGAACGCCTATTGAAGTATCTTCTTTGGATTCCCGCCAACATAGGGCCGCCTCTTGTTGGCCCGGTTGAGGCATGCCGAATGACTCCGAGTATGTCCGGTTTTCCGGGAAGATCGGAAGTGATCGGCGCGCGGCCAAAACGACGCGAATGACCCTAAGCGGACTTGGCCAGCGACGGCGGTTGATGGCGCCATCCCGCAGAAACTAGCAAAGCTTCACGTTCCTCGACAGGCATCGCGCGTATGCGACGAACGATGGTAAGGCGGATTGCGAGAAACCCAACAATGAAGACGGCCACTTTGCTGACGATGCCGAAGATCGGCATGACCAAAGCCCAAGTCTGCGTGCTGCACGTGAAAGCCACGAGCGCGTTAACGGCGGCGGATACGAACATCAGACCGGCCCACGCATAACCCACGGCCACCGCGATATCAGGAGCGACTGCCCTTGCAATCGCAGGCAGATAGCGAACCATCCAGCCCGCCTTAAGCATCACGATGCCGACGATCACATATATCACGCTCGGCTTAATCAGGACAAAGCGCGGGTCGTCTGTGAGAATCGTCGCCGTGCCTGCAGCGATGACGAGAAACAGGCTCAGCCACTCCATAACGTGGATCGGCTTCCGTCGGAAAAGCTGAATTGCAATCTGGGTCACGCCAAGTGCCGTGCCTAGGGCGACGGATAGGATCGTGTTGTGCGTAAATAGAAACAGAACAAGAAAGAAAATCGTAGAAGCCAAATCGAGAAGCAGCAGTTTGGCCGCCTTGAAGAGGTCTTCCATGAGATACGAATCACTTCTGTCAATCTAACACATACACACCCATAGATTGTTTACGCAAGGCGCCTCGCGCCGATCCGACGGTCTAGAATGTCCGTTGTTCGCCCATCGCGACATATTGCGCTCCCGCATGAACTTGGTCGCTATAGGGGCAAAGCGGACCTAGCCTTCGCCGCATCACCCCGCCGGGTTTTTGGGTACACGGCCTAGTTCAGTGAGCTCGACGACGACAGCTGCATGGAAATGGACCAATCGAGAAGGGCCAAGGGGAGAAACCCAGCGCTTCGCCATTTCCTGCCCTCTCCGACGCCGTCGCTCTGCGCGCTTCCACGCGCTCACACCGGCGTATAAATCACGAGCTTCAACGCCGGATCGTCATTGGCCTGGAAGCTGGTGTGCTCGAAATGCAGCACACCCAGGGTCGGATGCGACATGGTCTTCAGGCCCGAAGCGGTGCCTCGGATCTCGTGGGCTTCCCACCATTTGACGAATTCCGGACTGCCCTGCCGCAATCGCGCCAGCAATTCATTGAACGCAGGATCGCCGGCCCAGACGTCGTGGGTGGCGCGAAACATCGCCACCATGCGCTTGGCGACCTCCGCCCAGCCCGCGCCGTAGGCCTTTCGCGTCTGCTTGTTCGTCATCATCAGGAGCATCGTGTTGCGATCCTCCTCCGGCAATCGGCCGAACGCAAAGACCTTCTCGGCGGCTTCGTTCCAGGCCAGCACATCCCAGCGCCGCCCGGTGATGTAGGCCGGCTGGTTCAAGCTCTCGATCAGCCGCAGGATCGGCGGCGGCACGATTTCGCGCGTGAAGGCGCGCCGGTCACCGTCACGCGCCAGCGCCTTCAGATGCGCATGCTCGGTCTTGGAAAGACGCAGCGCGCGCGCCAGCGCATCGACCGTGGTCACCGACGGGCTGACGGTGCGGCCCTGCTCCAGGCGGATGTACCAGTCTACGCCGATGCCGGCGAGCTGCGCGACCTCTTCGCGGCGCAGGCCCGCGGTGCGCCGCCTGGCCCCCGGCGGAAGGCCGACGGCTTTCGGCGTGAGCTTTTCGCGGCGGGATCTCAGGAAGTCACCGAACTCGATGCGTCGGGGATCGGCCATGCTTGCTTGTCCTTGCTCGTCCTTGCGCGTCACCTGATGGGTGGGCCGCCGGAATACTAGGATAATACCAGGCCTTCCTGGCACGCGACAGCCGGTACATATGCTCCTCACCCCACAATGAGGTGCCCACATGAAAGCTGCCGTGCTCAAATCCTTCGGATCTCCGCTCGCGATCGAGAATGTGCCCGACCCGGTGCTCGGCACCGGCGAGGTGATCGTCGATATCGTGTCCACCCGCGTGGTGTCCTATACGAACGAAGTGTTGAGCGGGGAGCGCAAATACGCCCTCGACCTGCCGGTGGTCCCCGGCGCTGGCGGCGTCGGCCGCGTGCGCGCGATCGGACCGGATGCGACGAAGCTTGCCGTCGGCGACTGGGTGCTGTGCGATCCGACCGTGCGTTCGCGCGACGATGCGATAGCGCCCGACATCACGCTGCAGGGCGTGAGTGCGCGCGGCGACGGCGGCATGCGGCTGCAGAAATATTTTCGTCACGGCTCCTTTGCCGAGCAGATGAGGCTGCCGACCGAGAACGTGAAGCGGCTGGGCCAGGTCACGGACGCCAAGGCCACGCAGTGGTGCGCGCTGAGCACCATGCTCGTGCCTTATGGCGGCTTCCTGGCCGCAAAACTCCAGCCCGGCGAGACCGTGCTGGTGAGCGGCGCGACCGGCAATTTCGGCAGCGCCGCGGTGGCGGTGGCGCTGGCGATGGGCGCGGCCTGCGTCGTGGCGCCGGGGCGCAACGAGAAAATGCTCGCCGAGCTCGTGCGTCGCTACGGCGAGCGCGTCTGGCCGGTGAACCTTGCGGGGAACGAGGCCGACGATCGCGAGCGCATGAAGCGCGCAGCACCCGGCCCGATCGATTGCGTGTTCGACATCATGCCGCCTTCGGTCTCGACGACAGTGGTGCGCGCCGCGATCATGACGGTGCGCCCCTACGGGCGCGTGGTGCTGATGGGCGGCGTCAACATGCAGGGCGGTGCAGGCCTGGAGCTGCCCTACAACTGGATCATGCGCGAATGCATCACGATCCACGGGGTCTGGATGTATCCGCCGGATGCGGCGACGCGCCTGATCGCATTGGTGCGTTCGGGCCTGCTGCGGCTGGACCATTACCAGGCGACCGAGTTCGACCTCGACCACGCCAACGAGGCGGTCGCGCACGCGGCGGCCAACGCCGGACCGTTCAAAATGACGGTGATCCGGCCATAACCGGCCTGCCCGCTGCGGCGATGCGCCGCCGCAGCGGGTTCAGCGGAGATATCAGATGGCTGGCAAGCATGACCCCGATCCGCCGCCGGCACGGCCGGCTACTGTGCATGGGGTTGTTTTCACGTTTTTAGTTTGGGCGGGCTGGCGCGGCTTGGGTGTCCACCTCTCCCTTGGGAGAGGTCGGTGCGTAGCGCCGGGTGAGGGTTTACGGTCTCTCGTGGGGCAGCGCCCCCTCACCCGATTTGCCAGCGCGAATCGACCTCTCCCCGCTGGGGAGAGGTGGACCGAGTCTCCGAGAGCAGGTTCAACAAAACGCGCTTCGATTACTCGAGCTCGACGACCTGGCCGTTCGCAAGCGACACGCGCCGGTCCATGCGGCCGGCGAGTTCCATGTTGTGGGTCGCGATCAGCATCGAAACCTTGGTCGCCTTGACCAGCTGCATCAGGGCCTGAAAGACGTGATCCGCCGTGTGCGGATCGAGGTTGCCGGTCGGCTCGTCCGCAAACAGCACGCGCGGCGCATTCGCAACCGCGCGCGCGATCGCGACGCGCTGCTGCTCGCCGCCCGACAGCTCCGCCGGCCGATGGGTGATGCGGTCGCCGAGCCCGAGATAGCCCAGGATATCCTTGGCACGCTTGACGCTCTCGGACTTCTTCAGGCCGCGGATCATCTGCGGCAGCATGACGTTCTCCAGCGCCGAGAACTCCGGCAGCAGCCGGTGCGACTGGTAGACGAAGCCGATATCGGTGCGGCGGAGCTGGGTGCGCTCGATGTCGGGCAGCTGCGAGGTCGGCGCGCCATTGACGTAGACCTCACCGGCGTCCGGCGCTTCCAGCAGGCCTGCGATGTGCAGCAGCGTCGACTTGCCGGAGCCGGACGGCGCCACCAGCGCGACCGACTGTCCCGCCCACAGCGCGAGCTTGGCGTTGTCGAGGATCGTCAGCGGCACCTCGCCCTGCAGGTACTGCCGCTTTATCTCGTGGAGATAAATGACCGGTACATCGTCAGCCCCCTGCTGCTGCTCCATCAGCCCCTCACTCGTACCGGAGCGCTTCGACGGGATCGAGGCGCGCGGCGCGCCACGACGGATACAGCGTCGCAAGGAACGACAGCGTCAGCGCCATGATGACGACCGCCGTAGTCTCGCCGATGTCGATCTCGGCGGGCAGCTTCGACAGAAAATAGAGTTCTGGCGAGAACAGCTCGGTGCTGGTGAGCCAGGACAGGAATTGCCGGATCGATTCGATGTTGAGGCAGATCACGAGACCGACGAAGAAGCCGACCAGCGTACCGACCACGCCGATCGAGGCCCCCGTGATCAGGAAGATCCGCATGATCGAGCCTTGCGAGGCGCCCATCGTGCGCAGGATCGCGATGTCGCTGCCCTTGTCCTTCACCAGCATGATCAGGCCGGAGACGATATTGAGCGCGGCGACCAGCACGATCATCGTCAGGATCAGGAACATCACATTGCGCTCGACCTGGAGCGCGTTGAAGAAGGTCGAGTTGCGCTGCCGCCAGTCGACCAGGAACACGGGCCGGCCCGCGGCCTCCGTCACCGCCTTGCGGAACGCGTCGATCTTGTCGGGATTGGTGGTGAACACCTCGATCGAGGTCACGTCGTTGCTGCGGTTGAAATAGGCCTGGGCCTCCGCAAGCGGCATGAACACGAAGCCGAGATCGTACTCGGACATGCCGATCTCGAACACCGCGACGATCTTGTACGGCTTGATGCGCGGCGTCGTGCCCATCGGCGTAACCGCGCCCTTCGGCGCCACCAGCGTCACGCTGTCGCCGGCATGCAGCGACAGCTGGTCGGCGAGGCGCCGGCCGATTGCCACACCCTGCCCGTCGTCAAAGCCCTCCAGCGAGCCCTGCTTGATGTTCTTGGCGATCGAAGTGAGGTTGTTGAGGTCGTCGGCGCGGATGCCGCGCACCAGGACGCCCGAGGCGTTCCACGGCGAGGAGGCCAGCGCCTGGCCGTCGACCACGGGGGCGGCAAGCCGGATGCCCTGGACCTGGCTGATCCGGTCGGCGACGTCCTTCCAGTCGGTCAGCGGCGATTCCAGCGGCTGGACCAGAATATGGCCGTTGAGCCCTAAGATCTTGTCGAGCAGTTCTTTGCGGAAGCCGTTCATCACGGCCATGACGATGATCAGCGTCGCTACGCCCAGCATGATGCCGAGAAAGGAAAACCCGGCGATGACCGAGATGAATCCTTCCTTGCGGCGCGCCCGCAGATAGCGCGCCGACAGCATCCACTCGAATGGCGCAAAAGGCGCGGTTTGTACAGGTTCGGTCATGGCCTCATCCATCGCTCGATAATCCCATGATTCGGGGTCAATTGTGGCCGGATTGGCGGCCTCGATATCGGGCGATGAACAATATTCAGCCGACCAGACGCGCGACCACGTCGGCGGGGGACAGATTCTCGCGCGAGCCGTCGCTGCGCCGCTTCAGCTCGACCTTGCCGTCGGCAAGCCCCTTCGGCCCGATCATGATCTGCCAGGGGATGCCAATCAGGTCGGCGGCGGCGAATTTGGCGCCGGCGCGCTGGTCGGTGTCGTCATAGAGCACGTCGACGCCCTTGGCCGAGAGCTCCGCATAGAGCTTCTCGCACGCCGCATCGACCGCGGCATCGCCCTGCTTGAGGTTCAGCACCACGGCGCGGAACGGGGCCACAGCCTCCGGCCATTTGATGCCGGCATCGTCGTGGCAGGCCTCGATGATGGCGCCGAGCAGTCGGGAGACGCCGACGCCGTAGGAGCCACCATGGATCGGAACGTCGACGCCGTCGGGGCCGGCCACAAGGGCCTTCATGGCGTCGGAATATTTGGTGCCGAAATAGAAGATCTGACCGACCTCGATGCCGCGGGTGTTCACCCGCTTGTCCGCGGGCACTTCCTGCTCGAACCGGGCGGCGTCGTGGACGTCTTCGGTCGCGGCATAGACCGAGGTCCATTGCTTGATGATCGGCGTCAGGTCGCTCTCATAGTCGACGTCCTCGCCCGGGATCGGCAGGTCCAGCACGTCGCGATTGATGAAGACGCCGGACTCGCCGGTCTCGGCGAGCACGATGAACTCGTGGCTGAGATCGCCGCCGATCGGGCCGGTCTCGGCGCGCATCGGGATCGCCTTCAGCCCCATCCGCGCGAAGGTGCGCAAATACGCCACGAACATCTTGTTGTAGGCGACGCGCGCTGCGGCCTCGTTGAGGTCGAAGGAATAGGCATCCTTCATCAGGAATTCGCGGCCGCGCATCACGCCGAAACGCGGACGCTGCTCGTCGCGGAACTTCCATTGAATATGATAGAGATTGAGCGGCAGGTTCTTGTACGACTTCACGTAAGCGCGGAAGATCTCGGTGATCATTTCCTCGTTGGTCGGCCCGTACAACAGCTCGCGCTTGTGGCGGTCGGCAATGCGCAGCATCTCCGGCCCGTAGGCGTCGTAGCGGCCACTCTCGCGCCAGAGGTCTGCGAGCTGGAGCGTGGGCATCAACAGTTCCAGCGCGCCCGAGCGGTCCTGCTCCTCGCGCACGATCTGCTCGATCTTCTTCAACACGCGGAAGCCGAGCGGGAGCCACGCATAGATGCCGGCCGCCTCCTGCCGGATCATGCCGGCGCGCAGCATCAACCGATGCGAGACGATCTCCGCCTCTTTCGGGTTTTCCTTCAGGATGGGCAGAAAGAACCGCGACAACCGCATGGCAATACTCTGAGAATCAGCGACGGGTTGCAGTGAAACCGGATTGGGAGCAAAAACACAAGACCGGGAATGAGGAAAAGCCGCTAACGCGGCGGAATTCCTGTCATTTTTCCGTCGACTTCAGGTTCAACTTGAGTCGGCCCGGCGTCCTTAGAGCGGCGCCACATCGAGTTCGTCCTCGAGCGTGATCTTCTCGAAATCGGTGACCAGCGCGTCGATCCGCACATGCCAGCGGCCGGCGAAGGGCAACTCGACCTTTCGCACATGCCAGTAGCCGTCCGGCCCGAGTGACGCGCCCCGCTCCATCGGCTCGATGCCGCGCTCCGGCAGGCTGAGCGTCAGCGCCACCTCCTTGGCCGTGAGCGGCGTCGCCTCGCCGGTCATGAGTTGGAGCACGAAATCGTCGACGCCGGGTTTCCCGGGGAACACCAGCACCTGGAACATCGCCTTATCGGTGTGGATGTGGATCGCCAGCGGCGTCTCCGGAACGATGGTCCGCGGCGGCGGCGTGAAACGCCAGCCGGCCACCACGGCGAAGATGGCCAACGCGATCGCGCATTCGAGCAGGATAGAGCGCCTGAGCGCCGGCGCGACCTTCTCACCCCGCGCCAAGGCGGGCGTCAGCCGGAACCGATTGAGCGCAGCAAGCGCCAGGAGCGCGATCACCAGCGCGAGCTTGATCGAGAGCAGCAGGCCATAGCGGGTCTCGATCAGCGCGGACGGCTTTTCGAGCTGGACGACCGCCAGCACAAGGCCTGTCAATGCCAAAACGCCGACCGCCAGCATGGCGATGCGGGAGAACCGGTTCACAACAGGCAGTGCTGCGGCGGTCGGCTGTGACACCAAAGCCGCGAGCGGCGCGAGCGCTCCGATCCAGAAAGCAACGCCGAGACCATGGAAGAAGATCGCCGGGCGCGTGAGCATTTCGGGCGGCGCCGTTGCTGCATGCCCAGTC